>CAZBCN010000005.1:0-48684 GCA_964490285.1 uncultured Gemmatimonas sp. | reverse complement strand
CAGCGTCTGGGTCGAGATCGGCGAGATCTACCTCCAGGGTGGGGGCGGCGGCCGGGTGACCCTTCTCAGCCCCGGGGATGCCGAGGGTCTCGGGCTCATCGAGCTGACGCAGCTTGCCGGAACCACCCTCGATCTGGTCACGGACGTCACCATCGGGTTGCGCAGCGAGCCCCTCCGCGCAAGTGTCCTTCCCCCACACCGTCGTGCTCGCCGGACGGCGCGTGTCTGCCGGCGAACCCACCTGCCCCGAGGTACCCGTGGCCAAGTACCGCAACATCCTGGAGACGGTCGGCAACACGCCGGTCGTTCGCATCAACCGACTCGCGCCCCCAGGAATCGACCTCTACGTGAAGGTAGAGGCCTTCAACCCCCTCGGGTCCGTGAAGGACCGTCTCGCGCTCGGCGTGATCGAGGCGGCCGAGGCGGCGGGTGAGCTCAAGCCGGGGCAGACCGTCATCGAGGCCACCAGCGGCAACACTGGCATCGGCCTCGCCATGGTGTGCGCGGCCAAGGGCTATCCGTGCGTGCTCGTCATGGCGGAGCAGTTCAGCGTCGAGCGTCGGCGGATCATGCGCTTCCTGGGTGCGAAGGTCATCCTCACGCCGATGGCCGAGCGCGCGGTGGGCATGATCAAGAAGACGGTCGAGCTCGCCGAAACGCACGGCTGGTTCATGACGCGCCAGTTCGAGAACGAGGCCAACGCGGACTACCACACGCGCACCACGGCGAGAGAGATCATCAGGGACTTCGACGGGGAGAGGCTCGACTATTGGGTGACGGGCTACGGTACCGGGGGCACCCTCAAGGGGGTCGCGCGGGTCCTCCGCAAGGAGCGGCCCAAGACCGAGATCGTGGTGTGTGAGCCCGAGGACGCGCAGCTCGTCGCAAGCGGAATCGAGCAGGCCCGGAAGCCCGACGGATCCCCTGCGGCGCCGCACCCATCCTTCAAACCGCACCCTCTCCAGGGATGGACGCCGGACTTCATCCCCAAGCTGACGGGCGACGCCTTCGAGATGAAGCTCGCCGACCGGGTGATCGCGGTCCCCGCCCCGGAAGCGATGGCGTGCAGCAAGGAACTCGCCGCCAAGGAGGGCATCTTCGTCGGCATCACGTCCGGTGCGACCTTCGCAGGCGCGCTCAGAATCGCGCGCGAAGCCGAAAAGGGCTCGAGCATTCTGTGCATGCTCCCCGACACCGGCGAGCGTTACTTGAGCACGCCGCTCTTCGCGGACATCGGGGCGGACATGAACGAGGAGGAGTGGCGCATCTCGCGATCGACGCCACTGGCTCAGTTCCCGGCGCAGCCGGCGTAGTCAGGCCACGAGCGGATGACGTGACGAGGTGCCGCGAGCTCGCGGCACCTCGTCCTCATCTTTCGACCCCGACCGTCGGGACTACGACTCGTCCGTCTCGTCTCCGTCTCTATCGCGATCCTCGAACGCTTTGATGGAGTTCTTGATGTTCTCTTCGGCGATGCTCTCGTTCGGCTGACCCGTCGAGGCCGTCGCCGGATTGAACAGGTCTCCCCCTGGCGAATCCAGGAACCAGGTGGACACGTCGAATCGGATCGTCACGTTCGTAGCTGCGTCACCATCGGTCACCACGAGGTTCGGAATGAGGTCGAAGACCTGCTCCTGACTCAGGTTCGTCTCGAACGTGAACGGACTTCCGTTGTACGTTCCGGCGACCGTGATGCTCTTCCCAGCCATGCTCGGGTTGGCCGTGAGGAACGCGCCGTCGGCGTCCGTCACCTCATGGATCTCGAACTTGACCTGGTCGTACGTGCCGGCCGGGATGTTGATCGCCACGTCTTGGTTCGTGGTTCCATCTACCGGCACGTCCACGAGCACTGGACCGCTACGGAAGCTCTCGCACCCGGGCGGCTCGGGCTCGACGCTGCAGTCGTTCACCTCGGCATTCTTCAGCTCGATCCCCTTCAGGACGACCTTGACCGTGTTCACAATGACCGTGTTCACACCGTCGGTGATCGGCCCGAGCATCGGGCCAGAAGCGGCGCTGGGAGCCGCAGCAGGGCCTGCGGCCACATCGGACGCGAACGTGAGGGACACGCCGGTTCCGGTCGTAGGACCGGTTCCCTCGCACGCGGCCATCACGACCAGCGCGAGAAGCGGGGGGAAGCGTTGGATTCTCATAGAGTGAACTCCGATTAGTGGAGGGCTCGACTTCGCATTCGTACGCGCCCCCCAGAGGCAATGCCCATACCAGGCATCCGCGAACGAGGGGGCAGAGCCTTCCACCATGCAAATCGTTGGTGTACTGAATCTTACGTGCTATGCACCGATATCGGATCGACAATCCCCTGGGCATCCCAGGACCCATCTTCGGAGTGTCGGGCACCAAAATGGTGCGACGCATATTCAGTGTGCCTCGCTTAGGGGCACCCTGTCTCCGAGGAAGGGCCCCTCAGGAGCGGAAGAGGTAGGAGAGCTTCACGAAAAACGCGTCCCCGCGGCGCCTGAGGCGGTCGAAGCGGAACGCACGCTCTTCTTCGAGCGCGCTCCCATACCCCGCGAAAAGCACGGTGCCTGGACTCGGCTGATAGGAGAAAGCCAGTCGAGCTGGAGGTCGTTCGCGGCCCAGGCGGTGATCGGCGTGTAGGATGCGGTTCCGGAGTCGAACTGCAGGAGCGCCGCGTCGGTGCGGCCGTCGTCGCGCAGGTCGTCCTGCTCCTGGGCCGCGTACTGACCGACGAGCCTGAGAAAGACGGATCGCAAGAGCTGGTATTCCACCTTCAGGCGCGGCACGCGCGTGAGGCTCACGACGCTCCAATCCGTCGGGCGCGCCACGCGCGTCTCGCTGTATGTCGGTACACGGCCAACGGGTCGGCGGGCGGCGGAGCGGCGGCCGCGAGCTGGAACGGGAGGAGGGGGGCCAGCATGGAATCCTTTCGACGCGACGGGCGGCGATTCGGTTGCCGGAGCGCTGGACCATGGGTTGCGAACGGTGCTCGGCGCCACGACCGTGCTTGGATCCACTCACCGATTCCGCGGAACGATCCTTGTCACTCTCCAAGCGCATTCAGGCGGCGAACGCGGCCTTCGCGCCGATCCGAGACTTCTACCAGACCTCGCGCTACGCGGACGCGCGCTTCGACGCCGACGTCTGCGACTTCACGTTCGGCAACCCACACGAGATGCCGCTCGATGGACTCGTGTCCGCGATCCGAGCACGCGCGATCCCAGAAGACAAGAACTGGTTCGCGTACAAGTCGTCCGAGGAGGAGCCGCAGGAGTTCTTGGCCCAGCGGGTGGGAGCAGAGCTCGGGCTTCCGTTCGAGCCGGCCGACATCGCGCTCACCGCCGGCGCGTTCGCCGCGATCCTGGTCACGTTCCGCCTCGTGCTCGATGCGGGTGACGAGGCGGTCTTCTCCGAGCCGGCCTGGTTCTGCTACGAGCCGATGCTGCTCGCTGCCGACGCCGTCCCGCGCAAGGTGAGACTCGCTGGCCCTCGCTTCGACCTGGACCTCGCGGCGATCGACGCGGCCATCGGGCCGAAGACGCGTCTCGTCATCGTGAACACGCCCCACAACCCTACGGGGCGCATCTACGGCACCGAGGCACTTCGGGAGCTCGCCGACCTCCTCGAGCGCGCGTCGCAGCGGATCGGCCACCGGGTCTACCTGCTGTCGGACGAGCCTTACCGACGGCTCCGCTTCGACGACCGCGCGTTCCAAAGCCCGGCCGCGATCTATCCGTGGACGTTCATCTCCTACAGCTACGGGAAGGTCCTCCTCGCGCCGGGCCAGAGGCTCGGCTACCTGGCGATCTCGCCGCTCATGCCCCAGCCCGAGCGACGCGCGCACCAAGACGCCCTGTTCTCCGCGCAGATGGCGATGGGGTGGTGCTTCCCCAACGCGGTCATGCAGTACTCGATACCCGACCTCGAGAACGTGACGATCGACCGCGTCGCGCTCGCTCGGCGACGGGACCAGCTGATGCGCACCCTGGGGGCCGCCGGGTACCCGACGCTGGAACCCGAGGGGACGTTCTACCTCTGGAGTCGTTGGCCGAAAGGAGATCCGGACAGGCTCTGGAACGCGCTCGCCGATCGAAACGTGTTCGTGATGCCCGGCAGCGTGATGGCCTCGCCCGACCACTTCCGCATCAGCCTCACGGCCTCCGATGCCATGGTCGAGCGGGCGTTACCGCACTTCGCGGCCGTCGCCGCCGGGTAGGTCGCGGCTCGGGGACGCTCGAGCGGCTTGCCAGCGTCGCGGGCCGACCCGGCCCGCGCTAGTATGTCGCCATGAAAATTCGCTTCGCCGCCCCGCTCGCGGCCGCCCTCGCAATGTCGCTCTCGGCGCGGGACGTCGCCGCCCAGGGCGCACCCCTCACCGTCGACCACTACGTGCGCGTCGTGTCGAAGGCGCCTTCGATGCAAGGCCAGCTCGCGCAGATCTACGTGCGCGAGCGCGTGCTGGCGGGCACCGCGCTGCGCTCCCGCGGCCTCGAGGGCCGGGTCGTGGTCTTCGTGCACGGCGCGGGCACGCCGGCCGAGGTCGCGTTCGATCCGCCCGGCGCGAGTTGGATGGCCTTCCTGGCCGAGGCCGGCTACGACGTATTCTCCATGGACATGACGGGCTACGGGCGCTCCACGCGGCCGGCGGCCATGAACGACCCCTGCAACCTCTCGCAGGCGCAGCAGGCCGAGTTCGTGCCCACGCTCATCCCCGCGCCGTGCCCCGCGACGTACGGCTTCGCGGCGACGACGATCGAGTCGGATTGGCACGACCTCGACGCGGTGGTCGAGTACGTGCGTGAGCTCCGCGGGGTCGAGCGCGTGCACCTGGGGGCCTGGTCGCTCGGGGGACCACGGGCCGGCGGCTATGCCGCCCGGCACCCCGACAAGGTCGCGAGCCTCATTCTGCTGTCGCCGGCGTACGGCAGGACCCGCCCGGCCACGCCGCCCGCGAGCCTACCTGTGTCGGGAACCGCGATGACGAAGCAGTCGCGCGCGGACTTCGACGCGCTCTGGAGCCGGCAGGCTCCCTGCCCCGGCCAGGTCGAGCCCCGCGTGCGCGAGTCGGTGTGGGCGGCGATGCTCGAGTCGGACCCCGTCGGTGCGACCTGGGGCACGGGTGTTCGGCGCGCCCCGAACGTGACCACCTGGGGGTGGGGACGTGACGAGGCCGCCCGTCAGCGGACGCCGATGCTGCTGATCGCACCCGCGACGGACGGCCAGGTCGCGCCCGAACGCGTGCGGGAGCTCTTCCAGGACGCCGGCTCGACCAAGAAGGTGCTGATCGACCTCGCCTGCTCCTCGCACAACGCGATGTGGGAGTCGAACCGGATGCTCCTCTTCGAGGCGTCGCTCGAGTGGTTGCGCGCCGGAACCGTCGAGGGCATCGACGCCGGCGAGGTGAAGCTGGGCTACTGAGGCGTTCCGGCCCGCAGTGCCCAGCGCACGTCGACCGCGAACGAGTAACCGAGCGCCACCAGGCCTGCGGCGGTAACGACGACCGCCATCGACACTGGGATGATGGGCCCCAGCGCGACCAGCAGCACGACGCCCTGGATCACGCACACGACCTTGCGGCGCATGCTCGGCGGCAGCTCCGCGCCCAAGGCCGGCCATCGCCAGCTCGCGGCCACGAACGCGTAGCGCATCAGCCCGATGAGCAGGACCCATGCGTCGACCTTCCCGCTTCGCCACACCAGCACGGACAGCGCCAGGATGAGCGCGGCGTCGAGCTCCATGTCGAACCGCGCGCCGAACGCGGTCTCCGTTCCGGTGCGCCGCGCGATCCTGCCGTCGAGACCGTCGAGGAGCATCACGACGGTCGAGAGCCCGATGATCCACCAGAGTCCCGTCGGGCCGAGCGATCCCGGCTCGAGCGCGAGCGCGAAGACCGGAAGCGCCAGCGCCGCCCGGGCGAGCGTCACGCGGTTGGCCGACCCGATACCGGGCCCCGGGTGGTCCTTCGGTAGCTTCCGTAGGACCAGCCTCGCCAGCAACCCGTAGAGCACGATCCCGATCAGGATGTGGCTGGCAGGCAGGCCCAGGAGCCACCAGGTTCCATCGACCACGCCGAGCGCGAGCAGGAGCCCGACCATGAGGTCGCGGACCCGGCCGCGCACGCCGGGACGTGGCGCTCGGCTACCGAGGTACGGTTCGGCTGTCGCCATGGGCTCGGGCGCTGACACGAAAAAGGACTCGCAGGGACCACGTTGGACACCACGAAAGCCCGACAGTTCTGGATCCGGTCACCGGGTCGAGGGGAGATCGCGACCGCCCCCCTCGCTCCCAGGCAGGACCACGAGGTCCTGGTGCGGACGATCTACAGCGGGATCAGCCGCGGAACCGAGGCTCTCGTCTTCCGGGGCGAAGTGCCCGCGTCGCAGCGCGACGCGATGCGCGCACCGTTCCAGGAGGGTCATTTCCCGGCACCGGTGAAGTACGGCTACTCGAGCGTGGGCGAAGTGCTCGCAGGGCCTGCCGAGCTGGAGGGCCGTTCAGTCTTCTGCCTCC
Source organism: uncultured Gemmatimonas sp. (assembly GCA_964490285.1). Taxonomy (GTDB): domain Bacteria; phylum Gemmatimonadota; class Gemmatimonadetes; order Longimicrobiales; family Gaopeijiaceae; genus UBA2982. The sequence goes on along the minus strand of CAZBCN010000005.1, from coordinate 42,195 downwards.
ACCCCCATCAGGACCTGTACTGCGTGCCCGCCGCCGCGGTCACGCCGCTCCCGCCCGGGCTCCCTGAAGGACGCGCGGTGCTCGCAGCCAACGCCGAGACCGCGCTGAACGCCGTGTGGGACGCGAAGCCGGGCCCCGGCGACCGGATCGTCGTGGTGGGCGCGGGCGTCGTCGGACTCCTGGTCGCATATCTGTGCGACCAGCTTCCGGGCGCCGACGTCGTCGCCTTCGACATCGACGCCGACCGCGCACGGGTTGCCGGCGCGTTGGGTCTGGCGTTCACGGACCAAGCGCCCGTCGGCGCCGACGCGGACCTAGTCGTGCACGCGAGCGGACAGGAGGCGGGGCTCAGGACGGCGCTGGCCGCGGCTGGCATGGAGGCGACGATCCTCGAGCTGAGCTGGTACGGCGACCGGCCAGTGACGCTACCGCTGGGCGAAGCCTTCCACTCGCGCCGCCTCACGCTGAAGAGCAGCCAGGTCGGTCGCATCCCTGCGGATCGCACCGCACGATGGAGCCATCGTCGACGCATGGAGGCGGCGCTCGAGGTGCTGCTCGATCCGCGGCTCGACGCTCTCATCAGCGGGGAGAGCGACTTCGAGTATCTCCCCCGCACGATGGCGAAGCTGAGCCAGGACTCCGCGGGGACGTTGTGCCACCGCGTACGATATCGGGACGACTTCCACTCCACGCGAGCGTGAGCATGTACAGCCTGAACGTCCGGGACCACTTCATGATCGCCCACAGCTTCGCGGGCGAGATCTTCGGTCCGGCGCAGCGCCTCCACGGCGCTACCTACGTAGTAGACGCCACGTTCCGACGAGCCGAGCTCGACGCGGACGGTCTGGTGGTCGACATCGGGCGGGCCGGCGACCTGCTGCGGCGCATCCTCGCCGACATGAACTACCGCAACCTGGACGACGAGCCCGCCTTCGCAGGCAAGAACACGACGACCGAGTTTCTCGCGCGCGAGATCTTCGAGCGGATCGCTCGCGCCGTGCGGGCCGGCGAGCTGGGAGCCGGCGCACGCGGACTGGCGTCGATCTGCGTCACGCTGAACGAGTCTCACGTGGCGTGGGGAAGCTACGAAGGGACCGTGTGACCCCGGGCGAGCTCCACTTCGTCGTCCCGGGTCCGCTCGCTCAGCTGACGGGCGGTTACGTCTATGATGCACACATGGTGGCTGGGCTGAGGGATCTCGGCTGGCGCGTTCACGTCCACAACCTCGAAGGGCGCTTCCCCGACGCCGACGCGGTCGCGCGCGAGGCCATGCACGGTTTGCTGGCGTCGCTTCCGGACGGCGCCCGGGTGGTGGTCGACGGCTTGGCGATGGGAGGCTTGCCCGAACCCATCGAGGCGCACGGGCCACGCCTCCGCATCCTCTCTCTCGTCCACCATCCACTCGCCGAAGAGACGGGGCTGCCGGCCGCCGACGCGAGCCGCTTTCGCGAGAGCGAGCGGCGGGCGCTGGCGTCCTGCGGGGGCGTGCTCGTCTCGAGCGCGTTCACCGCACGGGGACTCTGCTCGTACGGCGTCGCTGCCGAGAGGATCCGCGCAGTCGTCCCCGGCACGGAGCCCGCCCGCCCGGCTGCGGGCCCGGGCGCGGGAAAGCCTCCACTACTGCTCTGCGTCGCGAGCGTCACCCCGCGGAAAGGCCACGACGTGCTGGTCGATGCCCTCGCGCGGGTGCGCGATCTTCCGTGGACGTGCGTGTGCGCGGGGAGCCTCGAGCGCGACCCGCCGCACGCCGACTCGGTCTTGCGGCGCGTCGGCGCGGCCGGTCTCGTCGATCGGATCGAGTTCGTGGGCGAGCGCGAAGGCACCGCGCTGGAAGATCTCTATCACGCCGCGTCGATCTTCGTGCTCGCATCGCACTACGAGGGGTACGGGATGGCTCTCGCCGATGCGCTCGCGCGCGGACTCCCCGTCGTGAGCACGACCGGGGGGGCGATTCCGTTCACCGTGCCGCCGGGAGCGGGCGTCCTGGTCGAGCCTGGCGACGCCGCGGCGTTCGCTGCCGCGCTCCGACCGCTGATCGGGCCCGACACGACGACTCGCACCCGGCTCGCGGCAGCCGCTCGTCGCCACGCCGCGGCACTCCCGAGCTGGCGCGAGGCCGCAGCGGCCTTCGGGCTCGCCATCGACGAGCTCACACGGTGAGCGAGAAGTTCGCGGCCTCCTGGCTCGAGCTGCGCGAACCAGTCGACCACACGTCCCGCGCGGTCGATCTGCTCCCCACCCTGCAGGAGTGGTGGACGACGCGGGGAGCTTCCGCCGTCCTCGACCTCGGCAGCGGCACGGGATCCAACCTTCGCTACTTAGCGCCTAAGTTACCCTACCCTCAGAGGTGGACGCTCCTCGATCACGACGACGATCTCCTCGCGCACATCGATGCACCCGACCCCCAGGTCCACGTGCAGGCTCTGCGCGGCGACCTAGCCGATGTTGGGCTCGGAGAGGTTCCGCGCGCGCACCTGGTCACGGCATCGGCTCTGCTGGATCTCGTCTCGGAGTCCTGGCTCGTGGCCCTGGTGGACGGCGCGGTCGGTGCAGGATGCGGAGCGCTCTTCGCGCTCACGTACGACGGAACGATGGAGTGGACGGGAGAGCGAGACCCCATCGACGCGATCGTGCGTGATGCGGTGAACGAGCACCAGCGGCGTGACAAAGGCCTCGGAGCCGCGCTCGGTCCCGCGGCTGCCCGCTCCGCCGAGGCGCACTTCCGTCGCCGAGGTTACCGCACGTGGCTGTCGCCGAGCCCGTGGAGGCTGGGTCCGGGGGAGTCCGCCTTGGCTCGCGCGCTCGTCGTGGGATGGGCCGCCGCAGCGGCCGAGCAGCGCCCCGACGAGAGCGACAGGGTCCGGGCGTGGGCCGAACGCCGGCTCGGCGCGATGGCGGCGGGCGACTTCGCACTCGTCGTCGGGCACCAGGACCTGCTCGCACTCCCCGAGGACCGGGCGGCGGCGGAGCCAGCTTGACCGAGGCGGACCGCTCGCGCCTGTGGGCCACCGCGGGCCGTATTGCGGTCAGCGTCGCGCTGCTGTGGCTCGTGTCCCGGTACGTCGAGGTCGGCGCGGTGCTGTCCCGGCTCGGGGAGCTCCGTCCGGGATGGGTCGTCCTCGGGCTCGCGGTCACGGTGTTGCAGGTGGCCGTCCTCGCCTGGCGCTGGCGCTACACGGCCGCTCGGCTCGGGATCGCTCTGACCCCGCGCGAGGCCATGGGCGAGTACTACCTCGGCATCCTGCTCAACCAGCTCCTCCCCGGCGGGGTCGCCGGCGACGTCTCGCGGGCCTGGCGGCAGACGCGCACCGGCGCGCCGACCGGGCCCGCCATACGCGCCGTGATTCTCGAGCGCGCCTCCGCCCAGGTCGTGATGACGATGACCGCCATCGCCTCGGTAGTCGTGCTACCGTGGGCACGCGGCCCCGTGCGCGCCGCGGCCGGGGGAGCCACGCTGGTGCTGGGCGGGCTCGCCCTGTGGTGGTTCGGTCGCCGCGCGCTGTCGGAGTCCGGTTCGGAGTCGGCGGTGACCCGCTTCTGGGCCGACACTCGCCGGGCGGTGCTCTCTCGGGACGCGGTCGCGACCCAGCTGCTCAGCGCGCTCGTCGTGGTGGCATCCTACATCTGCGTCTTTCTGGTCGCTGCGCGCGCGGTCGGCGTGGACACGCCGCTGATGCGCTTGCTACCGCTCGTGGCTCCGGTGCTGATGACCATGCTCGTTCCCGTGACCGTCGCCGGCTGGGGGATCCGGGAAGGTGCCGCCGCCTCGCTCTGGGGTCTCGCCGGTCTCACGCCCGAAGACGGCGCCGCGATCTCGGTGACCTACGGGCTCCTCGTGCTCGTATCCAGCGCTCCGGGTCTGGCGGTCCTCACGCCTGCCCTGCTCGGAGGTCGAGGTCGAAGAGAACGTCCCCCCCGAGGGTGAAGTGGCGGCAGGACGGGCGCAGGGCCTGATCGAGGCTCGCCACCGGATGCAGCGTGATCGACGGGCGTCCCGAGCCGATCAAAAGAGGCGCCACGCAGACGTGGAGGCGGTCGAGAAGGCCCGCTTCGAGGAAGCGCGATACGGTGACGCCGCCGCCCTCCACCAGGATGCGTCGGAGTCCACGAGCCCGGAGCTCTGCGAGGAGCACGGTCAGGTCCAGCCCGCCCCGCTCCGACCCCGGCACCCGGAGCTCTTCGTGGGGGCTCCCTCCTGCCCCAGCGCCGCCCGATGCGCCTCGCACGACGATGGTACGCGAGTCGGGCTCGGTGAACACGCGACGCCCTGCGTCGAGCCGCCCCGCTGGATCGAGGACCACGCGCACGGGATTCGGACCTTCCACCAGACGCACCGTGAGTCGGGGATCGTCGTGCGCCACCGTTCCGGCGCCGACGACTACGGCATCCACGAGAGCCCTGAGCCGGTGGAGTCGCTCGATATCCTTCGGGCCCGTGACGAAGTGCGACGCGCCGCCTTCCGTGGCAATGCGCCCGTCGAGGCTCTGGCCGAGCTGGCCGATCACGACCTCGCGTTCTATGCGCACCGGCACGTAGATGTCGAGCACGTCCCGCGCGGCGGCGCCAACGTCCCCTGAGGACCTCCACGACCCCATCGCGTCGACCTCCAGCCATACGTCGGGCGCCTCGTCGAGAAGGACTCGGGCAGACCCAGCCGCCTCTGCGGATCCGGGAACCAACGCGCGCACGAGCGCCCAGGCCGTCCGCTCGTCGATCGCGGAGCTCATCGTCTCCCGGGTCCCGTGCTGAGGCGATCGAGCGGGAAGTCCCTCGCGTCCATGATCACCTCGGCGAGGACACGGCCATAATGCTGGACCAGGCGCGCGCCCATCGCCGGGGTCGCGAGGCGGGCGTCCCCCACTACGCCCTGCGGGTTCAGGTCGTCCGCGAGCCACGCGAACGATGCTTGGCCCTCGGGACCCACGCGCCGCAGCGTGCGCTCGAGATCCTGGCCGAACGACCGGAAGTCGGCGATGGCTTCGGTGCGGACCAGGCCCGGCCGGAGGTGGAGCATCATCGCCGTCTCGACGGCACCGCCATGGAGGCCGTGCCGCCACTCGGCCTCCGGCAGATCGACGTCGGCCGGCCGCGCGAACCGGAACCAACTCGCCTTCACCACCAGCAGGTCGTGCTCGGCACGGAGTGCTAGACCCGCAGCCTCCATCGCGTGTCGGTTGCCCCCGTGGCTGTTGCTCAGCACGAGGCGGCGGATTCCCGAACGCGCCAATCCCGCCCCCTGGTCGACGATGGAGCCGATCAGCTCCTCCGTGGTCACGCTCACCGTGCCCGCGAAGCGCGCGTGCTCTTGGCTCGCCCCGATGCTCACGGGAGCGAGGGTCGTGACTTCGAGACCGTCGGGGAGGTGCCGAAGCGCCTCGGCCAGGAGCCCCATGCCGATGTCGAGATCGGTGGACAGCGGCAGATGCGGCCCGTGCTGCTCGGTGGCAGCGAGGGGAAGAATCGCGACCGTGGCGCGCCGGGACTCTTCAGTCATGCTGGAGCCGCGCGTAGATGTCCCCCGAGGACGCGCCACCCGCACCCTCCCCCAGCCACCGGAGGGTCTCCGCGGCACTCATCCACGTGTCGAACCCGAAGGTCCGCCGCTCTCCTAGGACGACGTTGAAGCGATACGAGCCGAGCTCGCACAGTCGGCGGACACACGCCGCCGCCGTATCCAGATCTCCCGACACGAACTCGATCGATAGCCCGGGCACCGGCTGGCTCAGTCCCGCGAGCACCTCCGCTTCGTAGCCCTCCACGTCGATCTTGCAGAAGCTCGGCACGCCGTGCGCCTCGATCAGGGCGTCGAGCGTCACCACGGGCACCTCGACCGACTCCTCCCAGCGGACCCCGCGAAAACCCGGGTTCGCGTCTGCCACGGTGGACCGCCATGCCTGGGAGAGGGTCGATACCGTCGGATGCCTCCGACTGATCGCCAGGCGCTCCGTGCCCGACCGTGCACCCACGGCCGCCTCCTGAATCACGATGCGCCGGTCTCGCCCGACAATGCGACGCAACCAACGCGCGATCCGAGGCTGGGGTTCGAGTGCGACGACACGCGCGCCGAGCATCGCGAACGCCATCGACCGATCGCCGAGGTGTGCTCCGACGTCGAACACCAGGTCACCCTCGTGCACGAACTCGGCATATAGTCTTCGCAACGAGCGCTGCCGCCCCGGTCGCCAATAGACGATGAGCGAGCGGACGAGGCCGATCCACTCAGACACGGGCCAGGGCGCCGATCAGCTCGGCGGAACCCTGAGCGTCGCCAGAACCGGGTAGTGATCAGACGGATACCGGCCCTCGACGCTGTGTACGACGGTGGAGATCGCCGGTACCTCGATCGACCCGCCGACGAGAATCCAGTCGATACGGGCGCCACCCCAATCCGGCGGAGGGCCGAACCCGTTCGACGTCACGTCGGGCCCATGTCGCTCGCCGGCAATGCTCCATGCGTCTCGCAGGCCATGGCTCGTGGCGACGCTCCACGTCTCACTCGAACCCGCGTACGCATTGAAGTCGCCGAGTACGATGACGGCGCTCTCGGCAGGAAGCGCCGCGACCCGCTCGTTGATGCGCGCGACGGCCTCGAGGTGCTGTGGGCCTTCGCGCGGAGACAGGTGCGTGTTGTAGACGTAGATCTGACGACCCGACGCGAAGTGGTGGAAGCGCGCCCAGGTGACGATGCGGGAGCCACCACGCCCGCCTCGACCACCGCCGCCCCGTCCCTGAGCCTGACCCTGACCCTGGCCCTGGCCCTGTCCCTGACCCTGAGCCGTCGGGTTCGGCGCGCCCGGGGGATTGCGGCTGGGTGGATTACCCAGCCAGAACGTGCCCGACTCGATCGGCACCATCTCCGCGTGTCGATAGAAGATCGGCGTGGCCTCGCTGAGCCCGGTACCTCCGTTCAAGGCACGGTCCACCCCGAGCCACCGGTATTGGGGCAGAGCATTCTCCAGGTACTCGATCTGCTCCGTGAGGGCCTCCTGTAGCCCGACCACATCGGGATCGAAGCGGCCGATCGTCTGGGCTACGAGGTCCTTTCGATGCGGCCAAGCGTCGTCCCCGTCCGGAATCGCCGACGTGCGGATGTTGAACGTCATCACGTCGAGTGTGATCGCTCCGTCGGCGAGAGCCTCGCTGGCGGCCGGTCGCGGTCCCTGGGCCGCCAAGGAGCCGGCCTGCGCCAGCATGGCGGTGGCGATCAGGAGAATGCGCGTCGGGATCATGGGCTCCACAACACTACGGCGCCCCTCGACGCAGGACCAGCAGCTGATAGCGCAGGAAGCCCTCCCGTAGCCCCACCTGCAGGGCGTGGCCGCCGATCATGTTGCCGTAGAACGGAACGCGCCCGAGGCGGAACCACGCCAACAAAGGGCTGAGCGCGGCGATCACGTGGTCTCGAGTGCGACTTCCGGGTCGGGTGAGCGGCGTGAGGTCGGTCGCGCTCTCGACCACGAGGCCGTGCTCGCCGGCAGCCCGCGCGAGCGTGTCCAGCGTGCAGACGGCTGGAACTCGCCATCCAGATTGGAACTGATCGACGCGACGGATCTGTCGGGCATTCAGCGCCGACTTCTCGCATGCCAAGAAGTCGTCCGCAATCATCAAGCGCCCTTCCGGACGCAGGTGCCTGGCCGCGTTGGTGAGAAACGCTCCTATGCTTCTGGAGTGCGCGAAGGACTCCACCGCGACGATCACGTGAGCCTGAAGCGCGAGATTCGCGACATGGAAGTCCCCGCGCGAGAACGAGCATGAATCCGCGAGGCCCATCTCGGCGGCGAGTCGCGTCGCGATCTCGACCTGACGCTCGCTCACGGTGATGCCGTGGAGCCGCGCGCCCGGGAAGCGTCTGGCGCAGTGGAAGAGCGTGCCGCCCACTCCGCAGCCGAAGTCGAGGATGACGGGGTCGGCGCCCGTCGCCATGGGCATCACGCGCTCGGCGATCGCATCTGCGATGACGCGGTGGATGTAGTCGGCGGCCGCGCGTGGCGAGTCGACCTCGGGCCCCCACAGCTCGCGGTGCATGGAGTGGACACCGCGGCCGCTCCCCACGAGCAGGAAGCGCGTCGTGTTCCGATCGTAGTACCGTGCGACCTCGTCGGACCACGCGCCGAAATCCTCGGTCGTCACTCGAAGCGCACGCCGCTCACCAGTATCTCGCCGGTGCATCGATGAGCACCCGCCGATCCCTGAGCTCCGCGTACCTCGCCCCGAGCGACTCCTTCCGGATCGGACCCGTGAGATCCGCGTCCACCGTCACCCGGTCCGGCAAGTACCTACGGCACGCCCCGAACTCCGCCTCGTACTCGGGAGTCGGAAACTCGAGCGTGAGCACGGAGGAGCCTCCGCTCTTCTCCACTCTATACAGCGGGTTGACCGTGAGCTCCCCGGCGATCGAGCGGTCCTCCGCCACCTCGAAGCGGCGAAAGAGATCCGGGCGTGGACTCGCGACCATCGTGAACGACGGCTCGGAGCCCAGCTGCTCGGGGGTCACATCCCGGGTCAGGTCGACAACGCGCCGCTCGAGCACGTCGTCGAGGAGGCGGGCGTCGCTGAAGAGACGGGGGCCCTGGGGCGCGAACAGGGCGCGATGCGCGGCAGGGGTCAACGTGTCGCCGGCCGAGAAGTTCTCGCCGAGCGCGGAGTGGACGTGCGGCATCACGACGACACCCTCCCCACCGGCGAGGCGCATCATCTCCTCCGCGAGCAGCCGCTTGTGCCAGATGTAAGGGAACGCGTCGGCCAGGAGCACGGTCGAGAAGGTGTCGCGCGCGAAGGGAAGTGGGTGGTTCGCGTCGCAGCAGACAGGAGCGGCAGCGGGGGCGATGAACCGGCGCGCCAACCACAGCTTCCAGAAGTACACGTCGGCGAGCACCGTGGCGGCGGGTAACGCGACACCAGCGCGCGGAAGCGCGGTGAGGACCCGCGTGAGGTGACCCGTGCCGCCGCAGAGGTCCAGCACACGGCCGCGCACCGGCCAGGCCTGCTGGGCGAGCCCACGCACGAGCGCCTCGATGGTCACGTGCGTGGGATCGGTGAAGCGGTAGAGGAAGTACGTCCCCTCCGCATCGTCGCAGAGGAGTGCCAGAGCCTCACGATAGGTCGCGTCGGGCCGCGCCATGAGGCTGCGAAGGCCACCGCTTCGTACCGCGTCCTCCGCCCGCCCCAGGAGCACGAAGAGCGCCTCCTCGCGCCGGCCGGCCTCGAGCGCGTGCATCGCGCGCCGGGTCGGCTCGTCCGCGATCAGCACGGGAATCCCGGCGACGATAGGATACGCGCAACACTCGCAACCCAGCACTCCCTCCTCGATGCGATCGCCGTCCCGCACGAGTGCCTCGTTCTCGACGATGGCCAGGTGCGTTCCACAGTAAGGGCAGCGCAGGATGTCGAGCAGACTCGTATCCATGTGACGTTCAGGCCCCCGCTGCCCCGACGGGTGTCCCGAACCGCTCGATGAACGCTTCACCGCGCGAGCCGACGTCGGCCCGCCGGTAGTGCTCGGTACCGAGGAAGCGGGCGGCCTCTGCCTCGCCGAGGCTATCCAGCGCGCTGCCCTCGACCTGACTGCGGTGACACCGCAGAGCGCGGAGCTTCCGGTCGGCGACCGGGGTGGCGTCGAAGATGAGCGTCGGTGCCGGCGCCAGCGCGCCGAACGCGTCTGCGTCGCCTACGCCGAGGAGAGGCGCGTGACTCGAGGCCGCGTCCACCAGAGCGCGCATCGACCCCGCCGGCATGCTCACGTACAGGAGCGCCGGACCGTCAGCGCCCAGCCGAGCGACGGCTTCCGTCGTGCGCGCGTGGACGGCGATGTGATCCGGGTGCCAGTAGAGCCCGTCCTCGTCGAACGTGACGACGACATCCGGGCGGAACCGATGAATCGCACCGAGAATGTCCGCTTCGACACGCGCGGCATCGATCCAGGGGATCAGGCCGTCCTCGTGATCGAGGAGCTCGACGCTGCCGATGCCGAGGACACGCGCAGCGTCCGCGAGCTCGCGCGCGCGGATCTCACCCAGTGACCCGCCCCCCTGCCCTGGGCCGTGCTCACCGTGCGTGAGGCAGAGGAGCGACACGCGCGCGCCCTCGTCGGCGCACCTGGCGAGGAGACCGCCGCACGCGAGCGACTCGTCGTCGGGGTGCGCGAAGACCGCCAGGATCCCGGGCATGATCAGACGTTGCTCATCGAAGGTGTGCCCCGCCCGCCGGCGCGCGCTCCGGCGAGCCTCGCGTAGATCTCGACGTGCGCATCCACCATGCGATCGGGGCCGAAGCGCTCCACGGCGCGGGTCCGAATCCGGTCACGGTCGAGCGCCAACACACCCGGCAGCCCCGTGACGAGATCCTCGAGCGTATCGAAGACACCTCCCGTGACGCCGTGTTCGACGATCTCGGGGACCGCGCCTCGGCCCAGCGCGGCCACCGGCGTTCCGCATGCCGAGGCCTCGGCGAGAACGAGACCGAAAGGCTCGCTCGCCTGCACCGGATACACCAACGCGGCAGCACGGCCGACAGCCGCCACCTTATCGGCCAATCCGAGCTCACCGATATACTCGACGCGCCTGCCGTCGACCCGCGGGGCGACGAATTCCGTGTAGTACTCGTTCGGCGCGGCAGCGAGAACGAGGCGCAGCCCTGTTCGGCGGGCGATCTCGATCGCTTGCAGGACGCCCTTTCCCTCGGTGAAACGACCGAGGAAGAGGAGGTAATCCTCGGGCTGCGGATGAGGGATGAACGTTCGGGTGTCGACCGCGTGATGAACCGTGCCCACGACGTTCAAGCCGACGAGCAGTCGCCGTTGCGCCTCCGAAATGGCGATGAAGGGGGCGTCAGGGTCGCGGGACCAGAGCGCGACCTCGGCCGACGTAGGCGCGTGGTGCACGGTGACCAGCAGCGGCACCGGCGACAGGCGGGTAAACGCGAGCGAGATCGGCGCGTACTGCGCCTGGCAGTGGATGACGTCGAAGTCTGCCGCACGCTCGACCGCAGCCGAGAGGTTCAGGAGCTCGCAGAGCTCCCACGGCCAGAGATCCGGCTCCTCGTAGTAGCCGAGCGGGAACGTGGCGTGCAGCTCCGCGGTGGTCGACGACGATCCGGTGGCGAAGAGGGTGACGTGGTGTCCCTTGGCCACGAGCCCGTCGGTGAGGAGCGCCGTCACGCTCTCGACGGATCCGGAGCGGGCCGGCGGGATCGCCTGCGCGACCGGCCCGACCACCGCGATGCGGAGCGGGCTCACTCGCATGCCGCCTCCAGAAACCGAGGCAGCACGCGGGACGCATCGAAGTGCTCGCGCGCCACCTCGCCTGCGTGGAGCGAGTGGGCCGCGTAATCGCGCTCGACCCGCTCGAGACCGTCGAGGGCCTCGGCCGGAGTCGAGAACCCGACGAGGCCCATGCCCGTGGGGAGGTGCGCGCTCCAGCCCGTGTCCTGGACGAGGGCCGGGCGTCCCGCTGCCAGATAGCACGCCGTGCGGTCGCTGAACCACCCCGAGCGACGGGACACATACGCGTGCTTCGCGACCCCGAACTCGGCCTTCGAGTCCTGGATGAAGTCGCGGTAGTCCCAGAGCGACCGGGAGACGCTCATCGCGTCGATCGGCGACCATCCGTGCGCGGCGAGCAGCTCCATCGGGCCGTTCACGGCGATCTGGAACCGAGAGCGGGTACGGGCCGGCAGATCCAAGAGCGCGAGGAACTCGCGGTCCTTGTTGCCGTCGACGTCCGTGAAGCTCTCCGTCTTCCACGTCATCACGGTCGTGAAGCGGTCACGCGAAGGCGGTACGTCCGTGTGCCAGAGCTCGGTGACCACGGGCTGCCAGGTGGCGTGCCACGTCAGGCCACTCGTCGGCACGTCGCAGGCGGGCGTGCCGATGTTGGCCCCGAACGTGAAGAGCCGATCGAAGCGTTGGAAGAACTCGACGTACCAGGCCTCGCCCTTCGCGATGGCGAGCTGCGTGAACACGGGGTCCGTATCGACGAACACCCGCCGAGGAATCGACGCGTACTCGTCGCGCCAGAACCACGAGCCTCCCGAAAGATTCACGAAGAGGTCGGCGTCCGCGCAGTAGGCACGCACGGCCTCCTTGGAGAGCCCGTGATACGCACCGTCGTAGTTCACGAAGCTCCAGCGGTCCCCGAAGCCGAACGGCTCGAGCGCCTGGTGGATATAACGCGTGCCGTACGAGGGATCCGTGGTGATTTCGTTCCGCTCCGGGTCGTACACACACTCGCCCGTGTCCTCGACGTAGAGGACCTCGTGACCGAGCGCCCGTAGACCGAGCAGGTACATGAGCGAGCACCAGGTGACACCGCCGAACGGGTATCGAGCGATGATGCCCGCGAGCACGATCTTCATGACGTGGCGCGCAGGAGCTGGTCGACGGCGATCTGGTCGTCGAGAGATCGGACGGTGAGTTGCGCGCACATGCGCCGATACAGCGGTGATGTCTTCAGCAGCTCGTCGTGCGTTCCCTGAGCGATGACGCGTCCCTCGTCCAGAACGACGATGCGCGTGGCGTCGCGCACGGTGGAGAGACGGTGCGCGATCACGATCAGGGTATGCCCGGCACGGATTCGGCGGAGCGCGTCGAAGATGGCGCCCTCGGACACCGCGTCGAGCGCCGAGGTTGGTTCGTCGAGAATCAGGATGGGAGCCGCCTTGAGCAGAGCCCGCGCGATGCCGATCCGCTGACGCTCGCCCCCCGAGAGCGTCGCGCCCCCCTCGTGAATGGGCGTCTGATACCCCTGCGGCAGCCGGCTCACGAAGTCGTGCAGGTTGGCGCTCCGAGCGGCCTCCTCCACATCGGCATCGGACGCGTCGAGACGACCGTAGCGGATGTTATCCGCAATCGTGCCTGCGAAAAGAACCGGCTGTTGCGGGACCAACGCCACCCGCTCGCGCAGGGACTTGAGCGAGTAGCGCCGGACGTCGACGTCGTCGACGAGGACTCGGCCCGCGCTCGGCTCGTAGAACCGGGGAATGAGGCTGGCCAGCGTGGTCTTGCCTGCTCCCGTGGGACCCACCAGCGCCACCAGCTCTGCGGGCCGAGCTTCGAAGGCGACCGCGTCGAGCACGTTGCGGGACTCGTCGTAGGAGAAGCTCACCGCCTCGAAGCGGATCCGACCCTCGACCCCGGACGCATCGAGGGCGTTCGGGTCGTCGAGGACCTCGGGCGTCAGCTCGAAGATCGCCCGGACGCGACGCGCGCTGGCGACGGCCTGTTGGAGCGAACCGGTCGAGTGAGCGATCGCCGACAGCGGATCGTACACCGCGGCCAGATACGCCACGACGACGAGCAGGCTCCCGAGCGTCAGGGACCCGTCCAGCACGTGCATCCCTCCCACGATGAGGATCAGCGCCGTCCCGGCCAGCGTGATCGTGGTCACCGCAACGGAGAAGAGCGACTCCTGCCACGTCAGGCTCAGGCGGGCGCGCATCGTCTCGTCGCCGTGGCTCGAGAAGCGTGCCAGCTCATGTCGCTCGCGCGTGAAGCTCTTCACCGCGGCGATCGAAGTCAGGATCTCGAACGCGCGCTCGATCATCGTCGACTCGAGCGCCTTCACGCGCTCGGCGCGATCGAGCATGGTGCGCGAGTAGAAACGAAGGCACGCGTAGAGCAGGGGCGCCACCACGAGCGACAACAGCGCGAGCGTCGTGTCCACCCACAAGAGGACAACGAACATGATGGCGAGCTTGAGCCCGGCCAGGAGCAGCGGAAAGAAGCCGCCGATGATCAGGTCGTCTACGCAGTGCGCATCCGCGTCCAGGCGATAGACCGAGTCGGCCGTCGGGGTGAGGACGTGGTGTCGGAGCGGAAGCGCCTGCAGGTGGGCCAGGAGCTCGGCACGGAGCGTGTAGACCGTTCGCTGGGCTACCCGCATCTGCATCTGCGTGTGAACCGCGCGGATCACCTCGTTCGCGACCTGGATGAGCAGCCCCGCGAGCACCACCAGCGCGAGGACCGCGACGGCGCTCCCCGCCACCGCGGCGGGAACGAGAAGAGCGAGCCCGCTCGGCAGTGGCAGGTCACCGAGCACGTGGTCGACGATCACCTTGAGCGGCCAAGGCGCGAGCGCCGCCAGCCCGATTTCCACGATTGCCAGCCCGACGATCGCTGCTGCCTGGCGCCGATAGGGCCGCAGGAATCCGAGGGTCCAGGTGACGACGCTCATCGTTGGGCCACCGGCGTCTCCGCGGGGTGTGGCTCCGCCGTGCGGGCCCGGGCCGGTGCCGCCGCGACCGGGATCGGGAGCTCGACCATCGCGCCGCCGGTCGTGACCCGTGTAATCGCCTGCTCGAGCACTGCGGCGCCACGGATGGCCTGCCACGCGGCCCGAGCCCCGATCGCAGCGACGGCCACCGCGGCCACGAGCACGGTTTCGGAGAGATCGTAGATGAACACCGACGCGCTCATCCCCCCCGCCACCAGGACCGCGGCAGCCGCGCCGCGCAGTGTGCCGCCGAAGCTCGGACGCAGGCGCGCGCGCACGCGCAGGAGGCAGGCTCCGTGCTCGTGCTCTTCCACCACGGTGCCCACGTGCAGCCACGCCCACCGGCCGACCGCCAGACTCAGGTCCCGATCGGGTCGCCACCCCTCGTCCACATCGACGAGCTGGGGCGGCCTGCACGCGCGCAACACGCCGACGAGCTCCGTGAGCAGCTTCGTCTGGGGTATCCAGGACTCGCTCCAGAACGAGCGCTCCGCCCCGTCCCGGGTGATGAGCCGTGCGGACGCGAACACGTCGCGGAGCGACGGCACGGGAGCCTTCCACGGACGGCCCGTCATGTGCTTCGGAGCGACGGCTTGGGGCGTCGACAGACCGCGGAGCCTGCCCCTGAACCGAGCCAGCGGCTGGACCACGTGCAGCCACGCGATGAGGGCCCGGTAACGGAGACGGCTCCACCGCATCGACCGGCGCCCGATGGAGGGGAGCCCTTCCAGGTTGGCCCGCCAGCCGAACTGTGCGCACCGCACGAGCGTGATCGCACCGCCGAGCGACCCGGCGATCAGCGGCAGCCAAGCCGCATCCATCCCCGCCAGCGGACCCCAGAAGCCGATGTTGAACAGGACGAACGAGACGACCATCCAGGCCGGGGTGTGGGGCAAGTAGTGCCAGGAGGGCGCGTGCGCGCTGTAGACCGACGGGAACGCCGCGGTGCCCCACACGCCGGTATTCACTCGCCGCTCGGACGCGGGCCGGAGGAACGGGAGCGGGCTGTAGATGCGCCCCCGCCACGCCATGTGCCCGCCGAGGAACTTCTCCGGGTGGTGCGCGTCGAGCCACGACTCGGCTTCGCCGTACCCTACCTGCTGCCGCCAGAAGGACCCGACGCTCGCACGGTGACGGTGCCAGACGAGCGCCGCAGGCGCGAAGCCGATCTCCTGCTTCTTGGCCTGGAGTCGCCAGCAGATATCGACGTCGTCCCCCGCGCGCACGTAGACGGGATTGAAACCGTCGACCGCGAGGAGCGCATCCCGCCGGAACGCCATGTTGCACCCCGGAACGTGCTCGGCGACGCGGTCGTCGAGCATGACGTGGATGGGCCCGCCGGGGGCGCGTGCCACACACTGCGCCACCCACGGGTCGTCCGGCGGCACGACGTTGGGGCCGCCCACGCCGACCATGTCCGATGTCAGCAGCGGCTGGACGAGGTAGGTGAGCCAATCCGGGTCCACCCTCACGTCCGCGTCCGTGTACGCGACGACTTCTCCGGTCGCGGCAGCCAGGCCCACGTTGCGCGCCGCGCTCAGCCCTCCGTTCGGCACGTCGATGACGCGCACTCCGGCGTGCCGCTTCGCGATGTCGCCGGTCGCGTCGCGCGACCCGTCGTTGACGACGATGAGCTCGAAGTCGGGGTAGGTCATCCCCTCCAATGACGTCAGGCATTCGTCGATCGTGCTGGCCGCGTCGTACGCGCACACCACCACCGACACCTTCGGCCACTTCTCGTTGGCGCCCGTCGAGAACGGGACGTCGTCGAAGGCCTCCTTCACCGCGGCGAGCGCGGGCTTGGGGCGACGCGCCCGGTCGACCAGGCCGAAGGCCCAGTCGTCGACCGTGACGCCGCCACGCCACCACTCGTCCGTCCAGGAATAGGCCACCGCCCCGCAAGCACCTTCTGCGAACGCGGTACGGATGTGGCTCGCGGTGATGCGGGCCTGGCCCTCGACCCCCTCCCGGATGCTGTCCCCGCCGGCCTCGGCGAGAAGGAGCGGCCGGTTGCCGGCGAGGTGCTGCAAGCGCGCGATATAGGCCCGCAGCTCCTGCTCGCGATGCAGATACACGTTGTAGGCCGCGACGTCGAACGCGTCGAGCTCCAAGTACTCCGTCGGCGGGAAGTTGACGTAAGTCAGGAGGCTCTGGGGCGCGGCCGCTTTCACATCTTGGTAGAGCTCACGCAGGAAGCGCTCGATGCGCCGGTGACCGTGCCACCGGACGATCCCTGCGGGGATCTCGTTGCCGAGCGCGAACAGCAGCGCCGCCGGATGTCCCGCGATGCCGCGCACGGTCGCAGCCGCCTCGTGCCGAATGCGGCGGGTGAGCCTCCGGTCGTCGAGAAACGCGATGTGCTGCGGCCAGGCGAGGCCGACCATGACGCGCAGGCCGTGCCGGTGGGCGACGTCGAGCACGGCGGAGGTGGGCGGCGTGTACGTCCGCACCGTGTTGATTCCGGCCGCCACCATGGCGGCGAAGTCCTGCTCGACCCGCCCCGCGGAGGGGAACTGCGCGCCCTCGCCATCCGGCGCGAAGGTCCCATACGCGACCCCTTTGAGGAGAAAGCGGCGACCCTCGACCTCGAGGAACTTGCCGACCACTCGAGGTCGGCCGGCGGATCCGCCGGCCCGCTCACCGTGCACGCTCACGGGGGTACCGGCTGCTCAGTCCGACGAGGCGCGCTGCGAGATCATGTCGGCGAGCCAATGGCCCGACCGGTCCACCTTGGCCTGGACGTAACGGAGGTTGTGGCGGTTGATCCCGCCGAAGAGCGGAGTGCGCGTAACTACCGCGATGCCGGCTCCCTGTAGTGCCGAGACCTTCTCGGGGTTGTTGGTGAGGAGCTCGACCCGCGCGATCCCCAGATGGCGCAGAATCGCGATCGCGGCATCGTAGCGCCTCTCGTCGGCTCCGAAGCCGAGGACTCCGTCGGCATCGATGGTGTCCAAACCGGCTTCCTGAAGCGAGTACGCGCGCATCTTGTTGCCGAGCCCGATCCCGCGTCCTTCCTGGGCGAGGTACACCAGCACGCCGCCGCCCCGCTTCTTGAAGTACTCGAGGCTCCCGCGCAGCTGCTCGCCGCAGTCGCAGCGCATGCTGCCGAAGAGATCTCCGGTGAGGCACGCCGAGTGGAGGCGCACCGGTATCGGTTCCGGCCAGCCCTCTCGAGGCCCGATCAGGACCGCGACGTGCTCCAGAAGCCCCCCGCCCTCGCGGAAGAACACGAGGCGGGATTGCTCGGCGACCGCCAACGGGACCGGTGCCTCGGCGACCGGCACGATCTCGGTGGCCGACTCACTCAGCACGCGCTCGACCTCCTCGCTCGGAACGTCGAGGACCGTTCCGTCCTCGATCCAGGACGCGAGGCGCGGGGAGGTCGGCTCGAGCTCCACACCCACGAGGGCCGGAAGGAGATGGCCGAGCCGCGCGAGCGCGAGTCCCGCCGCTTCGGTGCGCGTGGCCGGGCGCGCTCCGAACGCCAGGCGGGATGCCGAAGGAGTCGTACCTCGGTCGGCGGCCAGACCCATGATGGACTCGGGGGTCTCGTCCGAGCCGAGGGCGAGACTCAGGTCGGCCTCGCTCCCATTCGTGTGGATGCCCATGGAGCGGCCACGATGCGTGGTGACGATCAGCCGGAGCGGCTCGCGGAAGGAGCGGAGCTGCGCGAGGCTTTCCGAGCCGAGACCCTCCACCGCAGCGACGAGCGCGGACACGCCCCTCTCGACGTCCGTGACGAGGAGTACACGTCCCTGTCGGAGTTCGAAGACTCCTCGGTCAGCTTTGTGCGCCATTCGGGCAAGCAGTATCGTTGGACCTTCGTAGCCCCGAAATCGGCCGTCGCGGGACGGGGAGCCGTTCGGCGGGTCCGACCGGTTCAGGGACTGCGGGCAAGAAACGCGCCTGCACGACTCCGGCCAACGAGGTACTCACGATTTTGATCAGGCTCGTGGCCGCGTGGGTGCTTGTCAATGGGCTGTTCCTGGCGCCGCTCTGGGTGTCGGCCGCCGTATGGGACACGCCGCCCCCATGGGTGTCGTTGGAGGCGGCCGTGATCGCGGCCGGAATGGCCCTCCTGCCGCATCGACCCTGGAGTCGAGGCCTGACCTGGCTCCTGGCGGTATGCGTGGTGCTCGTCGCCGGTGCCGGGCTCGCCGATCTCGTCTTTCAGCAGAGCCTCGGTCGCTCGCTGAACCTCTCTCTCGATCTATATCTGGTGCAGGCGGTCTATCGCCTCGCTGTCGGAAACACGGGCTTTCTGCGCACGCTCTTGGGCATCGTCCTGATCGTCGCTTCGAGCGCGCTGACGATCTACGCGGCCGCCCGACTGCTCGCGCCGGCCACCTCTTCAGACGGGAGAGGTCCCGCGACGGGACCCCGTCTCGCCGCCGGAATCGTCGGAGGCACGCTCGCGCTCGGGCTCATCGGGATGGTCGTGCCGGCGCTCGGACAACGAGTGGCCGCCCCCGCGGCATCGCTCCTCGGCAATCAGTGGGCGCTCCTGCGCGCGGCGCGCGCGGAGCGCCTGGCCTTCGCCGCGGACCTGGGGCGGGAGCCCCGTGCGTTCGCGGGAGTTCCGGACCTCTTCTCGGGTCTCGTGGGACACAACGTCGTGCTCACGTACATCGAATCGTACGGAACGGCGGCCGTCGACGATCCGGAGCTCTCTGCCGTCGTGCGTCCGCGCCTCGAGGCGGCCGAGGCGCGACTGGACAGCGCGGGTCTCCACATCGTCACGGGCACGCTCGTCTCTCCCACGACCGGGGGACAGTCGTGGTACGCGCATGGCACCATGCTCAGCGGCCTCTGGCTGGAGAATCAGCTCCGGTACGAGCTCCTACTCACCAGCGAGAGAGAGACCCTCGTGCACGACTTCCGTCGGGCGGGCTACCGAACGGCGACGATCATGCCTGCCATCACGACCGCATGGCCCGAAGCCGTCCGCCTAGGCTACGACGACATCTACACCGCGCAGAACATCCCGTACGCCGGCCCGCCCTTCTACTGGGTCACCATGCCGGATCAGTTCACCTGGTCGTTCCTCGGCAGCGTCCTCGAGGAGGCCACCTCCCCCATCTTCGTGGAAGTCGGGATGGTCAGCAGCCACGCCCCCTGGACGCCCGTCCTGCCTCTCGTCGACTGGGACGATATCGGCGACGGAACGATCTTCGAGCCCCACAGACTCGACGGGTACCCGCCGGAAGAGATCTGGTGGGACGTCGCGGCGCTGCGCACAGGTTACGCGCACTCGCTCGCCTACTCGCTCGACGCGATGGCCGGGTTCGCCGCGGGGGTCCTCGACGAGCGCACGCTCCTGATCGTGGCGGGCGACCACCAGGCTGCGCCGTGGGTCACGGGAGCGAGCGACCCCGATGTGCCCGTACACGTGATCGCGCGTGATCCCGCCCTGCTCGAACCCTTCCTCGAATGGGGGTTTCGCCCCGGCGCTCTTCCGCGCTCAGGCGAGGGCCATCGGATGGACGAGTTCCGCGAGTGGTTCGTGCGGGCATTCAGCGGAGCGTGAGGCCCACGCCCACCTCGTAGACGGTCGCGATGACGTCATCGACGACGTCTCCGTCGACGGGGAGGTCGCCGATGGCCATGACATTGCTACCCAGGCTCGCGGTCACCGCAAGCCAACTCAGGATGCCGACGTCGAACCCGAGGCCGTACATGAGTGCCGACCCGGTGCGCGTGGTAGTGACGGTCTCGCCGTCCGATGTGCGCACGGTGAAGGTGCCGCGAGCCAGGCCGGCGCCGCCCTTGAGGAAGAACCCGCTCCTACCGACGTACCACATCACGATCGGCGCGAGGCTTCGGTTCTCGGCGTCGATCGGCACGGACGTCGAGCCGAACTCGAGGTTCGAGGCGCTCAGCGCGAAGACCTCCAGACCCACCGACACGCGCGGCGTGATGGAGCGACCGACGCGCAGATAGTCGGTGCCTCCGTATGCCGACGTGACCTCAGCGCATCCGCCGCAGCCGTTGCGAACGGTCCCCGTGCCGATCGCGCCCTCGAGCCACATGCCACGGCGGACCCCCTGCTGGGCCTCGGCATGTCCGGCGGCAGAGAGCCAAAGGGCTCCGGCGAGGGCGGTCCACACCCAGCTGCGACCCGACAGCGTCATCGTGTGGGCACTCGGCTGTCCAAGGTCCAAGTCAGGTACAGACGGGTCTCTACGTAGGAGCGCTCGTCCAGGGGAAACTCCGAGTAGTCGCTGACACGCCGGTCCCCGCTCAGATAGGCGCCGAGCCCCAGCTGGCTGGTGATCGGGACGGTGATGTCCAGCCCCGAGAAGAGCATCGTATGATCGGCGCGAGCGCCGCTCACCGAGCGGAGGTATCGAACTCTGTTATAGAACGAGACGTACCTCTGCCCGTCCCGCTCGAGGGAGGCCTCGACGATCGCCCCCAGTCCGGGACCGTAGTCGATCAAGCGGCTCCCGCTCCCCGCGTCCAGGGCATCGATGGCTCCGAGCATCACCACGGTTCCTGCGAACCTCGTGCTGATACGGAGCCCGCGCGGTCCCGTGCGCCACCTCGACTCCAGCCCCGCCTCGAAGCTCTGTTCGCCGAAGTGGTACACGGGGTTGTTCACGTAATCGAACCGCTGGCTGAAGACGAGCGCGTGACGGTGCCAGCTCTCCGGCGGCGTCAGCTCGTTGCTGTACAGCCTGCCGGTCGCGCGCAGCACGTTGGCACCGCCGCCGTCCGGGCTGACCTGCGCGAAGGCGTTGATGACATCGAAGGGAGCCCGCGATCGAGTCGTGAAGACGTCGCCCAGGGTAACTTCGAGGAGGAGCGTCGGAGAGTACGTGGTGCTCTTCCCGCTTTCCACCTCGCGCACGCTTCGCCCGCCCACGGCGGTGCGAAAGAGGTACTCGTCGGGGAGTCGATCGGGCGGATTGGGGCCGACGTCGTTCCACTGGCCCCGCACCAGCCGGTTGAAGCCGTTCATCGGGTTGACGACCATCGCCCCGATCTCACGGACGATCCGCTCCGAGCCCGTGGCGCGCTCGTCGACGATCGTCGCCGAGATCCTGTGCAGCACCTCCCCCATCGCCACTCCCCCGAATCCCGTCATCCAGAAGTCGTTGAGCGAAGGACGCGCCCGCTCGGCGAAGAACTCCCAGGTCCACGATCCCAGGAACGTGATCGGAATCGACTCCCAGAAGCTCAGACAGTTCGAGCGGGCCGCGTCGAAGTAGAGGCTCCCGTGATAGGGGTGCAGGAACATGTTGACCCCGAACTGCGTCTCGTCCCAGTGCCAGCCGAGCTTCAGGTTGTTCTCCCAGGACCCGAAGTCGACGCGTGCCCAGTCCCAGTCGAAGACCCACACGTTGACCCGGTTCGCCGCGAGGTTCACCCCGAGCGCCTCGGCCACGGAGACCAACGTCCGTTTGTCCTCGCACGACGCGACGGTGCGGACAGGGCGAGGAGACGGCGACTGGGCGCCGAGCGGGGCGGCGAAGACCGCCGCGGCCACCACGATGCTAATGACCGGCTTCATGGCTCGGATCATCGGCCAATCACCGGTCTTGGGCCAGTGCTCGTGCCTCCCCTCCCCTCCTCCGTTGACCGGAGCCGAGCCCCCCCCGTAACGTCCTGACGACATCGAGGCGGTCCTGCCCGGTATCCGTTGCGTGCACCTGCTCCCGCCCGAGGGGTAGTCAGTCGGTCATGCCATCTTGGAGGGAGTCATGAGCTTTTCGCGCAGGGTTCCGGGCCGCTGTCGGCGGCTCGCCGACATCGCACTCTCGGTCCTCGTCCTCGCCGCCGCTCCTTTCGCGCTCGCCGCGCAGGACGACCATGCGCACGGCGCCGCCGAAGCCGTGGTCCCGCCCGAGGTCCCGCTCCTCGAAGCCGTCCTCGGCGACTTCTCGCGTCCGATCGACACCGATGTGCCTATCGCGCAGCGGTATTTCGATCAGGGCATGCAGATGGTGTACGCCTTCACGTATCCGGTGGCGATCCGCTCGTTCCAGGAAGCCCAGCGGCAGGACCCGACCTGCGCGATGTGCGCTTGGGGCGAGGCGCAGGCGCGCGGCCCGTTCCTCAACAGCCGCATGACGAACGCGAACGCCCGTCCCGCGTACGACGCCGCCCAGCGGGCGCTCTCGCTGCTCGACCACACGGACGACCCGGTCGAGCGGGCGCTCATCCGCGCGATGTCGATCCGGTACGCGGAGGAGCACGACCCGGAGTTCCGCGCCGAGCTCGACAGTGCCTACAGCCAGGCGATGGCCGAAGTCTACCGCGCGTATCCGAACGATCTGGACGTCGGGGCGCTGTACGCCGAGTCGCTCATGCTCCTCAACACCGAGCGCGCGTTCTACAAGACGTCCGACCCGTTCGTGCAGAGCTTCCACTCGGTGCTCGAGGGTGTGCTCTCCAAGGACATCAACCACATCGGCGCGTGCCATCTCTACATCCACGCGACCGAGGCGACCGAGGTGGCGTTCAGGGCCGAGGCGTGCGCGGATCGGCTCATGACCGCGGTGCCGGGCGCGAGCCACCTCAACCACATGCCGTCGCACACGTACAACGTGATCGGACGGTGGGGGAAAGCGGTGCGCGCCAACGCGCTCGCGTGGCGCTCCGACGACCTGACGGCCACGGGCCAGGGCGTCTCGTACGCGGGCACGCACAACCTGCACATGCTCTTCTACGCCGGCTCGATGGACGGTCAGGGCCAGGTATCGGCGGCGGCGGCCGAGGAGTACGCTCGGCAGGTGAACGGCGGCGTGTTCTACCACTCTCTCGTGCTGTTCCGCTTCGGCGACTTCCCGAAGGTGCTCGCGCTCACCGAGATGCCCACACAGCCGATCCAGCAGGGCCTCTGGGAGTTCTCGCGCGGATACGCGCATCTGCGCATGGGCGCCCCCGACAGCGCCAGGATCTACCTGGCGCGCGTCGACGAGAAGACGACGCTGCCGGACTCGATCCAGATGCGGAACCATACGATTCACGACCTGCTCTCGATCACGGGGGACATCCTGCGGGGTGAGATCCTCCGCTCCGAGGGCAAGCTGGACGAGGCGATCACGGTGTTCGAGCGAGCCGTGGCGACGCACGACGGACTCCGCTACGACGAGCCCGAGCCGCTCAACTTCTCGGCGCGCCACTGGCTCGGCGCCGCGCTCCTCGAGGCCCAGCGGTATGCCGATGCGGAGCGCGTGTACCAAGCTTCCCTGGAGCAGCACCCCGACAACGGCTGGTCCTACTTCGGGCTCGAGCAGGCGCTCCGAGCGCAGGGCAAGACCGCGGACGCCGACGCGGCGCGAGCGAACTTCGACCGCTTGTGGTCGCGCTCCGACGTCTTCATCACCTCGTCGAGGTTCTGATTCGTCGACCTGGAGAGCGAAGGAGCCGGGGCCTGGCTCGTGCCCCCCGGCTCCTCGTCCTCGCCGCATGCTTGGCGGGGTGCTCGGCGGCGCCCGCCCCGACGACGGCACCCGCCCCAACCCCGGACGAGCCTGTCGCTGCGACGTTCACCGCGGCGCAGGCCACCCGCGGCCAGAACGTGTTCGCGAGCGTCTGCTCCACCTGCCATGGCAGGAACGAGTTCTCCGGCCCGATCTTCGCCATCACCTGGAGGGCCGAGCCCGTCGGCAGCCTGTTCGAGCACGTGAGCACCGCGATGCCACAGGACAGGCCAGGAAGCCTCACGCCGCAGCAGTACGTCGACGTCGTGGCTCACATCCTGCAGATCAACGGGATCCAACCGGGTGAGCGGGAACTCCCGCCCGACCTGGCTGTGCTCGGCAGGATGGACTGGTGACGCCCCCTCACCAGCGCTCGAGCATCCACCTACCGGCGACGCGTAGCGCCGGGACGTAACCACCCATCATGTAGTGGCCGAGTCCGGGAACGACCCTCATCTCGACCGGATGGCCCCTCGCTGCGAGAGCCCGATACGCCGCCTCGGCACCCTCGAACGGAACCACCTCGTCGTCCGGACTGTGGATGAGGTAGAGGGGGATCGACACGCTCGCCACGTCGTCACGGCCCGGCGCGCCGGCCATGGCGATCGCGCCGGTGAAGACCTCGGGATGACGAGCGGCCATGTGCCACGTGCCGCGGCCGCCCATGCTGAATCCCGTGACGAGCACGCGCGCGCGGTCGATCGCCTGCTCGGCGAAGACGTGCTGCACCAAGGCCAGGACCGCGGCCTCCGAGCGGCTCGTCGCCCAGCTCCCGTCGGGTACGTCGGGAGCCACCATCACCGCGCCCCACTCGCGTAAGCCGGGCTCCACGATCGACTGCATGAACGAGCTGCCGTAGTTGGGCGCCCGCCCGCCCGGATGCAGGACGAGGACGAGCGGGCGTGGGTCGTCATCGGAGCCATCGTAGCCGTCCGGGATCGCGATCGCGTACCGCATGGTCGAGCCGTCGCCGAGCTCGAGCGTCGTCTCCGTGACCCGAGGGGGTAGCGCGGCCTGCGCACCGACCGACGGAGCGAGCCCACTCGCGAGGAGGCTCGCGATCGTCACTCCTCGGACCCAGCGCAGGATCAGCACTCGCTCAGCGTACGCGCACGTACCGAACCGTCGATGGATTTCTCACCGGACCTCCTTCGGTCGCCGTCGTGGTCATCCACAGCGTATCGGCGGTCAAGCGGAACGAGTACTGGTTGAACACGCCGGGCGCCATCGCCTCGGGACTCTTCGCGACGATCGGGCGCCGCGTCATGGTGCTCCCCGACACTTCGAACGTACCCGCGTTGGCGGTGAACGGATTCCAGACGGTGGCGAGGGCCTCCGGCGTGGCGGGCCCGGGCGGAAGCGGCGCCCGAGGAGCCTCGCTCGTGACGAAGGTGTAGCTGTAGTGTCGGCCGGTGAAGAGCAGCAGGCCGGGCTGCGGCGACTCGAGGGTGCGCGCTCCGGGCCCGCTGTAGTCGACCTCCACCACCCTCCACGCCCCCTCGAGGCCAGACGCGGAAGACTGCGCTTGGACGCCCTGGGCTGAGAGCCAGACAACGCCCAAGGCGAGGGTGAGCGACCTCATGCGGACTCCTCCGAAGCCACTAGGGCAGCGTGAACGTGGAGACACGCGGCGGCGCGTTTCCTGCCAGGATCGTGACGTACTGGCGACCGCCGAGCTCGTACGTGATGGGCGTCGCGGCCTGCTGCCCCACCTCCGACTCCCACAGCAGCCGGCCGGACGAGGCCTCGAGGGCTACCAGCCGGGTGCGCGTGCCCCAGAACACGAGGTTGCCGCCCGTCGAGAGCGTGCCACCGTTCTGGCCGTCCGTGTCCATGCGCCAGACCTCGCGGTTCTGGACCGGATCCCACGCCTTGAGCGCGTCCACCGGACCGCGGAGCGGCGGCGGCGTCGGTCGCACCACGTCGGGACCCCGAGCCGTGCCCGTGTTCCACTGTCCCTGCCGGTATTGGACCTCGACCATGTCGTACCAGGCCTGGTTGTTCTGCATGGGCAGGTACACGAGACGGGTCGCGGGATTCCAGGACATCGGACGCCAGTTGTGCGCGCCTCCGGGGCCCGGTGAAAGCCACGCCCCGCGACGGTTCATTCCGTAGCGCGCGTCGGGCGTCTCGATGGGGCGGCCCGTCTCCGGATCGACCGCGGACGCCCAGGTGACATTGTCCCCGAAGGCCTCGGCGGAGATGAACTCGCCCGTGATCCGGTCGATCACGTAGAAGAAACCGTTCTTGGGCGCCTGCACGATCACCGCCCGCTGCCGTCCGTCGATGGTCAGATCCAGCAACATCAGCGGCTGCACCGCCGTGTAATCCCAGTCGTCGCCCGGCGTCGTCTGGTAGTGCCACACGTACTCGCCCGTCGCCGCGCGCAGGGCGACGATCGACGAGAGAAAGAGGTTGTCTCCCCCGCCAGGGCTCCGCTGGTCACGACTCCAGGGCGCGCCGTTCCCCGTCCCGATGTAGAGGAGCCCGAGCGCCGGATCGTAGGCCATGCCGTCCCAGACCGTGCCGCCGCCACCGACGACCCACCACTCGCCGGTCCAGGTGGCGGCCGCGGCCCTCATGGCCTCGTTCTCGAAGCCGTCGGCCGGGTTGCCCGGCACGGTGTGCCACCGCCACACCTGCGCGCCGGTCTCGGCGTCGTAGGCCGTGACGTATCCCCGGACGCCGTACTCCGCGCCCGAGTTGCCGATGACGACGTTGCCCGCCACGACGCGCGGCGCCTGGGTGACGCTGTAGTCGCTGTTGCGCGGGGTCGTCTGCACCGCCCACTCGACGAGTCCCGTGTGCCGATTCAAGGCGACGAGGCGCCCGTCGAGAACGCCCACGTACACCTTGTCGCCGTACACCGCCACGCCGCGATTCACGTTGCCGCAGCAGACGCTGGGCCCCCCCTGCTCTTCCTCGGGGATGCCTGGATCCCAGTGCCAGAGTAGCTCCCCGCTGCGCGCGTCGAGCGCGAACACGTAGCTGTACGGTCCCGTGGCATACAGCACCCCGTCGACCACGATCGGCGTAGCCTCGAGGCGTGCGCCAGTCTTCGGGAGGTCCCAGGTCCACGCCGACCTCAGCTGCGACACGTTGGCCGTGGTGATCTGGGCCAACGGGCTGTAGTGGGTCTCGGCGTAATCGCGACCGTAGGTAGGCCACTCCGCGGGATCGGCCCGCACGATCCGAGCTTCGTCGACCTGGGCCGATCCGGGCGCGACGGCCAGAGCGAGACCGCCGACGAGGACACTCAGCGTACGCATCGCTGGGGACGGGATGGGGCGGGCTGTCATCGGAGCCTCCATGGTAGGCCACGTCGAGAGTGGTGAGTATCGGACGTGGCCAGGCGCTCTCGCCAGGGTCGGCGCCGAGGACGGACATCCGTCCCATCAGGTAGCCGCGATCGGCGGCCAGGGTCCGGCTTCCTGGCCTCCATGGCCGCGGTCGCCGTCGGTATGTTGATCTCATGCCGAGGGAGCGGACCTCGGTCACCGACCTGACAGAGAATGAATGGAGCGGCGTCGCCGGAGGTCATCGAGGCCCAGGTCGGCCTTTGCCCCTCCGGCGCGCTCCGCTTCGTTCGACTCGCTTCGGACTGATCAGCTCGCCCAGGCCCGGGCGCTGCCGTTCACCCTACTGCTTGATCACGCCGAAGTTGATCTGTGCGTTGCTGTAGTTCGTGAAGACGAGGCGAACGGTCCACGCCCCGGCCACGCCCGCCGGGGAGCTGGTCGGCTGTCCGCTGGACGCCAGCGCCCCCGAATAGACCTGGGTGCCGACGGCATCCAGTAGAATGAGCGTCGCCGTACCGGTCGCGCCCGCGTTCGAGCTGTGCGTGACCCGGGCCAGCGTGCCCGTGTTCTGCCAGGTGTAATTGTACGTTCCCGTCACGTTGTTGAGGTTCGTGATCTGGAAGGTGAACGCGTCGGTGTTGTTCGTGATCTGGGGCTGAATTCCCGGGGGGGCCGTCGGGTTGTCGCTGCAGGCTCCCAGGAGAATGAGCGATGCGAGGAGGAGGACGCGCGGCGAGGTCTTGGCCATGAGGATCAGAGAGCTCCGAGTGCGTGGGTGGGGGGCTGGATCGGGGCACGGGAAGTGCAATTGCCATACCCGGCGGGGGGCCGGTGCCCCTGAGAGGCCTGAAGATCCTCTAGGGCTGCTGCTTACGCGCTTGGTTGTCGCGTCATGCACTCCCCCCACGCGACGATTTCTCGGTGGCTTGCACAAAAAAAGTGCGACGAGAACCCACCCTTGTTTCACGTTTTCGAGGCCCGGATGCTCCGGCCGTCACCTCAGGGAAGCTGCCCCCGGCGGTAGATCTTGGACCCGTGCTCGGAGGTGTGGAGGAGCAGGCGGGCATCCGGGTGGCCATGGCATCGGAACAGCTCGATCATCATGGCCTCCTCGCCCGACCACGGAAACGCATAGACCACATCGAAGTCCGACATCGAGCGGCCGAGCTCGAGATAGCCGGACGGCCCCTGGCCGATGGTTCCGGTGCGCCCGTCACCACCCTGAGGCTTCCACGTCCACCCGAGAGGGATGAAGCTCCCAACGGCGAAGCGGGCCTTCGAGTCGGCTCGCAGGGCGAGCTCTCGAGCCACTCGAACCAACGACGGGTCGAGCTCGATCCCGTAGGCTTCGAAGCCCATCAGATCCGCCATGATCGTGATGACGCCTGTCGCCGAGCCCCATTCCAGAAAGCGGCGACCGGGTGTGCGAAGCGTCGCGAGTGCGTCGCGCACCTCCTCGTAGTCGGCGGCGACGAACGGGTGCCAATGGTCCTGACGCACCTCGGCGTCGAATTGGTGCCAATGCTCGCGTCCGGCTTCGCAGACGGCGTCGATGCGCGCGCGGAGCGCCGCATCCAGCCCGGGCACTTCCTTCACGCCAACCTCCGTCGGCCCGGTGCCAGCACATCTGTCACAGCATAGCCGCGAGTCTATGGCTGGCCATGAGCAGGGAAGCGAGGATCAGGTGCCAGGCTGTGAGCTTCGCGATCTTGCCGAGACGCGTCCGGAGGGCCTGCAGCTCGGCTGCCTGCTCGGGGGTCGGCGGAGCGCCTGCTGCGGCGACCTGCGCGCCGAGTGCGCCGAGTCGCTCGGCTGTCGGCTTCTGCACGAAGACGCCGATGAAGAAGCCTCCGAGCCCGAGCAGCCCACCCAGGCTCAGCACGATCCCCTCGGGCGTGCCGAGGAATGCCGTGCTGAACCTCATCGTGTACAGCCGAAGTCCGGTGAGAACCACCAGCAGCCCCGCGACGGTCATCAGGATCGGGAAGCGGCGCTTCAGCATACCCGCCATCACCGCGCCACCGCCCGGTCCGGCCTCGAGCACGGAAGGGATGACGAAGAAGCCCACGGCGACCGCCGCGCCGGCCCACAGAACGCCGAAGAAGACGTGCAGCAAGAGCAGGCTGGAGAACTCCATCGGACCTCCCTACCTAGAGGAACGGAAGCCCTACTGCGCTTCGATCAGCTGGTTGTACAGAACGATCTCGGGTCGGTACTCGAAGTGGATCATGTCGAAGTACGCCCACTTCCCTCCCCACACGAAGCCGTGGCGCTCGAAAATCTCCACCACACCGGCCGGAGGACTCCAACGCTGCGCCACGGGGACTCGAGGCCAGCCCTCGCGGTCCAAGGCGCGGCTCCATCTCCAGTACACGTGCCGCCCCTCGTACGATAACGGCACCAGGTCGAACGCCATCCCCCAGCCGTGATAGCTCTGAGTATCCGCGCCGGCGATATCCCTGGTGACGAACGAATAGGCGATCTCGATCTCCTCGATCCACTCGGCTATGGCGGGGTTCTCGGCCGCGGCAACCCGCATGTCGCGCTCGATGGCCACGAGAGGTTCGAGGAGCAAGTCGTTCACGATCATGCGACGACCCAGGAACCTGACCGAGCTCGTGTGGCTCCGGATCTCGGTCTCCGTCCGTCCCCACAGCACTTCGGCAACGTCCCGGCACGTGGTCGGGAACTCCTCGGACGCGGGTGGCGGATCGCGTAGGGGCTCGAGCGAGTAGCGATAGAAGATCGAGTCGCACTCGCGTCTCCGTTCGAGGCTCCCCGCTTCCAGCATGCGCCCGTCCGCGAAGTGGATCGTGCGGCCCGCCATGGCGAAGACGACGTCGCCGTCGCGATAAGTCACGGAGTCGATGAACGGCCGGTACGCCTCAACGAATGCGCGCACCCTCGGGTCGTCTTGGGTCGGGCCCGACGAGAGGGCGGCGGTCGCCGCCAGACCGATCTGTAGGATGGCCCACATGGTGATTTTGCACCCCATACGAAACAGGGCCGAACAACCTACGCTGCCATTCGCCGTTCGGCACGGCCAGAGGGACGACTCGGCTCGGGGGCGCCCGCTGTTGCCGTTCCGCCGCACGCCAGGGCAGATTGGCCCGCCCCGACGCCCCTTTCAGGAGCCCTCATGGCGCAGGTCACGACCACAGCCGGTTCCACGCTGCTCACCAAAGTCACGGACGCCGTCCACCAGCGAGTGGTCGGCCAGAACGAGGCCGTCGAGGGACTTCTGGTCGCGCTTCTGACGGGCGGGCACATCCTGCTGGAGGGCCTGCCGGGACTCGCCAAGACGCTCATGGTGAGAACGCTCGCCCAGTCCCTCCACACGGATTTCCGCCGGATCCAGTTCACGCCGGACCTGCTGCCGTCGGACATCATCGGGACGCCCGTCTTCGATCAGCGCAGCGGGCAGTTCCGTGTGCAGAAGGGTCCGATCTTCTCCAACATCGTCCTCGCCGACGAGATCAACCGCGCCCCGCCGAAGGTGCAGGCGGCGCTCCTCGAGGCGATGGAGGAACGGCAGGTCACGATCGCCGGCGAAACCTACGTGTTGGGGTCGCCCTTCATGGTTCTCGCCACGCAGAACCCGGTCGAGCTGCACGGCACGTATCCGCTCGCCGAGGCCCAGCTCGACCGCTTCGCGTTGAAGCTGGAGATCGGCTACCCGACGAGAGAGCAGGAGAAGGCGATCGTGCGGCAGGTCTCGGCCGGCAGGGAGAGCCCGATCGCTGCTGTTGCAACAGTCGAGGAGCTCGCCGCGGCCCGCGAGGAGGTCGCGGCCGTCCACCTCGAAGACAAAGTTCTCGATTACATCGTCGCCCTCTCGTTCGGGACGAGGGAGCCGAGCGCGATAGGACTCGCGGATCTCGAAGACCTCATCGAATTCGGCACCTCTCCGCGCGCGACGATCTTCCTTTCGCGTGCCGCGAAGGCGAGGGCGTTCCTGCGGGGCCGCGACTACGTCCTACCGGACGACGTGAAGGCGATGGTGCCGAGCGTACTGTGCCACCGTCTGAAGCCGACGTACGAGGCGGACGCCCGCGGCATCGACGCCCGCGAGATCATCCGCCGGGTGGTCGGTGCGCTACCGGCTCCCTGAGCGAATGACAGGACGTTCCGTGCCGACGAAGCAGTCCGGGAGAGCAAACGCCCCTTCGCACGTGTTCTCGAAGGAGATCGCAGCGCAGGTGAGGCGTATCGAGCTGCGCACGCGAGGGCTGGTCGAGTCCTTGTTCAGCGGAGAGTATCACTCCGTCTTCAAGGGACGCGGCCTCGAGTTCTCCGATGTACGCGAGTACTACCCCGGCGACGACATCCGCTCGATCGACTGGAACGTGACCGCGCGGCGCGGTCAGCTCTTCATGAAGGAGTACATGGAGGAGCGAGAGCTCACCGCGCTCCTCATCGTGGACCTCTCCGCATCCAAGGAGTTCGGAACAGGCACGAAATCCAACGCGCTCATCGCGTCGGAGATCGCGGCGATTCTCGCGTTCGCGGCCACGCGCAACAACGACCGAGTCGGACTGCTTCTCGTCACCGATCGCGTGGAGCTCTTCGTGCCACCCGACTCCGGTCGCCGCCACGTCATGCGACTGGTCCTCGAGCTTCTCTCCTTCCGCCCCACGGGGCGCGGGACGCGACTGTCGAAGGCCCTCGAGTACGCCACGCGCGTGCTCAAGCGTCGATCCGCCGTCTTCCTGGTCAGCGACTTCCTCATGGACGACGAGTCGGACCCCGAATTCGCTCGCGCCGCCCGGCGCGTCGGCCACGACCACGACCTCGTCCCGATTCGCTTGACCGACCCGGGAGGCGTGGAGCTACCGGACGTCGGCCTGCTCGTGCTCGTGGACCCGGAGACCGGCCAGCGCCACGTCGTGAACACGGGCTCCGCTCGGGTGCGCGCCGCATACGCCAGCGGGAAGGTGGCGCAGCACGCCAAGCTGACCTCGCTGTTCCGCGACCTCCAGGTGGACGTCGTCGAGGTGGACACGACCCAGGACCCCGTGCCGGCGCTCATCTCCTTCTTCCGGCAACGCGAGCGGCATATCCGGTGAAGCTCGCCTCGACTCGCCTGCTCGCCTTGGTGGCGGCGACCCTAGCGCTGCCCTGCGTGAGCGTCGCCGCCCAAGACTCCGTGGATGCGTCCGTGGAGCTCTCGGCCGACACTGTGGACGTAGCCGAGATCTTCGAGCTTCGCGTCCGCATCGCCGTCCCGGCAGGCAGCGCGGTCTTCTTCCCGGACACCCTCGCCACCACCGCGGACATCGAGAGCTTCGCTCCGGTGGAGTGGGACGCCGACCGTGCACCGGGTGGCGGCGCCGTCCTCACCCTCGTCTATCCTTTGATCCCGTTCGGCTCCGGCACCGTCTCGGTTCCGGGCCTCGATGTCCTCATCACCCCCTCCGAGCTCGCAGCGGAGGGTGAGAGCCTGCCCGGCGGCTCCCGCGTGGGCGCGTGGGACGAGGCGCCGCGGGCCTCGACTGCATCCATCCGCAGCGCCCGCACTCCCGACCTCCCGATCCGGGTGCGCCCGGTCCAAAGCGACGAGGATATCATCGCGGGCGCTTCCCCGAGGGGGCCCGACGACGTCTTCGGACCGAGCTGGAGCTGGCCCGCCGTGGGCCTGCTCGCGCTCTTCTCGTCGACCCTGGTCGGCGCGGGCGTGAGCGCGACGCGAGCGTCGCTCGCTGGGAGCGCACGCGCACTGCCCGCCCCCGCCGACCAGGCGGACACGGCCGAGGCCGCACGTCTCGCTGCGTTGGCCGAGCTCGACCGCCTGCTCGCGTCCGGGCCACCGACCGCGGAAGGGATCCCGGCGGTCTATCATGCGAGCAGCGGCGCCGTGCGCGGGTACATCGAGCGGCTGGACCCCTCGTGGGGGCCCGAGCTCACGAGCACCGAGCTGGTGGACCGACTGCACGCAGGACCCGGTGCGAGCGATGGGCTCGTCGAGGCGATGAGCGCGGCCGAAAGGGTCAAGTTCGGAAGACTCCGGCCGGGGAGCGCGGACACGGAGTCGTACCTCCGCGCGCTCCGGGCCTGGCTCTCGGATCCGCAGGCGGCCGCGTGACGATCGCGCTCGCGCGTCCGGGCTGGCTGCTCCTGCTCGCCTTCGTGGCGGTGTGGTACTGGTGGCTGCGGCCGCGCGCGGGCTGGGGGTTCCTGGTCGCTCGCGGCGAGGAAGCGAAGGCGGTCTCGCTACGCGCTTGGGCGGCGGCGGCTCTCGAGCGTGTGCCCCAGGTTTTGCGCGGACTCGGCGTGGCATCCCTGATCGTGTTCCTCGTCGAGCCGCAGCTCGTGCGTACCTACGAGGAGCCGGTGACCGAAGGCGTCGCGATCGCGATCGCCATCGATCTGTCGACATCGATGAGCGCGCGTGACATGGGCGCCGGGTCCCGCATGCAGCTCGCGAAGCGAACCGTTCTCGAGTTCCTGGAAGGCCGAACCGATGACGTCGGCATCGTGGCCTTCGGAGGCGAAGCGCTCACGCGCGTGCCTCTCACGTGGGACCATTACGTGGTGCGCGAAGCCGTGAACGATCTCGACGCTTCGCTATTGCTCGACGGCACGGACATCGCGGCTGCCATCGCGGCCGGTGGCGGCCTGCTGCGAGACGCGCCTCACCGCTCGAAGATGCTGATTCTCGTGACCGATGGCGCCCACAACGGCGAGGGCATCGCCCCAGCCCTGGCGGCGAGGGCCGCCGCCGCGTTCGATGTGAAGATCTATCCCATCGCCATCGGCACGGACTACATGCTCCTGAGCCAGTTGGCCGAAATGGAGACCGTGCTCACCCAGGCAGCGCTGATCACGGGCGGCCGTTACTTCCGCGCGACCGACGCCGAAGCCCTCGAAGAGATCTATAGAGAGATCGAGGGCTTGGCAGCGCCCTCCGAAGAGGTCGTCGTCCGCACCGAGACCACGTCGTTCGCACACTGGTTCCTGTGGGCTTCGTTGCCGCTCCTGCTCGGCGGCGCACTCCTGCGCGGATCGCCCTGGGGCGTCCTACCATGACGTTCGAGCGCCCCGACCTCCTGCCGCTGGCGCCGCTCGCGGCGCTGCTCTTCGCGCTCGCACTCGGGTCGCACTGGCGGCGGCTCCGTCGGCTCGTGGGCAGCCTCGACCTCCCGGTGCTGCGTAGACTGCTCCCCGAGGAAACCGGTCGCTTCCCCACGGCACGCCTCGTCGGACTCGTGGTGAGCGGGCTGGCGATCGGCCTCGCGGCCGCGGAACCGCAATGGGGACGGTCGGCCGCTGGGGACGCGCCGCTTCCGCTCGACCTCGCCATCGTGGTGGACCTGTCGCTCTCCATGGGCGCGACCGATGTGGCGCCGAGCCGCGTCGTGCGCGCCCGCGAGGTGATCGCACGCCTCACGGAGGAGATGCCGTCGGCCCGGCTCTCGCTGGTCTCGTTCGCCGGATGGCCATACCCGTTGCTGCCTCCGACCGACGACCTGAACGTCGTGCGCTACTTCGCCCAGTCGCTCGCCGTCGAGCTCGTACAGCCGCGTGACCGGGGAAGCTCGCTCGCCGAGGCGCTAACGCTCGCGCGCAGCACGCTGGAGGCACGCCCACGACCGGACGCGAGACAGGCCGTGCTCGTGCTCTCCGACGGTGACGCGCGCGACGGCGACCAGGCCCTGGCCGAGGCCACGGCGCTGTCGGAAGACGGCTTCGAGGTGTGGGTCGCGGCCATCGGCTCGGAGGCCGGCTCCTCGTTGTTTCTCGAGGGAGCTCCCCTGCTCGACCAGGGAGCGCCCGTCGTGGCCCGACTGAACGAGTCACTCCTGCGCGAGCTCGCGGACGTCGGCCGGGGCCGGTTCGAGAACGTGAGCGACGAGGCCGGGCTCGACCGGCTGGCGACCGAGCTGGCCGCCCTGAGCGGCGACGACAGCGACGCGGGAAGGCCGCCGGTCGACGCGGCGTTCCTGTTGGTGCTCCTCGCCGTGCCTCTCCTCCTGTGGGAAGGCGCGGCCGATGCGGGGCGCCCGATACCCGGCCGCAAGAGGTCGCAACCGTGACCCCCTCACTCTTCGGCGACGGCCGGCGGGCGCTCCTCGTGGCGGTCCTGTCCTTGGTGGGCATCGTCATGACCGTACGGGCCGATCG
Organism: uncultured Gemmatimonas sp.; assembly: GCA_964490285.1. Lineage (GTDB taxonomy): Bacteria > Gemmatimonadota > Gemmatimonadetes > Longimicrobiales > Gaopeijiaceae > UBA2982. Next base: position 7,140 of record CAZBCN010000005.1, on the reverse strand, counting down.
TGCGAGCGAGGCCCGTGCGAACCGCTTGCACAGGAGCGACGAGCTCCCAGAGGCTGCTGCGATCTACAGCGAACGCATCGTCGACGATCCGTCCGCCCCCGACCTTCGGTACAACCTCGGGACCACGCTGCTCAGGATGGGCGAGCCCGGAGCGCTGGAGGAACTCGCGGTGGGGAGCGCCAGCGACGACGAGCGGCTCGAGGTGCGCGCGCGCTACAACATGGGACTCTGGAGTCTCATCAGGGCCATTCTCGCCACCTCGAACGACAGCACTCTCTTCCACGCCGCGAACGCCATCGAGGCCAACAAGAGCGCGCTCCGACTCGATCCCGAGCATCTCGATGCGCGGTGGAACATGGCGCTGGCGCAGCGCGTCTTGGCGGAGGCCACGCCCGAGCCTGGGCTCATGGATCCAGGCGACATCTCCGGACCCGAGATCATGGGCGATCGAATGGAGTCGCCGAGTCCGCCGGACCTCGCGAACCGCGAGGGAATCGACGAGACGCTGACGACCGGAGAACAGGAGGCGCTCGCCGGCGAGGATCTGGCGCCGCTCTCGGTGCTCGAGGCGAGCGAGATCCTCGGAACGAGTCACCTGGATCCGTCCACGATCATGGCGAAACTGCTGCGGCGCGAAGGCCGCGCCCTCTTCCGCCGTGGGTACTACGTCGAGGGGCCGCCCTGGTGACGATCCAGAGGGAAAGGCCCTTCCCCTGATGCAGCGGGATGGGGGGCTACAGCTCGAGGCCCGATCGTTTTATCCTGTTCGCCGCCGGCGTCCGGAAGCGCTTCGGAGGCCCTGAAGAAACGGCGCCGTTCCAACCGACAACTCGTGCATTCATAGATGAAGACCCCTCACTTGGGGTATCGGGCGCGTGCGCTCGGTACCGTCGCGGGATTGCTGGCCCTCTCCGCCTTCGCGGCCCCCGACCTGTCCCTCTTCAACGAGCGCTCCGTCTGGAGCGGCGTGTACACGACGGCCCAAGCTGAGCGCGGTCGGCAAGCCTTCGAATCGTCCTGCGCCGCGTGCCATCGCCCCGATCTATCGGGCCGAGGGCCCATTCCGGCACTGCGGGGCACGTCGTTCACCGGCGAGCGCCACGGCGAGAGCGTGGGCGACCTCTACGGGCGCATCCGGTCCACGATGCCCCCCGGGCGCCCGGCCAGCCTGGCACCCGAGGCGTACGCCGACGTGGTCGCGTACCTCCTCCGCGCGAACGCCTTCCCGCCCGGCGAGCGCGAACTCCCGAGTCAGGAGGAGGCGCTGCGCGTCATCGTGTTCGACGAGAAGGCCGACTAGGCCGGGCCCCTCCCTACATCGAGCAGGTACTCCCGGTCCGTTCTCCCCGCACCCAAGCGGCCAGCATCAGCCACTCGGGATCGTCACGAGTAGGCCACCGTCGGACGCCGTTGTGGGTGTAGGACCCGCCGCCATCCGGGTGGAGCGGCTTCAGGAGGAAGCGGCTGCGCACCGGGTCACCAGGAACGATGAGACGCTGGATCGCTTCGAAACCGCGGCGGGCTTCCTGCTCGGTCCACGCGCTACCGTTGGCTGCCTGCGGAGCGAACCCCATGAAGCCGCCGGCGTGGCACTCCGTGCACGCGATGTGGCCCGGGCGCGGGGTAGCGAAGACACGCTGCACGCACGTGCGATAGAACTCGAAGTCGAGCGCAGGTGCGGGCGCCGGCGTGAACTCGGATTCGGGCAGCATCTCGATCCACTCGAGCACGGCCTGGAACTCCGCATCGTCCATCGATTCCCAGTACGTGCCGCCCGTGTGGCCCTCGCCCCCGACCTCCGGCGCCAGCGGCTTGCGCAGCAGCTTGCTGCTGAGGGGATCGGAGGCGTTCACGAGCTGCGTCACGGCGTCGTAGTTGAGCGTGGACTGTGCGGGCGTCCATCCCCACCCGTCCGCGGTCTCCGTCATCGGCTGGAGATGGAAGCGCAGGCTCGTCTGCCAGGTGTGACACATGACGCACGCCGCGCTCTCGCCCGAATCCGGGTAGCCGCGGGGGCGCGAGAAGATCGGCTCCACGTTTCTGCGATAGACGTCGAAGCTCCGGCGCTCGGCCTCCGTCGTGGGCTCCGACCACGCGCCGTCCGCTCGTGCTTCTGGAGCCGACGCCAGGCCGAGCGTGACGAAGGCGCCAGCTCCGACGACTGCAACGACGAGGCCCGCACGCCCCCAGCGCATGTCAGCGGACATTGGCGTCGCTCACCCGATCGGCCGGGAGAATGGCCACGTCGATGCGGGCCGGCCTGGCTCCCGTCGTCATCCTCGCGATGATCTCGCGCGTGCTGAGATCGATCGCGATCGTCTCGTCCGACCCCGAGATCGCGACGTACATGTACCGGCTATCGGGCGTCGAGGTCATCCAGTTCGCCGTCGGTCCCACCTCCACCGCTCCGATGTACCGGAGGTCCGGAAGCGTCCAGCCATAGATGCGGCTGTCGAGTCGGCTCGACGCCCAGACCGCAGTCCGGTTCGGCAGGACCTCGAGGCCATGCATCGGCGCGCCCTGGTTGCCGTCCGCGTTCTGCATGAAGGCCGGGAGGCGCGGAGGATAGAGGATCGTGTCGGTGCGGCCCGTCGCCCAGTCGACCACCCAGGTCGCGTTCACGCCGGTTCCGTTGGCGAACAACTTCTGCGGAGCGCCGTTGTCGCCCCCCAAGAACGCCATCGGCCGTACGATGCGCGGCTCACCACGGGCATCGACGAGCGTGATCTCGCGCGCGATTCGGTCCGTCTTGGCGTCGATGACCTGGATCGAGCCTTCCGCCCGAGCGTTCAGCCCGGCCACGACCCAGTTGCCGTCCGGGCTCACATAGACGTTGTGGATCCCCGTCGGCACCTCGATGCTCGTGATCTTCTGATGGGTGTCGAGACTGAAGACGTCGACATACGGTGCGGCCGCGATCCCCACGTAGATCTTACGCAGGACCTTGTTGACTGCGGCCTTGTTCGGCCTCGCCGTCAGCGGGAGCTGCTCGACGAGATCGAGGGTGCGCGTATCGAACACGTCCAGCGTGCTCTGGTTCTCGTTGGTGCAGTAGAAGTAGGTGCCGTCGGGATGCGCGAAGATGTTGTGCGGGTTCGGGCACCCCTCGATGACCCCGACGATGGTATTCGTGAGGGGATCGATGATGTGCTGCTCCGTCCCCGCGTTGTTGCTCTGGAGGATCCGCACCACGACGCCCTCGTAGGAGTCACGGCGCGTCACGTGTTGAGCAGAGAGAGGGGCTCCGACCAGCGAGATCCCTAAGGGCACCACGAGGGCGCGGAGCATCGAGGCGGGCGACATGGATGTCCTCCTGAGCGTGGAACGAGTGCTCTCCCAATTGATGGGGCCCCTGACCGGCCCGCAAGCACTCGCGGGCGTGCCTGCCATCAACGGGGTCCCTGGCGATCGCCGGCAGCCGGGCCCTAGATTCGGCCACATTCGAGGATTGCAGCGCCACCACGTCGATCGAAGTGATGAGACGCGTTCGCCACCACGCTCAAATCGCACTGGGCCTCGTCGCCCTCGCCGGTTGCGCCGGGGGGCCGGGAGGGGGGTCACCGTCCGTCGCGCTCACGCGCGCCGGGCAGGCCGTCGTGGTCACCACGAGCGCCACCCGCAGCCGGTACTGCGAGTTCGTCACCGACCTCCCCGTGGCAGCGTCGAGCTCCGAGGACGCGAACGCCGTGCTGACGCTACGTAACGCCGCGGGCGCGGCCGGCGGGAATCTCCTGCTGCTGGTCGAGCAGGCGAGCACGATCGAGAGGGCCGAGGCGTATCTCTGCGTCGAGTGACGCGGGTCCGCCGCTCGACCGCCGGGCCTTCTTCCGCGAGTTGAGCCGGCGGGGCGCGATCGCGCTGGGTGCGTTCGGGCTCGGGCTCCTCGTCGACACCGTCTGGGCCCGCATCGTGCGGGGGGCGCGTCTCGAGCGTGTGGACTACCCGCGCTTCGTCGTGGGCGGCTGGCGAGTCCACCACAACGTCGTCGGATACCTACTTCTCGTGGGGGGGCTGATCGCTCACCCGTTCGTGCTCGTTCCCCTCGGCCTCGGCATGATCGTCGGGCACGGCCTGCGCGACCGACTCTACTGGTTCATGGAGCGGGTCGAGTAGGGCGCACTCCACCGTTCCTACCCGCCCGCCCGCGTCGTCCCGGGATCGCCTTCGCGGAGCGGAGTGGTGAACGTGCGCCCGGCGTCTGCCAAGCTCGCGGATACATCGTCGCCCGCGGGCCGCGTGCCCGCCGTGACCCAGGCGACCAGGTCGTCGAACGCCCGCCTCATCTCGGCGTCGCTGAAGCCGCAGTGGCCGGGAATCCGATAGATGCGTTGCACGAGCAAGTGGTCCCGACCCGCGGCGTGCACCGCCTCGTTCAGCTCGCGCTGGAGGAAGATCGGAACGAAGAGATCGCCCGTCCCGTGCATGGTGAGAAGCGGCCGCTCGATGGCGCCGTCGAACGGCCTGAGCTCTTCGTACGGTCCCGTCGGACCCCGCATCGTCGGATCACCCGACTTGCGCCGGACCTGAGCCTCGAGCTCGGCGGCGGTGATTCCGAGCCCCGGCTCGATCGAATAGACGAAACCCCCCGTGTCCACCGCGCGATTCGACGGCGACGTGCTCCCCGCCAGCGCTCCACCGCTGATGTTGGCGAGGAAGCGCGACCCGAGTCCCTCCATCGCGAAGGGACGGCTCCCGCCGCTGATCTCGATCTGGACGCTCGCGAGCTGGCGACCCTTTTCGGTATAGGCCGGCGGGCTGCCGAGGATCTCGGCCATTCGGGCAGTTTGGCCTTGCAGGCCGTCCTGAGTGAACCGGACCCCGGTAATCACCTCCGCCGCGCCACCGACCGCCGCGAAGAAGTCGAAGAGCCCGGGGCCGGCTGGACACATCGCCAGCCCACCGGCGAACCGGGTGGGATACTCGTGCATTCCGAGCAGCGTGACGTGACCGCCCATCGACGTGCCCGTGAGGTACACGCGTCCGGGCCCGCGGCCTTCGTTGTGGCCCACGAACAAGTCGATGAGCCCCATCGTGTCCTCGAGCCCCTGCCCGGGAACGTATCCGTTGCAGCGGTAGCTCGAGGCTGCCCAGGCGAAGCCTTCCTCGATGAGGTGGCCGCGGATGGGCGCGTTGCCTACACGCAGAATCGGTCCGTTCTCACCGCCGGCTCCGCGGAAGCCGTGGGCGTACAGGACCAGGTCGCCATTCCAGTTTTCCGGAACTTCGATGCGGTAGAGGCCCCCGTCGTACCTCCCGTAGAAGGCTCTCGCTCCCGGGAGCGCCTCGAAGGCCACCTCGCCGTCGCGCCACGCAACGCTGGGGCACGGCACCGGATCGATTTCCGCGACGCGCGCGGACGACGACGGTGCCGCGACGAAGCCTGCGGCCGCGAGAGCGACACACGCCGCGGCGAGCCGGCGCGCCAGCTTCAGAAGCCACGGCGCCATGTCTGTCTCCGGAGATGATTCGGCATCGACCCGACCTGCCCGAAGCTAGGCGCCCGTTGCCCGCCCCCGCCACTCCGGAGCACGTCATCGAATTCCCCGATCCGTGGCGCACAAAGGGTCAGATGCGAGCCGCACTCGAGGCTCACGCCGATCGATCGAGCGCCTCGAGCGCCGTCGCGTAGCTCTCGGGGCCGATCGCGTCATCGAACTTGTTGCGCGCCGTCCCGATGAAGGCGTCCGGTTCGATCCGGTTCCCTTGGATCAGCAAGTCGACCGGGGACCGAAGCCATCGTGGCGGAGCCGGTGGCCTTTCCGGGACAGGTATCCCGCGCGCGTCGTAGAACGTGACGCGACCACCGGGCCAGTTGTTCAGCTCGACGCGGAACCCTTCCTCGTGCAGTCGACGGTGGTGGTGGCCGCAGAGCAGGATCGTGTTGTCGAGGCTCGTCTCACCCCCGTCGGCCCAGTGTCGGATGTGATGCGCGTCGGTGAAGCGCGAGCCGCACCCCGGAAAGCGACACCCCTGGTCGCGCACATGTAGAGCCCGCCGGAGCGCCGGCGGGATCGTCCTCGTCTTTCGTCCCACGTCGAGAATCCGCCCGTCCGGCGTGTGACGAACGGTGACCACGCTCGCATCGCAGGCCAGCCTCCGACACGTTTCCGCGGAAACGCGTGTGCCCTCTTCTAGATGGGCCATCCCCGGCTCCGAATGGGCGTCGAGCGTCGGCTGCTCGACGTGGAGCATGACCTGGTACCGCTCGGCGCGCGTGCCGCTCACGGGCGCCTCGCTCGATCCCGCGTCGCTGAAGCCGCTGGCGAGCGCTCGCTCGGCGACGAGGCCCATGGCATCCGCCCGCCGGTGCTCCGCCGACTCGTCCGCGTCTTCTCGGAAGAGCGCATCGCCCGCCGCCTCGATCGCGCGCATAAGCAGTGCGCCCACCTCCGGATCCAGGCGTCCGTGAATCACGTACATCCCGTCCTCGTCCGGGAAGACCGAGAGGCAGCGAGATGCGTGACGACGCCGCTCGCGCTCTGCTTCGTCGAGCCGGTCGAGCCGCTTCCAGCTGCGAACCACGCGTTCGAGCTGGGCAGCGGTTCCAGATCGCGCGACCTCGAGCAGCTCGCATTCGTTGTCCGCGGTCGCGACGCGCGTGAGAGCTCTCACCTTCGCGAACGAGAGCTCGCCGCGAGCCATGGCCGCGGATGTCTCGGGAAGACCGGCCAGCGCGCGTGCGGCGCGCACCTTCTCGCGCGAGGCTCCGAGATCGAATCCGGTGCGGAAGGCCAGCCAGTGGGCACACGAGCGGAAGCCGGCGCGATCCCAACCCCCTAGATCGTCGAACTCGGCGATCAGCGTGAGGAATCGATACGTGGCCGCGTGAATCTGCGCAGCCAGAACGGCAATCTCGTCTCCGAGCGTTTCGATGCGATCTTCGGGACTCTCCACCACCCCTCCTCATCTTCAATGACGACAAGTGTTTACGGACACCGAACCGGCATCTGCGACGCCAGGAAAGATAAGGGGTAGTTTCGGTGTTTCTTCGGTTGCCGTAGGCCGCACCCGGAGGGGCTCGGAGGTCGAAAACGGGTCTGGTGCGCCCCCCGCGGCGTCACGGGCTCGCGTGCGCGTTCTCCGAGCCGATGGCCCGCCGGTCATATGTCGACGCCCCAGAGGGCCCTGAAAAACTGTCAA
>CAZBCN010000004.1:0-89338 GCA_964490285.1 uncultured Gemmatimonas sp. | reverse complement strand
AAGTTCCCGAAGGCGGCGATGAGCACCGGCATCGCCACCCAGAAGATCATGATCGAGCCGTGGTTCGTGATCAGCGAGTTGTACTCGCCCGGCGAGACCTGTCCGAAGCCGGGGACGTTGATCCCGGGGAACGCCGTCTGCATCCGGAACACGTAGGCCATGTAGGCGCCGATCAGGCCCATGGCCATGCCCGTGAACAGGTACTGCATCCCGATCATCTTGTGGTCGGTCGACCAGATGTATTTCAGGATCCCCTGCGGGCCATGATGGTCGTGCGCTTGGTGCGTGTCGTGATGGACCTGGGTCGCGGTGTGTGCCATGTGCAGGCCCCCTACTGTGCCGTCCCGACAGACGCGGTCCGGAGCCATTCCGCGTGCTGTTGGGCGTCTTCGATGTGAATGCGTGCGGCCATCACGCCGTGGCCGATGCCGCAGATCTCGGCGCACTGGACGTCGTACTCGCCGGTGAGCGTCGGCTCGAACCAGCCCGAGATCGACCGACCGGGAATCGCGTCCTGCTTGATGCGGAAAACCGGGACCGAGAACGAGTGGAGCACGTCCCTCGCCTCGAGCCGGAAGATGTACGTCCGGTCTACTTCCACGTGCAGCTCGTCGACCGTGAAGATGTCGTCGGCCGTATCGAGCTCATTGTCCAAGCCGGGGTGTTGGAATGTCCAGGCCCACTGCTGGCCGATGATGCGGATCGTGTGGTCCGCGTCGTCGGGGAGCCTCTGCTTGACGTTGTACCAGACCTGCACGGCGCCGATGATGATGAAGACGTCGAAGACCAGAATGATCGTGTGCGGCCAGGTGATCCACTTCTTGACGTGCGGCTCGTGGCCCTCGAGGTACTCGCTCTTCACGCCGTCCTTCGCGCGGAAGCGCCACACCAACCAGAAGAGCATGCCCTCGGCGGCGAAGAACCAGAAGCCGACGAGAACCGCGATCAGGATGATGATGTTGTCGATGCTCGCGGCGTAGGTCGATGCCTGATCGATCATCTCGCTATCCCATCCTCGTCCGCATGATGATGAAGACCGCGGCCGCCACGAAGAGCGCGGCGCTGATCAGCGTGATCTTGAACGTCTTCTCCGCGTCGATGATCGCCGGGTTCTCGGCGTCCGGCGGCGGGGGCGGTACTGCCGGCTGTGACTTGTGAGGGGTCGGTGCGTGAGCCATGGTCTCGATTCCTACCTCAGCGTCTGCACGTAGGCGATCACGTCTTGCATGGCTTGATCGCTCAAGAGGACCGCGTTCACTCGCATCGTCGTGCCCCATGTGTCCGCAGGGTGCGCGCCACGGGCGCCGATCTTGAAGTTCTGGAGCTCTTGCACGAGGTACCAGTCGTGGAGCTGCACGATCGGCGGAGACCTGAGCAACTCGTTGCCGCGACCGTCCGCGCCGTGACAGGCCACGCAGACCTGCTCGTACTGCGCTGCGCCGGCCCCCGCGTTACCGTGGAGCGTGCTGGGCGGGAAGGGCGCCGGAAGGGCCGCGACGTATTCGGCGACCGAAGGGATGTCCCCCTCACGGTTCAGCGTCACGGCCATGGGGCGCATGCGCAGTCCGGGGAGATCCTCGGCGTGCTTGCCGCGCCACCCGGCCTGGAAGCTCGCGAGCTGGCTCTCGATGTACCACTGAGGCAGGCCGGCGATCGCAGGAGCTTGAATGCTCGGATCGCCCTGGCCGGTCTCTCCGTGGCAGGGGGCGCAGGTCTCGAACAGCTCCGCGCCTCGATCCATTCCCGGGGGCGGTGTTCCACATGCCACGGCGACCAGGGTCAGGGCCGGCAGCGCGGCAATCCTCGAAATCCGATGTCGTGCCATCATTGCTTTGGGAGTGGGATCGACTCGTCGATGAGCATGATCGGGATGTCGTCACGCACGGGGTAGAGGACCGCTCCGTCCTGCCTCACGAGACCCGCCTCGACCGGCGTGGCCACGAGCTTGCCCCCCCTGTTCGTGAGACCGCCCGTGCGAACCGAAGCGTTTACGCGCTCGAGAAGCGCGACGTCGGCCACACGGAGCGGCTGCTTCGTCTCGGGACACACGAGGATGTCCAAGAGGCTCTGATCGACCACCGGCGACGAACTCCCATGTTCGGGGGCGGAGCGTTGATCCACGCCATACCCTTGCCAATCCGCGGGATCGGGAGGTACCCCTTTGGCCGAGCCCGAGGCCGGTAACTTAAGCCCGCTCCGCGGGTATCGGGAGGTTGATAATGCAAGCTCGTGAAGAATTTCACAAGGCCGCCCGCAGCCGTCTGGAACGGGCGCTGGCGACCGCGATTCTGGTCGCCTGTACGGCGTGCGGCGCGGGTGCGGAGCCTGCCCGGGAGGAGCCGAGCGCGCTCCTCGCCGAAGTCCCGTCCCGAGTATCCCAGGGTCCCCCCGCAGGGCACGCGTGGATCATCTTCGGCGCCGACACGGTGCTCGCCGAGGTCGCCGCAACGGCCGACGAGCGCGCCGAGGGCCTCATGTACCGCGAGGCCGTCCCGGATGGCACGGGGATGCTCTTCGTGTTCCCGGACGTTTCGGTACGGTCCTTCTGGATGGCGAACACCTACGTGCCTCTCGACCTCGCCTTTCTGGACGCTTCGTTCAGCGTGGTCGACATCGTGCAGATGCAGCCGCTCGTGACGGAGTCCTACACGAGCCGGGCCCCGGCCATGTACGGGCTCGAGGTGCGGCAGGGGTGGCTGGCCGAGAATGGGATCACGATCGGCGCGCGCGCTCAGGTGATCTTCGGAATGACCGGGCGCTAGCGGGTCGCCGTCGAAGTACTACGCGCCTTCGAGGCCACCTCGGTTGACCCGGCTGAGCGCGGCGTGCAGCCGCGGCCCGAGCAACGCGACCATGATGGGCAGCGCGATCGACCAGACGACGATCGCCGCCCCGACCCCCTCCGACACCCCGAGCGTCATATCGAGCAGCGCCTCGTGCAGGGCGTGGAATGGCGACCCGTCCTCGAGGAACGCCTGATACGAGCCTTGGGCCGGCGCGCGAAACACACCGGACATGTGGGCGAGGAGCGGTACCGTAACCGCCGTGAACAGGGCGGTCTCCGTGAGCGATCTACTGGCAGCCGCCACCACGATGCCGACGAGGCCCCCCACCCACACCGTAGCCGCCAACGCCGCAAGGGCCAACAGCACGTCGCCTACCCCTGCACCCACGGCCAGCGCCGCGACGAGGAGCGCGGGAGTGAGTTGGATCGTGTCGAGGAACGCGCCCGCGGCCGCCCTCTGAAGCAGATAGCCCGAGGGGCTGACGCCAGCCCGCACGATGCGGGCGCTCATCCCGCGCTGACCGTCCCACCGGAGTGGAATCGCCGCCCCGAACATCGCGAATGCCGCGAACAGCACGACGTACACCCCGGCCGCGGCGCCGGGCGGAACGGCGCCCGTCGCTATCGGAAGCACCAACGTGAGCGGTACGACGAAGTTCAGGATGAACACGCGCTTGCGCGTGAGTGCCAGTCGCCACTGTAAGTTCCAGACCGCGGGCGTCATACGATCAACTCCGTTCCCGTCGCGCGCCGGAAGACTTCCTCGAGGTCTGCCTCACGTACGGTGACGGACTTGATCACGGCGCCCGTCGCCACGAGCGCGGCGCAGATCTCCCCGACGGCCGCGGGCCCGCGCCCGCTCTCCAGCACGAGCGGCTCGCCGTCACTGATCACCTTGATCCCGGGTCTGAACTGGGCGTCGAGTCTCTGAGGCCGCCTCTCGAAGGTGATCTCGATCCGCGTCGCGGTACCGAGCGAACCCAGAAGCTCGGCGACACGGCCACCCGTCGCGATACGGCCTCGATGTAGGAAGAGTATGCGGTCCGCGAGCTCGGGCAGGAGTGGGAGCTCGGGGCTCGCCACCACGACGGTGCCCCGCTTGGCGGATTGAAGCCGCAGAAGGTGGATCAACGCGCTGCGCGCCGACTGATCGAGGCCGAGGAACGGGTTGTCGAGCAACGTGAGCGCCGGCCGATGCGCTAGGGCCTCGACGAGCAGCAGTCGGCGCCGGGCCCCGAAGGAGTAATCCGACACTGGCCGACGTGCGTCCTCCTGGAGGCCGAGCTGCTGCATGAGCTCGCCCACGGACTGCACGGCGTCTCGACGCTTCAGTCCGGCCGCACGCGCGAAGAACAGCGCGTTCTCCTCTCCGGTCATGGACTCGAAGTGTGGCTCCACCTCCGCCGCGAATCCGAGCATCACCCGGCCGGCGGACGTGCGGCGCGTGGGTAACTCCACCGTGCCACCTGTGGGCGCGAGCAAGCCTGCGAAGATCCTCAGGAGTGTGCTCTTGCCCGACCCCGGCGGACCGACGACCGCCACGACCTCGCCCACCCCGATTTCGACATCGATGCCGTTCAGGACAGGCGCGCCGCTCCCATACCGAAAGGACAGACCCGACGCTCGGATCACGCCGGGGGAGCGTCCTGCTTCCTTGAGGTCCAGCGGGCCGGGAATGACCACGCTAGGCGCCCTTCAACGTGCCATGAGCGAGCAAGGTGCACTTAGATGTAGAGGAGGGAGGGTCGGCGATGGAATCCTACCATGCGCCGTTCCCGACTCACAAGTAAGTAGAAGTCCCTACCTGACCACGGGCCACAAGTACTTGTCGCGTCAGTCTTCTTCTTGTAGCCACCGCGCCACCGCCCCTTCGCTGGTCGTGCGCATCGTAAGCGCGCTCGCAACGGCCTCGATCAGTGCAGGAATGCTCCGGTCACGCGCCTCTGCATGTACGCCCACGCCGCTCGCCATCGCAGCTGCGGTCGTCGTCGGTCCGATGGTCGCGACGACGGCGTGCCGGATGTATCCGCGCCAATCGGGACCCACGGACACGAATCCCGCCACGGTCGACGGGCTGGTGAAGGTGATGGCATCCACTCCGATGCCCAACTCCTCGAGGCCCTGTCCGGACGGCGGAATGGGGATCGTTCGGTAGGCTGTCACGGTGTCCACACGTCGCGCAGATCGGCCCCGAAGCAGCTTCCTCAGGATCGGGTCGGACTTGTCGCCCAGCGCGAGCAGGATGTTGCGACCCGCCACATCCGCGAGCGACTCCCCGAGCGCCCGGGAACCTTCGACCTTGGGTACGAATGCGACTTCGACGCCGCGCGCCGCGAGCGCCGAGGCGGTGACCCGACCGACCGCGGCTATGCGTGCCGAGCGCAGCGCAGGTGCGAAGGCATCGATCGTCTCCAGCCGGTCGAACGTGGCGCGAACCCCGTTCGCGCTCGTGAACACGACCCAGTCGTACCGCTCCAGCCTGGCGAGCGCAGCGTCGAGCTCCTCGAAGCTCTCCGGCGGGCCGATCCGGATGGTCGGGCACCGCACGGCCACTGCGCCGAGTCCCTCGAGGCTCGTGCAGAGAGCGTCCGCCTGCTCGTCGGAGCGCGTGACGACCACCCTCCTACCCGCCAGCGACCTCACGCGAGTTGACCATGGAGCCTGTGGAAGGAGCGGGACACCGCTAGAGGCCCAGCCAGTAGTTCACCTTCAGGATGAATCGGTCGTCCGCCGGTGCGTCGAAGAGGGCGCGCGCATCCCGCGCGAAGTCGAAGTCGCCGAGGCCCACCTGGTCGTCCTGCGCACGCTGCCACACGAGGAAGACCGTCGAGCCGGGTCGGTACTCCCAGCGCAGCACGGCGTTGCCGATGAGCGAGCGCACGTTGAAGTCGCGGTCCGCGAAGGAGTAGTCCACGTTCGCGTCTCCGTCGAAGTCGACCGACTGCGTACCCCCGACATTCGTCGTCGAGAGGCTCACGAAGTCGAACGTCTCCGCCGCGGCGAGCTGTTTGTACCGAACGTAGTCACCGGACGAAAGCAGCGGCTGCGCGAACAGCTGGAACGAGAGCGTGGGGGAGAACGTCCAATCGACGCGCATCTCCATGGAAAGCGTGCGCTGCTCGATGTCCGCGAATATGTAGCGCGTGCCGTACGTGGGCGCGTACGGGAGTGTGGTCGTCGCCGTCACATACTGGTCGCCGGAGCGGAACGAGCCAAAGCTGGGACTGAGCGAGAGGGAGAGGTTGTCGGAGGGGCGGACGCCCAACTCCACGCCCACCGAGCGCCCTCGGCTGAAGCCTCTACGGGCGTCGCTGATCCCGAGGAACATGCCGAACGTCACCGCCTTCCGGCTGTCGCTGAAGAAGTTGATGTTCGCGCTCGTCGACCCCGGGACGAGCATCATCGGTCCGCCGCGGGTCTGCCGCCTGCTCATTTGATCGAGACCGTAGTTCATGTTCGCGCTCGCGCCCCAGTAGTTCAGGAACTGCCCGAACGCGCCGACGCTGTAGTTGCCGTTGGTGCGCGCATCCTGCCAGGACTCGACGGACCAGGTGTCGTCGAGCGCCTCGTGGCTCCAGTTGTGGAAAGTCCGCACACCGACGTTGTAGTTGCGGAAGACGCTCCCGGGGCGAATTTCGCGATAGGTGAGTGCGGCCCCGCCGTCGAGCACCTCCGTGCGCGTCGAGAACCCGGCGTCGTTCACCTCGAAACCCTTCGTCACCTCGGCGGCCCAGACGGAGCCCGTCCAGTGCTCGCCGTTCCGTTTCTCGAGAGTCAGGCGCCAATCACGTCCGCTGATCGAAGTCGCGGTCGGGTCGAGGGCGAACCGCGTCGCATCGGGACGTTGGAAATAGTGGATGCTCGAGCGTTGGATCCGGGTGATCGCCGCCTGGTCGCCGCGGACGTGGCTCCCGGCCAGATACCCGAACACCGCCCACGCGCGTCCGGCGAACTGGTGGTTGAAGCGCACGCCACCGTTGAACGACGAGGAGGGGAGCCAGTCGAACGATCCATCGGTGGGGAGGTCACGGCGCATGACCGTGCCAAGGACGCCCACCTGTGACGCGCCGCCTCGGAAGTCCTTCACCACGCTCGCCGCACCGAACTCGGACCGGGGCTCGACGAGGAAGTCGTCCGTGACGCTGCCGGAGAACTGTCCGTTGCCGTGTTCGCTGCCGGTCACCGCCGCGAGTGCTCCGATGGAGAGGCCGTTCGACGTGCGGCCCGTCAGCTTCGCCGCGCCGAGGATCGTGGCGTTCGTGGGCATGTCGGTGAAGAGCGCGCCGCTCGGTGCGCCGCCCTGCGGCGCGCGCCCGACCCTGCGGCTGTAGAGGAGCCGCCCTCCGGCCGACAGCCCGAAGTCGAACACGCGCGCATCCTCGACGAAGAACGGTCGGCGCTCCTCGAAGAACGTCTCGAACGCGCTCAAGTTGATGACCGCCGGGTCGGCCTCGACCTGTCCGAAGTCTGGATTGATCGTCGCGTCGAGGGTGAACGCCGCACCGAGCCCATAGCTCAGATCCAGCCCGATGCGCGCGTCACCCTCGGTACCGTCGAAGAACGGGTCACCCGCGACCGACGGGCCGCGGTGCATGCTGCTCACGACGTAGGGGAGCAACTCGAGCCGGCGGGCCGAGCGCGCGACGAGCACACCGTCCATTCTCCCCCACTGGCTCACGTTGCCGCGACGCAGCCCTGAAACGAGCGCGTAGTGCGTCTCCTCGTTACTGGCGATGCGCCGGCGATAGAAGTTGATGCCCCACGACTGCGGTTCGTCGGACGCCTCGTAACGGAGCTGCGAGAGTGGGATGCGCATCTCGGCGGTCCAGCCTTCGGCATCGATGCGCACCTCGGACTCCCAGACGGCGTCCCACGCGCCGTCTTCCTTGTCGTCCTCGAAGAAGAACACGTCGCGCTGCACGTTCGCTGCGCTCACGACGAAGCCATAGCCGGTCAACCCGTCCAGGTCCGGGTCGAACAGCACCGCGAACTCGTCGTGCTCGCCCTCGTTGTCACGGCGCGTGAGCCGCGCCGAGATCCGCTCGGGCTCGGCGTCCCACATGCGCGCGGCGATCCACACCGCGCCGTCACCGAAGAGGACTCGCACCTCCGTGTCGTTCTCGGCGGGTTCGCCCTCCACGGGCTCCCGCTGCGTGAACCCCGTGAAGGCCGCGCCGCGCGCCCACTCGGGCTCGTCCAGGACGCCGTCGATCTCGATCGCGCTCAGGTCGGCCTGGGCGTCCAAGGGCGCTCGGGGAGAACTAGGTGCACCCCCGCCGGACTGCGATACGGCGTCACCCGCCGGGGCCTGCTGCGCGGATGCGTCCGCGACGGCCCCGATCACGAAGAACCCCAGGGCGGTCGTGAGTATGCAGCGGCGAATGGTCAGAGCGGGCATGGGCAGGAGCGTTGCACGCGGAGAAGGCGGTAGTACCCGCGTTCCTCCCGCAGGGTCACCGACGGCGGGAGCCTCAGGTCGGCAGGAAGTTCGCGATGATCAGCGCGACGGCGAGCGTGAATCCGAAGAGGATCGCGAACGCGCTGCCGAAGCCGCGCCGACGGTCGATCGCGTGCGCGCCGAGGGCCGTCACCGCCGCGGACCACAGCTGCGTGAGGTCCAGGAGCCGGAAGACGTTGAGCACATAGCCCGGTTCGAGGAATACCAGGAAGCTCCCGATGCTGAGCGCGAACTGGGGGTCACCCGTCGAGATGCGCAGCGGCACCAGTGGAAGCGTGAGCAGAGCCGGAATGAAGGCCGCGTGCGCGAACACGGCGAGATACTGACGATAGCGGCCCTCGTCCCCGAGAATGAAGACGAAGACCGCCGTGTAGATGCCGGACATGACGAAGGAGATGACCGCGAACGCGATCGCACCGCCCGCGACCGAGAAGATGCGGATCATCCTGAGCGTGGTCTCGGTCATGGGCGGTGGAGTGATGCCCCGATCCAGTGCGGCTCGGCGCTGAATCTCGGCGAAGAGCTCCGGCGGAATCAGCGCGGACGAGAGCGCGATCAGCCCAATCGAAACCAGCAGCGCACCGAGCCACTTGGGATCGCGCGCCACGTCCTCGACCATCTTGCCCGGACTGAAGAACGCGTCGAGGAGCCGACGGGGTAGCGCGGGTCCGGCGGGCGCGTCGTCCTGTGCCACGGACCCGTCGCTCACTCGGTTGTGAGCCGCACCCGCGACCGCAGCTCGAAGCGCGTCGGAAGCTCGGCGGGCAGGAGAGCCGCGCGAACGGTGCCCGTGCCGGTCGCGTTCGTCACACGCTCGAACATGATGCCGCGCTGCAGATCCCAGAGCACTCGACCTTCGATCACGAGGTTGGTCGCTTGCGAGATCTCGGTTCCTTGCATGCTCAACGCCTGTGTCATGTCCGCGGTGCCCTGAAACGCGATGCTCAACAGGGACCTGCCCTCCACGAGCGTGTCGCCTACCACCGTGTACTCGAGGATGGAGGTTTGGCCCCCGCCGACATCGCTCTCGTACGCGATCGTGTCGGTCCAGGTGTCGCCGATCGACACGGCCCTGCCGGGGAGGCCCGGGAAGAACGAGTGAGCGATCTGCTGCGGTGGCACGAGCTGGCCGGCCGCCGCGTCGATCTCGGGCATCGAGACGACCGTGACGTCGCCTCGGCGGTCGAGCCTGAAGACGAGCTCGCCCATGACGCTGCCCTCGTCGATGCTCATGGGACCCGCCATGGGAAGCGCGATCGTGGCAGCGAGTTCCTCGACGGACAGCGTGACCTGCACACCGTCTTCGGCCCGGGCGAAGACAAGCCTGTAGGAGGCCGCGGAGCCGACGTCGAGCGACAGACTCTGACCGAGGGCCTGGATGGAGATCGCCCCGGTATCCGTGACCGCATAAGAAACCTCGGGCTCGGCCGGCACCCGGTAGGCGAGCGCCGGCGGCGCCGGCGGTCCACCCCCACACGACGCGAGCAGCGTCGTCATGACCACCATCGTCCACCCGTGCACGCGCATCCGGCGCCCCCCCTTCGAGACAAGGCCCGACCCGACGCCCGCAGCAGACGACGACCGTCGAGTCGGAGACAGTGTAGCCTACGCCGATGGGCCGCGGAATCTTCAGCCGCCCCCACCCTTGGCCGCCCAGTCGGGACCTGATATCGTCAGGGTCCTCCCTATTCCTGGGGCGGCAAGCATTCGCCGAAAAGACGCATCCTATGAGCTTCCGGACCAATCCCGACCGCATCTTAGAGAACATCGATCGCGCCAGGAATCGCGACGCGGAGAGTGCCGGGCTGTACGTGGATCGCCAGGCGATGGGTCGCGACCTCGACACCACGATTCCGGACCTCGACGCGACGACCACCGAGCGCCTCAAGCGGATCTTCCAGATCCTCGAGCGGGCGTACACGAAGGCGGCCGGGCGGGCGGAGCTCGGACGGCTCGCCTCGCGGTTCCAGGCCGTCGGGGACATCCACCATCACCACGCTCGTGGCGACGTCAGCATCTCGGTTCAGTACCTGGACCACGACCGATTCGACGATGTGGGCGTCTCCCCGTTCGAGATCAAGCCATACCAGATCGCGGACGCGAAGAAGGAAACCAAGACGAGCCGCGCGGACGTGAACGCGCTCAAGGTGCTTCGCCGGGATCTGCGAGCGGGCATCTTGGCCGCCTATCAGAAGCTCGAGCCACGCCTCCGCGACGCGCTCCGCGACCGTGCAGACATGGGGCACGTGCAGGTCCAGGTCACCGTCGACCTGCGCCCCGCGGAGTAGCAGCGGCACCAGGTCGTGGAGGGCGCGCCGCCGAGGCAGGCGCCCGAAGTTCGCGTGAGTGAGCCCGCGCGCATCCTGCTCGTATTCCTCGACGGCGTCGGCATCGGACCCGGCGACCCGGGCATCAACCCGTTCGTGCGCGCGGCACCCGAGCTGCCCACCCTTACGCGCCTCCTCGGTGGTCCCGCTCCGACGCTCGACCGGCCTCGGGTCTCGGGCGCGGCCGGGCACGCGTTCCCCCTCGGCGCGACGCTCGATGTGGAGGGCGTGCCGCAAAGCGGCACCGGGCAGGTGGCGCTGCTCACCGGAGAGAGCGCCGCGGAGCTCTTCGGCCGCCACTTCGGACCCTGGACGCCGGTGCGGCTCCGGCCACTCGTCGAAGCTCGCAGCGTGTTGAGGCGAGCCGCGGACGCGGGCCGATCCGTCGCCTTCGCGAACGCCTACCCGAGAGGCTGGCCGGGATCGCGAGGGGGGAGGCGGATCGCAGGCCCGCCGCTCGCCGCCTCCGCCGTCGGCGCGCTCGTCCGCCACGAGGAGGCGCTCGCGCGAGGCGACGCGGTAGCGAGTGAGATCGTGAACGACGGCTGGCGACGCCACTTGGGTCACGCCTCGTTGCCGCAGGTCAGCGCCGCCGAGGCGGGCGCGAACCTCGCGCGGATCTCGCGCGCCGCGGACCTCACGCTGTTCGCCCACTACGCTACGGACACGGCCGGCCATGCGATGGACATGGACCGGGCGGTCGCGGCGCTGACCCGTGTGGACGACTTCCTGGGGGGCATGCTCGCGGCCCTGTCACCCGACACGCTCCTCTTGGTCGCGAGCGACCACGGCAACCTCGAGGACGTGCGCACGGGGCACACGCGGAACCCGGCTCTGGGGCTGGCTACCGGCCCGGGCTCGGACCTGGCCGCCGAGCTCGTCGACTTGCGCCAGGTCACCCCGTTCGTGCTCCGCCGACTCGGCGTCGAGAGCTGAGCCGAAGTCAGGCGTCCCGTTCCTCCATGGGGGCGCCCCGCAGCAGGATGCATCGTCCGGCGTGGCGACGAGACCCCGTATCCTCGGCCAGCTCCTGGTGGAGGCCGGCTGCATCACCGCCGCTGCGCTGGAGGAAGTCCTCGGTGCCGATCGCGCTCGTGGCGAGCGCATCGGCGAGGCGCTCGTTCGGAGTGGCCGAGCCTCGGGCGAGGACGTCGCGAGGGCGCTCTCGATCCAGCTCGGGCTCCCTTACGCTCCACCCCCGCTTGCCGCGGAGCGCGAGGCGGTGGAGGCGGTCCGGCCCGAGCTCGTGAAGGCGCACGCGCTCCTCCCACTCAGCGTGACCGCCCGGACCCTGAGAGCGGCCATGGCCGATCCGCTCGACCTCGCCGCCCTGGACGACCTCCAGTTCCAGAGCGGTCGCAGGGTCGATGTCGTGGTCGCCTCGCCCGACGCCGTGGCCGACGGGATCGAGACGCACTACGGGGACGACTTCGTCGAGCTCGTCGAGGCGCTCCCCGAGGAGCTGCGCGCCAGCGGAGCCACGGACGAGCGGGACGTGCTGGAGCGCGCCACGCGCCGAGCACCGGTGGTCCGTCTGGTCGACCGAATCTTGCGCGGCGCCATCGACAGCGGGGCCAGCGATATCCATGTCGAAGAGACCGGCGAGGACGTGCGCATCCGGCTGCGCATCGACGGGCTGCTGCGGCAGACGCTCGACCTCCCGGCTGCGTCCCGCCGCGCGGTGCTCTCGCGCATCAAAGTCATAGCCGGGATGGACATCTCGGTGAGGCGCCGCGCGCAGGATGGCCGCATTCCGCTCGAGCACGGGGGACGTCGACTCACCCTCCGCGTCAGCACGCTCCCGGTGAACGGGGGTGAGAAGGCCGTCGTGCGCATCCTCGACTCGGACGCTGCGCCGCGCTCCCTCGAAGGACTCGGCATGTCGGCCGAGGACCTCGGTGCGCTGCGGCGTTTGCTCGCGCGCGGGGAGGGAGTCGTGCTTTCCGCAGGCCCCACGGGGAGCGGCAAGAGCACGACATTGTTCGCGGCGCTTTCGGAGCTCGACCGCGAGACGCGGAACGTGGTGACGCTCGAGGATCCGGTGGAGTACCGGCTCCCCGGCGCGAGCCAGATCCAGGTGGACCGTCGCGCGGGGCTCGGGTTCGCGGAGGCGCTCAGGGCGGTGCTCCGCCAGGACCCGGACGTCGTGATGATCGGCGAGATCCGCGATCGCGAGACCGCAGAGATCGCGATGACGGCTGCTGTCACGGGCCACCTGGTGCTCTCGACGATTCATACCACCGACGCCCCCGGCGCCGTCACGCGGCTGCTCAACATGGGCGTTCCGCCGTTCCTGGTGGCCGGCGGGCTGGCGGGGGTCGTCGCGCAGCGGCTCGTGCGTCGCCTCTGTACCGGATGCCGCGGGCGCGGCTGCGACGGTTGCGTCGACGGCTATCGGGGACGCACGGGTGTCTTCCAGGTCCTCACGCTCACCGACGCGCTCCGCGACGAAGTGTCGGGCGGCGGATCTTCGGCGAGGCTCCGTCGACTCGCGCGCGAAGGGGGCATGAAGACGCTCGACTCCGATGCACGGCGTGCCGTCGCGAGCGGCCTCACGACGCCACACGAGATCGCGCGTCTCTTGCACGCAGCGGAGGGATCGAGCGTGCCGTGCCGCCAGTGCGGGACGGGCGTTCCCGTTGGCGCGCTCGCCTGCCCGGAGTGCGGGCGGAAGCGAGTGCGGCGCTGCGCGTGCGGCGAGCCACTCGAGCACGGCTGGCGCTACTGCCCTTGGTGTCTACGGCCGGCTCGCTGAGCCGTCTACGGTACGAAAGCCTTACGCACGGTCAGCGCCTCCACGAAATCCATGTCGATGTCGATCCCGATGCCGGGCCCACTCGGGACGGCCATGCGGCTGTTCTCGATGTCGAGCTCGGGCGAGACGACGTCACGCGACCAGTAGCGTTGGCTCGCGGAGATGTCACCCGGCAGCGTGAACCCGGGCAAAGAAGCGAGCGCGAGGTTGTGCGCCCTTCCTATGCCCGACTCCAGCATGCCCCCGCACCAGAGGTCGAGTCCGGCCGCACGCACCAGGTCGTGGATGCGTAGGCTCGCCGCATGTCCGCCGACGCGGCCGGGCTTCAGGTTGACGACGCCACAGGCACCGATCTCCAGCGCACGCCGCGCGTCCGCCTCCGATGCGATCGACTCGTCCAGGCAGATGGGCGTCGCGAGCGTCTCCCGTAGTCGGGCATGCCCTTCGAGGTCCTGCGGCGCGAGCGGCTGTTCGAGCAGCCCCAGATCCAGCGTGTCGAGCTCGCGCAAACGCAAAGCGTCGGCTTGCGTGTAAGATGCGTTCGCGTCCGCCCAGAGCGACGCCGTGGGAAAGCGCTCGCGCAGCGTCGCCATCATCTCGACGTCACGCCCCGGCTCGATCTTGACCTTCACGCGCGCATAGCCTTCCGCGAGGTACCGTGCCACGACGTCGCACAGCTGCCGATCCGACGGCTGGAGGCCCACACTCACCCCGACCGGAATCGTCCGGCGTACCCCGCCGAGCTGCTGTGAAAGCGACGCGCCCTTCGCGCGCGCGGCCAAGTCCCATGTAGCCATCTCGGCCGCCGAAAAGGCCATCGGATGGCGCTCGACGCCCGCGGCGACTTCGAGCGCGTCTGGGGGTCCAGCGAGCTCGCGGCCGACGACGATCGGCAGAATCAGCGTCTCGAGCGCGTCCCACGCCGAGGCGACCGTCTCGGCCGACGACGCGTCGACCCCGGCCACGCACTCCCCCCACCCTTCGAGTCCCCCTCCGTACAACGTGACCAGCACGATGCGTCGCTCCTCCACCGTGCCCCGGCTCGTACGGAACGGCTCTCGGAGGCGGAGGCGGATCTCCCTCAGGAGGGCGCGCTCCACGTTCATGAGTTCAGGCCGACTCCACGGGAGCCATGAGGATCTCGGCGAGAAGGGCCGCGCGCTCCACCATGCCGTCGATCGAGACCCACTCGTGATGGGCATGCGCGCCGTCGCCGATCGGGCCCAGTCCGTCGAGCGTGGCCGTATAGGCGCTCGTCGTGTTTCCGTCGGAAGCCCCGCCGGACATGTACTCGTCCAGGCGGAGGCCGAGCCGATCACCCGCCGCGACCGCCTGACGCCAGAGCGCGCGGTTGGGTTCCGTTCGCTCGAGCGGAGGTGCCCGGAGCCCGCCCTCGACGTGGATCGAGGTACCGCGGATGCGCGGCTCGAGCGCGCGGATCGCTCGAGTGATCGCTTCCGCGTCGGCGTTCGTGACCACGCGCACCTCGACCTCGGCAACGGCTTCGGCGGCCGTGACGTTGGGACGCGTGCCGCCGCGGACCTGGCCAACGTTGACCGTGGTGCCGCGCTCGAGATCCGTGAGCGCGAACAGCCTCAGGATCACGTCCGCCATCTCGCGAATGGCCGATGCCCCCGCGGTGGGGTCGAGCCCGGCGTGGGCCGGGATGCCGCGCACGGTGACACGGAAGCCGGCGATGCCCTTGCGGGCGGTCTTCAGTCGTCCCTCCGGCCCGTAGGCGGGCTCCAGCACCAGCGCGCGTTGGGCCTTCCTGGCGAGGATCTCGACCCAGCGCTTCGAGTCGGGACTCCCGATCTCCTCGTCCGAGTTGATGAAGAACACGGGCGTCGCCGGCGGCTCGAGGCCGAGGGCCGCGAGCGCCTCCAAGGCGAAGATCCCCTGCACGAGGCCCGCCTTCATGTCGAACGTGCCCGGCCCTCGCACCTGTCCGCCTTCCACGACGACGGGCATCGTGCGCAGTGTGCCCACGGGCCACACCGTGTCGGAGTGCCCGATGAGCAGCTGTGCCGGACGCCCGCGCACCCTCTTCGCAGGACGCGCATACAAGAGCCCGCCCGTCCGACGTCCCCGAACGTGACGCGCGACGAAGCCACGCGCTTCGAGCTCGCGTCTGAGGCAGGACTGCACCGCGGCTTGGGTCTCCGGCACGTCGCTCGGCGACTCCAGAGCAGCGATCTCGAGGAGCAGGTCGACCATCGGTCCGCGCCGGCCCTTCAGGTACTCGAAGAGCGCGAGAGCCCGATCGCCTCCGCCGCTCATCGAGCGGCGTCCGATCCCTCGTAGTAGCCGGCCCGCCGGTAGCTCTCGTCGAGCAGCTCGACCGGATGCACCACGCCCTCGCGCGCGCCCTCGAGAACGAGCCCGGCGCCGATCTGCATCATGCACCCCGGGTTCGGGGTTGCCGCGACGTCCGCGCCGGCGGCACGAACGGCAGCAACCTTGTCCCGCCCGATGCGCCCGCCGAGGTCGGGGTGCGTGATCCCGTAGATGCCCGCGCCTCCGCAGCACTCGTCGGCATTGGCGATCACGCGCACTTCGACGCCGGGTACGGCGCCGAGCACCTGGAGCGGCGGTTTCGAGACCCTCTGCGCGTGCAGGAGGTGGCAGGGGTGATCGTACGCGACGGAGCACTCCACGGACCCACCGCGCCGTGGCCCGACCTCGGCAAGAAGCTCGGTCGCGTCCCGGACGCGTGCGGCGAAGGCGCTAGCACGCGCATGATACTCGCTGTCCGAGCTGAGCAGCGTCCCGTACTGTTTCATCGCAGCGCCGCACCCGGCCGCGTTCACCACGACCAGGTCGACTCCGGAGGCCGAGAACGCGTCGATGTTCGTCTTGGCGAGCGCGCGAGCGCGATCGAGGTCGCCGCCGTGCGCGTGCAGCGCGCCGCAACAGTCCTGATCGGCCACGGGCACCACCTGGAAGCCGTTTGCTTCCAGGGTCCGACGCGTCGCGTCGTTGATGCGGCCGTAGAGCCCCTCCTGCACGCACCCGGTCAGGACGGCGACGCGCCGGCCCCCTCCGCGGGCGCCTCCCGCTCCGCCGCTCGCCCCCACGCTACGCCCACTGGGGCCCGGCGCACGCCACGACGCCGTCGCCGCGAGCATCGCGAGCCCGAACCTCGCGCTACCGAAGACGCGCCCGCCCGGCAGGACCCTCGCGCCGGCGGCCGCGAGGCCGGTCGCCCGGAGAACGCGGCCGCCGAGAAAGAAGAGCGTGCGGAGCGGGCGCGACGCCATCACGACCAGCAGCGCTCGGGTCAAGAAGCCCTGAGGCGCGTGCTCGGATGCCGTGTGCCGCGCGAGCTCGAGCAGCGTGCCGTACTCGACGCCCGACGGACAGACGGGCTCGCAGGCGCGGCATCCGAGGCATCGGTCGATGTGGGTTCGGAACGCGTCGGAGCCCGCGTCGAGCCGACCCTCGACGACCGCCTTCATGAGGTGCAGTCGGCCGCGGGGGGAGTCGTTCTCGTCGCCGAGGCGGTTGTACGTCGGGCAGGCCGGCAGGCAGAACCCGCAGTGCACGCACGGGAGCAGGCGCTCCCGCTGCTCCTCGAGCTCGGCCGCGAGGCGCGATGCTCCAACGCCGCTGCGTGCGCTCACGGCTTCGACGGCCACAGCACCCCCTGAGGATCGAAGACCTTGCCCAGGCCTCCCGTGAGCTCGACCACGGCGGGGGTCGGTCGCGTGCCGAGGCCCTGGGCGTCGAGGTCCTTCCTCGTCGTCCGCATCGCGAGGGTGCCGCCGAGGGATTCGATGTGCGCCCGGGCCCGGCCGACGGCCTCGGGCTCGATCGCCGACAGCGCGACCCGCACGGTGGCTTTGTACGTATCCGCGAGGAGCGGGACGGAGCCGAATACGTCCTTCACCATCGAGAGGGCTTCGCCCAACCGCGAGGGAAGCGTCGAAAGGCCGAGAGTCGCTTCGCCGGCAGTAGCGTGGTCCCGAACGGCGGCCAACGTGGCTCCGGTGACGTCGGCGCGCTCGAACGAAACACCGCAGTGGCGCTCGAGCGTCTTCTGGTCCGCCTCGACCGTGGGCTCCGCGCCGTGCAGACGCACGAGCAACGCCGCTGCGGCCGAGGGCGCGGGTGCCGGCTCCATCAGGACGCTCGAGACCGGTAGCACCGGCGCCGTCCCGACCGAGCGCGCCACCGCGACCAGGTCGGACGCCGCGTCACTCCGGACGGTGAGGACACGATCCGTGAGCGGCGCCGGAAACGCGCGCAGGCACACGGACGTGATCACGCCGAGCCGTCCGCGCGAGCCCACGACGACCTTCAGCAGGTCGAAGCCCGCGACGTTCTTCACCACGCGCCCCCCCAGCCGGAGCACGCGGCCGTCGCCCGTGACGAGCGTGGCGCCGAGCACGTGGTTGCGCAGCTCCCCGTACCCCATCCAGAGCGGTCCCGACTCGCCCGTCGCCACCAACCCCCCCGCCGTTCGGTCGTCGACGAAGGGCGGGTCGTAGGGGAGCCACTGCCGTTCGGCGGCGAGCGTCGCGGTCAGTGTCGTAAGGGGCGTGCCCGCCTTCGCGGTGATCGTCAGGTCCGCCGGCTCGTAGATGTCGATCCCCACCAAACGGTCCGTGCACAGGAGCAGGAAGGGACCGTGCATCGCGCGCGCGCCCTCGAACCGGCGGCCGGAAGCGACCACGGCGACTCCGACGCCCTGAGCAGCGGCCCATCGGACCGTGGCGGCGACTTCCTCGGTGGACTCCGGGTGCACGACGGCTTCGGGCCTGCCCGCGAGCCAGGGCCACCGGTCTCCATCTTGGTCCACGACCCTCGCCGGGAGCCCGTCCACGAGCGACGTCGCCCCGCTCATGCGCGCGCCGGCTCCGGGTCCGGAAGCACCTTGCCCGGATTCAGGAGACCGGCCGGGTCGAAGACCCCCTTCACGGCCGCCATCGCCGCGAGATCCTCGGGTCCGTGCACGAGCCTCATGTATTGGCGCTTGTCCACCCCGACTCCATGCTCCCCCGTGATCGTGCCACCCACGTCGACGCAGAGCTTCATGATTTCCTTCGACGCGCGCTCCACGCGGTCGAGCTCGTCGGGGTCGTTCCGGTCGAAAAGGATGTTCGGGTGCAGGTTGCCGTCGCCGGCGTGGAAGACGTTGGCGACCTTGAGGCGGTACTGCTCACCTATTTCTGCGATGCGCGCGAGCACCTCGGGGAGCCGCGTGCGCGGAACCGTGGCATCCTGCACGAGAAGGTCCGGCGCAATACGCCCCATGGCGCCGAACGCCTTCTTGCGCCCGTTCCAGAGCTTCGCGCGGTGCGTCGCTTCCGTGGCGCGTTGCACGTCGCGCGCGCCCGCGGCGCGACAACAGGCCTCCGCCGCGTCCGCCTCGGCGTCCAAGCCCGCCTCCGTGCCGTCGAACTCGATCACGAGCGCGGCGCCCGCATCTACAGGATATCCGCCGGCGTACACGCTCGCCTCGACTGCCCGGATCGTCGCGTTATCGACGATCTCGACCGCGGCAGGAACCAGGCCCGAAGCAATGATTGCCGTCACCGCGTGACCCGCGGCTTCCATCGTATCGAAGATGCCGAGCAGGGTGCGCACGCCTTCCGCGAGCGGGAGGAGCCGCACCTCGATCTCGGTAGCGATGCCGAAGCACCCCTCCGAGCCGACGAAGAGCCCGACCAGGTCCAGCGCGCCCGCGGCGTTCTGGCCCGTGCCTCCGAGCGTCACGATCTCGCCACCCGCGAGCACGACCTTCAGCCCCGTGACGTATCGAGTGGTCACGCCGTACTTGAGGCAGTGCGGTCCGCCCGAGTTCTCGGCCACGTTGCCGCCGAGCGTGCACGTGCTCTGCGACGACGGATCCGGAGCGTAGTAGAGGCCGTGCGCGCGCGTCGCCTCGGTCAGGCGCGCGTTGATCACGCCGGGCTGCACCCGGGCGAGCCGGTTCACGGGGTCGATCTCGAGGATCCGGTTCATGCGCGCGGTTCCGACGACTACTCCTTCGGGCGTGGGCAGCGCGCCCCCTGAGAGCCCCGTACCCGCCCCCCGCGGCACTACGGGGATCGCCGCCCGGTGCAGGAGCCCGACGACAGCGGCCACCTCCTCGGTCGAGCCCGGAAGCACGACCGCGAGCGGCGCGACCCGATACGCCGTGAGTCCGTCGGACTCGTAGACGAGCAAACGGTCACGCTGCGTGATGACGTGCTCGGGGCCGACGACGTCGCCGAGCGCTCGGATCAACGCCGGATCCAACGGTAGGGGCATGAGCGAGGATACCCCGGCTGCTCCTTTGGATCCAGGGGACCCCGCCTTCATTCCGAGCGGCCCTCGACGTGCGCGATCAGCGCCTCGATCGACCGAAGAGCCGCCTTCCGCGCCCCCTCGGGAAGCTGTCCCCCGTACAGGTCGTCCAAGAGCTCCTCCGCGCTCGCCCCCGGTCGGTCGGCGAGCAGCGCCTCCATCTGGGAGATCCGGTCGCGGCGATGCGCCGCGAAGCGTTCGAGCGCCTCGGCGGGTCGCTCGAGCGGCGGGCCGTGCGCCGGGTACATGACCGCGAGGTCGAGCCCTCCGACGCGCTCCAGCGAGGCCAGGTAATCCGCCACGCACCCCGCGTATTCGCCCGTCCACACCGTGTCGCCCTTCCCCAGCACGAGGTCCCCCGCAAAGAACGCGCGACGCGACTGCCAATGGAGTCCGATGTGGTGGCGCGAGTGGCCGGGTGTGTCGACCACGACCAGATCTCCGTCGTCGGTCGCCACGACGTCACCGTCGGCGAGCGGGCGGGTCACGCCGTCGACCCCCGCTGGGCCGTAGACGTCGATTCCGAGCGTTGTCGCGAGCGATCGAGCACCCGGAGCGTGATCGGGGTGACCGTGGGTCACGACGACCATCACCGTATCCGCGCCTTCGAGCGCCTCGATCAGCGCCCTCTCGTGCGGGTCCGAGACCGGGCCCGCGTCGATGACGGCGACGGCGGTCCGCCCCACCAGATAGGTGCGCGTCCCGTCCAGCGTGAACGGTCCCGCGTTCCCTGCGTTGAGGAAGCGGGGGTGCTGGATCAACCCGAGCGGGCCTAGCGGCGCTCGGCTGCGAGCTGCTCCGCGAGCTTGTCCGCGATGCCGATCAGCGCGATCTCGTCGTCTTCCTTGAACGCGGCGGGCTGGTCGGAGTCGATGTCGATTTCGCCGTAGATCTGCTCCCCGGCCCGAATCAGGATCACCAGCTCGGACTTCGTGTCGGGCGAGCAAGCGAGGTAGTTCTCCTCCTTGCTCACATCCTTCACGTTGAAGTTCCGGCGTTGCGCGAGGGCGCGACCGCAGACGCCCGTCCCCGCCGGGATCTTCGCGTGCGGCGTCGGCTCGCCCACGTAGTTGTGCAGCCAGAGCTCGTCCCCCTCACCGACCAGGTAGATGCCTACCCAGTCGTACCGGTCGTCGGCCGTGGCGATCGAGCGAACCGCCCTCCGAAGGAGCGCGTCGGAAAGGTGTCCGTCGTCTCGCATCGCCTGCAGTTCCTTCACGACCACGCCGCCGTCCAGCATCACGTGACTTCCGAGTCTGAGGTTGATTCAGGGCCCGAAGGGTAGATGCGCCCGAAGGGGCCGTCAACGTGAGGGCCGACGGTCAGCGGGGCGTGAAGTCCGTGCTCGGTCCTAGACCCCGCACGAAGGCCGCGATCAGCTTGGCCGTGTTCTCCACATCGGCCATGCTCACGACCTCGTTGGGGGAGTGCATGTACCGGTTGGGGATCGACACGACGCCCGTAGGGACGCCGCGTCGCGTCAGGTAGATGCCGTCGGCATCCGTGCGCGTAGCCTTGGGAGCTGCCTGCACCGAATACGGGATGCCCTCGGCCTCCGCGACACTCGCCAGCATGTCGTAGATGCCGTCGTGCGACGCCGAGCCGCGCGAGAGCACGGGTCCACCCCCCAGCTTGTGCTCTCCGAGCTCCTTCTTCTCCACATCGGGCACGTCGGTGCTGAACGTCACGTCCACGACGATCGCCACGTCCGGCTCGAGCGCGTACGCGCTCGTACGCGCTCCACCCCCCGAGTATCCGATCTCTTCCTGCACGGTCGCGACCGCGGTTGTCGCGGCGGCCGGCGGGTCGACGGCCAGCAGCCGCAGGGCCTCGAGCACGATGAACGCGCCGATCCGGTCGTCGATCGCGCGGCTCGCAATCCGGTCCCCGCCGAGGCGCACCATCCCCTGATCGATCACCATCGGATCGCCCACCCGCACGCCCATCTTCGCGACCTCGTCCCGCGACGCCGCGCCGACGTCGACCCAGAGGCTCTTGGTCTTGGACGCCTTCGTGCGCTCTTCCGGCTCGATCAGGTGGATCGCCTTCTTGCCGATCACTCCGCTCACCCCGCCGCGCGAGGTCAGGATCTTCACGCGCTGGCCGACGAGGACCTGGGGGTCCCACCCGCCGATCTCCGCCACGTACAAGAAGCCGTCCGTGTCGATGTGCGTGATCTGCAGCCCGATCTCGTCGATGTGCCCGGCGAGCATCACGCGCGGCGCGCCTTTCGGGTTCACGGAGGCGAAGGAGTTGCCGTTCACGTCGACCTGCACATCGGCGGCGAACTTCGCCGCCTCCTCTCTCCAGACGCGTGCGGCGCGCACCTCGAAGCCGGAAGGCCCCGCGGCGTCGAGGAGGCGCTCGAGGAAGGCGATGTCTTGGCTCATGCGCACAAGCTATCCGGAGGCCCGAGATGGGGCCAAGGGCTCGCGTCGGTGCCGACGCGCGCTGCGGGGCGTCCCCTCAGCTCGTCTCCCGCAGCCAGCGCACGTAGTCCGTCGACGGCGGACTCCTCCCGAGCTGGCGGAGCATCGTCACCACCTGTCCTCGGTGATACGTCGCGTGGTTCACCACATGGCGCATGAGCTCGCCGAGCGGCCGCGTGTCGGTATCCCCGTTGAAGAGTCGGTAAGAGAGAGAGCGCGTGACGTCGCCGTCTCCGAGCCCCGAAAGAAACGCCTGCTGATCGCGCCAGAGCGCATCCCACCGCTCACGGATCGCGGCGACGGAGTCGAGCGCCGAGGAGTCCAGGAACGCGGTCGGCGACCGTCCGTTCCAGCGCTCGAGCCAGACCCTCTCGGCGCCGAGCCCGTGCAGGAGCGTCGCCAGCACGCTCGGGAACGAGCTCTTCAGGTCGCGCGTGAGCTCCTCGGTCGTCAACGACGCCGCCGCGTCCAGGATGCGCAGCGTGGCCCATCGGTTGTAGTCGAAGAGCCTGCGGAGCTCGTCCATCCCGATCCTCCTACCTGTCGTCAGGCTCGATGAAGATGCCCTTGGATGGGTCGAGCCCCGGCGGCGCCTGCGGCGTCCGCGGAGGCCCGCCGGTCCCCCCGCCCCACGTCCCGAAACCGGGCTGCCCCATGGTCATCACGTGGACCCTCCCCTCGGCCATCCCTTTCTCCAGCCGCTTTCGCACCCACCACTGGATCCCTCGACGTGTGGGCGGGAAGAGCAGCGAGAGCCCGGCGACGTCCGTGAGAATTCCAGGCGTCAGGAGCAGCACTCCGCCGATCATCACCGAGATGCCGTCGAGCATGGGTTGCGTCGGAAGGCGCCCCGCGGCCAGCTCGCGCTGGAGCTGCAGCAGCACGCGCGTTCCCTCCATGCGCGCGAGTGCCGCCCCGACCAGCCCGGTCGCCAGCACCAATGCCACCGTCGGCCACAGCCCCATGAACTGACCGAGCCGAATCAGGATCACCAGCTCGAGGATGGGCACCAAGATGAACATCAGCGCCAACGTTCCGATCACGTTCATGAGGCGCTCTACCCGGCTGCCGGCTACCGGGGTTCCTGCCCTCTCGGGGGCGCCGTAGGTTTCCCGTCGTGGAGCAGACCTACTTCCGGAAGGGCTTCGGGCTCAAGAAGGACCTCAAGCCCCTCATCGACGCCGAGTACCAGTCGGCGTTGGTCGAGCGCGTCCGCGCGCGGGGGTACACCGACACCTTCGGCGACGTCACGGTCCGACTCGCGCAGGAGTTCGGGTTCTGCTACGGCGTGGACCGGGCCGTCGACTACGCCTACGAGACGGTCCACAACTTCCCGAACAAGCGCATCTGGCTGGTCGGCGAGATCATCCACAACCCGCACGTGAACCGGCGGATGCAGGAAATGGGGATCTCCTTCATCTATCCGGACGCGGACGGCGGCTTCGATTTCTCGGAGCTCACCGCCGCGGACGTGGTCATTCTGCCGGCTTTCGGCGTGACCACCCACGATTTCGACACGCTTTCGGCCGTCGGCTGCATCCTCGTCGATACCACGTGCGGCTCGGTGCTCCACGTATGGAAGCGCGTCGAGAGCTACGCGCGCGAGGGCTTCACCTCACTGATCCACGGCAAGTACACGCACGAGGAGTCGCGCGCGACCGCCTCGCAGGTCAGCAAGCACGAGGGCGGCAAGTACGTGATCGTCCGCGACATGGCCGAGGCCACGCTCCTCTGCGATTACATCGCGCGACGTCCGGGTCATCAGACAAGAGACCAGCTCGCTGCACACTTCGAGGTAAAGGCTTCGCCGGGCTTCGACCCCGAGCGGGACCTCCAGCGTGTGGGCGTCGCCAATCAAACGACGATGCTCGCCAACGAGTCGATCGCGATCGGCATGAAGGTGCACGAAGCGATGGCCGAGCGTTACGGCGCCGCAGGCGCCCTCGAGCACTACCGCTCGTTCGGTACCATCTGTTCGGCGACGCAGGAGCGGCAGGACGCCGTAGCGGCCATGATGCAGCAGCCGCCCGACATCATGCTGGTGATCGGCGGCTACAACTCCTCGAACACCAACCACCTCGCGCACCTCTGTCGCCAGCACACGCGGACGTACCACATCGAGGACGCGAGCTGCATCGACATCGATACGGGTACCATCAACCACAAGCCGGTACTCGATCCCTCGGCTCCCGAGCTGACGGAGACGAACTGGCTGCCCGGTGGCCCGTTCGAGCTCGGAATCACTGCCGGTGCGTCGACGCCGAACAACAAGATCGGCGAGGCCCTCCTGCGCATCTTGAGCATCCGAGGCATTACCCCGGACTTCGGCGTCGAGCGAGTCAGCGTCTGAAGCGCCCGGGGCGGTCCGCCCCGACAATCACTTCCGCAGGTCGTCCGCCGCGATTCCCTTGCCGAGCTGCTTGAGAAGCCCGCGCAGCTCCTGCTGCTCTGCCGCATCGAGGTGCCGGCACAGGTGCTCGATGTATGCGGCGTGCTCGGGGAAGACACGCGCCACGAGCTCCCGCCCCTCTGGGGTGAGCTTGGCACGCACGACCCTGCGATCGCTCTCGGACCGGTAGCGAGAGACCAGCCCCTGCGCTTCGAGGCGGTCCATGACGTACGTCACGTTGCCACCTGTGACGAGTAGCTTGTTCGCTAGCTCCCCGAGTGAGAGCGGACCGAGATGATATAGCGCCTCCAGAGCGCCAAACTGCGGCACAGTGAGGTCGTACTCCTGCACCTTGTACGCAACTGCCCGCGTATAGGTGGCGTAACACCGAGCGAGAGCGATCCACAGACCCAGCGCGACTCCCTGGGCTTCGGTCCACTCTCTCGGCGCCTGTTCGACGTTGCGCAGCTCGGCGTCGCTCACGACGCGTTAGATGTGGATGGGTCGACCGAGTGCCGCGAGCGCGGCCTCGGAAACGCCTTCGGAGAGGGTCGGATGCGGGTGGATGGCCCGCTCCATCTCCTCGACCGTGGACTCGAGGTGCCTCCCCAAGACGAATTCCGCGATGAGCTCCGTGGCATGCGGACCCACGATATGCGCGCCGAGGATCTCCGAGTAGCGCTTGTCGCGGATGATCTTCACGAAGCCATCCGTGTGTCCGGCCGCCACCGCGCGACCTATGCCGACCCAGGGGAACTTGCCCACCTCGACGTCGTAGCCCTTGGCCTTGGCCTGCTCCTCGGTGAGTCCGACGGAGGCGACCTCCGGGTGGCAATAGGTGCAGTTCGGAACGTTGGCGTAGTCGACCGAGCCGTGGCCCTTACCCGCAATGTGTTCGACGCAGACAATCCCCTCGTGGCTCGCCTTGTGCGCGAGCAGTTGATTGCCGGCCACGTCGCCAACAGCATACACGCCGGGCACATTCGTCCGCATCAACTCGTCTACCACGATGAAGCCCCGGTCAGTGACCTTGACGCCGACGGACTCGAGACCGATCCCGCTCGAGTTGGGCACGCGGCCGACGGCGGAGAGGACGTAGTCGACGTCCTGCGTGTGCGACGCACCCTGCTTGTCCGTGAACGTCACCTTCACGCCGGTCTTTCCGATCTTGGCGCTCTCGAAGCGCGCGCCCGTATGGATCTCCATGCCGCGCTTGGCGTAGGTGCGCTCCATGAACTTGGAGACCTCGGCATCCTCCAGGGGCAGAATCCGCTCGAGGGCCTCGACGATCGTCACCTTGGTGCCATACGAGGCGTAGACGTCCGCGAACTCCATGCCGATTGCACCCGCGCCGACGATGAAGAGGGAGTCCGGCGCCTTCGCTTGCATCAGAGCGCCCGTCGACGACCAAATGCGCTCCTCGTCGATCTTGAGCGTGGGGAGGTCGCGCGGCCGGGAGCCGGTCGCGATGATGATATGCGCTGCATCGTAGCTGGTCTTGTTGCCGCCCGCGGCCTCGACCTCGACCTTCCCCTTGCTCTTCAGGCGCCCGAAGCCTTCGATGTGCGTGATCTTGTTCTTCTTGAAGAGATGACCGACGCCTTTGCGCATCTGCTCGGCGACTCGACGGCTGCGGTCCTGAGCGGGCCCGAGGTCGAACGTCACCTCCTTCGCCATGATCCCATGCTTCTCCGCGTCACGCATCTCGTTCGTCAGCAGGGCGCTCGTGAGGAGGGCCTTCGTCGGAATGCAGCCGATATTGAGACACACGCCGCCGAGGTGCTCGGTTTCGACACATGCTACGCGGAGGCCGAGCTGGGCAGCGCGGATCGCGGCTACGTAGCCTCCGGGTCCGCTGCCGATGACGATCAAGTCGAAGCCTGCCAAGCGATTCCTCACTGTGGGACTGGGGCCGATCGGCCCGCGGTGCGCCAGATGACGGGAGGTACGAAGGTAGGCCGCGTGTCGGGGGGGGTAAAGGTTGACCCGCCGGCGGATCCGTGGCATGGCGGCGACGTCCGTTCGCCTTCGCGGTCCGCGACGACATGAAGCGGCTTTCGGTCGCCTTCGTCGTCCAAGGGGAGGGGCGCGGCCACATGACGCAGGCCCTGGCACTCGCCCGTTTCCTCGAGGACGCGGGCCACGAAGTATCTCGTGTGTTCCTGGGCGTCAGCCCCTTCCGGTCGGTGCCGGACTACTTCACGAAGGAGATCGGGGCCCCGGTCGAGACCTTCGCGGCGCCGACGCAGGTTCCGAACCGTACGGCGCGCGGAGTGTCGGTGGGGCGCACGGCCGCGGATGCGCTCACGCGCCTCCCGCGCTTCGTCCGGTCAGGGTGGCGGATCCACCGTGCCACGGAGCCGGCCGACGTCGTCGTGAACTTCCTGGACCTCGTGGGAGGGATGGCGAGGGTGGTCTTCCGGGGCCGGACCGCCCGAGTCGCGGTCGCGCACAATTACGTCTTTCTGCACCCCGCGCTCGCACGCGCGCCGGGCCGCCCACTCGCGCGTCACTCCGTGCTGACGTACGCGCGCCTGACGGCCAGCGGCGCGCACGCCAGAGTCGCCCTCTCGTTCGGCCCGCTCCCGGATCATCCACCCGCAAGACTGGTGGTCGCCCCGCCGCTCCTGCGCCCGGGACTCGAGCAGATGAGCCCGCGCGACGACGGCTACCTGCTCACCTACGCCCTCAACCCGGGGTACGGCGACCTCGTGGCGCGGTGGCACCAGCGCCACCCTGGTGTCGCTGTCCACTGCTACGTGGACGGCGGACGCGAAGCGCTCAGCGTCGCACCGGCGGATGGGTTCCACGCGCATGCGCTGAGCGCCGAGGGGTTCCTGCGCCACCTCGAGGGATGCCGTGCCTACGTGGGCACGGCGGGCTTCGAGTCCGTCTGCGAGGCGCTGTGGCTCGGGAAGCCCGCCCTCGTCGTACCGACCGAGGGCCAGTACGAGCAGACGTTGAACGCGTGGGACGCCGCGCGCGCCGGGGCCGCGGTCGTCGGAACGTACGACGACCTCGACGGGTTCTGGGCGGCGCCGCCCCTTCCCACGAGCCAGTCGGTCGACGATTTCCGCGACTGGGTGAGGAGGGCGCCGGAAGTCCTCGTGGACCTCGTCGAGACCGCGGCCCGCGCCCAGGGAACGAGACCATGACCGTGCGCATCGAACAGGTGGATGGCCGGCGAGGCGTAGCGCTCTTCGTCGACGTCGCATGGAAGGTCCACGCGGGTCGCGGAACGCTCTGGGTACCGCCGCTACGCGTGATGGTACGCGACGCGCTCGACCAGCACGGCAACCCATTCTACCGGGACGCCGACCGTGCCCTGTTCGTTGCGCGCCGTGGCGGCGACGTCGTCGGGCGGGTCGCCGCGGTCGAGAACCGATGGCACAACCGCCATCACGGTGATCGTGTCGGGTTCTTCGGGTTCTTCGAGTGCCTCGACGACCCTGAGGCGGCTCGCGGCCTCCTGGCCGCGGCCGAGGCATGGCTCCGCGAACGCGGGCTCGACACCGTTCGCGGACCGATCAGCCCGTCGATGAATCACGAGTGCGGCCTGCTCGTGGACGGCTTCGAAACGCCGCCCGTGCTCATGACTCCCTGGAACCCACCCTACTACGGCGGACTCGTCGAGGGCGCCGGGTACGCCAAGGTCCAGGATCTGCTCGGCTACTACATCCCGGCCGGCGACAAGCTCGCCGTCCCGGACCGGGTGCGCCGCCTCGCCGAGCGCGTCCTTCGAAACACCCGCGTCACATTCCGCACGCTGGACGTCGGCACGCTCGAGCGAGAAGCGCGCAAGGTGCTCGACCTCTACAACGATGCGTGGGCTGGCAACTGGGGTTTCGTGCCTCCGTCGTGGGACGAATTCTGGCACACCGCGAAAGACCTGAAGTCCGTGCTCGCGGCCGACTTCTCCTTCGTGGCCGAAGTCGACGACGAGATCGTGGGGTTCATGTTGATCGCACGCGACATCAACCGTCTTCTGCGCGACATGCCCTCGGGCCGCCTCTGGCCCGGGAACATCCTGCGACTACTCCGAAGCACGCAGAAGATCATGAGTGGGCGTGTGGTGCTGCTCGGCCTCAAGGCCGAGTACCGCAACCGCGGCCTCTTTCCGCTGTTCGCCTACGAGGCCGCGCGCCGTGCGCTCGAGATTCGAGCGGAGGGAGCCGAGGCATCTTGGATCCTCGATGACAACGAGTCGCTCGTCGCGCCTCTCGAAGCGATGGGCCTCTCCGCGTACAAGCGGTGGCGTCTCTATCAGAAGACGTGACCGTCCGGGATCACGACCCGGGGCGTCGGTAGACGATGCGACCCTCGAAGATGGTCAGGTCAACCCGCACGTCCGAAATCTCGTGTGCCTCGATCGCGTACAGGTCCCGCTCGAGGACAACGAGGTCCGCGCTCTTCCCGGTCCGGATCGACCCCGACTCCGCCTCGAGATCCCCCGCCACGGCTCCGTTCACGGTGTAGGCGCGTAGCGCGTCCTCGAGACGCAAGCGCTCCCCGGGAATCCACGCCTCGCCGCCCGAGGCTTCCGGGTCGAGACGCCTCACCGCGACCTCGATGGCATCGAGGGGATTCATGGTGGTCACGGGCCAGTCGCTGCCGGCGGCGACGGTCGCGCCCGAGGCCCGCACGCTCTCGATCGGATAGAGACGGCCCGAACGCTCGGGCCCCAGCCTAGGCTCGGTCAGGTTCACGATGTAGGTATCGCGATACGCCCAGAGCGGCTGGAAGCTCGCCACCACACCCAGTTGTGCGAACCGGGGCAGGTCCGCCGGATCGATGAGCTGGAGGTGGGCGAGGATGTGCCGAGGTCCCGATCCATCGTCTCGGTCGTGCGCGAGAGAGAGGGCATCGAGCGCGGCGCGGACGGCCCGGTCTCCGATCGCGTGCACGTGGATCTTGAACCCGGCCGTGTCCAGGGCGGTCACGAGGTCTGCCAACGTGTCGGAGGACTGTGCGCGAAGCTCGCCTCTCCAGCCGGGTCGGTCGACATAGGGATCCAGGAGCGCGGCGGTTCCTCCCTCGATCACACCATCGAGGAAGATCTTCGCCGCAACCGTCGGAGCGAGCCGCCCGGAGAAGCGGTCGCGAAGAGCGGCCAACTCGGCCACCTGTCCGCTTCCGCGCGTCGGGTCAGCCACCAGGGCGACGAGGACACGCGCGGTGAGTCGCCCGTCGCGCTCCGCGTCGGCGTAGGCACTCAGAACGCGCTCGTCGCCACCGACCTCATGGAGTGTCGTGATGCCTAGAGACGCCGCCATCGCCAGCGCGCGGTCGAGACCGGCGCCGAGCTCCGCCGGGGTGTACGGAGTGACGTGGCGAGCGACGAGGTTCATCGCCGCCTCGCGAAGGGTCCCCTGCGGTGAGCCGTCCGCTCGCCGCACGATGATACCGTCCGGCGCCGGGTCGGGAGTCCTCGCATCGACGCCCGCAACAGTCAGCGCACGGCCGTTCACCCAAGCGGCATGTCCGGTCGCGTCCTCCAGGTAGGCCGGGCGATCCGGCACGAGACTGTCGAGCAGCTCACGTGGTGGCGCACCATCGACGAAGATCGTGGGACTGTAGCCGTCGCCGCGCACCCAAGCCGCGCCCTCTTGGCGCGCCGCGCAGTCGACCACGAGCCGCACGAGGTCCGCACGCGACTCCGCCGCGTGCAGGTCGCAGTCGCCTAGGGCGGTACCGCCGGACACGGGGTGGACGTGTGTGTCGTGGAAGCCGGGGAGCACCATCCGCCCCGCGAGATCCACGACTTCGGTCGCGGGCCCCACCAGCGCTTCCGCCCCGGCATCGTCGCCCACGTACACGATGCGACCCGAGCGCACCGCGACCGCCGACGCCGTCGGACTGGACGACTCCATCGTCCGTACCACTCCTCCGCGGAGGACTAGATCGGCGGGCTCCGTTCGACCCCTGCCGCAGGCCGCGAGCGCGGCGAGCCACACCAACCATGTCATTGTGCGCATCTTACGCGCTCTGTGGCTCGAGCACGCGCGTGGCTTTCGAACCCAGGGCAGCGGCGACGAGATACGCCCCGGCCGCTGCGGCTAGAGAGGTCAGGTAGGGTAGCGGAATGGCGAGGACATAGGCGCCGACGATCCAAGTCGACACCCCGGCCAGGAGCGCGGCCAGCGCGCTGGCACGCCCTCCGATGCGTGTGAAGAGACCGAACGTCACGACGGTGACGATGCCGGCGCTGCCGAAGGACGAGGCCTCCTCCACCAGCTCGTACACGCGCTCGGCACGCAGCGCCATTACGTACGCCACCACTCCGAAGACGGCCACACCGGCCCTGGCGATCCGGACCTTCGCCTGCTCGCTGAGACCCGGCCGCAGCTGGACGATGACGTTGTGAGAGACCAGCCCGGACGCCATCAGGAGTGCGCTGTCCACCGTAGACAGGATGGCCGAGACGAGGCCGCCCGCAAACACGACGTAGAGCGCGGTCGGCAAGTAGGCCTCGGCGAGAGCCGGTAGGATCTGCTCCGGCTCGGCCAGTCCGGGCAGGAGCGACGCCCCCGCGAGACCGAGGGCCACGGGCATGAGGCCGACGCACAGGTACGCCACGCCACCAGCCACTGTGGCGTTCCTGGCAACAGTCGCGGAACGGCTCGCGAGCATACGCGCCACGAGCTCAGCCGCGACCATCGATCCCACCACCGGCACGGCCCATTCCTCCGCGATCTCCAGGAGGGAGCGGGGCTCCACGCCAGGAGGGTTCAGCGTGTAGGGCTCGAGCAGCGAGAGCGCCTCGAACCCCTCGACGCGGAGAATCGTCCACGAGAGCAACGCAAGACCGATGACGAGCGCGATTCCCTGCACGACGTCCGTCCATGCATCGGCGAGCAGTCCGCCGAACATCGTATACGCGATGACCACCGCCGCGGCGAAGGTCAAAGTCGCCTCGATCTCGAAACCGGAGGCCGACGACAGCACCTGCCCGAACGCGCGGATCTGGGCCGCTGCCCAGAAGAGCGAGGTCGGCACGATCAGGAGCACCGCCAGCCGCTCGACCGACTTGTCGAACCGCAGCCGGAAGAGATCGGCCAGCGTCGTCAGCTTCAGGCGCCACAGGGGAACAGCGAATACGAGTCCCGTGATGATCACGCAGAGCGCGTACCCGAACGGGTCCGCCGATCCGCCCGCGATCCCGCTCTCGTAGACCGCGCCCGCCGCACCGATGCAGGTCTCGGCACCGAACCACGTCGCGAAGATGCTGAAGGCTGCGAGCACCGGCCCGAACGACCTGCCGGCGACTAGATAGTCGGCCTCCGTCTTGATGCGACGCGAGACGGCGACCCCGATGGCGAACTGAGCCAGGATGTAGACGAGAATCCCGATGACGACAGGCGTCACGCGTCCTGCCGCCGCTCCGCCATCGCGGTGCCGTCTCCTGCCCGGGTCTTCATGGCTCGCATGGTACTCCGGCCGCCGCGCTCGGACAACGCGGCGCGCCTCGCTCGGGGTCTCAGTGGGAACGTGCTCGCCGCTCGCCGGACCCCCGTCTACCTTGCCGGCGTAATCAACTCGAAGGTGCCTGCCGTCGTGGCTCGAACGAACGAGGGATCGATGAGACGACAACTGGGGATCGCGCTGCTGCTCACCTGGGTGGCGGCGTCGGGGCTCGTCGCGCAGCAGCGAATCGGGAGCGTGGAGGAGTCTCTGGGCGTGTCCGGCCGGCTCGCGGGCCGAGGGGCTCCCGCCAGCCTGAACTGGATCGACGGCGGCCGGCGCTTCTCGTGGACGGCCGTGAACCCGCAAACTCGCCAGCCCCAGGTGCGCGCGTTCGACCCCGCGACTCGGACCGACGAGCTGCTCTTCGACCCTTCGACGCTCCGGGTTCCCGGTAGCAACCAGCCGCTGCAGTACGAGTCCTTCGCGTGGGCTCCCGACTCTCGCCACATCGTCTTTCAGGCAGACTTCCGCCCGATCTACCGGTACTCGGGCATCGCGGACTTCTACATCTATGGCATGGAGGACCGCTCGCTCGTGCTGGCGGCGGACGACGCGCGCACCGCCGAGCTGTCACCCGACGGGTCTCAGTTCGCGTACGAGCGAGGTGGCGACCTCTACGTCTACGACACCAACTCCGAGCGTGAGCGTCGGCTCACGACCACCGGCTCCGAGACGGTCTGGAACGGCGTCTTCGATTGGGTCTACGAGGAGGAGTTCGGACTTACCCAGGCCTGGGACTGGAGCCCCGACGGCCGACGGATCGCCTACTGGCAGACTCGCGTGGCGGACGTGCCCACCATCCAGATCACCGACTGGGAGGGCCAATATCCCACGTGGACCGTGATGCCGTACCCGAAGGTCGGCCAGCCCAACTCGGAGGTGCAGATCGGCGTCGTGGACGTAGCGTCCGGCGAGACCCGCTGGATGGACGTCGGCATCTCGGGCGAGCACTACATACCGCGTATCTACTGGACGAGCGATCCGAACACGCTCGCGGTCGTCACCTTGAACCGCCCGCAGAATCATCTGCAGCTCTTCTTCTTCGACGTGCGCTCGGGAGAGCGCAGGCTGGTGATGGAAGAGCGGAGTGAGGCGTGGATCGACGTCTTCGACTTCTTCGCCAACATCCTCCACTACTTCTACTTCCCGGAAGATGTGCGCGAGTTCTTCTGGATCAGCGACCAGGACGGCTACAACCACCTTTACCGGTACTCCTACGACGGCGAGCTGCTCAACCAAGTCACGTCGGGCGACTGGGTCGTCACGCGCGTCGAGGGGATCGACCCCGAGTCGCGCACGATCTACTACACGGGCACCGAGGAGAGCCCGCTGCAACGCAATCTGTACGCGATCGGTTTCGACGGGCGTGGCAAGCGACGGCTAACGCCGGAGGCGGGCAACCACTCGATCGATATGTCGCCGAGCACGGCGTACTACATCGACACGTGGTCGAGCACGACACGGCCGCGACAGGTGGAGCTCTGGAGCACCGAGGGTACCGGGTCGCGGATCGCCACGCTCGAGGCGAACGCGCAGGTCAGCGAGTACGTGCGCCAGGCCGCATACTCGCCCAACGAGCTGTTCAGCTTCACGACCACGGATGGCGTGGAGCTCGACGGCTCCATGGTGAGGCCGCCGAATTTCGACCCCTCCGTACGGCATCCGGTGGTGGTCTCGATCTATGGCGGGCCGGGCTCCCAACAGGTATACGACGAGTGGGCGACCGACGGCTGGTCGCAGTACCTGGCCCAGCAGGGATACATCGTCGTCGGCCTGAACAACCGCGGGTCGGGCAACTACGGCCGCGACTTCATGGAGATCGTGTACGGGGAGCTCGGTCGGTGGGAAGCCCACGACTTCGCGGAGCTGTCGCGCTGGCTAGCGACCCAACCCGGTGTCGACGGCGAGCGCATGGCGATTCTCGGCACGAGCTATGGCGGCTACATGGCCATCACCACGCTGCTCCGCCACCCCGGGGTCTTCCGACTCGGTATCGCAAACTCGCCCCTCACCGACTGGCGTCTGTACGATACGATCTACGCCGAGCGGTACATCGGCTTGGTCGCCGACAACGACGCCGGCTACGAGGCGAGCTCCGTGCTGAGCAAGGTCGACGCGCTGCAGGACCAACTGCTGCTCATCCATTCGGGGATGGACGAGAACGTGCATCCCCAGAACACGATGCAGCTGCTGACCGCGCTTGCGGTCGCCGGCAAGGACGCCGAGCTGCGCTTCTTCCCACCGGGGGCGCACGGAGCGGCGTTCGACTACACCAGTTATGTGACCATGCACGAGATCTACACGAACGCGCTTTGCGAGCACGTGGCCGCCTCGTGCACACCCGCGAACCTCAACCGATGATCTGGACTCGGCTGTTATGATTCACGCGGCCGTGATTACCGACTCATAGACGAAAGGACGAACGATCCGCATGGCACCCGCCGAAGCGCTGCGACAGTTGGACGAGATGATCCGAGAGCGGTCGATTCTGGAGCATCCCTTCTACCAGGCTTGGAACCAAGGCGTGTTGACCCGAGAGCAGCTCGCCACGTACGCGCGGATCTACTACGCCCACGTCCAGGCGTTTCCGGGCTATCTCGAGGCGACGATGGCGCACGCGGAGGATCCGCAGGTTCGCGCGGAGCTCGCCGACAACCTCGCGGACGAACTTGGGAACCCGGCGCCGCACGATGCGCTCTGGCTCGCGTTCGCCGAGGGGGTGGGTGCGGACCGTGATCATGTGACCGCCGCCGAGCGGCACCCCGCGGCCACCGCGATGGTATCGACGTTCCACGACCTGGCGCGTACGAGCCTCGCCACCGGCGTCGCGGCGCTCTATGCCTACGAGTCGCAGCAGCCCGAGGTCTCCCAAACGAAGGCGCACGGCCTGCGCACGCACTACGGCGTCAGCGACGCGAGCACCCTCGAGTACTTCACTGTGCACGAAGCCGCCGACGTCCGGCACCGCACCGGCGAGCGGGATGCGTTGGCTGCCTGCCTGGCCGCGGGTGTGCCGGCCCAAGTGGTCCACGCCGCGGCTGCACGAGCGCTCGACGCGTACTGGGGCCTACTCGACGGCGTTTGCCACGAGATCCGTATCTCTTGCTGACGAGGTAATGAACGCCGTCGGTGCCTGAAGGGAGGTCGGTAGCGCGTTGGCCGGAGGACCTGCAGCCGAAGCTGCTGATGGTCCTCCGGGAGGGTATCACCCGCGACGTCGTTCTGCGCGACGTCCTGGCGGGCGTGGTGGTCGGTATCGTGGCCCTGCCGCTGGCCATTGCGTTCGCGATCGCTTCGGGGGTCCGCCCGGAGCAGGGGCTCTACACCGCGGTCGTCGCAGGCCTGGTCATCTCGGTCTTCTCGGGGAGCCGAGTCCAGATCGGGGGTCCCACGGGCGCATTCGTCGTGCTCGTCTTCTCGATCGTGCAGGAGTTCGGCTACGACGGCCTCGCCGTCGCCACTCTGCTCGCGGGCGGGCTGCTCATCGCGATGGGGTGGGCGCGCATGGGCGCGGTCATTCGCTTCATCCCGTACCCGGTGACCGTGGGATTCACCACCGGCATCGCGCTCGTGATCGCGTTCACGCAGATACCGGATGCCTTCGGCCTTCGGCTGGGCGAGACGGAAGGGGACTTCCTCCCGCGCCTGGCCTCCTACGTGGAGGCGCGCGGCACCGTGGACGTCGTCGCGGTCGCGCTCACCGCGGCCACCATGGTCGTCTTGCTGGCCTGGCCGCGCGTGTCGCGCCGCCTTCCGGCCCCCCTTGTGGCCATCGTGCTGGCCACGGCGGGGGCGCATCTGCTCGGTCTCGACGTCGAGACCATTCAGAGTCGGTTCGGGGGCGTCCCGTCGTCGCTGCCCAGCCTCCGGATCCCGCGCGTCGACCTCGCCGTCCTGCCCGACCTCTTTCAGCCGGCGCTCGCGATCGCTCTGCTCGCTGGCATCGAATCACTTCTGAGCGCGGTCGTCGCAGACGGCATGACCGGCCGGCGTCACCGCGC
This sequence comes from uncultured Gemmatimonas sp., assembly GCA_964490285.1. Classification (GTDB taxonomy): domain Bacteria; phylum Gemmatimonadota; class Gemmatimonadetes; order Longimicrobiales; family Gaopeijiaceae; genus UBA2982. The sequence continues at coordinate 53,439 of CAZBCN010000004.1, read as the reverse complement.
GAACGCGGAGCTCGTAGCGCAGGGTCTCGCGAACCTGGCGTCGCCGCTCTTCGGCGGTATTCCCGCCACCGGCGCTATTGCTCGCACCGCGACCAACGTCAAGAACGGTGGGCGCACGCCGATCGCCGGCATCGTACACGCGATCACGCTCCTCGTCATCCTGACGACCATAGGACGCTGGGTCGCGCTCGTGCCCATGGCCGCGCTCGCAGCGGTGCTTCTCGTAGTCGCGTACAACATGAGCGAGGTGAGCGTCTTTCGCAGTCTACTGCGCGGGCCTCGAAGCGATGTACTCGTGCTGCTGACGACCTTCACCTTGACGGTCATGGTCGACCTCGTCGTGGCGATCGAGGTGGGCGTCGTACTCGCCGCGTTGCTCTTCATGCGCCGCATGGGCGAGGTGAGCACGGTCCGCTCCATCACCGACCAGTTCGGGGACGAGGAGCGCGTCGGGTTCGCCGCCGAGGATACGGACGTCGTCCTCCCACCGGGTACCGAGGTGTTCGAGGTAGCGGGCTCGTTCTTCTTCGGCTCGGCGCAGCGCTTCAGCGAGGTCCTGGGCGAGATCCAGACGAGGCCGCGACTGGTGATCCTGCGTATGCGTAACGTGCTCGCGCTCGACTCGAGCGGCCTGCACGCGCTGGAGCAGGTCTACAAGAGGCTGCTCCGCCACGGAACGTACATGGTGCTCTCGGGCGTGCACGCCCAGCCGATGAACGTCCTGGTTCGGTCGGGCGCGTACGAGCGCTTCGGGACGGAGAACGTGTGCTCGAACTTCCGCGAGGCCGCCGTGCGCGCCTGGGCGCTGCTCGACGAGTCACCCCCGCAGCAGGCGCCGACGGCTCAGGCGGAGTCGGGGACTCCGCACTGAGCGCACGACCGCCTAGTCGTTCCGCGGCGTCTCCGCGCTCTCGGCGCTTTCCTGGAAGCGCGCGCCGCGCAGCACTCCCTCGAGCGCGTAGTTACCCTCGTGACACGAGTACTCGTAGACGAGATCGTCGAGAGCCCTGAACGGGATCTCCCCACCCCAGGCCGACGTGTAGACCTCGGGGTCGTCGATCGTGAACTCGTAGATGATGGTCGCTGGATCCTCGCGCGTGAACCGCTCGATGACCTTGCCGCTCTGCGAAAACGGAACGCCCCGGAACCCATGATCCGGGTTGATGTTCGTCGTCTCGACCACGAGGGTGTTCCCCTCCCAGCGGCCCCACGAGTCGCCGAACCAGGGGCGGACGTCGGCGGGTAGGTGCTGCGGATCACCGAGCCGGATGATCCTCACGTCGTGCACCATTTCCGCCATGATCATCACGTGATCCTGGTTCTGCACGATCGTGTAGTTGTTGTTGTACCAGTAATTCGGAAGCATCGGCGGGCCGGCGCTCGAGCCGAACGAGACGATGCAGCGCTCGGCAAGCGGGCGAAGCTCCGGATGGTCGAACTCGCTGAACCGACTGCTGCGCTGGCGCATTTCGGCGATGAGGCGCTGCGCCTGCGGGGTGAACGGCGGGACGCGTCCGTCGGCAGGGAACGTGACGAGCGAGGCTCTCGACTCACCCCGCACGACGGCCACCCGCTCGCCCGGGTCGCGGTAGACCTCGTTGTAACACGTCGTGCCCGAGTCGATGCACACGGGGTTGTCCCCGCCCGGCGGCAACGCGCGATTCGGATCGCTCGGCGCCGCGCGGTCCTCGACGAGCGCCGCTTGGCCCGCCTCGATCCTCTGGACCTCCTCTGCCGTCAGCACGGCGGGCTGCCCGGCCGAACGCGTCAGGGGGGTCAGCGTCGCGTTCGTCCAGTTGCCCTGGAGGTCCGGATGGCCCCACGCGGTCTTGGGGGGCTCCCAGCGCCCTTGCGCATCCAGCGGCGCGGTGGCGGCGCCGAAGGCGAAGAGCGCAACTGCCAGAGCGCCGTTTCTCGAGACTCTCGCAACCATGTGTGGCCCTCCCGTAACGAGTTGGACTAGCCAATATGCGCGCGGCGCAGTGGGCGAGCCAGTCGGTCGCGGATCCGATGCCGGCGGGCCATCCACTCGAGGCTCTGCGCCTCCCTCCGCCAATGATGCCCCGAGTCCCCGGGTACGCCCGCCAGCCGGCGTCGGGCGATCGTATCGGCGACCAGCGCCTCCAGCGCGGCGTGGGGAAGCGGCCAGAGCATATGCAGCAGCGGCTTGGTGGGTTTGCGGTAGTCGAGCTGCTCGATCTCGCGCGGCCAATACATCGGGGCCGGCGGGGGAAGCGTGCCTAGGCGGCGCCGGCCTCCCACGATGCCGAAGGCGATCTCGTCTCCGAGCCATCGACCCATCAGGATCGAGCCCCGCAGGGCCGGGCGTGCCTCCGTCAGGTAGCACTTCAGGCAATCGTCCATGATCTCGATCGCCGCGGGCTTCTTGAAGCAGAAGAGACCGCTGTTGCTCTTGAGGTATCGATCGAGCCCGAAGCGCGACATCAAGGCCCGCGTCGAGAAACCATGGTGCATCTGGTCGTCGTCCTTGGTCAGCAGCTCGCCGAGCATCGCGAAGTCGTGCTGCGACAACGCGTCGGCGAGACCGTCGAGGCTCCCGAGCACGACGCAGTCCGCGTCGACGAAGATCGTCTCCTCGAACGGACTCGCTTCGGCGCAGCCGTACTTGAGGGCACGGCCGTCGAGGAACCGTGGAGGCACGGCGACGACCGAATCGAAGACATCGGCGTACCGTGCGCTGACGACCGGACCGAGGATGTCATCGACCGCGATCGCCAACGGCAGCCGTGTGTGCTCGCGCAGTGAAAGCGCCATGTCCACCGCCATCTCCAGGTAGTGCTCGGAGCGGACGGCCATGGTGAGGTAGCCCCGTCGCGCGCCCGCGACGGCCGAAGGACCGGCCTCGCTGACGACTCGCACCGCGGGCGCCGGCGCTCGCTTCTTTCGCGCGATGCTGCGCAGGTATGGACGCGCCGCCACCGCGGGCAGAGTCAACGCCCACCTTCGCTTGAGGCGCCTCCGTCCGGCCTCCGCGACCGGTGCGAGATCGGCGAGCGCCGATGCCAGCGTGCGAAACTGGCGGCGCGGGGCGAAATACTCGCGGAAGGCCTCGAAGGCCGCGTTGCCCAACGTGCGCCACTCGTCTCGACGCTCCTCCAGGATGCGCGGGAGGTCCGTCACTCGTCGCTCGGGAACGAAAACGGCGCAACGCTCCCAGTCGGGGCCACGCGGCGGGACCCAGCGATCGGCGAGAACCACCGGTGCCACCCCCAGCGCCATCATCTCGTAGAGCCGGAGCGTCGAAGTCGCCCATCCTCTCGGACAGAGGGCGAAGCGCGAGCGGAGCGCGATGTCCACGTAGCGCCGCTGCGCATCCCCCGGGGTGGTCGCGTCGCCGGCGAAGTGACGGTACATGGTCGTCGAGTCGACCACATGGGTGGTGTCCGAGCGGTGGCTGATGCCGAAGAGCCGGTCCCTCACTCCGTGGCTGCGCCGCCCCACGAACGAGTACAGCAGATCCGGGTCACGCGCGGGCGGCTGTTCGGCATTCTGATCGATGCAGAGGTTCATCGCGTTCGGCGTCCAGCACGGGTATCCGATCGCGCGTGCGAAATCCTCGTCGCCCGACCGACGAGGCAGCGAGGTGTAGAGACCCGGCACCAGGCGGAAGGGCCTCGCTTCCTCCGAATGGATGAACACCTTCGACCAGTGCGTTCGGATCGAAGGGTCGTGGAGCAGGGCGTCGACCAGACGAGGTCCTCCGACGGCATCCGTGAGCAGGATCGCGTCCGCCGCTTCCTCATCGCCCGTCAGCGAATGCCCGCTCTGCGGATCGAGAGACGCGAGCCATCGCAGGTGACGAGCCTGGCCGGCCTCGATCTGCGAGGGAGAAATCAGGGACTTGAGGGCGACGATCATGAGTTCAGCGGGTTTCCGAGTACGGGCGCCCGATCCTACGTGGGCCCAGACGTACGCGCCACGCTCTCCTTGAGCTGGAGGGCCGCAGCAGCGTAGCCTCCTCCAGCCCCATCGACGAAGTGGAAATGCGCGCCCTGACGCTCCTCGATCAGGCACGTCATCACGGCGGAGCGGGCGACGTGCATTCCGTAGAGTAGCTCGCCAACCGCGCGGCGGGCCTCGAGATCTTCCCGCAGGTCATTGCGCTGCGCCGCCGTGCCCGAGAGCACGAGCCGAAGGCTCCCATCGAACTTCCGAAAGTCGGTATTCGCCACGAGGTCGCGGCGGTACGTCGACCAGTCGGTGCCGCGCCAACGGACACCGAAGCGCAGCAGGACCCAGCCGACGAGGACCACGACGCGTAGCCGGAGCCGGTCGACCGCGCGACCGATCGGGCCCCTGCGCCAGCCACGCAGGCCCAGCTCGCTGTCCAGCGCGGCCCGCGCGAACGTCACGCGCAGCCCCTCGCCCGCCACAGGCCGGCACGCCTCGGCGTCGCCGTAGATCTGCCGGATGCGTTCCATCACCGACCGATACACCGCGAGGGACGCCGCCTGGGACCCGGTCGCATCGACGATCACGGCAACCGTCTCGTCGTGTGGGCTCGGGATTTCGGCCCAGCGGCACTCGAGCCCCCGATAGTCCGCGCCCGCCGTCACGTCGCTCGCCACCAGCAACTCGGCTGGGAGCGTACCGTTCTTGAGGCAGCGCTCGACCAGTGCGGCTCCACCTCCGTGTAGTGCGCACTGCACGTAATGCGCGGAGACACGATGCCGAGCCACGAGGATGTCGAGCCCCTGGCCTCGCACCCAGGCTGCAGGCACGACGCATGCGCGCAGGGTCAGTTCGAAGCTCGCGCGCGCCATAGCGATCGTGGCGCCGAGCGCACGGCGGCACTCGGCGACGAATCGTTCCGGTACGCACACCACCGCACCGTCCCCCCCGAAGACGTACGGGACGTCGACCGGTCGCACGACGTTTCGCACGGCGGCGATCACGGATACTCCCACGGTGTTCACATGCTTGTAGCGGCCGCCGTCGATCGCCGCCGTGGAGTTCCTGACGTCCGCGGCGACGATCCACCAGTCGGCCGGCAGCGGCGCGTAGCTCGCTCCCAGGGCGAGCTGCTCGAAGGTATCCACCGGCTCGATCGAGCCGTAGAACGAGTCGGATGTCACGTCGAAAGCTACCATACCCCCGACTCCGGTGGCGACGCGGGCCACGTCAGCGGATATTTCGCGTCACCAGGACCTTGACCCCGGGGAGCCCCATGCCGAAGAACTCGTTCCGGATCGCGGCGCTGACGTTGGCCGCTGTCTGCATGCCCGCGCTGGCGACGGCACAGATGCAGTCGTGGAAGGACGTCCAGGTGGCCGACATCGTGACGATGAAGGACAAGTTCATCGGTCTCGCGGAAGCGTTCGAGGAGTCGCAGTACGACTACCGCCCGATGGAAGGCGTACGCTCGGTGCGTGATGTACTCGCGCTCGCCGTTGTCGAGGCGCACATCTTTCCGAGCGCCTGGGGCGTGGCGCCCCCCGCCGGGGCTGGCACCGGATTCGGCCCCGAGAATCAGCGGGTGGCGGGATTCAACAAGGCCCAGATGATTCGCGAGCTCAACTCCGCATTCGATCACCTCGTCCGCGCCGTGCGTGAAATGGACGAAGCGAAGCGGAACGAGTCATCGAGCTACTTCGGGCGCCAGATGCCGGTCCACGCGAACATCGCGACCGCCATGGCCGACATGCATGAGCACCTCGGTCAGCTCATCGCGTACGCTCGCGCCAACCGTGTCGTGCCGCCCTGGAGCAGGTAGACAGCACGGCGCGGCGCATTACAACAGGATTGCCGCCGGCTCCTCGAGCATCGCTCGGAGGGTCTTGAGGAACTGTGCCCCGGTCGCGCCGTCGATGACGCGATGGTCGCAGCTCATCGTCATGCGCATGCGCGGCTGGACCACGACTGCCCCGTCGACCACGACGGCCCGTTCCTCCATGGCGCCGATGGCGAGGATTCCGGCCTCCGGCGGGTTGATGATCGCGGTGAACTCCTGTATCCCCAACATCCCGAGGTTCGAGACGGAGAAGGTCGAGCCCGTGTACTCCTCGGGCTGGAGCTTCCGCTCGCGCGCTCGGCCCGCGAGCTCCCGCACTTCGGCGGAGAGCTGCGCAACGCCCTTCGCGTGCGCGTTCTTCACCACCGGGGTGATGAGCCCGTCGTCGATCGCCACTGCGACGCCGATGTGTACCGCGTTGAAGCGGCGCACGAAGCCTTCGTGCCACTGCGCGTTGCACTCGGGGTGATGACGTAGGGCACCCGCGACGGCCTTCAAGACCAGGTCGTTGATCGAGACCTTCAGGCCCTGTGACTCGAGCATCGCGTTGATGCTCGCGCGCGCCTGGATCACGCGCGACATGTCGACGTCCACGGTCAGGTAGAACGTGGGTACCGGTCCGATCGACGTAGCGAGCCGCTTGGCGATCGTCTTGCGCATCTGCGAGCTCGGGACGTCCTGGTACTCGGCCTGGTCCGGAACCCACGTCGTGGCCGTCGAAGCGGGCGCCGAAACCCCCGTCGCTTTGGCAGCCTCGATGTCGCGCTTCACGACCCGGCCACCCGGCCCCGATCCCTGCACGCGAGAGATGTCCACGCCCATGTCTTCGGCCAAACGGCGAGCCAAGGGCGAGGCCTTCACACGGCCACCGTTGTCCCCCGCGGCCGGCGCTGGAGCCGCTGCGGCCACGGGAGCCGGCGGACGGGCGGCAGGTGCGGCGGCCGGCTTCACCGCCGCCGCAGTCGGGGCTGGCGCCTCCGCCTTCGGCGGTGCGGCCGTGGCGACCCCACCCGCCGAAGCCCCCTGGATGCCCGAGATGTCCTCGTCCTTGGCGGCGATCACCGCGATCACGGCGCCCACGGGCGCGGTGCCTCCCGGTCCGACGAAGATCTTCCTGAGAATCCCGTCGCCCCGGGCCACCAGCTCCATCGTGGCTTTGTCGGTCTCGATCTCGGCGAGCACGTCGCCGTTCGATACCTGGTCCCCCTCCGCCCGGAGCCACTGCACGAGCTGGCCCTCTTCCATGGTAGGAGAGAGCGCTTCCATGTGAACCTTGGTCGCCACGTCAGGTCGTCCTCTGAATCAACGGTAGAGCACCTTGTTGCAGGCCTCGATGACGAGCTCGGCGGAGGGCTTCGCAAGCATCTCGAGGTTCTTGGCGTACGGCATGGGGATGTCGGCCTGCGTGACCCGCAGGATAGGCGCGTCCAGATGGTCGAACGCCTCCTCCTGGATCATCGACACGATCTGCGCTCCGGTGCCGGCGTATGGCCATCCCTCTTCCAGGTACACGACCCGGTTGGTCTTCGCGACGGTCGCGAGAATCGCGTCCATGTCGAGGGGCCGAATGGTCCGCAGGTCGAGCACGTCGGCCTCGATCCCGTCCTTGTGCAGCTTCGCGGCCGCTTGCAGAGCCACGTGGATCATCTTCCCGTGCGTGATGATCGAGATGTCCGAGCCCTCACGCTTGAGGTCGGCTACTCCGAGTGGGATGACGAAGTCGTCGTCGTCCGGCACCTCGCCCTTCTGGTTGTAGAGGAGCTCGCCTTCCATGAAGATGACCGGGTCATCGTCGCGGATCGCCGCCTTGAGGAGGCCCTTGGCATCCGCTGGCGTTCCGGGCGTCACGACTTTGCAGCCCGGCGCGTGGCTGTAGTAGGTCTCGCACGCCTGCGAGTGCTGCGCCGCAAGTTGGAGCGCCGCCCCGGTCGGTCCACGGAACACGATCGGAATGTCGAACTGCCCGTCCGACATGTAGTGCAGCTTCGCGGCGTTGTTGATCACCTGGTCGAGCGCCAGGAAGGCGAAGTTGAACGTCATGAATTCGATGACCGGCCTGAGCCCGACCATCGCCGCGCCTACGCCGAGCCCGGCGAAGCCGAGCTCGCTGATCGGTGAATCGACGACGCGGTTGGGGCCGAACTCGCCGAGAAGCCCCTTGCTCACCTTGTAGGCACCGTCGTACTCGGCGACTTCCTCGCCCATGAGAAAGACATCGGGGTCCCGGCGCATCTCTTCGCGCAGCGCCGAGTTCAACGCCTCCCGGTAGGTGATGACAGCCATCAGTCGCGCCTCCGTCCGTCGAAGAACAAGCGTCCGTGCGGGTTCACCTGGGCCCACACGTTGCGATACAGGGCTTCGGGTCCAGGGACCGGCGAGTTCTCGGCGAACTCCGTGGCCTCGTTGGACAGCCTGCGCGCCTCGGCGTCCATCCGCTCGAGTCCTGCCTGGTCCAGCAGTCCGCCCGCGAACAGCTTGTCGCGGAGAACCGCGATCGGGTCGTCTTCCTTCTTGCGACGCTCGACCTCTTCCGTCGAGCGGTACGTCCCGGAGACCGGATCCGACATCGAGTGCCCGCGGAACCGGTAGGTCTCCAAGTTCACGAACCTCGGCCCGCCACCGGCGCGTATCTCCTGTACGAGCTTGCGGAAGAGCGCGTAGGTCGCGAGAACGTCCTGCCCGTCCACGGAAGTGCCTGGAACGCCGTGGGGCGCCGACTTCTCCTGCATGTCGGTGGTCGATACTCGGTCGAACGCGGTGCCCATGCCGTATTGGTTGTGCTCGACCACGTAGATCACGGGCAGGCGCCACACGGCGGCCATGTTCAGCGACTCGTGGAAGGCCCCCTGGTTCACAGCCGCGTCGCCCATGTAGCACACGACGACGCTGTCTTCTTCGCGGTACTTGATCTTCCAGGCGAAACCGGTCGCGAGCGGCACCTGCGCACCGACGATCCCGTGGCCGCCCATGAAGCGCACGTGGGCTCCGAAGATGTGCATCGAGCCGCCCTTCCCGCCGGAGGCCCCACCCACCTTGCCGTACAGCTCGGCCATCACGGCGTTGGGCGTGACTCCCTTCGCGATGGCCTGAGTGTGCTCACGGTACGCGCTGATCACGTAATCGTCCTCGCGCAGCGCCTTGATGCTGCCGGCGGCGGCGCCTTCCTGCCCGATGTGCAGGTGGCAGAACCCACCGATCTTGCCGATCGCGTACGCTTCCTCGGCCTTCTCCTCGAACCGCCGATAGAGGAGCATGTCCTGCATGAGCTCGAGGGCCAGCTCGGGGCTGACGCCGTAAGGCTTCAGTACGTCCGGTGCTCCTGCGCCCTTCCTGGTCTTCGTTTCGGCCACGTCAGGCTCCTCTCCGTACGCCCATTCGTTCGCCCTTTCGTTCGCTGAAATCGCGGCGGAGCTCGATCTGCACGAGCGGCTCCGGAGGTGGCACCTCGGCGGGGGCCCTCAGGTCCGCCTCCAGGATCTCCTGGACGCGCCCCGGTCCTCCCGCCTCCACCTCACGCGCTTGTTCCTTGGCATGATAGCTGGACCTGACCAACGGTCCCGACTCCACGTGCTTGAAGCCCAGCTCGTCTTCCCCGACCCGCTTCCACTCCGCAAACTCGTCTGGAGTGACCCAACGGGCCACCGGGACGTGCTGCGGCGAGGGCCTCAGGTACTGCCCCAACGTCAAAATGTCCACAGCGGCCTCCCGCAGGTCCGCCAGGGCCTGCCGGATTTCCTCGGGCTGCTCCCCCATTCCGAGGATGATGCCGGTCTTGGTGAGCATCCCCGGGTCCAGGCGCTTCACCGCGCCCAAATAGGAGATCGAGCGCCAATAACGCCCGCCAGGCCGTACCTCTGGATGGAGACGCTCCACCGTCTCGAGGTTGTGCCCCAAGATCGCAGGCCTGGCCAGCACGACCTTGGTCAAGGCCTCCTCGCTCCCCTTGAAGTCGGGGATGAGCACCTCGACCGAGCAACCGGGCACGGCCTCATGGATACGGGTGATGGTTTCGGCGTAGATGCCCGCGCCGCCGTCCGCCAGCTCGTCCCGGTTCACGCTCGTGATGACGACGTGCTCGAGCTCCAGGAGGGCGACCGCCTCCGCCACGCGACGCGGCTCGTCGAGGTCGAGCTCGGTCGGAAGTCCATGCGCCACGCCACAGTACTTGCAGGCGCGGGTGCAGACGTCCCCGAGAATCATGAACGTCGCGGTACCCGCTTCCCAGCACTCACCGATGTTCGGGCAGCCGGCCTCCTCGCACACGGTGTGGAGGCCTCCGGTGCGCATCAAACGCTTGAGCCTGAGATAGTTCGGGCCGCCGGGTGACCTCACCTTCAGCCAATCGGGCTTGCGCGACCGTATCTCCACGGTCGCGAGCCCCTCGTGCGCCCGGATTCTCGAGCTCCCCTTGGGTGTCACCGAGCCGCTGTCCTTCCCGGTCGGTGCGTATCCACGGGGTGGCAGTAGCTCTATATCCAAGAACTGTCACCTCGATCGTCGTCGGCCTCGCCGAATCCACGGCGAGGGCCAGGAAAAAAACCCCCCGGAGGGGCCCTCACAACCCCACCGGCCCCCGCCTCATGGGTGCCGGAGCCGCGCCCGCCGCTGACTGTGGCGCCGGACGATGTGTTCCGTCACCTCGGTCGGGTCGTCGGTCACCAGCACCAGACCCAGGTCATTTCGGTCGATCTTTCCCTCGGCGACCATCGTCCTCTCGATCCACTGGAGCAGCCCCGACCAGTAGCTGGAGCCGAAGAGAACCACCGGGAAATCACGCACCTTGTTCGTCTGGATGAGGGTGAGCGCTTCGAACAGCTCGTCCAAAGTGCCGAACCCCCCCGGGAAAATCACGAACGCCTCAGCATACTTCACGAACATCGTCTTGCGGACGAAGAAGTACCTGAAGTCGATGGAGACGTCGAGGAACTCGTTGCTCAGCTGCTCGAACGGCAACTCGATGTTGCACCCCACGGACTTCGCTCCGGCCAGGCGGGCACCTTGGTTGGCTGCCTGCATGATCCCGGGCCCACCGCCGGTCACGATCGCGTACCCTGCCTCGCCCAGGCGGCGCGTGGTCTCCACACACAGGCCGTACATGGGATCATCGGGGGTCGTGCGGGCCGACCCGAACACCGAGACCGCCCGCCCGATCTGGGACAACTCCTCGAAGCCCTCGACGAACTCGCCCATGATCCGGAAGACGCGCCACGCATCTTTCCCGATCGTGCGGATGTCCTCTGCCCTCTCGAGCAACCGTTCGTCCTCGGTCGGTCGGGCCGCGCTGGTCGCGGGAGAAGTCGCCTCGTCGTCCTCGTCCGGGCTCACGCGGTCTCCCGACGTCGGCGGCGGAGCGCGAGCCACCGGCCCGTGCGCTCGAGCGCCGCTCGGTGCTCGTAGGGCGGCTCCCACCCGAGCTGGTCGCGAATGCGCGTCGACGGATAGGGGTTCTCGCCTAGCGCCAACTGCGTGAGGCGGTCGATGGACAGGTGCTTGGCGCCGGGCGTGCGAACGCCGAGGCCTCCGAGCAAACCGCCGGTCCGGCGCACCAGCGGCGCGGGCAGGGTCACGAATTTGGGCGTCATGCCGAGGCCGCTGCCGAGCCAGTCCATCAGTTGGCGTTGGTTCAAGGGGTGGTCGAGACCCACATCGTACGTCGCGCCGCCGCATCCCGCCTCGAGTGCGAGCCGAATCGCCACGGCCACATTGCCTGCGTAGACGACGGGGAGCGCATTCAGTGCGGGGCCGAAGAGCGGCACGAAGGGGAGCCGCAGGATATCACGAATCGCCGGTGCCATCAGGCGGTCGCGTTCGCCGTACACGGCAGAGGGCCTGACGATCGTGACCGGGAACCCGCGCTTTTCCTCTATGCCGCGAGCGACCTCCTCCGCTTCTCGCTTCGAGCGCGCATACAGGTCGCCGGGCGCGAGGGGCGTGTCGATCGGGGTCCGCTCGTCGACCGGCCCCGGAGCGCTTCCGTACACGGCGACAGATGACACGTGCACTGCATGTCCGATGCCGGCAACGCGCGCCGCCGTGAGCACGTTCCTCGTGCCGTCGACGTTCACCGAGCGGACCTTCGGCCACGAGCCCCCCGCGTACACGAGCGCCGCTCCGTGCACGAGGTGCGTGCACCCTTTCATGAGCGGGGCGAGCGCGTCGGCCTCGTCGCGGATATCCCCGTGAACGAGTTCGCACTCGGCCTCCTCGAGAGCCACCGTGTCTGCTGCCTTCCGGTGGAGCGCGACCACCTCGTGCCCGTGTGTGCGCAGCTCGTGCGCGAGGTGTGACCCCAGGAGGCCCGTACCGCCTGTCAGGAAGACGCGCATGCGAGCGTTTGCTGCTGCGCTTCAACGAGCCGCGAGAAAGGCCTGGGCGGCTGTCCGGGCGGACTCCATCAGGCTCGCGTGCCCTTGGTATTCGGGCAGCGGTCGCGTCGACTCCTGCTGGTAAGCAGCGACCAGGCGGGAGTAATAGCCCTCCGCGGCGTCCAGTCGGCCGAGCTCGATCGCGGCCTCGGCGGCCGCGCTCAACGCCAGCACGTGGTTGGGCTCGGCAGCCAGGACCTCCTCGGCGTCGGCGAGCGCAGCCTCGAGGTTGTTGGCCGTGCGGTTGAGCAGGGAGAGGTGAAAGAGTCCGTCGTGGTCGAGTGGACGTGCCCGGTCGTACGCCGCGATCGCCATGGGCAGAAACGCCTGTGCCTGCACGGAGTCACCAACGGACACATACTCCATCACGCGATTGAAGAGCCTATCCGCCGCTTCGCGTGGCGTCATGGAGGAGAGGTCGGGGGGCGTGCCTGTGCCAGCCCCGCCGATGGGTGCCGGAGCAGTGCCTGGCGCAACGGACGGTCCCCCCGGCTGCACCATCGATACGCCCAGGACGATGATGAGGACGAACATCGCGGCACCAGCGATCCACCATGGGAGGTTCTGCCCTGTGACGACCGAGGCCGCCGCGGCACGACGGCCGCCGCTCCCTGCTCCGTCGACCTTCGCCCCGCACTGGTTGCAGAAGGTCGCCGCTGGACCCGCTTTGGCGCCGCATTGATTGCAGAACCGCCCGCCGAGCTTCGCACCGCAGTGTTGGCAGAAGTTCCCGGTCGCGGCTTTTCCGCACTCCGGGCAGTAGGGCTTGGCGCCAGCGCTCATTTTCTCAGTGCGTTGAAGAGGAGGGGCCATGTGGCCATCGACTGCGCTCGATAGTTCGGCTGGAATCCGAAGAGCACCACGGAGCCGGGCCCGACGTCGGCCTCCAGGAGCGCGGGCGCCGCTTGCACGTGCTCACCCCCGATCGCCCAGCCGGAAAGAAGGGGGTCGCCTCGTCCGTAACGCGCGACAACCCGGATTCGTGGATCGGTGACCACGAAGGCTCGGCTCCCTTCCCAGAACCAGGCCGCCACCTCGGGACCCATGCCTTCGGTCAGCTCGGACCCGCTGGCGAGCTCGAGCCGCAGCAAGGACCCGGGGATGTAGAAGTCCGTGTTCGGAAGGCGCGCTGTGGCACTCCGGACGGCGAGGCCGAAGAGCTCGGCGACGTACTCGGTGGCCGCTTCGATGGCGACGACCCGGCCGCCCCGCCTCACGAACCCCCGCACCTCGTCGGAGCCCGCGCCTGCGAGGCCCCCCGCGTAGGACGCCGGGACCTCGTCGGGCCCAAAGCCTTCGAGGATGGAGCTCGGCTCCTGGGACTGGAAGATCAGGACGTCGTAGTTGGCGAGCGCCCCAGCACGGATGTCGGCGTCATGTAGCGTATCATAGGCCATCCCGTGCTGATCGAAGACCCAGCGTTGCCACCCCGCGGTCATGGGCTCCTCCCATGACTTGTACATGGCGACCCTCGGGGCGCCGGAGCCCACCAGGTGGGGCGGAAGTCGGAAATCGAAGTCGGACACGGAGATAGGGGCGGAGACGCGAGCCTCGATCGGGCCGTCCACGGCGATCGCCTCGAATCCGAGGAGGTAGCCCAGCGTGTGCGCCGTGACATCGTAGGGGCGAAGAGGCGGCCCTCCCGCGTACTCCCGTAGGTCGGGGTAATGCTGCACCTCGAGCATCGTGTTGGCGAAGCTCGCATAAGGCTGGTTCATCGGGATGACGTAGCTGCCGGCCGGGAAATCGAGCCCGTCTGCGGTGAACGGTGCTTCGGCCCGGTGCACCTCCACCTCCGCCATCGTGAGGGCGCGGAGGGCGTATCGGATGCCCTGCTCGCTCCCGCCGTCAGAAGGGATGATCCAGGCGTCGGGCCAGGCCTCCCACTTTTCGACGGCTCGCCGACCGACGCCGTAGAAGTTCTCCAACCAATATCGTCGGTTCTTGGCCGCGTTGGTCAGGAGGGCCAGCGCGCCTGCTTTCTGATATTCGACGATGTCGGGAAGGCCCCATTCCCCACCCGGCCACGGCGCGGGGAAGTTCCACGACCTGCGGCCCGCGTCGTAGTTGCGACGCGGGCCGAGCCTGCGGGCCGAGATCGAGACCGGGGTGGCCAAATCCGCGGACGCCGTCTCCGACAGGATGCGGGCGCCCGCGTGGTAGTGCATGTAGGCGCGGCTGGGCGAATACGCGTCGTAGATGGCATTCATGACGACGCCGGTCTTGCCCTGCGCGGTCAGCTCCGCCGCCATGTAGGAGCCGAGCTGATTGACGGCCGAGGTGAGGGCGGGGTCGACGTTCGGCTCCCACGGCTCCAAGTACGGCGGAAAGAAGATGCGTGCGTCGCTGGCCCCCATCTGGTGCACGTCGTGCACGATCTGGGGGTGCCAGGCGTTCTGCGCGGCCACCGTGAGGACCGTCTCGTCTTGGGTGAACGCGTACCAGTCCCGGTTGTTGTCGTGACCGGTGTAGTAGTGATACAGCCAGGGCAGGGGCGCGGCTTCGAACCGGGTGCCCACGTGCTCGTTGTACCAATCGGCGATCCACTGCAGGCCATCGGGATTGAGCGAGGGGATCTGCAGCAAGATGACGTTATCGAGGATCTCGAGGATCTTCTCGTCGTTCGAGCTGGCCAGCTCGTAGGCGAGGTTCGCGGACATCTGGCTGGCGCCCACCTCGCTCGCGTGGATCCCCTGCGTGATCATCACGACGGTCCGCCCCTCGTCCAGGAGACGCTCGAGGTCGGCCTCGCTCGTGACGAGGCGGGGGTCGGCGAGCATCCGCTGGATGTCGCGGAACTCCTCCAGCCGGGCGTGGTTCTCGGGGCTCGTGATCGTGAGCATCACGAAGGGCATCCCCACGGTCGTGGTCCCGAGCGTGTCGACGGTGACGCGGGGGCTCGAATCGGCGAGGCGCTCGAAGTACGAGGTCAGCGCGTCCCAGTTGGCGAGCTTCCGGTCGGCACCGATATCGAACCCGAAATGCTCGCGGGGCGCCGGGACTACCTGCGCGGCCAACGAGGGCGCGACGATTGCGAAGGCCGCGAGGGCCGCCAGCAGTCGTCGTAGCATCTATATCCCGGGAAGTGAGCGCAGGCGTGTTTTCCACATGCCAGCAGGATGGTACCGTAGCGCCCGAGGGGCGGCAACGGACCCGCGGCAGCGCCCCGAGGCGGCTTGGCTGGGAGGCCGAGCGGGCCTAGCGTTGATGGCCTTGGTACTGGCACCGGGAGGCAACCATGAATCGTCGGATCGCGATCGCTCTGGGAGTTCTCGCGGGGGCCGGTTGCACACGGGAGCCCGAGCTCCCGTCCGTCTCCGCCGAGGAGATCGCTGAGCACCTCTCCGTCTTGGCGTCCGACGCCTTCCAGGGTCGCGGGCCGGGGCAACCGGGCGGTGACATGGCGGTCGAGTACATCGCCTCCCGTTTGGTGGAGTACGGGCTCCAGGCCCCGGGGGGCTCATACCGCCAAGCCGTACCCATGGTGGGGAACACGCCGGATCCCTCGAGCGTGACGCTCCGGTTCGAGGGTCCGAGGGGGGTGACGGAGCCGACGTACCTGGACGACTTCGTGCTGAACCCGGGCGACCCCGGCGCGACGACCACGAGCGGCGTGGGCGAGCTCGTCTTCGTCGGCTACGGCATCGATGCGCCCGAAAACGGCTGGGACGACTTCGCCGGGGTGGACGTCGCCGGCAAGTACGTCATGATCCTCGTAAACGACCCGCCGGCGCCCTCCGCGGAGCCCGACCTCTTCGGCGGGATCGCGATGACTTACTACGGACGGTGGACCTACAAGTACGAGGAAGCTGCGCGACAAGGCGCGCTCGGCGCGCTCATCGTTCACGAGACCGAGCCCGCGGGCTACCCGTGGAGCGTGGTTCGCGGCGGGTTCGCGGGCGAGCGGTTCGCGCTCCCGCTCGAGGCCACGGAGCCGCGCCCTGCGGGATTGATCGGTTGGGTTACGCTCGAGACCGCGCGCTCGGTGCTGGCCACGGCGGGCCTCGACTACGATGCGCTCAAGGTTCGTGCCGCGGCGCGCGGATTCACTGCAGTCGAGACGGGCATCACGGTTCGAGGCAGTCTCCGCTCGGCCACGCGGCGGGCAGAGACGTCGAACGTTGTCGGGCTACTCCCCGGGTCGGAGAGGCCCGACGAGTACATCCTCGTGAGTGCCCACTACGATGGCTTCGGAATCGGCGAGCCGATCGGCGGGGACTCCATCTACAATGGAGCCTACGACAACGCGTCCGGGACCGCGCTCCTGCTCGCCATGGCGCGCGCCCTCTCCCAGATGAGCCCGGCCCCGGAACGCTCCGTGCTGTTCATCGCGACCGGAGCCGAAGAGCGCGGCCTGCTCGGAGCGGAGCAATACATCAAGTCCCCGCTGGTCCCGCTCGCCCGCTCCGTCGCCGAGGTGAACTTCGACGAGGCGAACGTTTGGGGCGAGACGACGGACGTCATCGTCTTCGGCGAGGAACGAAGCCAGCTCGGGACCTATGTGCGCGCGCGCGCCGCGGAGCTCGGGCTGACCCTGATGCCCGACGCGGAACCGCAGGTCGGCACCTATTTCCGCTCGGACCACTTTCCGTTCGCCCGAGCAGGCGTGCCATCGCTGTACGTGAAGCACGGCTGGAGCTACGTGGGTCGGCCCACGGGGTGGGGAGACTCCGTCCGCGTGGCATACAACGAGAATCATTACCACTCCCCCACGGACGAGATCGGCGCCGACTGGGACTACGGCGGCGCTGTTCAGCAAGGGACGCTCGCGCTGCGCATCTTGCTCGATCTGGCGGCGAGCGACTCCTGGCCCAACTGGCACGAAGGGCAGGAATTCAAGGCCGCTCGAGACGCGATGATGCAGAGCAGGTAAGTCGCGCTCAGAGGCCCGTCGGGCGGTCGATGAAGTCCCAAGTCAGCCCGAACCGTTCCGCCACGTGGGCCGCGAGGGCCTTTACGCCGAACGTCTCGGTGGCGTAATGCCCACCCAGAACCAGATGGACGCCGAGCTCCATGGCGTCGAAGAAGTGGTGGTGGCTGCACTCCCCCGTCAGGAGTGCGTCGAGGCCGAGTTGCGATGCCTCCTCGAGCGCATCCGCACCGGACCCGGTGACGACACCGACTCGCCGTATCCGCGACGGGCCCCCGGGAACGACCCGTACCACACCCCCGATCGCCGTCTCCGCGCGCGCCGCGAGCTCGGCGGCTGTGAGGTCCTCGGCGAAGCTCCCATGCCATCCCACCGGTACCCCCTGGTACGAATCGAACCGGCCGTCGAGCAGTAGGCCGAGCGCGCGGCCGACCACCGCGTTGTTCCCGACCTCCGGATGGCCGTCGAGGGGCAGGTGGCTGGCGTAGAGCCCGACGTTGCCGGCGAGGAGGGGTTGAACCCGGCGCAGCAGCCGACCGGTCATCGGGCGAAGTCCACCCCAGAAGAGGCCGTGGTGGACGAGCATGAGGTCGGCCCCGCGGTCGACTGCATCCAGAATCGACGCCTCCGAGGCATCCACAGCGGCCACGACGTGGTGCACCTCGTCGGGTCCCCCCACCTGCAGGCCATTGAGCGCATGCGGGTAGTCGGGGTGCTCGGAAATACCGAGATAGCCGTCCATGTATTGGAGCAGAGATTCTAGTTTCATGTCTCTGTTCGTCGCAGGCCTCGACCGGGTCGTGGAGACTGTGTGGAAAAGTCGGCCCGCTGTTTATCGGCGATCGAGCGCCGAGAAGCACTAATCGGCTAAGCTATGGCCGCACAACGGGTTGGCGCATCGATGCTATCAGCCTTGAGCCAGCCGTCGCGGGAAGTTCGAGGTGGGAAACATGTGAATCAACGCCCGGTCGCGGCGGGCTCTGCGGGCGCTCGCGCGCGGCTGGCCTCGGCCGAGGCATCGCCGGGTCGGGGCCCGGCCGAGAGCGGGCGCTTCGCCTCGCTCATGTGCACCGTGCCGTTGAGGACGGCTCCCTCCTCGAGTTGCATCCGGCGCGTACGGACGTCGCCCTCGATCTGGCAAGTGGCCTGGAGCTCGAGGCGAGACTCCGCGACCAGGGTACCGGTCACGCGGCCCGAGACCACAGCGTCTTGGGTGTGCACATCGCCGATCACCGCGCCCTGCTTACCGATGACGACGGCCTTGCCGGCCTTGATCGACCCCTCGACCGTCCCCTCCACGCGGATGGTTCCGTCGCACTGGCAGTCGCCGACCACCTTCATTCCCGGCCCGATGATCGAGATCACGGCCTCGGGGGGTGTTCCGATGCTTTCGCGGGCCATGGACATGGCCTCCTTGGTTCAATCTCTGAAACGCCGCGACTCGGTGCGGCGATGCAAGTTCCGATCCTAGGTCGGCTGTTGTACGACGGTCAACGGATCCACGTACTCTCCGTTGACGATCACCTCGAAGTGGAGATGTGGGCCCGTGGATCGGCCGGTGGACCCGCTAAGGGCGATCACCTGCCGCGGGCGCACCTCCTCTCCGAGCGTCACGAGGTGCTGCGACGCGTGACCGTACACGGTCGAGTAGCCGCTGCCGTGATCGATGACGACGAAGCGTCCGTAGACCGCGTCCTCGCCCACGTCGACCACCGTGCCGCCCCCGGCCGCTCGGATGTACGAGTCGGTGGCCACCGCGATGTCGAGCCCGGGGTGGCCCCCCTCGACGTCTTCGTGCACGCCGCGCGTCACGAACCCCCGCTCGGTCAGCGGCCAGGTGTTGGGCAGGCTCGGACCGTCTTGCGGCTGCGCCGAGCCCCCGCGACGAGGAGGCGTAGCCGGCGGAAGCCATACGTCCGACAGTGCCCCTTCAGGCACGGTGCCGAAGAGCTCGCGAATGCGCGTGTACTGGGCCTCGATGGTCTCGAGCCGCTGAACGAGGGCGGCGACGCGGGCTCGGTCCCGCGTCATCACTTCGACCTCTGCCTGCAGCTCCGACGCGCGCGCGGCACGCGCCGCGAGGTACCACCAGCTGCCAGCCATGATCGTGAGGCCCAGCGCAGCGATCGCGCCGAGCGCAGCGAATCCGCGCAAGGCGAAGTACGACAGGTGGAAAGTCGTGCTCTCACGCGCCCCGTCGGGCACGATCATGATCGTGAGCTTCCGGTCCCGGCGCAGAAGCTTCATTCGACCACCTCGGCAATCGGGCGGCCAGTGATGAGTTCGAACACGCGCTCCAGGTCTTCCGGACCGTGGAAGACGATCTCGATGGAGCCCTTCCCCCCGCGACCCTCACGAAGCTCGACGCGCGTCATGAGGTGATCCTCGAGCGCTTCCTCGAGTGCACGCATCACCGGGCTCTTCGCCTTTGCGACTTTGCGCGACTTCGGCTTCTGGTCCTTGTCACCCACTCTCCGCTCGATCTCCCGAACCGACCAGCCCTCACCGGCGGCGCGTCTCGCGATCTCGCCCGCCAGGACGTCGTCATCGAGCGCGAGGAGCGCGCGGGCGTGCCCCTGAGTCAACGAGCCTTCCTCGAGCAGCTTACGCACCGAAATCGGGAGCTTCAGGAGCCGAATGACGTTGGCGACGGTCGAGCGGTCCTTCCCTACTGCCTTGGCGATATCCCCGTGACTGAGCTCGAACTTCTCGCTCAGGGCGACGTAGCCCTCGGCCTCCTCGAGGGGGTTGAGGGCCTCGCGCTGGAGATTCTCCACGAGCGCCAGCACGAGAACCGTCTCGTCGGTGGCGTCCCGCACGATGACCGGGACGTCCTCCCACCCGAGGCTCGACACCGCACGGAAGCGACGCTCGCCCACGATGAGCTCGAACCGTCCGGGAACCCCTTGGACCGGGCGAACGACGAGGGGCTGCAGGAGCCCATTCTCGCGGATCGAGGACGCGAGCTCCGCCAGCTCCGCGTCGCTGAACACGCGCCGCGGCTGCACGGGGTTCGGCACGATCGCGCCGAGAGGCACGCGCCGCGTGTCCGCAGTGGCAGCCGGCGGCTCCAGGTACTCTCCAAGGAGGGCTCCGAGTCCGCGCCCGAGGCGCTCCTTCGTCATCCGACCGCCTCCACCGGGGCGGCGCGCTTCGTGCTACGGTCTATAACTTCATGTGCCATAGCAAGATACGCCTTTGCGCCGCTCGACAGGACATCGTAGAGGACGATGGGTTGCCCGAAGCTCGGCGCCTCCGCCAAGCGCACGTTTCGGGGGATCGCGGCGCGATACACCTTCGGCCCGAAGTACTCCCGCGCTTCGGCCGCGACCTGTCTCGACAGGTGGAGCCGACGGTCGAACATGGTGAGTAGCACGCCCTCGATCTCGAGGCTGCGGTTCAGCGAGCGCTGCACCAACCGGACCGTGTTCAGGAGCTGGCTCAACCCCTCCAGGGCATAGAACTCGCACTGGATCGGAATCAACACCGAGTCCGCCGCCGTGAGGGTGTTGAGGGTGAGGAGCCCGAGTGACGGCGGGCAGTCGATCAGAATGAAGTCGTACGTCTCGCGGATGCTCGTCAGGGCCGTGCGCAGGATGGACTCCCGCCCCATGGCCGTGACCAGCTCGATCTCGGCGCCGACCAGATCACGCGTCGAGGGAACGATATCGAGGTGAGGGAAGTGGATGCCCTTCATGACGGCAGCGGCGATCGAGCTGTTGCCGATCAGAACATCATAGATTGTCGGCTTCGCAACACGTGAGCTCACGCCGAGTCCGCTCGTCGCGTTGCCTTGAGGATCGATGTCGACGACGAGCGTGCGCTTCTCGGCCACCGCGAGCGCGGCCCCGAGGTTGATCGCGGTGGTGGTCTTTCCTACGCCACCCTTTTGGTTGGCGATCGCAATGACGTGGGACATCGGGAGCCCTTCGAAGGAGCGGTCGGGCAATATAGGGGGGTTCCGACGAAGCAGGGAAGCGTACAACGCGCCGCTTGACCGGGGAGGCCCCTGCGTGAAGGATTGGCGTCGAAGACGGTCAAAGGGCTCCGCGGGGGAAAAGCGAGATGCGGCAACGGATGAGCGGGTGGCTCGGGTGGGCCTGGATCGTGGTCGCCGCCTCCGCGTGCGGTGAGGATCCCGTCGCGGTCGATCCGGCGGTTCAGCCGTTCGTGGGCACGTGGGACGCGGTGGAGTTCACTGTGACCGGTGACACGATCGTTGCGGATGTTCTTTCCTTGGGGCCGTTCTGGATCAGCATCGAGCCGAGCGGCCAATACACCGCAACCCTGGAGTGGCTCGGGGGCTTCGCCGAGCTGGGTCGGCTCACGGTGCAGAACTCCACAACTCTGACACTCGACCCCTCGGACGGGCCGCCGGCGCCATCCGCGTATGTTTTCGCCACCCCGGACTCCCTCATCCTCGACGGAGCCACCGAGTTCGACTTCAACCTGGACGGCACGGATGAGCCGGCACAGGCGCACATCGAGCTCGTACGTCGGTGATCGGGCCCTCCTGTTTCACGTGAAACAGGGGACGGCCTCGAGGAGCTTGTTTCACGTGAAACAGCTCCGACCCCTCTAGTCGTTCGGGCCCAGAGCGGACGCGGACACCCGGCGGCGCACCTCCAGGACGAGGTTCTGCAGGTCCGCTGGGGATACGCCCGGGATCCGGGCCGCCTGTGCCAGGGAATCCGGGCGTACTCTGGCCAACTTCTCCCGTGCCTCCCGGGAAAGCGTGACGAACTCTCCGTACGGAAGGTCCGCCGCAAGGTGGAACCCGGCCTGCGTCCGGAGTCGCTCCGCACGCTCCCGTTCCCGGCGTACGTACCCCTCGTACTTCAGCTCCACTTCGATTCCCAGCAGGGTCTCGTCGCGCACTCCCGCCAACCCGCCTTCCGCCGCGACGACGTCCCGCGCCGAGACACCCGGTCGCTTCACCGCCTCCGTGGCGCGGACGCGCTCGGTGCTACCACCCTCCCCACCGCCCGCGGTAGGAAACGACACCCGAGCCCCCTCGAACCACGCCCGCACCCTGGCTTCCTCCCGCCGCTGCCTCTCGAGCTCGGCGGACTGCGCTTGCGTCAGCAGCCCGCGCCCCCGCGCGATCGGTCCGAGTCGTCGCAGCGCGTTGTCCTGTCGCAGGAGGAGACGGAACTCCGCCCGTGACGTGAAGAGCCGATAGGGCTCATCCACTCCGCGGGTGACCAAGTCGTCGATCAGCACTCCTATATAGGCCTGATCCCGCTCGAGGACCAAGGGCGCCTCCCCCCTCACCCGAAGCGCGGCGTTGACTCCAGCCACGATCCCCTGCCCCGCAGCCTCCTCGTAACCCGTCGTTCCGTTCACTTGGCCGGCCAGGTAGAGGCCTGGCACTGCCTTGACCTCCAGGGTGTGCCGAAGCTGATGGGGCGGGAAGTAGTCGTACTCGATCGCGTACCCGATCTTCGTCATGGCCACGTCTTCGAGCCCCGGCACCGTCCGGAGGAACTCCAGCTGCACGTCCGCGGGCAGCGACGTGGACAGGCCATTCACATACAGCTCGGTCGTGTCGAGGCCCTCCGGCTCCAGAAAAACCTGGTGCCGCGAGGCGTCCGGGAAGCGGAGCACTTTGTCTTCGATCGACGGACAGTATCGCGGCCCCCGACCCGAGATCGCTCCACCGTACAGCGCACTTCGCTCTAAGTTCTTTTCTACCAACGACTTGAGACCAGGCCCGGTCCAGGTGATCCAACAGGGCCGTTGCTCCGGCACCGACTCCTCCACGTATGCCGAGAAGCGATACCCGGGCGTGTCTCCGTCCTGGCGCTCGAGCCGCGAGAAGTCCACGGTGCGTCCATCGATACGAGGTGGAGTGCCCGTCTTGAAGCGCGCGACCTCCAGCCCGAGCTCCTCGAGCCCCACGGCCAGCTCGACCGAGGGCGCTTCCCCCGAGCGGCCCGCCTCCACCCCCGGCTGTCCCCCGACATGGATCCGACCCCGCAGGAACGTACCCGCCGTGACGACCACGGCCCCCGCGGCGAAGGAGAGCCCTCCGCGCGTGCGCACCCCCCGGACCCGTCCACCCTCGATCTCCAGCCCGGCCACCATCTCCTGGAAGAGGTCGAGGTCGGGCAGCTCCTCCAGGACACGCCGGACGGCGCGAGGATAGATCGCCCGGTCGCATTGAGCTCGTGGGCCCCACACAGCCGGGCCCTTCGACCGATTCAGCATGCGGAACTGGATCCGTGCGGCGTCCGTGGCGCGCCCCATCACCCCACCCAGCGCATCCACCTCTCGAACCACGATGCCCTTCGCCACACCACCGATCGCAGGGTTGCAGCTCATCTGACCCAGTCGGGCCAGGTCCGGCGACAGCAGCAAAGTCCTCACCCCCGCTCGCGCAGCCGCGGCCGCGGCCTCCACGCCCGCATGACCTCCGCCGACCACGATCACGTCATACGAGCTGCGCATGGTCCGCCCGGTGCTTACACGCCGTTCAGTGGTCGATCCGGAAACCCTCGCGGGGAAGATCCACCCTCGCGGGCACCGCGTCCACCCGCACGACCCGCGCGCCTGGGGGACCGTCCCAGAGCGCGCGTTCCAGATCCCCTAGTGCGTGCAGGCTCCCCTTCGCCTGCACTTCGACCGACCCGTCCGCGAGGTTCCGTACCGTGCCCGAAACACCGAGGCGCTCGGCGGTCTGCCGGGTCCAATGGCGGAAGCCCACACCCTGGACTCGTCCCGTCACGCGAAAACCACGCGCCTCCGTACCTCCAGTACCTTCGGGCTCCGATCTCATCACTTCCCCACGCAGAACTCCGCGAACACGACGTCGAGGACATCATCCATCGAGATCGTGCCGAGGATCTCCTCCAGCGCGCTCTCCGCGGGACGAAGATGCGCCGCCGCCACCTCCGCGGGGAGCCCACCCACGAGCGCCGCGCGGAACGCCTCGACCTCCGCGCGCGCGGTCTCGAGGCCTCGTCGGTGTCGGGCTCTTGTGATCACCGGCACCTCCGGACTCGCGGTCACCACCCCGGAATAGACGAGATCACGAAGAAGTTGCCGGAGCCGCTCCAGCCCCTCGCCCGTCTTCACCGATGAGCGCACCGTATCCGCTGTGCCGGAAAACTTCGGCGGAGCGGACTCCGCGTCACCCTCCGCGAGATCGCTCTTCGTCCACACCCACACCACCGGCACGCCGTCGAGCCCGGCCACGAACGCCGCCTCGGACACAGTCGACTCCGTTCCGCAGGCGACGCAAAGCAGGACGACATCGGCCCGCTCGAGGTAACGACGTGTGACCTCGATACCGATGCGCTCCACCCGCTCGTCCGCCTCGCGGAGCCCCGCGGTATCCACCAGTCGGAACGGGAAGCCGCCCAGCTCGACGCTCGCGACCAACGCGTCCCGTGTCGTGCCCGGCTCGTCGGTGACGATCGCTCGCTCCTCACCGAGAAGCGCGTTGTACAGAGACGACTTTCCCGCATTGGGACGCCCTGCGAGCACGACCAGCGCGCCTTCCCTCAGGAGCTCTCCCTCGGGGGCCGTCGTCAATAGGACGTCCATGTCACGCAGGATCGCGTCGGATTCCGCCACGATACGCGTGACCGGCACGGGCGGCTCGTCCTCTTCCGGAAAATCGATGTGGTGTACGAGCAGCGCCTCTACCCGCACGAGCGCCACGCGCAGAGCCGCCACGCGAGCCGACAGCCCCTGCTCCAGCTGGCCCAACGCGGCCCGGTGGAACGCGCGACTACGCGCGTCGATGAGGTCCGCGACCGCCTCGGCCTGAACGAGATCTACCTTCCCGCCGAGATACGCTCTGCGAGTGAACTCGCCGGGATCCGCTCGCCTCGCGCCCGCCCTGACGCACGCGTCCAGGATGAGCTCCGGGACGAGTGAGCCCCCGTGGCACGAAATCTCGACCACGTCCTCCCCGGTGTAGCTCGAGGGACCGGCGAAAAACGTGACCAGGACCCGATCCAGCAACGCGCCGCCCTCGGGATCCCGAAGGTCGACGTTGGTGACGCGTCGTGGCTCCGGCAGCGCGGCGATCCCGGGCGCGAGCGCTCGCAGGATCCTCCCGGCCCCGGGACCCGACATCCGTATGAGCGCCACGGCGCCGCGTCCCGGCGCGGTCGACACCGCTGCGATCGTGTCGACGTCCATCTCGCCCGTCCGGCTACTCGTCCTTCAGCTTCAGGGGCGGACGGCCCTTCATCTTCTTGCGCTCGTTCGAGATCCACATCTGTTGTGGGATCGTCGCGATGTTCGAGACCACGTAGTACAGGTTCAGCCCGCTCGCCAGGTTCAGGAAGATGAGCAGCATCATGGGCGGCATCATCCACATCATGATCTTCATCTGTGGATTCGGCTGCTCGATCGACTTCATGCTCAGCCACTGCATCAGGAACATCGAGCCCGCGAGGAGCATCGGGAGGACGTAGAGCGGGTCCTTCGTGGAGAGGTCCGGCAGCCAGAGGAAAGGCACGCCGCGGAACTCGATGGTGTTCTGGAACACGAAGAAGAGCGCGATCAGGACTGGCCATGGAAGGAGCAACGGCACGCAACCCGCCAGGGGGTTGAAGCCGTGCTCCTTGTAGAGCCGCATCATCTCCTTCTGCAGCTTCTCGGGGTTGTCCTTGTACTTCTTCTGGATCTCCGCGAGCAGTGGCTGCACTTCCATGTTCCGCATCTGCGCCTTCATCGCCTTGTGGTTCAGCGGGAAGAGCACGATGCGCATGGCCACGCCGAACACGACCAGCACCCACCCGTAGCTGATGCTCAGGTTCGTGTGCAGGAACGTCAGTACAGCGATGATGATGGCGACGAAGGGGCGAATGATGGGACGGAAGAAGCGCCACCCGTAGGGGTTGACCTCCTCCAGGTCCTGGCCGAGCGACTGCAGCGTCGCGTACTCCTGGGGGCCCAGGAACAGCCGGTAGCCGAAGCGGCCGTCGTTGCCGACGCTCTGCGCGGTGGCGATCGAGACACGCTCCGGGAGGGTCCCGGCACCCACGATGAGCCCCCCCAGGTAATCCGACTCCGTGGCGGCCTCGCCCGAGCCCGCCAGCAACACGGTCACGAAGAACTTGCTCCGGAACGCGGCCCACAGGAGCGGTCCCTGCACGATGCCCGGCTCCGCGCGCGTCAGAGGCGTGGACTCGATCCCGCGGTCGAGGTGGTTGAAGGCGAACGCCATCAATCGGGCTTCGCTCGCCGAGTCCGCCTCCGCGTAGGCAAGCCCCTCGCCGAGGTCCGTCAGGAGTAACGGACGATCGACGCCGGAGAGCCGCCCCTCCACCCCGATCGCGTACGCCTCGGGCCGGAACGTGTAGGCGACCTCCAGACGGAGCGCGCTGGCTTCCGGCTCGTAGAAGAACCGTAGGGTCTCAGCCCCGCCGCCTTCCGTGAGCCGGATGCCCTCGGCGGGCTCCACCCGGTACGGCGCGCGGGCGAGGTCGATGGTATCGTTGCCGACGACCAGGCGCTGGCTGAGGAGCCCGTCGAGCCCTGCCGGCACGAGGTCTACGACTCCCTCGTGGTTGAGCGCCCGGAACGCCGGGAGTCGAGCCGACACGAGCCGCGCGCCGAAGCTGGAGAACTCGAACCGGTAGAGCGGCCCGTCCACCGTGACCATCGTCTCGGTCTGGGCGACTTGTTGCGCCGGCTCGATCGGCCCCACCGCTGGCGTCGCGGGAGCCTCGCCGGTGGTGCTCGCGGGCGGCAGCCCCGGCGCGCTCGCCGACGGCGGGGCGCTCACGGCCGCACTGTCCGTCACGATGCCCGGCTCCGGCGTGATCGGCGGGAAGAGAAGGTTCGTGCCCACGAGGACCAGGAACATCAGCCCTATCGCCAAGACGAACCGCAGCTCCGTCCTCATGCGGCCCTCGCTTCGCCCGACCCGACTTGCTCCGACTCCTTTTGAGCGCGCGGTGGGACCGGGTCATAGCCGTACCCGCCCCAGGGATGACATTTCGCAAGGCGTCGCAGCGTGAGCCAGACACCGCGGGCGGCCCCGTGCTCGCGGAGCGCGTCGAGGGCATACCCGGAGCACGTGGGCGTGAACCGGCAAGCCGCGGGCGTCCACGGCGATATCGCCAGCTGGTAGAAGCGCACCAGCCCGATCAGGATTCGTCCGAGCACAGCTCCTCCACCGCCTCTCTCACCTCACGCGCAAGCGTATCGAACTCCGCCGCGTATGCCGGCGGACGGGCACGGATCAGCACGTCCTTGCGAGCACCGCGTACCTCCAGCGCCGGCAACGTCTGCCTTCTCCCGATCTCACGGAGCCTGCGCTTGAGCAGGTTCCGGTCGACGATCCGCTGACCGTGCTTGGGTACGATCAGACCGAGACGGGACTTCACGGCTCCGGAGTCAGCCACGTACACATCGAGGCTCGCCGTCCGTTGGCGCTTCCCCTTCGCGAGCAAGCGACGGATCTCGGAGCTGTTGTGGATGCGCGCCCCTCGGGGCAGTCGCTCCATTGAACCCGGGACTCGACGCCTACTTCCCGGCGTTCTTGACGGCGATGCGTGCGCGCCCGTGCCGTCTGCGACGGTTCAGCGTCTTGCGCCCACCCTTCGTTGCCATGCGAGCGCGAAATCCGTGCTTGTTCAGACGCTTGCGACGGCTTGGCCTGTATGTCGGCTTCATTTCCTGCAGCCCGGTCCATGGAAGTTCGAGGCCCTGGTAGGCCAATAAAGACGAGCTTGGGAAGATAGGTCCAGGCAGCGGACAGGGTCAACCGGAGGACCCTCCGCTGGCACATCTCTCACACGCTCGCCGCGCACGGAATCACGGTTTGACTTTTCAAAATACGCTCCCTAGCTTCGGCGCCCGCTCAAGCGGGTAGCTCGCATCGTACACGCACCCGACCTTCGAAAGCGACCCTCAGTGCCCGCTGCCGACCGCTCGCCATCCACGTCTCCGCGCTCAGCCGAGAGTCCGACGAAAAGCCGGCCGGAGGCGCGATGGAAGTGACGGCGACGGAGCTCTGGACTCGCATCCAAGAGGTCGCCCGGGGATCCGTTCCCGACCACGCCTTTCACACCTGGATCGCGAGCGCGAAGGCCGTCGCGTCGACCGCCGACGAGCTGATCATCGAGGGCCAGAACCCGTTCCACGTCGAGTGGCTCGAGGACAAGTTCGGCCCGCTGCTCCGGTCTTCCGCACAGCGTGTCCTCGGTCGTCCGCTGCAGATCACCGTGCGCTGCACCGCCGAGCCGGCGCCTGGGGCGCTTCCGTCGTTCGAGATCCCGGCATCGGCACCTGCGCCGCGGGCGTCGGCCTCCGTCGCCAGCGCTTGGACACCCCCCGCCGCACCACGTCCACCCCTCAACGAGCGCTACACGTTCGACCGGTTCGTCGTGGGAGCGAACAATCAGCTCGCGGTCGCGGCTTCACGGGCCGTCGCCGACAAGCCTGCCAAGATGTACAACCCACTCTTCCTGTACGGGGGAGTGGGGCTCGGCAAGACGCACCTCATGCACGCGATCGGCCATCAACTCCTTGCCGCCGATCCGACCCGCAAGATTTCCTACATCTCGTCGGAGCAGTTCACGAACGAGCTGGTGATGTCCATTCGCGAAGGTGCCACGGCGGCATTCCGCGGCCGGTACCGCGAGATGGACCTGCTGCTCGTCGACGACACGCACTTCCTCGAGGGCAAAGAGAGCACCCAGGAAGAGTTCTTCCACACATTCAACGCGTTGTACGACGCTCAGCGCCAGATCGTGCTGACGAGCGATCGACCGCCGAAGGAGATGGCCCGCCTCGAGGAGCGCCTCGTGTCGCGCTTCGAATGGGGACTCGTCGTCGACATCCGGCCACCCGACTTCGAGACCCGAATGGCCATTCTGCGGAAGAAGGCCGACGACGACGGGATCCGGATCGACGATGAGGTCATCGACTACATCGCTCACTCATGCACCGCCTCGGTGCGCGAGCTCGAGGGCGCGGTGATCAAGCTTCTCGCGTATTCTTCCCTCACGAATCAGGACATCACGCTCGGTCTCGCGCGGACCGCGCTACGGGGAGTCCTCGGGCGGAGGAACCAGGATGGCGGGCCCATCTTGTCACCCGACCGCATTCGCGAGCTCGTGGCCCGTCGCTGGCGGGTCCGCGCCGACGCACTGGCCTCGAAGCGCCGAACGAAGGATGTGACGGTGCCTCGTCAGGTGGCGATGTACCTCATGAAGGAAACCCTGGGCATGTCGCTCGCGCGGATCGGTGAGCATTTCGGGGGCCGCGACCACTCCACCGTGATCCATTCGATCCGCAAGGTCGAGGCACAGATGGAGCACGACGCCGACTTCCGCATTCAGGTCGAGGCTGCCCTCGCGGAGGTGCGTGATCCCTCCGACGGCAACCTCCACGATCAGGAGTGGGGAAGGAGTGGATAGGGGTCCGTACTCCACAGTTTCCTCGAACCCATTCCGGGACTCCCACATTCGACCCTCTCTTTCCACACGGCCATACAGCCGTTCGGAATGCCCCGACACTGCCCGCCGGGTATCGCCGAACAGCCTGCGCGAACACCCGCTTTCCCCGAATCCACACACCCTACTACTGCTATGTTTTTCTATAGGTAAGACAGCTAGTATCTCGGGATTGTGGACGAACGCCGTGCCGGTGCCCCGCGGATATCCGGCGTTACGATCGCCAGGAGCTACAGTTCGATGAATTTCACCATCACTCGCCAGAACCTGCACAACGGGCTCGCGGCTGTTTCAGCGAGCATTCCCTCGAAGACCACGTTGCCCGTGCTCTCGAACATCCTGTTCGAAGCGAGAGACGGAGAGGTCCGCATGAGTGGCACGGACCTGGACGTGGCGGTTCGCGTGAGAGTCCCGGCCGAGGTGAAGCAACCCGGCAGTCTGACGGCGCCCGGAAAGAAGCTCCAAGAGATCGTGCGCGAGCTGCCCGATTCTCCCGTCGAAGTCACCACCCGTGGAGAGCAGATCGAGCTCAAGTGCGGCAAGAGCCACTTCAAGCTCAATGGTCTGCCGGCCGACGAGTTTCCCTCACTCGCCGAGGTCGACTTCTCCGGCGGGCTCACCGTGACCGGAGCGAAGCTGAACGGCCTGATCCAGCGGACGGCGTTTGCGGTATCGACGGAGGAGAGCCGACCGATCCTGAATGGTGTGCTCTGGGAGTTGCGGGACGGCGAGATGAAGATGGTCGCAACGAACGGTCACCGCCTCGCCAGGATGTCGCTGCCTGTGGAGGCTACCGGCACGCGCTCGCAGGATTTCATCGTACCACCCGCGGCGCTCACGCAGGTGCAACGGCTGTTCAAGGACGGTGACTCCATCGAGGTTGCACGGAGCGACAACCACCTCGGGTTCAAGGCCGCCTCCACCGAGGTGTACACCCGACTCATCGAAGGGACCTACCCGAACTACGAGCAGGTCATTCCCCGCGACAACGACAAGAGCGCCATCATCGCCAAGAAGGCGCTCGAATCCGCCGTCCGGAGGATGGCGGTCGTGGCATCCGACCAGACGCACCGCATCCGGATGAAGTTCGAGCCGGGACGTGTGCACCTGAACGTTCTGACACCCGATCTCGGAGAGGGGCACGACGAGCTCGAGGTAGGATACGAGGGCAGTGAGCTCGAGATCGGCTTCAATGCCAACTACCTCCTGGAGGTGCTCCGCTACATGCCCTCGGAGGACGTGAAGTTCTCTTTCAAGGCGCCCGAGCGGGCAGCCACCATGGAGCCGGTCGGCGAGAACGCGCCCGATTACCTCTGCCTGGTGATGCCTCTCCGGCTGCTCGACTAGCCGACTCGGACTCGGTCGCGCGCCGCGCGCAGAAGCTCCTCGCCGCTGAAGACCCAGAGGAGCGGCAGGCCCTCGCGCTCGAAGAGCTCCGCAGCGCCTGCCGACCGATTGACGAGGGTGAGCACACCCACGACCCGAGCGCCGTGCTCCCGCACCGCCGCGACCGCTTCGAGGCTGCTCTTCCCCGTGGTCATGGTGTCCTCCACGACGACGCAGCGCGCTTCCGGCGGCAAGCCACCCTCGACGCGCTGTCCAGTGCCATGCTCCTTGGCGCGTTTGCGGACCGAGAAGCCGTCGATCGGACGGCCCTCGAGCGCGCTCCGGTGCGCGACCGCGTACGCGATCGGATCCGCGCCCATCGTCAGGCCGCCGACATGCGTCGGCTCGAGCCCGCTCTCACGGATGAGCCGGTAGCCGACCGACCCCACCAGCGCCTGACCCTCTGCGCACATCGTGGTCGTGCGGGCGTCGATGTAGTAGTCCGATTTCGCACCGCTCGCGAGCGTGAAATCGCCGAGTCGGACGGAGCGAGCCAGGAGCAAGGCCTCGAGCCGCTCACGGTCGTTCATGCGCGTCCTCCGGTCGTATCGACCCAGATCGCCCACGCGATCCAGCGGCCGTCGTGTGAAAGGGATACGTCTGCGGGGGCCTGGCTTCCGTCGAGGAGCACGCGAGGTGGGCGCTGACTCGTGGGTCCCGGAGCACAGACGATCTCCAGACGGGACTCGGCGACCCCGAGGAGCTCGGCGAGGTCCGCACGGGCACCAATGCGCACGGCAGCGGACTCCCGCGAGTAGACCGCGTCCGCTTCGCGCGCGGAAAATGCCCGCATGAGCTCCTCCTTCGAACCGGCCCACCGGCTTCCCGGGCTCTCGATCATGGCCACGCGTGGCTCCAGCCGAATCGGGCCGACCGTCCCGAGGTCCGACCAATGAGCCACGGCGTGCACGGCGCCCGGCATCACCGTGACTGCGACCCGCGCCACGTACTCCCCGTACCGAATCGTCCCTGAGCGGGCCACCCCATCGGCGATGTCGCTCGCGTCGGTCCACGCGACCTTGAAGGCGTGGTGCACGAACGGAGGCGGTGAGCCGATCGCCTTCGAGATCGCCTTGAAGCCCGCCTCCTTGGCTGCCCACCGACTCCAGATCTCGAGATCCGAGTCCCCGGCGGCCCGGATGCTGCCCTGCTCGTCGGGGTCGAACACGCGACCGACGAAGCGATCGTCCGTCGCCCGTCCTTCCGTGCGCGGGTTCGTGAGGTCCACGACGTCGTTTCCCACGAACACGACGCTCATCCCGCTTCGCCTGTGAGTCCCGCCCGCACGAATGGGGGCACCCGCATCGGGCGGCGATCCGGCCCGATCCACACCGCGGTCACCCGGGCGCGAGCGAGGACGGTGAGTCCGGACGGCCCGTCGTCACGCACGATCTCCTGAGCGAGAATCATCGTCGTTCGACGGAAGTCCGCGGCCCAGGTCCTCACTTGGAGCGTGTCGCCGCGCCTGCCCTGCGCGAGGTAGTCGACCTCGATGCGTACCACGTAGATCTGCCAGTCGTTCTCCTGGAGCAGCGGCCAGCGGAACCCGGCGGCTTCCAGCGCCTCGTAGCGCGCATGCTCGAAGTAATGCAGGAACACGGCGTGGTTCACGTGCCCGAACGAGTCGATCTCTCCGCTGCGGACCGTGATGACGGTCTCGGCCACAGGTGTCGGCATGGGCCCGAAAGATAGGCTCAACGCGACTTGGCGTCGTGCTCTCGGATCATGTCGGCCAGCTCGCCGCGGGAGCTGATGCCCAATTTTTGGTAGATATTGGACAGGTGCGTGCTCGCGGTGCGCGGAGCCATGTCGAGCTCCTTGCCGATGGCTTTGTTCGACATCCGCTTCGCGACGAGCCGCGCGACCTCGAGCTCGCGACCGGTCAGGCCGGCGACGCCCGTCCCGACCGCCTTCGGCGGCGGACGCTGTCCGATTTCGCGGAACTGCATGCGCGTCTTCTCGAGCTCGAGCGCCGCTCCGAGCCGGGCGAACACGTCGTGCACGTGCCGCAGCTCCGCGAGCGCATCCTCGTGCTCACCGACTTCGGCGAGACGGCCGGCGAGCTGGCGGCGCAGTCGCGCGGCATCCCACATCATCGGGATCTCTTCGAGCGCCTCGGCGGCCTTCCTCATGAGCGCGACGGATCCCTTCGGATCTCCCCGTTTCCACATGACGAGCGCGTCGGCGGTGTCCGCCCATGCGTGGCCGAGCTTGTGATCGACCCTCAGCGAATGCTCGCGCATGCGCTTTCCGATCTCGCCTGCGCGCTCGATCTCACCCGCCCAGAGGCACGCCTCGCCCAGGATCGGCAGGAGCCGGTGCATCGCCCAGAGGACGTAGCCCGTGCCTTCAGCGATCTCGAGACCCTTCTCCGCTGCGGCGATCGCGTCCCGGAAGTCCCCCAGGGCGACCAGGTAGTAGGCCAGGCCGATGTAGACGGGGACGACCTGGTGCACGTCGACGACCGCCCCTGGCTGGTCCAGCCCTGAGACGGTCACGGCCTCGTCGACCAGCTTCTTCGCTTCGTCGAGCTGGCCGCGACCGAGGTGGATCTGGGAGGTCCAGACGAGGAGACGAGGCAGGAGTGACCGCTGGTTGAGGCTGCGGGCAAGCGCGATCGCCTTGTTGCCGATGGCGATGCCTTTGTCCCACTCACCGCGGAAGTAGGTGAGCTCGATGGCCATGTCGGCCGTCCAGAGGCGGAGGACCGGCGACCTCACCTTGTCGGCGAGCGCGTTGACCTCCTCGACGGACCTCGCCATCTGCTCCGTGTCGCCCCGCATGCCACCCAGGACCGCGAGCCCCCAGCGGGCCCAGAACTCGATGGAAAGGTCGCCGACCCGACGGGCGAGCTCGATCGCCTGCTCCGCGTGGTACCTCGCCTCAGCCGGAGGCCCGATCCAGACATGAAGAAGCGCGAGACCTCGGTGCACGCGGGCCTGGAGTCCGGGGTCTCCGAGTGCCTCGGCCAGCGGGAGGGCCGAAGACAGCGTCTCGAGGGCCTCGTGCCCCCGCCCCAACTCCTGAAGACAATGCGCCTCGGCGATGCGGAGGCGCACCGCATCGCCGCGATCGCCTCTGCGCTCGGCGGCGGCGAGACCGGCCGCGAACTCCTCGTGCGCCTCGGTGTGGCGGCCGCACCAGAAGTGACACATTCCTCGCGAGCGCCGCAGGTCGGGGTAGTCGGGGTGCTCTCGAGGCACGGCCTGGAGCGCCGCTTCCCAAAGCACGCCAGCCGACTCGAAGTCTCCGAGGTGTTGGCTCGCGCGGGCGAGCTCGGGCACGATCTCCGAGCGGAGTCGCGCGCCGTCATCCGTACGATCCGGAGTGCGCTCGAGCGCGGCCCGCAGATAGCTCACCGCCTCGTGGTCTGCGCGCCGCTCCAGCGCGGAACGCCCCGCTGCGGCGAGGTACTCCGCTGCCTTGGGACGGAGACTGGGCGCGTCGGTACGCGCGAAGTGGAACGCGAGCTCGTCCGCGTGCTCGAGCGCGCTCTCCCCGTAGAAGCGTTCCATGGCCTCGGCGACGCCGCCGTGCAGGACGCGCGCCCGCTGCAGGCCGAACTCGTCGTACAGCGTCTGGCGCACGAGCGGGTGGGTGAAGTCGTAGACCACGGTTCCGGATTCGCTGCGCTCATCGAGAAATCGGTGCGCGCAGAGCTCCTCGAGGGCTTCGAGTAGCGCGGACTCCGGAAGCCCGCTGATCGAAACCAGTAGTGCGTAGCTCGCGCGTGCGCCTATGATCGCGACCAAGTCCGCGACACGCCGTGCGTTCTCCGAGAGACCTTGGACGCGAGTCAGCACCGCGTCGCGAATCGACCCGGGGAGGCGGAACTCCCGCGCATCCCAGCCGACCCAGGTCCCTGAGGCCGAGGTCAGGCCTTCACTCTCGATCAGCGACTTCAGGATCTCCTCGAGGAAGTACGGGTTACCGCGCGTCCACCCGAACAAGAGCGCACTGAACTCGCGGACCACGTCCGCATCGACACCGAACATGACGCACACGAGCTCGGTGACCTGCTCGAGCGTGAGTGGCTCGAGGCTTCGAATCTCGCCGATCCCGAGCGACACGAGGGAGCGCTCGGTCTGGATGAGGTGGAGGCTCCGGTCCCTCTGGATGTCGTTGTACGTGCAGAGGATGAGGATCGGCTTGTGCTCCAGCTGCCGGGCGAGGAAGTGCAGCAGCTGGAGAGACGACTCGTCGGCCCACTGGAGGTCTTCGAGGATGCAGAGCAGCGGAGAGCGCGCCGAGTAGTTCTTCAAGAACTCGGCGAAATTCCACATGAGGCGGGTACGAACTTCTTCCGGCTCGCCCGCCGGCGCTTCTCCATCCATCGCGCGACTGCCCAACGCCGGAAAGAGGTACCTGAGCTCATCGGCGCCTCCCCGCGTGAGGAGCGCGAGCGTGTTCGCGTCGAAGTCCCGGAGGAGCGGCAAGAACGCGTCCGAAAAGAGCGCGTACGGAACCCCGGCCTCGACCGGGAACGCTCGGCCGTACGCAACCTGCCAGCCACGCCGGGCGGCTCGGGCGCCGAGCTCGGCGGCGAGACGCGTCTTCCCGACCCCACCCTCTCCGGACACGATCACCACCGAGGCACCGTCCTCGCGGCCCTCCTCGAGGAGCGCCTCGAGTTCCGCGAGCTCACGGGTTCTGCCCACGAGCGGAAGCGGACCCCGTAGGCGCCCACCGTTCGGGGGCACGTTGCCCTTCGAGTGACTCATGGCGTGTGTCCCTGGCGACCCCCGGACCCCCACGTGCCAAGCTAGGGGGCCCGGCGGGCTGCCAACAAGCGCGGCGTACGCGCGGGAGGGGTGGGGAATTGGATGGCTGGGCCATCGGTCGCGCTGGGCTATATCGGCTGACACGTCGGGCTCCTTAGTCGGCGTAGACGTACGGAATCTTGTGGCGAGGCGACTGCTCGCGGTCTACGTCAGTCGACGTAGTCGAGGTGGCGCATCACCTAGAATTCGGCGTCCGGAATTCGGTGGAAGGAGGGCGTGCCGAAGCACAGATTGATCCCCATGACGATTCGAACCTTGCCTCCGCGCGCCGTCATGCTCGATGCGTTTCTGCGGCGCGACTCCTCGTTCGACGGCCTGTTCGTGACGGCCGTCAGCTCCACCGGGATATTCTGCCGCCCCACGTGCTCGGCGCGTCGGCCGCTGCCGGAGCACATCTCCTTCTTCGCCACGGCGGGCGAGGCCTTGATTGCCGGGTATCGGCCTTGCCTGCGGTGCCGGCCGCTCGAGCCATCGGGCGCGCCCCCTGATTGGCTCCGACCCCTGCTCGCCGCAGTCGAGGCCGAGCCGACGCGGCGCTGGAGCGATCTGGAGCTACGGCGTCGCGGCCTGAGTCCCGAACGTGTCCGTCGGTGGTTCAAGCACAACCACGGAATGACGTTCCAGGCCTATCATCGGGCCCGACGGCTCGGATCGGCACTCGGACGCGTGAAGGCGGGAAGCCCCGTGGGCCGAGCTGCGGTCGAAGCCGGCTACGAGTCCCTCTCAGGCTTCCAAGAGGCCTTTCGCCAGTACTTCGGCACGAGCCCCACGAGCCTCGATGGGGCGGCGGTGGTGAAGGTCTCGCGGGTAGCGACGCCGCTCGGACCGATGCTGGCGGGCAGCAGCGGCGATGCCCTCGTGTTGCTCGAGTTCGCGGATCGCAGGCAGCTAGGGAGCCAGATCCAGAGGATCGCTCGGCGGCTCGACGCGGTGTACGTGCCGGACCAGAGCCCGGTGGTAGATCGGGCGGCGTCGGAGCTGAGCGAGTACTTCGGGGGGAGCCGGCGGACGTTCGGACTTTCCCTCCTCATGTTGGGCTCGGAGTTCGAGCGGGCCGTCTGGGCCGAGCTCCTCGAGATTCCGTACGGAGAGAGACGGAGCTACGCCGAGGTCGCGCGGAGGGTAGGCCGTCCGGCGGCCGTACGGGCGGTTGGGCGGGCGAACGGGCTCAACGCCCTGGCCGTCGTGGTGCCGTGCCATCGGGTGGTCGGCGCAGACGGGCGGCTCGTGGGCTACGGCGGGGGCCTCTGGAGGAAGGAACGGCTCCTCGCTCTGGAGCAGAGAACCTAAGTCCAGGTCAGACTGGAGGTTAGCGGTCGCGACCGCTTCGCGCCGCCGGGTCCGATTCCTGTGCTATGACGCCGTAAACGCAGGTCCGACCACTAGTTAGCCAGCCAGCGCCACGTTTCCGAAGCGCCGCTCGCGAGCCGAGAACTCGCGGAGCGCCGTGGTCAGGTCCTCGCGCGAGAAGTCTGGCCACATGGTCGGAGTGAAGTAGAGCTCGGCGTAGGCGCATTCCCAGAGCAGGAAGTCGCTCAAGCGCTGCTCACCGCCGCTCCGGATCAACAGATCCACGTCCGGGGAAGGGCCCTCGGCGTGCATGGCACGCCCGAGGAGCTCCGGGATGCCAGGGTGCTGGACGTCGGAGGCCCCGATCTGGGCGGCCAGTCGGACCGCTTCGAGGAGTGCCTGTCGGCTCGAGTAGTCCACGGCGATCCGCAGCGTCATGCGGCGCCCCGCGGCCGTCACCGCCTCCGCATCGTCGATGGCCGCGACGACCTCGGGAGCAAGGCGATCGCGCCTTCCGACCACGCGGAGGCGAACGCCGTTCTCCGCCAGCGCAGAGGCCTCACGGCGCAGGTACCGGCGAAACAGCTTCATGAGCAGGGCCACTTCCGATGCCGGCCTCTGCCAGTTATCCGACGAGAACGCGTAGAGGGTGAGCGTCCCGATGCCGAGGTCCGGGGCCGCCTCGACGATGCGCCGGACCGCCTCGGCCCCGCGCCGATGCCCCCACTCGCGGGGTCGCCCGCGCGCGAGCGCCCAGCGTCCATTGCCGTCCATGATGATCGCGACGTGCAGGGATGCAGGCGTCACTGGCTACTCCCGCGTCGCGTCGATGATGGCTTCCATGTGGTTCAGGTAGGCATTCAGCTCGCGCTTCCCGACGGCGGTGAGCGCGTACTCGGTCTTCGGTGTGCGGCCGTCGAAAGACTTCTTGCAAACCACGTACCCGGCGTCCTCGAGGCGGCGCGCGTGGGCGCTGAGGTTCCCGTCGGTCGTTCCCAGCAAGTCGCGGAGATCCGTGAACGTGAGAGATCCGTTGACCGCGAGGGCGCTGACGATGCCCAGCCTCACCCGCTCGTGGATCAGTCGGTCGAGCTCGAGGGGACCCGCCTCCTGGGGCCGTCCAGAGACGGAGCCGAACCCGGGAGCCGAGTCCTCGGGAGTCTCTGCGGAACGCCGCCGTGCTGCGCTGCTGTCAGCCACCATGCTTCCTCCAGATGACGAGCCCGAAGGCGACGTGGAGTCCACCGAACGCCGCCGCCATGTAGGCATTGCCCCACGCCGGTGGGGAGGCGAGGGCGGCGACGCCCGCGAGCATGAAGGCCACGCCCATCACGGGGACAGGGCGGACCGAGTGGGATCCACCCGTCACGATGCTCGCGCCGTACAACAGGAGCCACGTGCCAGGGAGCAGCCCATGGAGGCCCCCTCGCGCGAAGGCCGCGGTGAGCACCGCTCCGGCGGCGAGCGCGGGCGTCATGCTCCAGGCGAAGCGTCGACCCGGACCGGAGAGCAGCGGGACGCCTTCGGCACGCGACTTCCGCGCCATCATGAGCGCCGAGACCGCGAAGGAAACGGCCGCCGCCGCGAGCCAGGTGGACAGCCAGGCGCCGGGTGAGGCCGCGCGAGAGGCGAGAACAGACGCCGCCAACGCGACGAAGCCCATGAGGACTCCACCCAGGCCCGACACGTGGGTGAAGGACGCCGAGCGCTCCATCGTCTCACGGATGAAGCGCAGGTTGTCCATCGCGCGGTCCCGGAGCGCAAC
Organism: uncultured Gemmatimonas sp.; assembly: GCA_964490285.1. Taxonomy (GTDB): domain Bacteria; phylum Gemmatimonadota; class Gemmatimonadetes; order Longimicrobiales; family Gaopeijiaceae; genus UBA2982. The sequence goes on along the minus strand of CAZBCN010000004.1, from coordinate 14,808 downwards.
CGCGGGCTGTCCGTCCTCGCCTTCGAGGCTCCGTGCCGGTGAAGTCATGCATCCAGGGTGCGCATTCGAGCCGGCGTCGTCAAGTACTTTGCACTGTAGAGTCCGCGGCCCTCAGGCCTTCTCGGGTCGTCCGAGCGGGGCCAGCACACTCAGCGCCCCGGGTAGAACCTGCAGGACGACCTCGCGCGTCCGGGCGCGGCGGACGTCGCCGTCGAGCTCGAAGCGCGGTGGCGCGTCGAAGCGCAGGGTCATGCGAGGAGCGTCGAGGATCTCCACTCGGTCCGCGCCCACATGCCGCCCACGCTCCGCGAGGTTGAACAGCCTGAGGCGGGTCAGCGGGCCGGCGTCCCCGATCCGGCACGCATGGATACGTCCGTCGCTGACCTCCGCCATCGGGGCGATCGGGAAACCCCCGCCGAAGTAGCGCCCGTTGGACACCGTGAGCATGAGGTGGCGCCCCTGGCGGCGCGTGCCAGAGGACGTCTCGACCTCGCAGCCGAAGCCTTCGAAGCGGAAAAGCTGCTGCAGAGCGGTGACCTTGTAGAGGAGCTCGCCCTTCAAGAAACGCGCGTGCGCGGCGGCATCGATCACCGCCACGTCGAACCCGAACCCGACCACGTTCAGGAAATGGCGCGTCTCCCACGCGTCGGGCGCGCGATCCGCGGCGCTCGGCGACTCGACCCGTCCCACGTCCACGCGCCGGCGCTTCCCCTCCGCCAGCACCGCGACGGCGTCTGCGGCGCCCCGCGGGTCGAAGCCGAGGTTCCTGCCGAAGTCGTTTCCGGTCCCACTCGGCAACACACCGAGCGCAACGTCCGCTCGTCCGCTCGACATCAGTCCGTCGGCGACGTTGCTCCACGTGCCGTCGCCTCCCACCCCGACCACCACGTCGTAGCCCTCGGCGGCGGCGCGGGCGGAGATCTCCCGTTCTTCGCCCGCTCGGGTGGTGGTCGCGAAGGTCACGTCATCGAGCGCGCCCTCGAGAAGCCGCCGGTAGACCTCGATGCGCCGTCGCCCACGGCCTCGTCCCGACGCGGGGTTGAAGACGACGAGGTGGCGCCGGCCAGCGGTCAGAAGCGCTCCAAGAGCTCGAACGTCTGTAGCCCGGTCCGATACCACTCCTCGCGGAACGGGTAGTTGTTGATCTCGCCGATCGAGAGCCCCGCCGTCATCGGGTGCTCGTACAGCGTCACCGCGCCGCGCTCCTCTTCGTGCTCGGTGTGCGGCGCATCCATGTAGATGTTGACCTTGTAGCGGTCTCCCGCGTCGACGGTGAAGCAGCTGTATACGTTCCGCGTCGCTTCGAAATCGAAGTCCGTGACCCTGAGATCCAAGACGGGCGCGCCGTCGTCCCGCACGCTCACCAACACCTCGCCTTCGCTCTCGTCGAAGTCGATCCCGAGATCCTTCATGTAATGCGGAAGATGCCACCGGTCGATCGCATGTTTCCGCGACGCCTGCGTGGTCGTGCCCACCATGAACGGGAAGAACGCCGCCTTCGGAAGTGGCTTTCCCGGCTCGACCATCGGCGGCACCACCACCGCCAGGACGACCTCCAGATACGGCCCGACCATGCTGTCGGTGAAATCGAAGGCCGTCACAGCCAGAATGCTCCGCTCGTGCTGGACCTCGAGCGGCTCCAGGTGATCCGGGATCAGGCCTCTGGCGTCCGCCGTGGGCATCTCGAAATAGGCGCCCACACACATCCGGTACTTGTAGTAGGTATACTCCATCGGGCTCGTCCCAGCCTTTCGTCTTGATGGTTGCCGTCAGTGACGGTTAGCCTTCGCGCCCCTTCGCGCCGCGCTTCACGGAAGGCACCGATCGATGGTCCGAGGATGGCTCGTGTTGGCCTGTGTTTCGATGTTGCTCGCGACTGGCGACGTCGTGCAGCGCCTCGTGATCGCGCCATGGGTGAAGCTCAGGCCGTCGAGCCGCATCCCTGTCCTCGGCGGTTGGATCAAGATAATGGCTTGGCTCACGACGCGACCCGTGGCCTTCCTCGGGGGATGCACCGTCCCGCGCCCCCCCAGGATCGTTCCGACGGGACCCGGTGTCCTCGTGGTGATGAACCACCAGTCGCTCTTCGATATCCCGCTCATGGTCCAGGCGATCGCCGGCGGGTACCCGCGAATCGTCACTCGACAGCGATACTCCCGCCGGATCCCGCTCATCTCGCACATGATCAGGCTGTATCAATATCCGGTGGTCGACCCGTCGGCAAAGCCCGAGGTGATCCGTCAGGCTCTGATCGACATGGCCGAGGAAGCTCGGGTGAGCGAGGTGCCGATCGGCGTCTTCCCCGAAGGCACGAGAACCAAGGACGGCGAAATCGGCCGCTTCAAACGGGGCGCCCTTTCGCATATCCTGGCCACGCGACCGTGGACCGTGCACGTGATCGTGGTCGACGGCTTCTGGAAGGCCGCCAAGCTGAAGGACTTCCTGCGGAACCTGCATGCCGTGCGCGGCAAGGTCGAGCACGCGGGCGCGCTCGAGTGGACCGACCCTGCTGCCAACCCGGACGAGTTCATCGAGCGGATCCGTGCGATGATGCTGGACCGGCTGACCTCGATGCGGCGAGGGGGCGCCGCGGCGTGAGCGACGCGCCCCCCGCGAGGGTGCTCGCCGAGCGCCTCGTCGCCGCGGCGGGAGGGAGTATCCGCGTCGTGCTGCTCTATGGCTCCCAGCTTCTGGGGGCCCGTCCGGGCCGGCACAGCGCATTCGACTTCGTGGTGGTGGTCGACGACGACCGCGCGTTCTACCGCGCGCTCTCCGCCGCCGGTGAGCTCCACCGCCCGGTCTGGATCATGGCCGCGCTGGCACGCGTGCTCGCACCGAACACGATTGCGTTCGCGCCAGAGGTCGGGCGCTGGGGGATCGCGAAGTGCCTCATCGTCAGTGCCGGCCGGTTCGAGCGTGCCCTGGGGCCGGGCGCACCCGACCACTTCTTCATCGGACGGATGGTGCAGCGCGTGCAGACGATCTGGGCGCGGGGCGAGGAAGAGGCGCGTTGGGTGCAGGAGCAGCTTGGGGGCGCGCGTGCCGGCGTCCTCGCCTGGATGCTCCCCTACCTGGACGAGCCCGTCGACGCTGAAGGCCTCGGTCGGCGACTCCTGGAGGTCTGCTACCGCGGCGAGCTGCGGCCCGAGGCGCAGGATCGGGCCCACCGCATCTTCGATACCCAGGTCGACCATTTCCGCGAGGTCTTCCCCGCGGTGCTCGAGGGCGGGGTCGTCTCCGGCGTGCTCGACCGACAGGGAGATCGCTACGTTCGGGCGGCGCCGGTGTCGAGCGGCGAGCGGCGCCGGTGGCGGTTCTACTTCCTACGCTCGAAGACGAGGTCCACGCTGCGCTGGTTCAAGCACATGGTCACGTTCGCGAATTGGCTGCCGTACGTGGTGCAGAAGGTCGAGCGCCACACCGGCCGAACCATCGAGCTGACCCGACTCGAGAAGGCACTCCCGATCGTATTCCTGTGGCCGCGCGCGATCCACGTGCTGCTCACCAGGCCGCGCCGGGAGATCCGCCCATGAGGACGGATCTCGCGGTGCTGCTCGGCATTCTCGGCCTGGCGATCGCCTCCATGCCGATCTATGCAGCCCGGGCCGCGGGCCGGCACGACCCGCTCGATCTCGCTCAGCGCGGCTCGTTCGCGTTGGGCGGGTTCGTGCGGAGCTGGTTCTACTGGTTCGCCGGGCCCGTCGAGCGCGCCGCGCTGGCTCTGCGCATGTCCCCCACCGCGTTCAATGTCCTCGGCGTGGCGTTCGGCGTGGCGTCCGGGGTGGCGTTCGCCACTGGGCGCCTCGGCCTCGGAGGGTGGGCGGTGCTCCTCGGCGGCGTGGCCGACGTCCTCGACGGCCGCATCGCCCGGGCGCAGGGAGTCGAGGGACCCCGCGGGGCGTTTCTCGACTCGACGCTCGACCGTTTCGCCGAGGTGGGGGCATTCGTGGGGCTCGCGGTGTACTTCCAGGCGTCCACGCCCGCGCTCGCGATGGTGACGACCGGGCTCGGCGGCTCGCTGCTCGTGAGCTACGCGCGGGCCCGGGGTGAAAGCGTCGGGATCGTCTGCAAGGTGGGGGTGATGCAACGCGCGGAGCGCTTGCTTCTGATCGGGTTCGGAGGGATTCTCGATCCGATCGTGGCCGCGGGAACTCCATGGTCGGAGGGCGCGCTCCTGCTCGCGTTGTTGACGTTGGTGGCGGTGGGAACCATCGGTACCGCGGTCTATCGCACGATCTGGATCGCGCAGCGGCTCGGCTGATTCCATTCGAGGATCGACATGTCATTTCACGTGATGCGCGTATCTCTCGTCCGCGGTCTCGTCGGGGCTTGCCTCCTGTCGTTCGGGACCGTCGTGGCGCCGACCGCCGGCCAGGCAGCCCAACAGGCTCCCGACATCGATGCGGCGCTCGTGGGGCGCGTGCTCGGCACGCTGGCGGCCGACGACATGGGCGGTCGGGACGCGTACACTCCGTATGGCATGAGGGCCGCCGAGTTTCTCGTCGGCGAGTTCCGCGCCGCCGGCCTCCAGAGCCCGGCAGGCGTCGACGGGTACCTCCAGCGCTTCAGCACCCGCACGCTGACCGTGGGCACCGGACGCGTCGTCGTGAATGGGCGGCCGCTGCTGCCCAACCAGATCGCGATGCGCCTCGGCAGCGGCGACATCGATTGGACCACCGGTGACGTGCCCGTGATCGTCGTCGGTCCGGACGACGAGCCTCTCACGACCGTGACGAGCGTGGCGAATGCAGGCTTCGACGCCCTCGTCCTCCTCGACGAGTCGCATCGCGAGAGCTTCGGCGGGCTCGTGCAGCTCTTCCGCCGGCCCGTGCGCGTGCTCACCGGCGCGAGCGGCGCCGCGGTCGTGCTCGCCCTCGTGAGCGGGACCCCGGAGGCGACGTACCGGGTGACCCACACCGCGACCGTGGTCGAGGAGCCCCTGGCCAACGTCGTGGGCGTGCTGCCCGGCCGGCGCACCAACGAGTTCGTGCTCTTCTCGGCGCACTACGACCACATCGGGTTCGAGCGGCCGATCTTCGGCGATTCCATCGCCAATGGCGCGAACGACAACGCCTCGGGCACCGCGGCCGTCGTGGCGCTCGCGAAGTACTTCGCCGCGCGCGGCACGCCCGAGCGTACGCTCCTGTTCGCGGCGTTCACGGCGGAGGAGGCCGGCGGGTTTGGTGCGCGCTACTACTCGAGGCAGCTCGACCCCGACCAGGTCGTCGCGATGTTCAACATGGAGATGATCGGCAAGCCCGCGGCCCAAGGCCCCAACGTAGCCTGGATCACCGGCTTCGATCGCTCGACGTTCGGCAACATCCTCCAGCAGGCCGTCGCGGGCACCGGCTTCCAGTTCGTGCCCGATCCGTACCCGAGCTTCCGGCTCTTCTCCCGCTCGGACAACGTGACGCTCGCTCGCCTCGGCGTACCCGCCCACTCCATCTCGACCACCCCGATCGACTCCGATCCGGACTACCACAAGTTCAGCGACGAGGTCGAGACGCTGGATCAGCAGCACATGCTGCGCACCATCCGCGCGATCGCGCGGGCGGCCGAGCCGATCGTGTCGGGTGCGGCGACGCCGACGCGTGTGGATCCCGCGACGGTGGAGAACTGAGGGGGAGCTACCCCTCGAAGAACGCCTCGACGAACTCGGTCGCGGGACGCGCGGCCAGCGCGGCCGCCGGCCCGCTCTGGACGACGCGGCCCGCCTCGAGCGCGAGCACGTCGGCCCCCAACGCCAGCACATCGCGCGCCTCGTGCGATACGACCAGGGCGGGCCCGCGACGTCCCGCCAGGTGCTCGGCCAAGTATCCTCGGACGGAGCGCCGCGCGGGCGCATCGAGCGCGGCGAGCGGCTCATCCAGGAGCAGCATGCTCGGATCCGCAGTGAGCGCGCGCGCGAGCGCCACCCGTTGTTGCTCGCCACCGGACAGGCCGCTCGGCATGCGGTCGGCAAGATGTGCGCAACCCATGCGCACCATGAGGTCGAGGGCCGCGCGCCTCCGCTCGTGGCGCGGGAGGCCGCGCGCGATCCACGTGAACGCGACGTTGTCGAGCGCCGGGAGGTGCGGAAAGAGCCCGTACCCTTGGGGCACGTAGCCCACGCCGCGTCGCTCCGGGGGCAGATCCACGCCGCCGTCGGCGTCGAACACGCGCCGTCCGGCGATCTCGATGAACCCCCTGCTCGGCCGGTACGCTCCCGCGATGGTGCGGAGCAGCGTCGTCTTGCCCGACCCATTGGGGCCGATGAGTGCGACGGGCGTGTCAGCGCCTCCCACGTCGACCTCGAGGTCGAGCGAGCCGAGGCGCAGGCAGACCGCTACATGCCAGCTCATGATCTGGCCCAGGCGCGCGGGGCCATGCGTAGCGCAAACAGCAGCAGCACGGACACCGCTGCGAGAACGAGCGAGAGCGCGACGGCGACCCGGACGTCCGACTCGAGCGCGGCGTAGATCGCGAGAGGCATGGTCTGCGTCGTGCCCGGCAGGTTCCCGGCGAAGAGGAGCGTCGCTCCGAACTCCCCGAGCGAGCGAGCCCACGCGAGCGCCGCCCCGCCGACGAGCCCTGGCAGAGCGATCGGGACGGCGACGCGCATGAATGCGCCGGACGATGACTGCCCGAGGGTGCGGGCCACGATCAGGAGGTCGGGGTCCACGCGGCGGAACGCCGCCACCGCCGCCTGTATGTAGAACGGCGCCGACACCACGACCTGGGCGAGCACGACCGCCAGCGTCGTGAACGGCACCTGGATACCGAGCGCCTGGAGCTGTGTGCCGAAGAGACCACTCCGGCCGAACGTCTCGAGCAACGCGATGCCGACGACCGCGGGCGGCATGACGATCGGGAGGTCGACGAGCGCTTCGACGGTACGGGTTCGCCGACCCGAGCCCACCGCCAGCCACCACGCCAGCGGCGTTCCCGACACCAAGACCAGAACGAGGCTCATCAGCGTCGTCCGCGCGCTGAGCCAGAGCGCCGGCCCGAAGAGGGGGCTCTGCACGCCGGCGCTCAGATCCGCGGGGGACGAGGCGAGGACGAGCGCGATCAACGGCACGACGAGAAGCGCGAGGATGGGTGCGGCGGCGAGCGCGAGCGGCCACCGACTCGACCGATCCCTCACCCGTTGCCGCGCGTCGGCGACGCTCACTCGACGATGAATCCGTGCCGCGCCAGGACGGCCTTGCCCTCGGCGGACGCCAGAAGCTCGACCCAGGCCGCCGCCAGTGCCGAGGCGGCCGCCCGGCGGACCACGCCCACGAGGTAGTCAGCGATGATGTTGATCTCGCGGGGGATTTCGACGACGGCGACGCGATCAGAGGAGCCCGCGTCGGTACGGTACACGATGGCGGCGTCCGCCTCGCCGAGCTCGATCTTGGCGCGTGCCAGGCGCACGTTGCTCTCCTCCGAGACGACGCGCGAGAGGACCATCGCCTCGAAGCCTTCGCCGTGTGTCGGGGCCGCGAGGCGTAGGACTTCGCGCGCATAGCGGCCCACCGGCACGTTGCCCGTCCCGAGGACGAGGCGGCGCGCCTCGGGAAGATCCTCGAGCGACTCGATCCCGGCCGGGTTGTCGAGGGGCACGATGATCACGAGGTCGTTGCGCGCGAACACGTGGCTCTCCTCGACCAGCTCCGCCCGGACGAGCGCGTCCATGTGCTCCTGATTCGCGGAGGCGAACACGTCCGCGGCGGCACCCTGCTCGATCTGTAGGCGGAGCACTTGGCTTCCCGCGAACGTGATCGCTACGTCCACACCCGGATGCTCACGCTCGAACACCGTCTCGAGCTCGCCGAACGCATCCGTCAACGACGCCGCAGCGTATACGCTGAGCGTGGTCTCATCCGATGCGTTGCCCGCACAACCAGTCAGCACCAAGCCGACCAGGAGCAGTCGAGGCGCGTTCATGCCGCCTCGAGGGTGGTGACGTGCCCGCAGGACTCCACGTCGTAGCCAGGTAGCTGCGCGGCGTCGGCCCGAAACCCGGGGTCGTCGAGCGTTTCGAGCAAGCGGCTCACAGGAGCCGAGTCCGCGAGATCGGCGCGCACCACCAGGTCGAACCGCTCCTCTGCCAAAGGCACGAACCCGAGCCCGGCTGCGAGAGCCACGCTCTCGATCGCGACGCCCACGTCTGCCGCTCCACAGCGCACGAGCTGCGCGACCTCGGCGTGCCCGGCCGCGAACGGACCCGCGAGCGTGGAGCGTTCCACACCCTCGGCAGCGAGAAGGGACATCACGAGCTTGTGGGCCCCTGCCCCCTCTTCGCGTCGGACGAGACGTAGGCCAGGCCTCAGCAGATCCGAGCCCGAGCGGATCCTGAGCGGATTCCCCGACGGTACCACGAGTCCGAGACGCCAGCGTGTGAAAGCGACGAGCAGAACACGTGTCCCGGGGAGGGCGCGCCGCGTTCGCGACACGTTGTCTTCCCCGGGGGATGATTCGCCGAAATGCACGCCGGCGACGTGAATGAGCCCCTCGCCGATGAGCTCGAGGGCGCGTCCGCTGCTCGCGGGGAGCCAAGTGCTGCGCGCGTCGGGTGCGTCTCCCACACGCCGCGCGAGCCCACCGAGGAGCGGAGCACACCCCGCGACGAGCACGTTGCGGCGGAGCTGGGCAATGTCGGCGAGCGGGCGCACCACGGCCGTGCGGCCGCTGGCCTCGGCGGCGACGAGCCCGTCCGCGGCGACGCTGGCGTCCTGCGGGAGCCGGTGAGCGACCCACCGGCCCCCGACCTCGCCGAGCGCGACCCGCGCGCCGCGGTTCGAGTCGGCACCGCCGGACGCGTCACCAGGAGCCAGCCGGACCGCCATCCCCGACTCCGAAGTCAAGCTGAACAGGTCCTCCACCCGGCTGCGCAGCGCCCGAGCGATCCCGAGGCCCAGCACCGTGGACGGCACGGATTTGCCGCTCTCGATCGCGATGATGGCCTGGCGGCTCACGCCGACTCTGTCGGCCAGCGATTGCTGCGAGAGGCCGAGCCGCTCGCGTTCCTGCCGGACCCGGTTGTCCAGCCTGACGTCGCTCATGGTCCCTCCGTGGGTGTAGCGCACACATTACACGAAGGCAGTGCAGCACGACAAGAAGAGTGTCGTGCTCGGACTGACTGTAATGTGTGCATGACATCATTAGCATCACACATTACATGTGGCGCGATGCGTTTTTGACCTCGCTGAGCCTCGCCGTCCTGGCCGGGCGCTTCGTCGGCCCGCCCGTCAGGGCCCCGACCTCGAGCTCGGCCCCGTCGACGGCGTCTCGGGCGTTCTGACCGAGGACGAGCACGGCCAGTGCGGCGCCCGCGAAGCGATCGTGGCGCGAACTCGAAACGGTGCGCCGCTCGTTTCCGTGCTGCGGCGAGCGCTCCCGACCCCCACCGGTCACCCAGTAGATTGTCGGCCCGTCGGGGAGGCTTCGGAGTCCCCCGCGCAGACACTAGCTTCCGGGCCTATGTCGATTCCCGCTACCAGCCTCCGCCGCGGCATGTCCATCATCTTCAATGGACAGCTCTGCCGAGTGATCGAGTTCCAACACCACACCCCCGGCAACTTGCGTGCGATGGTGCACGCGAAGATGCGCAACTTGAAGACGGGGGCGTCGCTGGAGCACCGCTTCCGCGCGAGCGACAGCATCGAGCAGGCGCACATGGAGACGCACGAGCTCCAGTACCTCTACAAGGACGCGAGCTCGTACCACTTCATGAACACGGAGACGTACGACCAGTACGAGATGGACGACGAGGCGCTCGGTGACTACGCGCAGTGGATGAGCGACGGCATGATGGTGATCGCGGAGTACTTCGAGGGGCGTCCCGTCAGCATCGAGCTGCCGAACGCACTCGTATTCGAGATCGTCGAGACCGCGCCGGTGATGAAGACCGCGACCAAGACCGCCTCGTACAAGCCCGCCAAGCTGTCGAATGGCGTGACGATCGGCGTGCCGGAGTTCATCTCCTCGGGCGAGAAGGTGCGAGTGAATCCGAATACCGGGGAGTACCTCGACAGGGCGAAGTAGCGCACAGGCCGTGGGTCTTCACGTCGCTCTGCTCCGCGGCATCAACGTCGGCGGCAAGAACATCATACGGATGGCCGAACTCCGAGCCTGCTTCGAGGAGCACGGTTTCAAGAGCGTCGAGACGTACATCCAGAGCGGCAACGTGATCTTCGAGGCGGGCGAGCGATCCGGGGGGCTCGCCGAGCGCATCGAGCAGATGCTGACATCGTGCTTCGACTACCGCGCGAGCGTGGTACTCAGGACTCATGCCCAACTTGCGCGTATCGTGCGCGATGCGCCGGCAGGTTTCGGCGCCGACTCGGATCGCTACCGGTACGACGTGCTTTTTCTGAAGGAGCCGCTCACTGCGCGTGTCGCCATCGAGAGCGTGCGCGCCCGCGAGGGCGTGGACGAGGCCTCCGCGGGCCCGGGCGTCATCTACTTCTCGCGCGTCGCGGAGCACGCCTCACGGAGCTGGCTCGGCAAGCTCACCGCACTCGCAATCTACGAGCGCATGACGATCCGAAATTGGAACACGACCACAACGTTGCTCGAGATGATGGAGGCATGAGCCGGCTCTCGCCTGACTGGCTACCCAGGCCGTGCTGGAAGGCGACGTTGCCGAGGTGGGCGTCGGAGCTGCCCGCGGGGCTCTGCAACCCCTACTTCCGCAGGATCTTCTCCATCGCTTTTCCCTTCGCCAGCTCGTCGACCAGCTTGTCCAGGTACCGGATCTGCTGCATGAGCGGGTCCTCGATCTCCTCCACCCGGTAGCCGCAGATCACGCCGGTGATCTTGGAGACGTTCGGGTTGATCCGGGGTGCCTGCGCGAAGAACGTCCGGAAGTCGATGCGGTCGGCGAGCGCGCGTTCGAGTGCCTGCTCATCGTAGCCCGTGAGCCAGCGGATGATGGCATGCACGTCTTCCTTCGTGCGCCCCTTCTTCTCCGCCTTGGCGACGTAGTGCGGGTAGACTCCAGCAACGGACATCCGGAAGACTCTGGTGTGATCCATGCCGGCCCCTCGCTGCATCCACTCCGGCGGCAGGACTCGAACCTGCGACCCGGTGATTAACAGTCACCTGCTCTACCAACTGAGCTACGCCGGAAACGTCCGCGCGGGCGCGCGGCCGGGGTAATTAAGGGTGGCCCGACGGGGTGTCAACCGCGGGCCGACTTCGCACCGTGAGCACTTGCTCGCTGCCGGGCGCGCGCTTTGGAGAGGATGTTCCAAACCGCCGGCCCGACGTCGTGCGCTCGCTCCCAGACCTCCTCGTGCCGGCGCGCGGCGAGCCTCGCGGCCTCCTCTCCGAACACGGCTCCCAGCGCGGGTCCGCGGTGCGGATAGGGCCGTTCGAACCAGTGTAGGCCCACGAGCACTGCGCTGGGTCCGCCGGGCCCCGAGAACACCGAGAAGTCCGGCGTCCACCCCGCGAGCGGCGACGAGCGCACCTCGAGCTTTCCGGCCTCGAGAAGCTCGCGGAGCAGCTCGGCGTTCGGGGCACGCTTGGCGTCGACCTGTAGGCTCCGGGCCTCGGCGTCCAACCGGAGCGCGTTCATCTCCGCGACCAGGACGCGGAAGTGCTCGATGCCGTCCATCTCGCGGCCTGTCAGGTCGACCGTGCTCAGCCGGACCCGAGTGACCGCAGTGGCGATGTCGGTCGCACCCCGCGCGAGGGCTCCGAACACGTCCCGGAAGTCGGGCCGGCCCCGCTCGTCGAATAACGAGCCAGGAGCCTCGAGCAGACCGGGCAGGATCGGTGTCATGGTCCTCAAGCTGGACTGAGCACCGGGGCAGCGCGATGGCGTGATGGGAACCCGGGAACTCCTGGCGGTCCATCGTGTCAGGAACGTCGGGAAAGGCTAGTTTACGCCGGTCTCCAGACCGGCGCGGAGCCTCTCATGGGCCGACGAATGCACACGATCCTACGCACTTCGATGGCGATCGCGGCGATCGCGTGCGCACGCGTCGATCCGGCGATGGCCCAAGCCGACGGTCCTCCGACGCTGATCGTCATGATCGTCGTCGACCAGCTCGGGGGCGACCTCCTCGATCGGTACGAGCCGGCGCTGACCGCGGGCGGGTTCCGCCGGTTCATGGACCAGGGGCACCGGTTCACTCAGGCGTCCCACGCCCACGCGATGCCCGAGACCGCTGCGGGCCACGCCACGCTCGCCACCGGTGTGTTTCCTGCGCGCCACGGCATCGTGTCGAACAATTGGCGCCAGCGCGTGGGGTTCGATTGGATCACCACGTACTCGGTCGCGGACAGCACCTCACCCATTCTGGGATACGAGTTCGAGCCGGTGCTCGACCCTACGCTCGAGGGGCGCTCTCCCCGAAACCTCATGCGCCCGAGCATGGCGGATTGGGTGCGCTCACAGGACCCAGGTGCTCGTACGGTCTCCATCTCCAAGAAGGACCGCGCGGCGATCACGATGGCGGGGCACACCGACTCGAACGTGTGGTGGCTGCTCGACCAGACGGCGACATTCGTGACCTCGACGTTCTACGCCGAGCGTTATCCCGCCTGGATGCAGCGCTTCAACGGGGAGGTCATGCCTCCCATCGCGTCGAGCCCGGTCTGGATCTCCGAGGTCCCGGACGACATGCGTGAGCTCGCCGAAGCCGATGCGCAGCCATACGAGGGTGGCGGGCGTAGTATGTCCTCGTTCCCCCATCGTGGCACCGAGGAGGCGGGGAGCCCAGTCGGATCCCAGGACTTCAACGTATGGGCGTTCGACCAGCCGCGCGCCGACGACGCGGTTCTCGAGCTTGCGAAGACGGCCATCCTACAGCTCGAGCTCGGTCAGCGCGGTCCCGTCGATCTCCTCGCCGTGTCGTTCTCGGCGCTCGACGAGGTCGGGCACCGCTTCGGGCCGCTCTCGCAAGAGGCGCTTTCCACGCTCATCCATCTCGACCTGGTGCTCGCCAACTTGCTGACCTACCTCGACACCGAGGTCGGGCAGGGGCGATGGGTGGCGGGGATCGCCGGGGATCACGGCGTCGCTATTCCGCCGGAGGCCGCTCGCCGGCAGGGGAACCGCGAGGCGGAGCGCATCGATGACAGCGACGTGCTGGCGGACATGGGCCAGCTCCTCCGCCGGGCCGCTGCGCAGGGCGGGAGCCCGGACGCGATCGCCGAGCGGCTCGCCCTCGCGATCGAGGAGGACGGCCTGGTCGAGCAGGCATACACCCACCGCGAGCTCCTCTACGGCGGCGAACCCTCGGACTCGTTCGCCGTGCTCTTCCGGAACTCGCACTATCCCGGCCGCGCGTGGGGCGTTCTCTCGCGGTTCGGGGTCGAGGTTCGTTACGGCGAGGGCGACCTCGTCACCTCATTCGAGACGGGCACGGACCATGGGAGCCCCTACTGGTACGACCGCCACGTCGAGATGATGCTGCTCGGGCCGGGCGTCGTGCCTGGCGAGACCACGAGCCCGGTCTATACCGTGGACTTCGCCCCCACCCTCGCCGCGCTCGGCGGCATCCGTTTCCCCAACGACCTGGACGGCCGCCGACTCTTTTGATTGCGGTCGGCGGGTAGCACCCGTAGCTTGGGAATACGCCCCCCCGCGTTCGAGCGGCCGGGGCTTTTTTATTGTCCGTACAGGAATCGTTGACTTCGTCGGAGGGCGGACATATCTGTAACTTCGCCAGTAAACATATGATTACGGTCCCTTCGAGGGTGCCTGTTCAGCCGGCCGGGAACGGCCGGCTACCTGCGCCTCCCCCCGGCGAAGGAGTATCGACGCACCGCGCGCGGCCGCCATACGCAAGCGGACGGGGGCGGGGCGGGGCATCATCCCCCCGGGCATTGGAACGGAGCACGTACCCGGGTGGAGGCCCAGGACCGAGATGACCGCCCCGCAAGAAGAGCGAGTGCGATGGACGATCCAAGAAGCCGAGAGGCTCTTGTTGTCCCTACCCGGCGTCGTGTCGGCGCGCGTAGTCGCGCGTCCGGGCGGCGACGTGGACGAGGTCCATTTGCTCACGACCACCGAGATCAAGCCCAAGCAGACGGTCAGGAACGTCGAGTCCGCGCTCCTTGCACGGCTCGACCTGCACGTCGACCACCGGAAGATCTCCGTGGCGCAGACCAGCACCGAGAAGGCTGCCTCGCCCGTGCCGGTCGTCGCCGAACCCGTCGTTCCCATCCATATCGTGCCCGAACCCAAGCCGTACGAGAGCCGATTGCTCTTCTACGGGCACCAGGTCGAGAGCGAGCGCTCCAACCAGGTTCGCCACAAGGTCGAGATCGAGTGGAGGGGCGAGCGCTTCAGCGGCACAGCCACGGCGGCCGACCTGCCGCGCCCCAAGCTCGAGGCCGTGGCAGAGGCCACGCTCAAGGCCGTCGAGGCTGCGCTCCAAGAGAACCTGGAAGAGGGCCGTGTGTCCCCGACGCTCTCTCTGGACGGCGTGAAGACCGTGGAGGCGTTCGACCGGAAGTTCGTCCTCGTCGCCGTGCATGCGATCGCCGGACGGGACGTGTCGCGGCTCGCCGGCACGCACGTCGCAGACGAATCGACGGACCGTGCGGCGATTCTAGCAACGCTACAGGCCACGGACCGATGGGTCCGCGGGAATTTCTATACGTGATCGGCCAAGGCGGCCATCACACTCACCCTAGCACCCCCCACTAGAGGAGAAAACGACCCCCTCGGTCTGCCAGAGCGGAGTAGAGCGGTAGAGCGAAGCGCTAGCGGCTCCCAATAGCGGAAACACCCGGGATGCCGACTCTCTCTTTAAAGGAGGTATAGCGCATGTTCAGCTCACTGTTCGATCTCATGGGATCAGTGTTCGCGCTTCTTGGGCGCGG
>CAZBCN010000003.1:91868-116920 GCA_964490285.1 uncultured Gemmatimonas sp. | reverse complement strand
CTCGGGCTGGCGGTCGGCGCGCAGGTCCTCGTCGCGGAAGCAGCGCGCGATCTGGAAGTACCGGTCGAAGCCGGAGATCATGAGCGTCTGCTTGTAGAGCTGCGGGCTCTGCGGAAGCGCGTAGAACTCGCCCTTGTGCACGCGGCTCGGCACGAGGTAGTCGCGCGCCCCCTCGGGTGTGGCCTTCGTCAGCATCGGGGTCTCGACTTCCAAGAAGCCGATCCCGTCGAAGTAGTTCCGCGCGGCAAGGGCGAGCTTGTGGCGAAGGATCAGGTTGCGCTGGAGGTCCTCCCGCCGCAGGTCTAGCACACGGTGCTGGAGCCGGAGCTCTTCCGCGGGCAGCTCTTCGCCGGCGGCGCGGTACACCGGGATCGCCGGCGTCACCGCGTCCGAGAGCCGCTCCAGACGCACCGCGCGGAACTCGACGTCGCCCGTCGACATCTCCTTGTTGTTCGCGCCCTCGGGGCGACGCTCGACCGTCCCCTCGACCTGAACGACGTCCTCGTGACCCAACTCGTGTGCGAGCGCGAGCGAGGCCGGTTCGGTCCACGCAGGGCCGAACGAGACCTGCACCAGTCCACTCCGGTCGCGAAGGTCCACGAACACCAGACCGCCCAGGTCGCGGCGCCTATGCACCCAGCCCGCGAGCCGCAGGCTCTTTCCATGGTCCCCGGAACGCAGCCCGCCGACCATACGGTCGCGGAGGCGCGTACGCTCCGACTCGACTCCACTACGAGACATCGACTCGATCATCCCCTGATCTCGAGGTTGGCAACCATCCCATCACCACCAGCATCAAGCTATAACCGAGCAGGACGCCCGTGACGTCCGCCAGCCAGTCTCCCAGGTCCGGTGAGCGCCCGCGCACGAAGACCTGATGCCACTCGTCCGTCACGCCGTAGAGCGCACCCACGAGGATCATGAGCCAGTGCGGAGGCGGCTCCAACGCGCCTCGGCGTCCATAGGCGAGCGCGATGCCGAGCACGGCATAGAGGGCGGCATGGGCCACCTTGTCGCTCCCCGGAAAGAAGTGGGGGATCCGCGGGCTCGGCCATGCACTCAACAAAAAGAGGACCGCAGCCCAAGCGGCCGCGGGTCCCCACACACGCAATCGGCTCGACAAAACGTTGTTCTCGCGTCGCTCGCTTCGCGGCGAATCTCCTTAGTTTCCTGCAGTAACTTCAGGTGTTTCCAGCGGGCGGCTAAGTTAAGCCTGCCCCCCGGACGATTCAAGAAAACGCCATGGCCGACACGCTTCGCGCCGACCTGCTGTCGCTGCCCCCCGAGGTCTTGCGGCGCGTCCTGCTCGACCACTTCCAGGCGCGCGGGCAGCCGGCCTACCGTGCGGGCCAGGTCGAGCGCTGGATCCTCGAGCGGCTCGTGCCCTCCATCGGGGACATGACCGACCTGCCGCGCGCGGAGCGGGAGGCGCTCGCCGCGAGGTTCGAGCTCGCGGAGGCGGAGGCCGCCACGGTCGCCCGGAGCCAGGACGGGACGGTCAAGCACGTCTGGAAGCTCGCCGACGGGGAGCTCGTCGAGTCGGTGCTGATTCCGACCGAGAGGCGGCTGACGCTCTGCATCTCCAGCCAGGCCGGGTGTGCGATGGGGTGCACGTTCTGCGCGACCGGTTGGGGGGGCTTCCGCCGTCAGCTCTCGGCCGGCGAGATCGTCGCGCAGTACCGCGCCTCGAGACGATGGGCGGAGGCGAACGGACTCGGGGCCATCACCAACATCGTCTACATGGGGATGGGAGAGCCGCTCGCGAACCGCGCCGCCGTCCACGACTCGCTCACGCTCCTCAACCGGGGGTACGAGGTCGGCGCGCGCCGCATCACGGTCTCGACCGTGGGGCACGTGCCGGGGATCCTCGAGCTGGCCGAGCGACCCGAGCAGTTCCGTCTGGCGCTCTCGCTGCACGCGCCGTCGAGCGACCTGAGGGCCACGCTGATTCCGCTCGAGCGGCGCTACCCGCTGCCCGAGGTGATGGGCGCGCTCGCGCGCTTCGACGAGGCGGGCGGCAAGCGCATCACGTTCGAGTACACGATGATCGCGGGCGTGAACGACGGCCTGGAGCTCATCGAGCCGCTCGCCGACCTGGCCGTCCGTGTCGGCGCGTTCGTGAACCTCATCCCGTTCAACCCGATCCCGTATCAGGACTGGCGCGCCTCGTCCGCCAATCGCATCCGCGCGTTCGCCGCGGGGCTCGAGCGTCGCGGCGTCACCGCCGCGGTTCGGGAGTCGCGCGGACGGGACATCGACGCGGCGTGCGGGCAGCTACGGGCCCACGCGCTCGCCCAGGCCGAGGCGGCTCCGGGCTAGAGCGTCAGTCGATCCCCTGCAGGATGCGCCCCCAGCGGATCTCGCGCACCCACGGGAACGGGCGGTACGAGCCCTTGTTGTACGAGAAGTACGTGAAGACCGCGCGGCCTTCGAGCCGCCATCCCTCGAGCAGCCCCCAGTAGCGGGAATCGAGGCTCTGCTCGCGGTTGTCGCCGAGCATGAAGTAGCGGTCCGCGGGGATCACGAGCGGGCCCCACGTGTCGCGCGTCGGCGTATACGTGCGTGGGTCGACGCTGCTCGCCAGGTAGGTCTTCTGCCACTCCATCCACGGGTGGGACTCGTCCGGAACACCCGAGTGGACCACGTACGGCTCGTCCACCTGCTGCCCGTTCCGGTAGAACGCGCGGTTCCGCATCTCGATCGTGTCGCCGGGCATGCCGACGAGCCGCTTGATGAGCTTGAGCGTCTCCTCGTGCGGCGGGTCGAAGACCATGACGTCGTTGAGACGCGGCTCGGAGTATCCGGGGATGCGGATGTCCGTCGCCGGAATGCGGGACCCGATTGCCGCGCGGTTCACTACGAGCATGTCCCCGACGAGCAGCGTCTCCTCCATCGAGCCCGAGGTGATGACGAACGTTTGCACGAGGAACGTGCGCAGGAAGAGGAAGAGCGCGAGCGCGATGACGATCGACTTCGCCCACTCGGCCACCCCGTCGGCCGGCTTCTCTCGTGCTTGCGCGCGCTTGCGTGTCGGCGCCTTCGGAGGCTCGGTCCCCTCCTCGGAGACGGTCGCTTCCCCTTCGCTCGCTTTGTCCTTCTTCGCCATCTGTCGCCTGGTTCGTCGTGGGCGCCGTGTCAGCGTCCGAGCCACCCGCGGGGATCCCACGGCGCTCGATCCGGCGGGGCTCCGATCGGGTCGTCCCCGCCCGCACGCTCCGCCCAGTCTCTCCCCAACAATACGGTGACGTCGACGAAGAGGTTCGAATCGGGCTCGGTGAGGACGTTACGGATTCCGAGGGCGTTGGCAACGCCCTCGGCCAACTCATCCCGTCCCACTCGGTCGATGACCACGGTCGAGTCGCGGTCGAATGTGCCCGCGTTCCCGAACTGCACGACGTCGAAGCCGTCGTCCCGCAGGAGGTTCGTGACCTCGCGGGCCAGGCCGGCCACGCCGCCGGCGTTGAGCACCTCGACGCGCACGCGCTCCGGAGGGACGTAGCGGGGAGCGCCACGTTCCGTCCGGGCATCCGGCCACCGCTGCCCGAGGAACCAGGCCCCGCCCCCGAGCGCCGCGATGACGGCCAGAATGGTGAGGGTGCGGCGGGTCATGGGGTCTCGCGCTCCAGCTCGTCCCAGAGCGCGAGCGTCTCCGGCGCGAGGGGGCGGCCGCTCTCACGGCCACGCCGCATGCGCTCGGCGACGACCTCGTGGAGGACGGCGGCGAGCTCGGCGGGCATCCGCTCACGCAGGCGCGTGTGCCACTCGGTCGCGTACGCGCGCCCCGGCTCGAGGTAGTCGGCGACGTAGAGCGCGCGGCCCAGAGTTCCGAGCCCAGCCCCGCCGATCGTGTGCGATTGGACCGCACGCAGGAGCTCCTCGTCGTGGACGCCCGCTTCCCGCAGGCGCTCCGCCACCGCGGGGCCGTGGAGTACGGAGTTCGGCAGGTCGCGCAGCCCGGACGGCACGAGCGGACGCAGCACCTCGGGCCGCTCGTCCCGGAGCGCATCGTGCAAGTAACCCGCGGCGCGCCACCGCGTGCGGTCGTCCTCGGACAAGTCGAGCGCCGCGGCCCACCCGCCGAGCAACGCAGCCACACGCGCCATGTGCTCGCGTCGAGCGGGTCCCGCGACCGCCCACTCGGGGAGCTCGCCGCGCGCGGCGGCGGCGACCCAGGGGTGCAGGGTCGCGGCCTGGGCGCCGGCGGCGACGTCGCGTGAGACTCTCGGGAGCATAACGCACTTAATTACAATAGCTTACCCGACGGGTCCAGCCCCGACCCGCTTTTCGCCCCTCGCCGCACAGCCGCCCTTGTCGATCCCGACGACGTCCATTCGGTGGGACGCGCTCCTCGCCCGTCACACGGCGCTCGAGCTCGAGGCCGCGCTCGCGGGAGCGCGACTGCGTGGCCTCCGGCTCGATGGAGACGCTCATGACGTCGCGCTGCTCTTCGAGGACCGGACGCTCCACTGGGCGCTGCACCCCCGTCGCGGGTGGCCGCGGGTGGTGGGCGCCGCCGCTCCCGCCGAGGACGACTTCAAGCTGCGCGGCCGCGTGGCCGCGGTGGCGGCGACTCCCGACGAGCGCATCGTCCGCTTCACGCTGTCCGGGGCCGATGCTCCCCTCGCGCTCGTCGTGGAGCTGATGGGCAATCAGTGGAACGCGATGCTCGTCGAGGGTGAGCCGCCCATCATTCGGCACGTGCTCACGCGGCGCGATGGTGCGCGCGTGCAGCGCGTCGGCGAGGTCTACGTCGCTCCACGTCCGCTCGCGCGCGTCGGCCTTCATGGGGAGGTGACCCTCGAGCAGTGGATGTCGGCGCTCGGCAGCGTGCCCGAGGGGGAGCGCCCCCACGCATTGGTACGCACGTACGCCTGGACGTCACCCCTGAACGCGGCCGCACTGCTCGGCGCGCCCAGCGAGCCCGGCGCAGCTTCCGGCCTGGAGGTCGGGTACGCCCGCTGGAAGGCCTTCGCCGACGGGAGCGCCTCGCCCGAGCCCGTCCTGCTGGAGCTCGCGACCGGCCCGCAGCCCTATCCCTTTCCGCTCGCGGGTACGCCGCATCCCGGAGTCGAGAGCCTGCTCGCTGCGTTCGAGGCATGCGCGACAGCCGCCGAAGGCGAGGTCGGGGCGCCCACCTTCGACCCTGCGCTCCTGCAGGGTCTCGAGGCGGCACTTCGTCGCGCGAGCGGACGCGTCGGGCGGATCGAGAAGGAGCTCGCCGAGCTGCCGGATCCGGCTGCGCTGCGGGCCGTCGGCGATCTCGTCCTCGCGCGTTATGCGGATATCCCGCACGGGGCCTCGCGTGCGCAGCTCGTCGGGTTCGATGGCGGCACCGTCGAGGTCGAGCTCGATCCTGCCCAGCCGCCGCACGCCAACGCGGCCGCGTTCTACCAGCGCGCGACCAAGTCCGAGCGCGCCGCCGAACGGTTGCCTCCGCTGCTCGAGCAGGCGAAGGCGGCACGCGCGCGCATCCAGGACCTACTCGGCCGCGCGCGGGCCGGCGTCGTGGACGAAGCGGACGTTCGCGACGCGCTCGGCCGCGGGAAACCGAGTGCCGACGCGCCGCGCGAGACGAGGCCCGCCCTGCCCTACAGGGTGTTCCGAAGCTCGGGCGGACTCGAGATCCGCGTGGGGCGCGGCGCCAAGCACAACGACGAGTTGACGTTCAAGCACTCGTCGCCCGGTGACGTGTGGCTGCACGCGCGCCACGTCGGCGGGGCGCACGTGATCCTGCGGTGGACCGGACCCGGCAACCCGCCGGCGCGCGACCTCGCCGAAGCGGCGACGCTCGCGGCGCTCCACTCGAAGGCGCGTACGTCCGGGAGCGTTCCCGTGGATTGGACGCTCCGGAAGTACGTGCGGAAGCCGCGGAAGACGCCGCCCGGGCGTGTGGCGGTCGAGCGGATCGAGACGCTGTTCGTGAGGCCGGACGAGGAGCTGTTGCGAACGTTGAGTGCCGAATAGGCACCGACCCCTAGCCGTCCATCCCCTTCCTGAGCGAAGCCAGGAACCGCCCCGCCTCGGGGACGCCGCCGCGGTCGAGCGCCTGGATGACCGCGCTCCCTACCACGACACCATCGGCAACGGCCGCCACCGTGGCCGCCTGCTCGGGACTCGAGATGCCGAACCCCACCGCCACGGGCAGGTCGACCGCCGTGCGGATCTTCCCGACCTCGGCGGCGAGCTCCTCACGCAGCTCGGTGCGCGCGCCGGTCACGCCGGTCCGCGAGATGTAGTAGAGGAACCCCGACCCGCCCTTGGCGACCTCGGGTACGCGCTCGACCGGCGTCGTCGGGGCGATCAGACGAATCAGGTCGAGCGCAGACCCGACGATCTCCGACTCGATCGCCGGATCGGACCCGGAAGGGAGATCCGTCACGAGCACTCCCTGCGCGCCGGCCGCCTCGGCGTCCCGCAGGAACGCATTCAGCCCGTAGCGGAGCAGCGGGTTGAGATAGGTGAACAGAACAATGGGGGTCGCACGGCGTGCCCGGAATGCGGCGAGGTCCTCGAGCACGCTGTGCACGGTGGTGCCCTTCTGGATCGACACGAACGACGCGTGCTGGATGGTCGGACCGTCCGCGAGCGGATCGGAGAACGGAACGCCGAGCTCGAGCACGTCGGAACCCGCGTCGGCGAGAGCCTCGAGGACCTCGACGGTGGACGCACGCTCGGGATAGCCCGCCGTGACGTAGGGAACGAGCGCGGCCTGGCCCCTGGATCGGCGGGCCGCGAATGCCTGGGAGATCACGTAGCGATCAGGTAGTCGCTCACCCGGATGCCGTACTTCTGGGGATCCGTGGTCTTGATGATCTCCCGGCGTGGGGCGCCCGTGGCGGGATCCGTTTCGGCGAGGTCGATCGTCCGGGGCTGGGATAGCGGCAGGCCTACGGCGTCGGAGATCACGCGCACGATCGGACGGTGGAGGAGCGCAGGATCCTTGTTGACCTCCGCGACCACCGCGAGCTCGTGCGTGTCGAGAATGACGAGCGTACCCACCGGGTACACGCCCGTCGCCGTGATGAGCACCTTCACGAGCAGCGTGTCGAGGCCGCGCTTCGGGTTGTCCCTCATCTCCTGGAGCACCGCGTCGGGCGGCCACGGCTGGAACTGGTAGCTCCGGACCGACGTGCCGGCGTCGAACGAGTCCGCGACCGCCACGATCCGTGTGAAGAGCGTCGGCGCCCGCCTGCGCTTGTTCGGGGGATACCCCGTGAGGTCGATCTTCATATGGTGCTCGTATGCCATCAGCATCTGGCGGTACGGCACGTCCGAGAACCCGTGCATGTCGAAGAGCACGAGGAGACCTTCCGTGGGGTGTTCCTTCAGATGCGCCCACTCCGCGTCGGTGAGCCCACCCGGCTTGTTGATGATGGCCGCGTCGAGGCGCTGCTTGCCCACGTCGTGGAAGAGCGCGCCGAGGCCGAGCTCGTAGAGCTGGAGCCGGTCGAGCCCGAGCCTCTGACCGATGATCACGCTGAAGATCGACACGTTCACGGAGTGCGTGAACGTGTACTCGTCGAAGTCGCGCAGCGTGGTCATGGTGACCATGGACGACTCGTTCGAGAGCACCTGGTCCACGATCCCCTGCACCGCGCGTTTCACCTTGCGCGCGTTCACGGCCTTTCCGATGCGCATGTCGCCGAACACGTCCTTGGCGACCTTCACGGACTGCGCATACGTGCGCTTCGCGGCGGTGAGCTTCTCTTCCTCCGCGGGCTCCTCGACGTCGGTCGCAGAGCGGAGGTGGATGTGCTGCACCGGCGCACTGGCGAAGCGCTCCATGAAGCCTTCGAACGGGCCCTCCCCCGAGGGCTTCCGCAGGAGCATGGAGATGAACGGGGCCCACTCGCGACGCTCGATCCCGGGCAGAATCTCCACCGCGCCGATGCCGTGGGTCTGGAGCGCGCTCGCAAACGCGCCGAACGTCGCGAAGTTCGACAGATCCAGGCGGAGCCGCGTCTCGTTCAGGAAGAAGAAGTCCCCCACGACGCGGACCTCGGCGCCTCCGTCGACGTTCACGACGCGCTCGACGAGGGCGTGCAGATCGGACAGCGCGATCTGCACGGTCTCATTCTCGACCGGGTACAGCTTGAGCGCGCTCAGCGCCCCGTAGAGCGACGTGAGGAGCCGCCGCCCCTCCTCCTGGTAGTTGAGCCCGCCCGGCCGGTTCACGATGTCAGCCCTCGCTGCGCAGCGCGCGGTTCACATTGCTGCGCACGACGGGATCCTCGTCCTGGGTCGCCTTCATGAGCACCTCGCGGGCGGCGGGTCCAGGAACTTGGCCGAGCGCCAACGCAGCCGCGGCCCGGATCTCCGTGGGCTCGCGCTTGCCGAGGAAGCCCTTTCCGTTGAGGAGTCCGTCGAGGAGACCGAGCCCGTCGGCCTCGGCGACCATCCCGTACGCCTGGAACACCGCGACCTTCTCCGTGATGTCGGCGCTGCGGATATCCTTGCCCTTCACGATTCCCGCGAGCTTCTGGGCGGCGGGTCGGTAGCGCAGCACCCCGAGCGCGCGCGCGGCCGCGATGCGGACCTCGCGCTCTGGATCGTCGAGCGTCCTTTCGAGCGCGCTCGCCGTGGTGGACGCCTTCAGCGCCACGGCCGCTTCCACCGCTGCCAGCCGAACCACCGGGTCCGTGTGCGCCAGCAAGTTCGCGAGCGAGGACCCCGCCTCCGTGATCTGCATCTCTCCCACGAGGCGGGCGGCACCCGCGGCGAGGACCGGGTCCGACTCCTCGAGCAGCTTGACCGCCGCTGCCCGGTTGCGGCCGGCGATCCCTTGCACGGCCTTGCGCAGCACGGCCTGCAGCTCCTTGTGATCGACCGTCTCCGAAGCGCGCAGCAGCGGTGAGAGTGCCCCACCGCGAAGGAACTGCAGGAAAGTCCCCAGCTGGGCGGCCGAAGCGCGCACGGTGCCGTCGAACAGCGCCTGGATGAGCTGCTCGATGGCCTCCGGCGCGCTGATCCGGTCGAGGATATTGCGGGACTCCTGCATGCGCTGCTCGTCGAAGACGCCCTTGCTCGACTCGAGCCGGCGGAGCTCCTCGAGCACGCTCGTCGCCGCTACGATCGCGCCCCGGCTGAGGAAGTTCGGTAGGATCGTCGACAGGATCTTGAGGATTTCGGACTGCCGCTCGCGGTCCTGGGGCTCCTCGAGCCGGTCGAAGAGCGCGTTGAGCACGTCGGCGCGCGTGTCGCGTGTGAGCTCCTTCTGGAACTCGGAGCGCAGGTACTCCATTTCGCGCTTGTCGAGCGCGTACAGAGTCGGGTTGAAGTCGTCCTGCTTGACCGTTTGGTGCGCGGGCTCGGCCTCTGCCGCGCCGGACTCCGCGCGCCGCGCCGTCGCGGCCATCTCCTCGTCCTCGGCCTGGAGCGCGGACTGCATCTCGGCTTGCGTGTTTCCCGCGCCCGCCTCGGGAAGCGCGACGCCTTCCGCGAGGAGGTCCACGTACTGGTACTCGAAGAAGTGGAGGTCCGCCTCCCAGAGCACGGTCAGGAGGTCGTCGCCCTCGGGCACGAGCTTACGCGCCTTCTGGAGCACGCCGAGGAAGCGGTCGAGCTCCTCGGTCTCGAGCCCAGGCATGAACGTGATCTCGCGCACTCCATCCTTGAAGAACAGGAACGCGAGCGAGTCGTTCCTGCTCTCCGACTTGTAGACCTCCGTCCCCAGGAGGTACATGTGGTCCTCGTCGATGCTGAGAACCAAGCGGTCCGCTTGCTGCCAGAGGGCGAGGAACTCGGTCTTGAGTTGCTCGCCGAAACGCTTACGGACGGGGTTGTTCTCGTCGTAGAGCTGGTAGGCGCGGAACGTCTTCCCGAGCGTGACGAGCAGGGTCTGGACGGCCGCGAGCAGAGCCGGGTCCTGGTCCCACTCCTGTGCCTCGGACGAGGCCTCAGGCGGCGGCAAGCGCGGCTCGGTCACGACCACGCCTCAGAGCAGCGATCCGCGGCCTTCGAGCCGGGCCACGTGCGCGACGTCCTTGTCCCCTCGACCGGAGAGGCACACCACCACGGGGCCCGCATAGTCGCTCCCGTGCGCGAGGACGTGCGCCACCGCATGGGAGGACTCGAGTGCGGGGATGATTCCCTCCAGCTCGGAGAGCCTGTGAAACGCGTCGAGGGCCTCGTCATCGGTGGCGGACGTATACCGAGCGCGCTTTGAGTCCTTGAGGAAGGAGTGCTCCGGCCCGACTCCCGGATAATCCAAGCCCGCCGAGACCGAATGCGCGGGCGCGACCTGTCCGTCCGAGTCCTGCAGAAGATAGCTGAGCGAGCCGTGGAGGACACCCGGAGATCCTGCGGCGAGGGAGGCCGAGTGATGCCCCGAGTCGATCCCCTCCCCCGCGGCCTCGACCCCGATGAGCTGCACCTCGGCATCGGGTACGAACGCGTGGAAGATGCCGATGGCGTTCGAGCCTCCACCCACGCACGCGACCACCGCGGCCGGAAGCCGACCCTCGGCCGCGAGGATCTGCTCGCGGGCCTCGTGTCCGATCACGGCCTGAAAGTCCCTCACCATGCGCGGGAATGGATCCGGTCCCACCACCGAGCCGATGATGTAGTGGGTCGAGCGCACGTTCGTGACCCAGTCGCGGATGGCCTCGTTGGTGGCGTCCTTCAGCGTGCGCGTGCCCGAGCCGACGGGGCGTACCTCCGCACCGAGCAGCTCCATGCGGTAGACGTTGAGCGCCTGGCGCTTCACGTCCTCCTCGCCCATGTAGACCACGCAATCGAGATCGAAGAGCGCGCACGCAGTGGCGGTGGCGACACCGTGCTGGCCCGCGCCCGTCTCGGCGATGATGCGCTGCTTGCCCATCCGCTTCGCGAGCAGCGCCTGTCCCAGTGTGTTGTTGATCTTGTGCGCGCCCGTGTGGTTAAGGTCCTCGCGCTTGAGGTAGACCGCCGGGTGTCCGGCCGCCTCACCGAGCCGGCGCGCGCGGTAGAGGGGCGACGGTCGGCCCGCGAAGTCCTTCAGGAGGTAAGCGAGCGACGCCTCGAACTCGGGATCGAGCCGCGCGGTTTCGTAGGCCTCGGTGAGCTCGTCGAGCGCATGGACGAGCGTCTCGGGCACGTACCGCCCTCCGTAGGGCCCGAAGCGTTGGCGTGCGGTCGACGTGTCGGTCGTCATGACGTCCTATTCCTTCACTTCGCGGAGGCGACGGCGGAGGCGGCGCGCGCCGCCTCGATGAATGCCCGTATGCGCGCATGGTCCTTCACCCCGAGCGCGCGCTCGACCCCAGACGATACATCGACGACGGCAGGGTGGAAGGCACGGACCCCCTCGCCCACGCTGTCCGGGTCGAGCCCGCCGGCGAGCACGAAGTCCAGGTGGGCCGGCACGAGCGCGCGAACCACCGCGGGATCGAGCGTGACGCGGGCGCCGCCGACTCCGAGGGCGCCCTCTTTCCAACCCTCCACGAGAATCCCGTCCGCCGAGCCGGCGTAGCGTTCCACCGTCCGCTCGACGTCGTCGAGCGACTTCGCGCGCACGGCCTTCCAGAGTTTCCACGGGCCCCGCGTGCGGAGGGCCTCGAGGACGTCGGGTGCTTCGTCGCCGTGCAGTTGGATCACGTCGGCGCCGAGCGCTCGCGCGGCGGCGGCCGCGGTCTCCGCGGTCTCGTCCACCAACACCGCGACCTTCTGGGCGCGCGTGTCCTGGACCAGCGCGGCGGCATCGGCGAGCGCGACGCTCCGGCCGAAGCCGGCCGAGAGGATGACTCCGAGATAGTCTGCTCCGGCCGCAGCGGCGACCAGCGCGTCCTCGCGACGCGTGAGCCCACAGATCTTCACGCGCACGGAGTGGGCCGACGACTCAGCCACGGACGCGCTCCCGTCTCGGCACGGCGGCGAGCGCGCGGGCGGCACCCTCCGGGTCGGGGGCGCGGAGGAGCGTCTCGCCGACCAGGATCGCGTCGACCCCGGCGTCGCCGAGCCGTGCGACGTCCTCGCGGTTGCGGATCCCGCTCTCGGACACGACCAGGACGTCGTCGGGGGTCGCGTCGAGCAGCTCGACCGTCGTCCCGAGATCCGTGCGGAACGTCGCGAGGTCGCGGTTGTTGATGCCGATGATCTGGGCGTCGATCTCGAGCGCGCGCGCGAGCTCGTGGCGATCGTGCACTTCCACGAGCACCGCCATCCCGAGCGCCTCGGCCTCCGCGTGGAGCGCGGCGAGCATGCGGTCGTTCAGGATCCGCACGATCAGCAGGATTGCGTCCGCGCCCGCCGCGCGCGCCTCGATCACGTGTAGCGGGTCGAGCGTGAAGTCCTTCCTGAGCACCGGCAGCGGTGTCGCCGCCTTGGCCGCCGCGAGGTCCGCGAGACTCCCGCCGAAGTAGTCCCGGTCCGTGAGCACGCTGAGCGCGGCCGCGCCGGCACGCGCGTAGCCGCTCGTCAACGACCCCGGATCCAGATCCGGGCGGATCGCCCCGGCCCCGGGGGAGCGACGCTTGCACTCGGCGATCAGCGCGACGTGACCGGAAGCGGCCAGCGCCGCGCCGAAGTCACGTGACGACGGTGCGTCGGCGGCCCCTCGCTCCAGGGCCTTGGCCCGGGGACGCAGCTCCGCCAACTCGGCGGTCTTGGTCCGAACGATGTCGGCCAGGATGCCGGGAAGCGGCGGGGATCCTTGCGTTTCGGGCAACGTTCGGGTAACCTAATTCGGTTCCTGTTCGGGTCACTCGGAGGGAGGGAGGGCCAGATGCCCCTCACCAAGCGCCAGAAAGAGATCCTCGACTACGTCGGCGGGTTCATCGAGAGCCACGGGTACGCACCGAGCTTCGAGGAGATCGCGGAGTCGTTCGGGTACACGTCCCTCGCGACCGTCCACGAGCACCTGAGCAATCTGGAGCGCAAGGGCTACATAAGGAAGTCGTACAACGAGAGCCGCTCCGTCGAGGTCACGAGCCCCGACGCGGGCCCTCCCTCCGTCGAGCTGCCCCTCTACGGCGCGGTCGCCGCGGGCATGCCGATCGAGGCCATGACGGACCACGAGACGATCGCCGTGCCTCCCGACATGGTGCGGAAGAAGAAGGACAACTACGTGCTCCGCGTCGAAGGCAACTCGATGATCGAGGAGCAGATCCGCGACGGGGACTACATCGTGGTGCAGGCCCAGCAGACGGCCGAGGACGGGCAGATGGTGGTGGCGCTGGTCGGGGGTGATGCGGCCACGGTGAAGAAGCTCTACCGGGAGCCGGGTGGGCGCGTGCGGTTGCAGCCGGCCAACCCGACGATGAAGCCGATCTACGCGGATGCGCGGGATGTGCGGGTGCAGGGCGTCGTGGTGGGGGTCATCCGGAAGTACTGAGGTTTGCGACACCGCCGCTTCCTCGCGGGCTTCGTCAGCGAGCTCGGGGCGGCGTCGCAAACCTCGCCGGCGGATTTCCGACGCCGGGTGGGCGGATCGGCTGACGTCGGCTACTTGCCGGTGTCGGAAATCCGCCTCGTGGGGCGACATGCTGCGCACGTCGCCCACGGGCAGACCGAGAAACCGCTCGGCCTCGGCTCGCACGGACTCCGAGTTCTAGAGTCCCAGCGCCGCTCAAGCCAAGGGACGCACTCGCCCCGCCTCGAACGCTTCCGCCGAGATCAGCGGGCCGAGGTGCGTGAGTCCCCGCTGAGCGCGACCACCGGATCCAGGTGTGCCGCGCGGCGGGCCGGGATGTACACGGCGGCCAGCGCGACGGCGAAGAGCGCCGCGGCCACGGCGGCGTAGGTGGCCGGATCGGTGGCGCCGACGCCGTATAGCTGACTGGCCATGACGCGACTGAGGAAGCCCGCCCCCAGAAGACCGAGGCCGATGCCGATCGCGGCGAGCATCGCGCCCTGCTTGAGGATGAGGCTGAGGACGTCCTCCGGCTCCGCACCCATCGCGACACGAATGCCGAGTTCCGCCGTGCGCTGCGAGACCCCGTACGAGATCACTCCGTAGACCCCGACGGACGCGAGCACGAGGGCGACGCCGGCGAAGAGCGCCAACAGCATCATGCTGAACCGCTCGCGCGCCACCGACGTCGACACGATCCGCTCCATCGTCGACACCCGCGAGATGGGCACGCTCGGATCCGAGGCCTGGATCACTCGCCGAGCCGGCGCGACCAGGGATTCGGGGTCGGTCGTGGTCCTGAGGATGAAGCTCATGCGCCTGAAGGGCGCCTGAGCCACCGGAAGGTAGAGCGACGGCTCCGATGGCTGTGCCAGCCCGAAGTACTTCACGTCACCCACCACGCCCACGATCTCGAAGCTCGCGGGGAAGAACCCACCCAACGCCACGTGAGGCGGAAGTCCTCCGATCACCTTGCCGATGGGATCCTCGCCGGGGAAGTACCGATCGACGAGCGCCTGATCCACCACGGCTACGCCCTTCGCCACGCGGTCATCGCTCAGCTCGAAATCCCGGCCACTCACCACGTCGATGCCCATGGTGGCGAAGAAGCCCGGCGAGACCTGACGGTAGTGCGCGATCGGCTCCTCGCCCTGCGCAGGTGCCACCCGGTCTTGCACGACGAAGTTGCCGAGGAAGGGAATCTCCCTTTCGAACGGCAGCGTGGCTGATGCGGCGACCGCAGCGACGCCGGGAATCCGCTCCAGCTCGGCGATCATCTCGGCGTGGAAGTCCGACACTCGTGCCAGGTCTCTGTAGGCCCTGGTCGGGAGGTCGACCCTCATCGTGAGCACGCCGGTTGCGTTGAATCCGGGCTCGGTGCGCAGGAGCTCGATGAAGCTGCGGGACAACAGCCCTGCCCCGACGACCAGCATGACGGCCACGGCGAGCTGAGCCACGACCAGGGCGTTTCTCGTGCGGCCCCTTCGGCCCGTTGAGCCACGTGAGCCATCCTGGAGCGTGGTCCTGACATCCGTTCGCATGAGCCGCAGGATGGGCGCGAGACCGAAGAGGATCCCCGTGAGGGCGGTGGCTGCCAGAGTGAAGAGCAGCACGCGTCCGTCCAGATGCACTTCGTCGAGGCGTGGCAGGTTCTCCGGACCGAGAGCGACGAGCACGCTGATGCCGAGCCACGCCACCAGGATCCCCACCGCGGCTCCCGCCGCCGAGAGCACGAGGCTCTCGGTGAGAAGCTGACGTCCGAGCCGCATGCGGCCGGCCCCGAGCGCGGCGCGCAGGGCCAGTTCCTGCCCACGATCGGCCATTCGCGAGAGAAGGAGATTGACCACGTTGGCGCAGGCTACGAGCAGCAGGAGCAGCGTGGCGCCCAGGAGCACGAGTAGCGTGGCCCGAGTCTCGCCGACGACTGCCTCATCCAGCGGGACCATGGTCGTCGTATAGGCGCGATTCGTCTGCGGGAACTCGCCTTCGAGCTGCCTCGCCACGCGGGCGAAGTCCTCGCGGGCCGCGGTGAGGTCCGCCCCATCGTCGAGCCTCCCCACCACGTCCATCCAGCGGGCGTACCGTCCCGGGTAGGCCAAGAGGTGGCGATTGAGCCAGAAGCTCGAGCTGCCGGGGAAGTCGAAGCCCGATGGCATGACGCCCACCACGGTGTACTCGTCCTCTTCGACCGTGAGCGACCGACCGACGATGCCGGGGTCGGCGCCGAAGCGGCTCTGCCAGAACTCGTGTCCCAGCACCAGCACCCTCGGAGCGCCCGGCGCTCCGTCGCCCGCGGTCAAGGTGCGTCCGATCTGGGCCCCGACTCCGAGGACCTCGAATAGATTGTCCCCGGCCCATGAGCCGACGACTTTGACGCCGATTCCGTCCCGATCGATCAGGGTCAGCTCCGCCTCGGAGTAGGCGGCCATGTCCGAGAGGGTTCGGTTCCTCTCTTGGAAGTCCGCGATGTCCGGGGGCGACATGAACCCCCGCTCGACACCACGCTCCCTGTTCGTGGACCAGACGCGCACCAACTCCTCCGGGGCTTCGTAGGGAAGTCCCTGCAGCAACACGGCATCGACCACGCTGAAGATGGCCGTGACCGACCCGATGCCGAGCCCGGTGGTGAGAATCGCGACGCTGGCGAATGTCGCGTGGCTGCGTAGATCGCGCAGCGCGTAGCGGATGTCTTTCACCGGGTCCCCTCGAGGGCGACGTCGATCTCCGCCGCGTAGAGCATCGTGCGGTCTTCGTCGCGCGCGGCCCACTTCGTCAGCACGTCGATGTCGGGCGATACCATCCCTTCGAACACGGTCTCGCCATTGGCCACGACCCTGAGCGGGCTCGCCAGGTCGAACGCATCGGGCGAAACCAACAGTGTGACGCGGCGCACCCCGTACGACAGTAAGGTCACCGTGTTGCCCTCGCGTCGCGCGTCCACGATCCCGTCCTCATCCCCGCCCGCGGTGACGGATGCGAGGTAGCGACGTGCCTCGTCGCCCGCGAGCGCGCCCAGCTCGTCGATCACGAGCCAATGCGCACGGTTGTACCGGTCGGTGCGCTCGGTCGCCCAGAACACCCGCTCGGGATGCGGCTCCCGCGGGTGGTCGGCGACGAAGCGCTCGATGTTCTCCTCCTCCTCGGGCCACCAGCGGGTGTTGTGCCCGCCCGGCTTGGGCGTGAACTCGAAGTCGGCTCCGACATTCTCGAGTGCGCCGAGAAAGGGAATGATCTGGCGAACGGGGTAAAGCGGGTCATCCTCGTTGTTCACGATGAACAGGGGCTTGTTCGTGAGGTTGGCGAGGTGGACGTCGCCGTCCACGCCGTTCGCCGGGTTGAGGAGGACGCGGGGATCGCCGATGAACGGAAGGAAGGCGGCCCACGGCGTCGTGTCGCGAAAGGCGAGGAAGTACGCCCCGGTGCCGCCGTCGGACGACCCGAACACGACCACGCGATTCTCATCGACGTTGTATGTACGCTTCACGTCCGACAGGATATCCGCCAGGTTGTCGACCTGGCTCGCCTGCCACCAGAACGACTCGTTCCACGACAGCGGCACGACGGCGATCCGGTCGTGCCCGTTCATGACATCGTAATTGCGCCACCAAGTGCCTCCCGGTCCCGGGTCGGGCCGCGACACGCCGCCGTGCAGGTAGAAGGCCACCGGGTAGCGGCGCGAGGGATCGTAGTCTTCGGGCACGATGATGACATACCGGTACACGAGTCCGTCAACGCTGGTGCGCGTATGTTCCGTGCGACCGGTGGGCACGTCGCGCTCGTGTGCCGGCCCGGCGCGGAGGCGCTCGTAGGCCGCGGTGAACGAGGCGTCGAGGGGTTGGGCCGAGATCGGCTCGGACGCCGTGGCGCTCGATCCGAGAATCCCGAGGATCCCCAGTAGTCCCGAGCTGAATGAGCGCATGTCGCGAGCGAACTCCCAATGAGTGCGTGCAGAAGCCGTCGTGGGTGAGGCCAGGATACGCCGACCCAGTGGAAGGCGGAAAGTAGTCCCATCCAGACATGGACAGGATTTCGCGTGGCTCGGGGGCGGCCAATCGAGTCGGCTCGTGGCGCGGCTGCCTCGCCGCACCAGGGCGCGCCCTGGCTGACCACGTCGTCCCGAGCCACTTCGCGAAGCCTCGATCGCGCCGCTTCGCAGCCTCGCGCGATCCTGAGAAGCCGCCCAACCCCCTCGTAGATTTCAGCATTCGTGTGTGACGGGTCACCTGGGGAGGGGAGGCGGGGACGATGGACCTCGAAGCAGTGGATGTGGACGCTCGGTACGCGGACGCTCGGGACGAGGAAGCCCACGAGTCGGACGCGCGCCTGGAGAGGATGGACCGGGTCGCGGTGCTCTACGGGGAGATCACGGCGGCGACCCGCGAGTTCCTGCGAGCGGTCGCCGCGTGCGACGCGCACTGCGACTGGGCCGAGGCGGGATTCGCCTCGTGCGCCGATTGGCTCGCGTGGCGGCTCGGGGTCTCGCGCATGACGGCCTCGGAGAAGGTGCGCGCGGCGAGGGCGCTGGAGACGCTGCCGCTGATCTCCGATGCGATGGACCGCGGCGAGCTCTCGTTCAGCAAGGTGCGTGCGCTCACCCGCGTCGCGACGCCGGAGAGCGAGGCCGAGCTCCTGGCCTACGCGAGGGCCAGTTCGGCGGCGGGCCTGGAGCGACTGGTGCGCGGATGGAAGACCATGAACCGCGCGGGCGAGCAGCGTGCGGAGCTGCTGCTCCACCGCACGCGCTCGTTCTCGGTCTTCCCGGACGGGGAGGGCATGTACCTGGTGCGGGGTCGTCTGACGCCCGAGGTCGCGGCGGTGCTCATGCGCGCAGTCGAAGCCGCGGGCGACGCCCTACACGCAGCCGAGTCGGACGCCGATCAGGATCGCCCGGATCCGGAACAGCGCCGTGCGGACGCAGTCGGCCTGCTCGCCGAGCGCGCCCTCGCGGCGGGATTCGCCGGGGACGGCGCGCCAATCTCGGGGTCTCGTGCCGAGCGGTACCAGGTCCTGGTGCACGTGGAGCCCTCGGCACTGCGGGCCGATGGAGAGCCCGGAATGTCCGAGCTGGAGGACGGTACGCGATTTACCGCGGAAAATTCGCGACGGCTCGCGTGCGACGCTTCGGTCGTCGAGATCGAGAAGGGTCCGAGCGGCGACGTGCTCGGCGTGGGCCGACGACGTCGGACGATCCCGCCGGGGCTCCGGCGGGCGCTCGAGGCCAGAGATCGTGGGTGTCGGTTCCCCGGATGCGGACTCCGGTTCACGGACGCGCATCACATCGACCACTGGGCCGACGGCGGGGAGACGAGCCTGAAGAACACGGTGCTGCTCTGCAGGAGGCATCACCGGCTGGTACACGAGGAAGGGCACCGCGTGTTCAGCGACGCGGAGGGTCAGGTCGTCTTCTTCGACCCGATGGGTCGGGCGATCGCAGCGTCGGCGCCACCGCCTCCGCTCGGGAACGAGCCGCTCGCCGAGCTGGTGCGTCGCAACCGCGAGCGCGGCGTCGCGCCCGACTGGATGACGGGACTCTCGACCGTGAAGCGCGACGCCGACGTCCCGATCGAGGTCGGGATGGCCGCGCTCGTGGCCCTCGATGCAGCCGAAGCGAATCCCCGACAGCGCGCTACAGGCTAGGCGCACCCTTGCCGGGCGGGTCGGGCAGCCCGTATTGGTAGTCGCTTCGCACCCCCCGGCGAGGAGCGACGACGTGCTCGAGGCTATTCGCAAGCAGTTGGAGGCCATGCTTCAGCAGGGCCAGTCGGGGAGTCCCGCGTTCGATCCGTCGACGCTGGGTGACCCGGTCGCCATGCAGACGCAGTGGGGTCCCGCGAGCGGCGGCGGCGCGAGCTTCGGGACGTACGAGTTGGTCGAGGTGGATCCGTTTCGGGTGGAGTTTCGCTCGACGGGCACCTCCAAGCTCGTCTCGAGCTTCTTCACTGTCTGGGGCCCGCTCGCGATCGCCTTCTCGATCGTCTTCATCTGGATCACTGGGGGCGCCATCGGCCTCATCGCTCCCGGCCTCCTATTCATGCTCGTCGGAGTCGCGGCGATCGTCGGTAGCCGTCGCTTCATGCGCCATTGGTTCGCACCCGTCGTCTTCGACAAGCGGCGAGGCGAGTGCTGGAAGGGGCACGCCACCACCGACCGTGCGACGAACCGTTACCGACAAGCCTCACAGCCCGCGATGAAGCTCGACGACATCCATGCGCTCCAGCTGGTGCAAGAACGAGTCCGGGGTCGGAAGAAGAGCTACACCAGCTTCGAGCTGAACCTGGTGTTCAAGGACGGAAAGCGATCGAACATCATCGATCACGGAAACCTGGAAATGCTGCGCAACGATGCGAGCCGACTCGGTGAGTTCCTGAAGAAGCCGGTCTGGGACGCGATCGGGTAGCGCCGACGAGGAGCGACCGAGTGCTCGAAGGGATGCGCAAGCAGATGGAGACGCTCCACCAGCAGATGGGGAGCCTCACGATCGCGAAAGAGCCCTTCGACCCCGCGACGCTGAACGACGCCGTCGCGACGAAGACCGAGTGGACGCCAACGAAGTGGGGCGGTGCCAACTTCAGGACGTACCGGCTCGTCGAGGTGGATCCGTCGCGGAGCGAGTTCAGGACGACGATCGCCGCAAAGTTGGTCTTCGGGGCCTTCGGCCTCGTGGGAGTCGTGCAGATCGTCTTGGCCACCTGGTTCATCGTGTTCGGTGGAGGCCGGCCCGACGCGGATCTCGGCAGTGGCGGAATGGGGAACATCGCCTTCGGCATCATCTTCATGCTTTCGGGTCTGGTCATGCTCGCCGGAACCGTGCTGCTCTTTCAGTTCTCGTTGCCCCCCGTGGTCTTCGACACGCACCGAGGCGAGTGCTGGAAGGGAGCTTTGCCACCCTCGGACGCAGCTCCGGTGCGCGATCCCGCCAAGAGAAGGCTGGTGAAGCTCGCCGACGTCCACGCGCTCCAGTTTCTCAGGGGCTCTCATGCCTTCGAGCTGAACCTGGTCTTCGCGGACGGCAACCGGTGGAGTGTCATCCATCACAGCGACGGGACGACCCTCCGGCCCGAGGCCGTGCGGCTGGCGGCCTTCTTGGGCAAACCACTGTGGGACGCGGTGGGCTAGTCTCGACCCCCGTCCTACCGCCCCGCTGCCTCCCTGAGCTTACCGAGCGCCGCAGCCCCCCTCCCCTCGTCGATGCTCTGCTCGGCCTGTCGCGCGGCCTCCTCCCATGACTCGGCCACACCCGCGGCGAGCAGAGCGGCGGCGGCGTTCATGACGACGGCGGCACGCGGCGCGCCGTACTTCCCCGCGAGCACCTCCTCGATCATGACCGCGTTGCGCGCCGGATCACCCCCGGCCAACTCCTCCACGCGCGCCGGCTTCACCCCGAGCTCTTTCGGCGTGATCTCGTAGACGCGCACCGTGCCGCCGGCGAGCTCCGCCACCTTCGTCGAGCCGACGGGGCTCACCTCGTCCATACCCGGCTCGCCGTGCACGACGAGCGCGCGCACGTGACCCAGCTCGCGGAGAGCGCCGGGCACGAGGCCGAGTAGCGCCGGATCGGCGACACCGACGACCTGTCGCCGTGCGCCCGCCGGGTTCGTGAGGGGCCCGAGAATGTTCATGATCGTCGTGATGCCGAGCGCCCTGCGCACGGGCCCGACGTGCTTCATCGCCGGGTGCAGGAGCGGCGCGAACATGAACACGATGCCCGCCTCGGCGAGCACCTCGCCCATGCGTGCGGGCGTGAGGTCGATGCGGACACCGAGCGCCTCGAGCACGTCGGCGCTCCCGCACTTCGAGGTGAACGAGCGGTTACCGTGCTTGGCGACGGGGACGCCCGCACCCGCCACCACCAGCGCCGCCGCGGTGGAGATATTGAACGTCGTGACGCTCCCGCCGCCGGTGCCCGCCGTGTCGACGAGCCGCTCGGGGGTCTTCGAAGGGACCGGCACCATCGCCTTGCGGAGCGCCCTCACGCCGCCGGCCACCTCTGCCGGTGCGATCCCCTTGGCGCGGAGCCCCACGAGCAGGCCGGCCATCTGGGCCTCCGTGGCGCTGCCGTCCATGAAGCGGTCGAAGGCCGCTTCGGCCTCGTCCGCGCTCAGGGAACGACCCCGCGCGACGGCCTCCAACAGGGCCGTGAGGTCCTTGCTCACGCTCTCGCGGCTCATGCGTCGGCACTCCGTTGGATGGGTCGAAATCCTAATGGCGACGCGGCTTTTCGGTCAATCAGACCCCGCGGCCGTTCGCTTGACACGACCCCTCGCGTCTCTAGAACTTACCGCGTGAAAGCGCCCGACGAGCTCCGCCTGATGCTCACCGTGCAGTACGACGGCGGCAACTTCCACGGATGGCAGCTCCAGCCCGACCGGCGGACGGTCCAGGGCGTGCTCGAGGAGACGATCTCCCGGCTGGCGGATCGGCCCTGCACGGTGCTCGGCTCGGGGCGCACCGACACGGGCGTCCACGCCACGGGCCAGGTCGCATCGGTGGACGTTCCCGCCTCCTGGACGGCCGAGAAGCTCCGTCGTGCGCTCGACGCGCTCCTCCCCTCGGATGTGTGGGTCGAATCGGTCCGCCGCGTGCGGCCGGACTTCCACCCGCGCTTCGACGCGACCCGCCGGACGTACCTCTATCGGATCGGCACGGCGGCGAGCGCGGCCTCCCCGTTCCATCGCCGGTGGTGTTGGGCGCTCGCGGAGCAACTCGACCTCGACACCCTCGCGAGCGCAGCCACTCCCCTGATCGGCCGCCACTCGTTCGAGTCGTTCTCGAAGTCGGGGCAGCCCGAGCGCGGTGACATGTGCACTGTATCCGCTGCGACGTGGTCGGAGTGGCAGCTCGGTCCGTGCTTCACGATCTCGGCAGACCGCTATCTGCACCACATGGTGCGCTACCTGGTCGGCACGATGGTCGAGGTCGCCCGCGGCCGCCGACCCCTCGGCGACGTCCCTCGCCTGCTCGCCCGCGAGCCGGAAGTGGTGACGTCGCCCCCCGCCCCACCCGAAGGGCTCTTCCTGAGTCACGTCGAGTACCCTGCTGACGCGCTGCTCGAGGCCGAGCCGAGCGCCCCCCCGTCGAGGAGCACCGCCACGGTATGAAGATCTTCCTGGACACGGCCGACCTGGGGGAGATCCGCCGCGCGGCGGACGCCGGCCTGATCGACGGGATCACCACGAACCCATCGCTCGTCGCGAAGGTCGCGGGCAAACGCGACCCGAAAGAGATCTATCTGGAGATCTGCCGGGCCGTGAACGGCCCCGTGAGCCTCGAGGTCGTCGGGCTCGACCTGAAGACGATGGTCGAGGAGGGGAAGAAGCTCGCGGCGATCCACGAGAACGCGGTGGTGAAGGTGCCGCTCACGGAGGCGGGGCTGAAGGCATGTCGCGCGCTCGTGGCCGAGGGCCATCGGGTCAACGTCACGCTCTGCTTCTCGGTGACCCAAGCCCACCTGGCTGCAAAAGCGGGCGCGTCGTTCATCTCGCCGTTCGTGGGGCGCATCGACGACATCGCCGGCGAGGGAATGGGGCTGATCCATCAGATCCGTCAGGTGTACGACAACTACGGCTTCAAGACCGAGATCCTGGTCGCATCGATCCGGAGTCCCGTGCACGTCGTGGAGTCGATGATGATGGGGGCGGACTGCTGCACGATCCCGCCGAGCGTGCTCTGGCAGCTCAGCAAGCACCCGCTCACGGACAAGGGGCTCGAAGCGTTCCTGAAGGACTGGGAGACGCTGGGTGCAAAGATCTGAGATGAGAACGGCCTGGCTCGCCGTCGCGGCGCTCGCAGCCTGCGCGCCGGAGGGCGGGGTCGCGCGCGAGGTCGACGCCGACCTCGCGATCCCGGCGGCCGAATCGTACGCGCCTGCCATCCAGGAGAGACCCGGGGAGGCGTCGGCGGAGCTGGACCAGAGCCGCTCGACGGCGATCGTACGCGCCGCGAGCCGCGTCGCGCCCGCCGTCGTGAGCGTGAACGTGATCTCCACGCAAGCGATCCAGCCGCGCTCGATGTGGGAGAGCTTCTTCCTCCCTCCCGGCGCCGAGCGCCGCAGCGTGAGCTTCGGCTCGGGCGTGATCGTGCGCCCGGACGGGATCATCGTGACGAACAACCACGTGATCGAGGGCGCCAGTCAAATTCGGGTGACGCTCCCGGGCGGCTCGGACCTCGAGGCCGAGCTGGTCGGCGCGGACCCCCTCGCCGACATCGCGGTGCTGCGCGTCCGGGGTCGCGACCTCCCGGTCGCCCCCGTCGGATCGGTCGACGGTCTCCTGATCGGCGAGTGGGCGGTCGCGATCGGCAACCCGCTGGGCAATTACGTCGGCGACACCCAGCCCACGGTGACGGCCGGCGTGATCTCCGCGATCGGGCGCAACATCGCGCCGTCGGCCGGCGACCAGGGCTTCTATCTCGGGATGATCCAGACGGACGCCGCGATCAACCCCGGCAACTCGGGTGGACCGCTCGTCAACGCGGCCGGCGAGGTGATCGGCATCAACGCGTCCATCATCTCGCGGAGCGGCGGGAGCGAAGGACTCGGCTTCGCGATCCCGATCGACCGGGCGCTCCGCATCGTCGACGACCTGCTCCGTTACGGGGAGATCCGACGCGCCTGGGTCGGCATCGAGGTCGAGCCGGTCGACGGCGACGCTTGGGGGCGCACGCGCGGCGTGCGCATCGCGACCGTGGCGCCGGACTCCCCGGCTGGTCGTGCGTCGCTCAGGGTCGGCGACCGACTCCTCAGCGCCAACCGCAAGCCGCTCGCCGGCCCACTCGACTTCCAGGGCGCGCTGCTCGACCTGCGCGCCGGCGACCGTCTGGCGCTGGAGGTCGAGGGGCGACGTGGCGCCGTCGAGATCGAGGCGATCGCGTTCCCGTCGACCACGGCCACGCGCGTGCGCGTGCTCGAGGGGATCGATCTGATCACGGTCACGCCGCAGATCCGCGCGGAGCGCGGCCTCACGAGCGAGGCCGGAGCGCTGATCGCCGGGATCTCCAACGAGCTCGCCGGACAGCTCGGGCTTCGACCGGGCGACGTGATCGTCGGGATCAACCGCACGCAGATCCGGAGCGCGGAGGAGTTCGCCGGCATCCTCGATCGTCTCGGCGGGCAGTTCTCTCTGACGTTCGAGCGCAACGGCAGCTACAACGTGCGCACTTTCTACTGGAGACGCTGAACCCACCGTGAGCTCCCTCGATCGCTACGTGCACCCGCTCACGGACCGCTACGCGTCGAGGGAGATGCAGGCGGTCTTCTCCCCGGGACGTAGGTTCGGCATCTGGCGCCGTCTCTGGCTCGCGCTCGCCGAAGCCGAGGCGGAGCTCGGCCTCGACATCTCGCAGGAAGCGCTCGCCGAGATGCGCGCGAAGCTCGACACGTTCGACCTCGAGCGGGCAGCCGCGCTGGAGAAGCGTTTCCGTCACGACGTCATGGCGCACGTGCACCTCTTCGGCGAGGACGCGCCCGCCGCCAAAGGGATCATCCACTTGGGCGCGACCAGCGCCTACGTGGCGGACAACGCCGACCTGATCTTGCACCGCCAGGCTCTCGAGCTGACCCGCACACGGCTCGTGCGCTGCGTGGACGCGCTCGCCGCGTTCGCGCGCACGCACGCGAACCTCGCGACGCTCGCGTACACGCATTTCCAGCCCGCGCAGCCGACGACCGTCGGCAAGCGCGCCACGCTCTGGATCCAGGACCTCATGCTCGATCTCGAGGAGATCGAGC
>CAZBCN010000003.1:5821-91858 GCA_964490285.1 uncultured Gemmatimonas sp. | reverse complement strand
GGTCTCGAGCTGCTCATGGATCGGCTGTGGGCGACCTTGGCCGGGCTGCGTCGCGTCGCCGTCGAGCATCGGGCGCGGGCGACGCTGGCGTTCACGCACTTCCAGCCGGCGCAGCTCACCACGGTCGGCAAGCGCGCGGTGCTGTGGGCGCAGGACTTCGCCTACGACCTCGAGAGCATCGCCGCGCTGTGTGAGCGCATCCCGTTCCGCGGCACCAAGGGCACCACGGGCACACAGGCGTCGTTCCTCGAGCTGTTCGACGGCGATCACGACAAGGTCGAGGCGCTCGACGCCGCGGTGAGCGAGCGCATGGGGTTCGCCGAAGCATTCCCCGTGAGCGGTCAGACCTACACGCGCAAAGTCGACTACCAGGTGCAGGCGGCGCTCGCGGGGGCGGCCACTTCGGTCTCCAAGATCGGCCACGACCTGCGGCTGCTCGCGCACCTGCGCGAGGTCGAGGAGCCGTTCGAGGAGGAGCAGATCGGATCGTCCGCGATGCCGTACAAGCGGAACCCGATGCGCGCCGAGCGGATGTGCGCGCTCGCTCGTCACGTGATCGTGCTCGCCCAGGACCCTGCGTTCACGGCCGCCACGCAGTGGCTCGAACGCACGCTCGACGACTCCGCGAACCGGCGCCTCTCGATCCCGGATGCGTTCCTCGCGCTCGACGGGTCGCTGGTGCTCCTGGAGAACGTCGCCAAGGGTCTCGTGGTCCACCCGGAGGTGATCAAGCGGAATCTCGCGGAGCACCTTCCCTTTATGGCCGTGGAGACCATCTTGATGCACGCCGTTTCCCGGGGAGGGGATCGACAGCAGTTGCACGAGCGCCTCCGCCAACATTCGATCGCGGCGGCCGAGCGCATGAAGGAGGGCGCAGAGGTGGACCTGCTCCAGCGGATCGCGGGCGACCGAGCCTTCGGGCTGTCGCGGACCGACCTCGACCGTCTGGCGGACGCGGCCAAGTACGTCGGCCGCGCACCCGAGCAGGTCGCGCGCTTCCTCGACGATCATGTCGAGCCCGCCCTCGCGCGCCATCGCGGGCACACCCTCGCCGTCGCCGAGGCCACCCTCCATGTCTGAGCTCGCACCCGTCCTCGAGTCCCGCCTCGACCTCCGCCTCCTGCACCGCGGCAAGGTGCGCGACGTCTACGAGATCGACTCGGAGACGCTGCTGATGGTCGCGTCGGACCGCGTGAGCGCGTTCGACGTCGTGCTGCCGCAGCCGATCCCGCACAAGGGTGAGGTTCTCACGCTCATCACGGCGTGGTGGCTCCAACAGCTCGAGCGGATCCTCCCGCACCACCTGATCGCCGTCGACCCCGACGTGATCGAGGAGCGCCACCCGGAGCTCGCCGCGAGCCGCGAGGTGTGGGCTCGCCGAGCCATGCTGGTGAGGCGCACCAAGCCTGTGCTCGTCGAGTGCGTGGTCCGCGGCTACATCACCGGATCGGCGTGGAAGGAGTACGCCAAGAAGGGCACGCTAGCGGGTGAGGCGCTCGCGAAGGGACTCCAGGAGAGCCAGAAGCTCGATGCGCCGTACTTCTCCCCCGCCACCAAGGCGCAGACGGGGCACGACGAGAACATCACGTTCGCGCAGGTCGAGGACCTGCTCGGGAAGGCGCTCGCCGGGCGCCTGCGCGACCTCAGCCTGCGCGTCTACGAGTACGGCCGCGACGTGGCGAACACGAAGGGGATCATCTTGGCCGACACGAAGCTCGAGTTCGGTCATGACTCGTCGGGCACACTGCTCTTGATCGACGAGGTGCTCACGCCCGACTCGTCGCGCTTCTGGCCGAAGGAGAGCTACGCGGTCGGACGGGGACAGCCCTCGCTCGACAAGCAGCCCATCCGCGCCTGGCTCGACGGGCTGAAGGACTGGGGCAAGAGGCCGCCCGCCCCCGACTTGCCGCCCTCGGTCGTGATGGCGACGTCCGACCGGTACCAGGACGTGTTCAAGCGCCTCACCGGGACGACGCTCGCCGCGTACCACCCCCCTCGCTTCGAAACCTCCTCGTGAGACTCGTTCCCGAGGGGTATCCGTTCGTGATGGGGACCCTGGCTCTGGCGGCCGTCTCTTGGATCGTGGTGACCCAGGGTGGCGGCGCCGTCGCGCTCGTCGCGGCCGTCCTCTTCTCCACGCTCGCGCTCTTCGTGCTCTGGTTCTTCCGCGATCCCGTGCGCACCGCGCCCGCCGAGAGCGACCTGGTGCTCGCGCCGGGCGAGGGCCGCATCATCGAGATCAAGGAAGTGCACGAGCCGTCGTTCCTACGCAGCATGACCCGGCGCGTCACCATCTTCCTCTCGGTCTTCGACGTCCACGTGCAGCGGGCGCCGGTGAGCGGCACGGTCGAGCACAGGGACTACAAACCCGGGAAATTCGCCGTCGCGTGGCTGGAGAAGGCCTCCGAGGACAACGAGCAGGCGTCCCTCGGTATCGCCACGCCGCACGGGCGCGTGCTCGTCCGCCAGATCGCGGGCCTCGTGGCGCGCCGCATCGTGACCGACCCCTCCAGGGGCGACCGCGTGGAGCGGGGGCAGCGCATCGGCATCATCCGGTTCGGATCGCGCGTCGACCTCTTCGTCCCGCTCGACTGGGAGCTCACCTGCAAGGTGGGCGACCGCGTCCGCGTCGGCGCCACGCCACTCGCGCGGGCGCGTGCCGCTGTCCGAGCAACCGGAGTTCAGGCGTGAGGGGCCCGCGCGCGCCGAGCCGTCAGACGCTCCAGAGGGGCGTCGTCATCCTTCCCTCCGCATTCACGCTCGGAAACCTGTTCTTCGGGTTCTTCGCGATCGTGTCCGCGTCGCGCGGAGACTTCATCTGGGCCGCCTGGTACGTGTGCTTCGCCGGCACGCTCGACGTGCTCGACGGCAGCGTCGCCCGCTTCACGCGCACGGGCTCGCGCTTCGGCGCGGAGCTCGACTCGCTCGTCGACGCGATCTCGTTCGGCGTCGCCCCGGGCTTCATCATGTACCGGGTCTTCTTCGAGAACATGCCGGGCTACTGGGTGCTCTCGTTCGTCTATGTCACCGCGGTGGTCGTGAGGCTCGCGCGGTTCAACATCGAGCAGGGAGGTGAGGCCAAGCGGTACTTCCACGGCCTCCCCTCCCCCGCTGCGGGCATGACGCTCGCGTGCTTCTACCCGTGGAGCCAGACGCCCTTCTTCGCGGCGTACTTCAGCGATCTGCCGTGGCAGGACATCTGGGCGGTCGGGGTCGTGCTGGTCGGAGTCCTCCTGGTCAGCCACGTGCCCTACGCGCGCTTCCCCAAGATCGGACTTCGCACGCCGAAGGGCATCGTCAACACGCTGCTCGTGCTCGCCGGCCTGTTCGCGGCGCTCTCCGTGCCGCGCTACTTCATCTTCTCCCTCGGGCTCCTCTACATCACGTGGGGGCTGCTCAAATCGGTGATCCTGGGCCTGCTGGACCGTCTGCCTGGAGGCGATCCGCTGTTGGACGAGGACGACGAAGGGGAGGACCCTGAGCACGCACTCGCCGAGGTGAGGTCCCTCGACTACACCGACCTGAAAGCCGACACCCGAACGACCCCCGAGCCTCGTGCCGAGGAGGATCGAGCTTGAGCCGTTACCACCTGGAGATCCGCGTCAAACCGAGGCCGGGCCTGCTCGACCCGCAGGGCAAGGCGATCCACGGCGCCCTGCGCACGCTCGGCTGGCCCGAGGTCGACGACGTACGCGTCGGCAAGGCCATCTTCATCGACCTCGACGCGGCATCCGAGAAAGACGCGCTCGACAAGGCGACGGCGATGTGCCGTAAGCTACTGGCCAACCCGGTGACCGAGGACTTCGAGGTCGCGCTCGCCAGTCGGCCGCTCGCGGGGGCCCGCACGTGAAGGCGGCGGTGATCACGTTCCCGGGGTCGAACGGCGACTACGACCTCTACAAGGCCGTTCACCAAGTCGGTGGCGAAGCTCATTTCGTATGGCACCGCGATCAGGGGGGGCTCAAGGCCTACGACGCCGTGCTGCTGCCGGGAGGGTTCTCGTACGGCGACTACCTGCGGGCCGGAGCGATCGCGAGCCTCAGCCCGATCATGGAGGAAGTGGTCGCGTTCGCGAAGGCGGGCGGCCCCGTGCTCGGGATCTGCAACGGGTTCCAGACGCTCTGCGAGGCGGGGTTGCTCCCGGGGGCGCTCATCCGCAACGAGTCGCTGCGCTTCGAGAGCCGCGACGTGCGGGTGCGCGTCGAGCGCAGCGACACCGTGTTCACCGGGGACTACCGCGACGGCCAGGTGCTGAAGATCCCGATCGCACACGGTGAGGGGAACTACGAGGCCGACAAGGCCACGCTGGAGCGCCTGGAGGGCGAGGGCCGGGTGGTCTTCCGCTACGTGGACGCGAAGGGTCAGGTCACGGAGGACGCGAACCCGAACGGCTCGTGGCACAACATCGCCGGCATCGTGAACGAGGCCGGCAACGTGCTGGGCATGATGCCACACCCCGAGCGTGCGATGGAGGAGATCCTCGGCTCGACGGACGGCGCGGCGCTCTTCACGTCGCTCTCCTCGAGCTTGGTAGGGTCCGCGTGAGCGCGACCGCGACCCCCGTGAACACCGTGCCTGTCTACCCCCGCCCCGGCGATCCGCCGATGAGCGCGGAGCTGGTTGCGGACCATGGGCTGACCCCCGAAGAGTACGAGCGCATCCGCCGGATCCTCGGGCGCGACACCACGCTCACCGAGCTCGGCATCTTCAGCGCGATGTGGTCCGAGCACTGCGGCTACAAGAACTCCAGGCGTCTGCTCCGGCTCCTTCCCACCCAGGCGCCCTGGGTGATCCAGGGTCCCGGCGAGAACGCCGGCGTGATCGACGTTGGCGACGGCTGGGCGCTCGCGTTCAAGATCGAATCGCACAATCACCCGTCCGCGGTCGAGCCCTACCAGGGAGCGGCGACGGGCGTGGGCGGCATCCTGCGCGACGTCTTCACGATGGGCGCCAGGCCCGTGGCCGTGCTCGACTCGCTCCGCTTCGGGGACCTCGACAGCGCCCGCGTCCGCTACCTGT
This sequence comes from uncultured Gemmatimonas sp., assembly GCA_964490285.1. GTDB lineage: Bacteria > Gemmatimonadota > Gemmatimonadetes > Longimicrobiales > Gaopeijiaceae > UBA2982. The sequence goes on along the minus strand of CAZBCN010000003.1, from coordinate 86,839 downwards.
TCGGCGGCGTCGTGAGCGGGGTCGGCGACTACGGTAACTGCGTCGGCATCCCGAACATCGGGGGCGAGGTCGTGTTCGATCGCGGCTACGAGGGGAACCCGATCGTGAACGCGATGTGCCTCGGACTGATGAAGAAGGAAGAGCTCATCACCGCGTCAGCCACCGGCGTGGGCAACGCGCTCATGGCCGTCGGTTCGCGCACGGGCCGGGACGGCATCCACGGCGCGACCTTCGCGAGCGAGGAGCTCTCCGAGGGCTCGGACGAGTCGAGCCGTCCGCAGGTCCAGGTCGGCGACCCGTTCACGGAGAAGCTCCTTCTGGAGGCGAGCCTCGAGCTGATCGCGAGCGGCGCGCTCGCCGGCATCCAGGACATGGGCGCCGCGGGGATCACCTCCTCCGCGTCCGAGATGGCCGGGCGGGCCGGAAACGGCGTCGAGCTCGAGATGAGGAGCGTGCCCACGCGCGAGCACGGGATGACGCCGTACGAGATCCTGCTGTCGGAGTCGCAGGAGCGCATGCTGGTCGTCGCCGAGAAGGGCCGGGAGGACGACGTGCGGCGCATCCTGGCCAAGTGGGAGCTCGAGGCAGCAGAGATCGGGCGTGTGACCGACGACGGCCGCTTCCGCATCCTGGAGGACGGGGTGGTCGTCGCCGACATCCCCGTGGTGCCGCTCACACAAGGGTGCCCGACGTATGAGCGCGAGGGCGTCGAGTCCGAGGAGGTCGTGAGGCTGCGTGAGGTCGACCTCAGCGAGCACCTGATCCCCTCGGGTGATCTCACCAGGACGTTCCTGCTTCTTCTTGGCTCTCCGAACATCGCGTCGAAGCGATGGGTCTACGGGCAGTACGACACCACGATCCGCACGTCGACGGCGGTCAGGCCGGGTGGCGACGCGGGCGTCGTCCGCATCCGTGGGACCCAGCGCGCGGTGGCCGCGACGACCGACTGCAACGGGCGCTTCGTATATCTGGAGCCGAGGGTGGGCGCGATGATCGCGCTGGCCGAGGCGGCCCGGAACCTCGTCTGCGTGGGAGCGCTGCCCACCGCAATCACGAACAACCTGAACTTCGGCAATCCGCTCAAGCCCCACATCTACTATCAGATGCGCGAGTCCGTGCTCGGCATGGCCGCAGCGTGCGAGGCGTTCGAGACGCCCGTGACGGGCGGGAACGTGTCGCTCTTCAACGAGACCGACGGGCGTGCGATCTACCCCACGCCGGTGATCGGGATGGTCGGGGTGATCGAGGACGTGAGCACGATCACGCGGCACGCATTCACGACCCCCGGCGACGAGATCATCCTGCTCGGCACGAACAGCGCCGAGCTCGGGGGCTCCGAGTACCTGTACGTGACCGCCGGGCTCGTCGCGGGTGCGCCACCCGCAGTCGATCTCGACGGGGAGCGCGCACTCCAGCGGGCGGTCCTCGCCATGACCGGCGCTCGCCTGCTCCACTCCGCGCACGACTGCTCGGACGGCGGGCTCGCCTGCGCGCTCGCGGAGTCGGCCCTCGGTGATGGTGAAGCCCCGCACGGCATCCGCGTGAAGCTCGACGACGAGCTGCGCCCCGTGGGTGTGCTGTTCGGCGAGGCTCAGGGCCGGATCGTGGTGTCCTGCGACCCGAGCCATACCGCGGAGGTGCTCCGCATCGCCGCGCTCTACGAGGTGCCGGCAGCGCGCGTCGGCACAGTGACCCGCGCGGAGGAGGGCTTCCGGGTCGCGCTCCGCGACGGCTGGGTCGAAGCGAGCATCGCGGAGATGTCCGACGCCTACTTCGGGGCGCTCCCGGGGATCATGAGCGCCCCGGCGAAGGAGGCCTGAGCGATGTGCGGCATCGTCGCGATCAGCGGCATCGACAAAGCAGCCGCACAGGCCTACCTGGCACTGTACGCGCTGCAGCACCGTGGACAGGAAGCGGCCGGCATCGTGACCTACGACGGCTCCGTGTCGAGATCGCACAGGGGCCGTGGGCTGGTCTCCGACGTCTTCGACGCCGACACGCTCGCGCGCCTACGCGGTGATGTCGCCGTCGGGCACGTGCGCTACTCCACGGCCGGCGGTAACGACATCTCGAACGTGCAGCCGCTAACGGCCAAGTTCGCCCGCGGCGAGCTCGCGCTCGCTCACAATGGCAACCTGACGAACCATCTGGATCTCCGTGCTCGTCTCGTCGAGGAAGGCGCGATCATCCGGTCGTCGGCGGACTCCGAGGCGCTCGTCCACCTCATCGCCAAGTCACGGCACTTCGGCGTCGACGCGCAGGTGGACGACGCGCTCTCCCACCTCGAGGGTGCATTCTCCGTCGTGATGTCGGTGGACTCGACGGTGTACGCCGCTTGTGACCCCCGTGGCTTCCGGCCGCTGGTTCTGGGGCGTAAGGGCACCGGTCACGTCGTGGCGAGCGAGACGTGCGCGCTGGATATCCTGGGAGCCGAGTTCGTGCGCAACGTCGAGCCCGGCGAAGTCCTGAAGATCCACGAAGGGAAGGTGGAGCGGCTGCGCACGCTCAAACCGGCGCAGCCCCATGCCCCCTGCATCTTCGAGCTCGTCTATTTCGCCCGCCCCGACTCCCAGCTCTGGGGCGTGAGCGTCGACCGTGCGCGGCGGGCGTTCGGACGTCGCCTCGCGCGGGAGCAGCCCGTCGAGGCCGACGCGGTCATCTCGGTGCCCGACTCCGCGAACTCCGCGGCACTCGGCTTCTCCGAAGAGAGCGGCATTCCGTTCGAGCTCGGTCTACTCCGCAACCACTACGTGGGACGCACGTTCATCCAGCCACAGCAGGCGGACCGCGATTTCGGGGCGCGGATGAAGTACAACCCGGTCCGGGAGGTCGTGAACGGGAAGCGCGTGGTGATCGTGGACGACTCGCTCGTGCGCGGCACGACGAGCCGAAGCCTGGTTCGTATGCTACGCCAGGTGGGCGCCGCCGAGGTGCACTTCCGCATCGGCAGCCCGCCGGTTCGCTGGCCATGCTTCTACGGGATCGACATGCCGACCCGGCGCGAGCTCATCGGTGCCGACCTCGAGATCTCCGAGATCGCGGCCAAGCTCGGCGTGGACTCTCTGGGCTACCTGTCGCTCGAGGGAATGACCGAAGCCGTCGCGGAGGCGGGGCCTTACTGCACCGCGTGTTTCTCGGGGAAGTACCCCGCTCCTCTGGTCGACGTGGAGAAAGGTCTCGCGTCCCCCGAGGGGCCGCGTCGTTGCTGAGCGCCACCGACGCGCAGCTCTCCCGGCTGCCCAAAGCCGAGCTGCACGTCCATCTCGACGGGTCCCTGCGTCCCGCGACGTTGATCGACCTCGCCGCCGCGCGCGGCGTCGCCCTTCCGGCCCACGACGCACGGACGCTCGCCGAGCGGATGGTGATGCGGGGAGCCGCCGACCTGGAGGAGTACCTCCGGGCCTTCCAGCTCACGCTGGCCGTCATGCAGGACGCGGAAGCGATCGAGCGCATCGCCTACGAGCTGGCGGAGGATCACGCCCGCGAGAACGTCCGCTGGCTCGAGGTCCGCTTCTGTCCCGGGCTCTGCACCGGGCACGGCCTAGAGGCCTCGGAGGTGCTCGACGCGGCGCTGGCCGGGCTCGCCCGTGCGCGTGGAGTTCACGGACTCCAGAGCGCGGTGATCGTGACCGCGCTCCGCACGCTTCCTGCCGCCTCGTCCCTCGAGATGGCCGAGCTGGCGGTGGCCTATCGCGACCGGGGGGTCTGCGCGTTCGACCTCGCGGGCGCGGAAGCGGGGCATCCCGTGCACGACCACCTCGAGGCGGTGCGCGTGGCGCGCGGGAGCGGGCTCCCGATTACGATCCACGCCGGCGAGGCGTTCGGGCCGGCCTCCATCCGGGAGGCGCTCGAGCTGGGCGGCGCCACGCGCATCGGGCACGGCACCCGGCTCACGGATGACCCCGGGCTCCTCGGCGACGTGCGCGACGCGGGCGTGGTTCTGGAGGTCTGCCTCACCTCCAACGTGCAGACGCGCGCCGCGGAGTCGTACGCCGCGCACCCTCTTAGGCGGTTCTACGACGAAGGCGTGCGGGTGAGCCTGTGCACCGACAACAGGCTCATGTCGGGTGTCTCGCTCACCGACGAGTACGCCCACGCGCGCGACGCCCTGGACTTCGGCTGGGACGAGCTCGTTCAGGTCGCGCGAACGGGCTTCGCCGGAGCGTTCGCTCCGACGGAGGTGAAGAAGGCCCTCGCCGACGGATTCGAAGCGGAACTCGCTACGATCCTCTAGGCGCGCCCCGCGAGGTACGACTCCGCCAACTCGACGAACTCGCTCGAGCCCATGTAGAGGGGCGTGCGCTGGTGGAGCGACTCGGGCTGGAGGTCCAGGAGCCGCCTGCTTCCGTCGCTCGCCCGACCTCCCGCTTGCTCCACGATCATCGCCATGGGGGCGGCCTCGTACAGCAGCCTGAGCTTCCCCTTGGGGCTGTCGCGGTCGGCCGGGTACATGAAGAGGCCGCCCTGCAAGAGCGTCCGGTGGATGTCCGCGACGAACGAGCCGATGTAGCGCGAACCGAACCCGCCGTCGGTCTTCAGGTGGGTCACGAGCAGCTGCTGCTCCCGAGACCAGCGGGCGTAGTACGCCTCGTTGATGGAGTAGACCTTCTTGGGCGGTTTGGGGATCCGCATCTGCGGATGACTGAGCAGGAACTCGCCGATGGACGGATCCAGCGTGAAGCCGTGCACACCGGCGCCGCTCGTGTACACGAGCATCGTGGACGAGCCATAGACGACATAGCCCGCCGCGACCTGTCGCGTGCCGGGCTGGAGGCAGTCCTCGAGAACACCGCGCTCACCCTTCGAGCGCTTGCGGTGGATGCTGAAGATCGTGCCGATGGAGACGTTCACGTCGATGTTCGACGACCCGTCGAGCGGATCGAAGATCACCACGTAGTCTCCCGACGGGAACTTCTCGGGGATCGGGATGAGGCCGTTGCTCTCCTCCGAGGCCATGCACGCGACGAGGCCCGTGTGATCGAGCGCCTTGTAGATGACGTCGTTGGCGAACAGGTCGAGCTTCTGAACCTGCTCGCCGTGCACGTTCTCTTCGTCGGTGGCTCCGAGGATGTCGACGAGCCCGGCCTTCGTCACCTCGCGGCTGATGATCTTCGCCGCGAGGGCGATGTCGTGGAGGAGACTGGTGAACCCGCCCGTCGCCTCCGGGTGGAGGCGCTGCTGGTCGACCAGGAAGCGCGAGATCGTGACTACGTGACTGTTGAGGGCCATGGGCAAACATCTGCCCCCTGCTGCGAGCGCGTCAACCACCGGAATCACGGGCGGGGAGCCGCTCCGCGGAGACGGAGTAGCTCCCGTCCGGCCTGCCGAGCACCGAGACCGAGCCGCTCGCGTCGGTCCGCCAGACCCGCGCACCGCTGCGCTCCAGGCGTGCCAGGACCTCGGGAGACGGGTGCCCGTATCGGTTGAAGCGGCCCACCGAGACGAGCGCGACGGTGGGCCCCGCGCGGGCGAGCAGGAGCGAGTCCGTCGAGGTGTCGCTTCCGTGGTGCCCTACCTTGAGGATCTCGAGGTCGTCGGAGAGCCTTTCCGCGACGGCACGCTCGGCGCCGACGTAGGCGTCGCCGGTGAGGAGCGCATCGAAATCACCGTACGCGACGTGGAGGACCACCGAAGTCTCGTTCGCGTCATCAGCGACCGCGACCCTGGTCGCGGGATGGAGAGCCTCGATCGCCACCCCTCCCACCGCGAACCGGGTGCCCGCCCGAGCTGCGCGCCAGGGTATGCCCCGGGCAGCCGCGGCTTCGAGGAGCTCCATGTACTCGGGGCTCGGCGCCGGCAGGCCGGGGTCGTAGACCGCGTCGACCACGAACGACCGCAGCACGGCGGCCGCTCCGCCGATGTGATCCAGGTGGGGGTGCGTGAGCACGAGGGCGTCCAGCCTGCGAACGCCGCGTGCGGCCAGTGCCCTCACCACCGGATGCGCGCCAGGGTCGGCGCGGTCGTCGGGGCCCGGCGGCCCCGCATCCACCAGCAGCCAACGGCCCTCGGGGCTCCGCACCGCGACGGCATCGCCCTGGCCTACGTCGATCATGAGGACCTCGACGGAGCCGCGCCCCTGCCACGCGACGAGGAGAGGCCAGGCGAGTACGGCGCTCGTCATGTAGAGCGTCGTCAGCGCTCTGCGGGCACGGCCGTGGATGCGCGGGTGGCGCGCGATGTTCGCGGCCGCGAGTAGCCCGAGCGTGCCCGCGGCGACGCTCGCGTGCGTCGTCCAGACGCTCGCCCATGGCCAGGCTGCCGCGCGCGTCGCTCCTGCGTCGAGCAGGGCGAGCGTGACGCTGACGCCTCCCGCAACGAATGACGCCAGGTCGGACCACACGAAGTCGAGCGCGAGCGACGCGATCGATCCCACCAGCGCCCAGGCGATGAGCGGCGTGGCGGCGATCGTCGCCGGGATCCCGACGAGCGACACGCGCTCGAAGTGCCACGCGACGATCGGGAGCGTCGCGAGCGTCGCCGCGAGCCCCGACGCGACGGCCATGGCGAGGTCCTGCGGGCAACGCCGCCGGATAACGCGTAGGCACCAACCCTGGATCGTTCGGCACAGGGGTCCGCACCACGCCACGAGCCCCGCCACCCCCGCGAACGAGAGCTGGAAGCCCGGCGACGCGATCCTACGCGGGTCGAGCGCCAGGAGGACGAGGAGGGCGGCGCCGAGCGAACCCCACTTCGCCGGGGGCCGCGTGCGAGCCCGCGAGAGGGCCACCAGGGCCACCATCAGCGCGGCCCGCAACGCCGCATCCCCGAAACCGATGAAAGCGACGTATGCGCTCGCCACGACCGCGGCGCCGATCGCCGCACGCCCGGTGGCCCAGCCACGGGCTCGCAGCAGCCCGAGGACGAGCCCCGCGATCACGCCCACGTGGTAGCCGGAAATCGCGAGCATGTGGGCGATGCCCGTGCGCGCGTACGCCTCGCGTAGCTCGCCGTCGAGGCCCTCCGCGCGTGCGAGCACCAGCGCCGACACCAGGGGCGCTTGCTCTCCGTAGAGGCGCTCGAAACGGGACACGAGATGGTCCCGCCACCGGACACCGAGCCAACGCAGTCGAGCGACACCGTCGTCGTCCGTCCGTGGCTCAGCTCGTCGCGCGAGGAACCAGGGGCGCCCGCTCTGCCCGGTGCGCCACACGCCGACGAGCGTGACCGGCTCCCCTGCGCGCACCGTCGAGTCGGCGAGCACGGCGGTCACGACGTCGCACCCCCCGTCGCGCGCGAACGCGGCCGAGCCGTTCCGCGGCGAGGCGAGAAAGCGGCCCTCGAGCCCGACGAGCGTGCCCTCGCGAGCGGGAGCGCAGTGCGCCGCGGGTCGGCCGACCCAAGCCGCCCCGCTCCCCAGAAGCGCGACGGCCACCCACACCAGGCCCCGGCTGGGCACCGGGGATGCGTGGATGGGCGCGAGGAGCCAGATGAGGGCGGCGAACGGCGCCGCCGCGATCGGCACGCCGGTATGGACCCAGGCCGCCCCCACCGAGAACGCGAGGGCCAGCCTCATGACGGGCGGCGCGTGACTCAACTACGTGGGGCGCCTCCCGTCGGCCGCCGCTGTCAGCTCCTCTCCTTCCCCTCCACGAATAGGTCCTGCTGGTCCCGGTCGATGAACCGGTTCCGTTCCTCGATGTCTTCGGCCTCGAGCCTGGCGCGCAGGATGCGACGCACCTTCAGGTCGGAGCGCACCCCCGCGACCAGCATCACGAGCATGCCGACCAGCAAGCTCGCAAACGCGACGACGGTGAGTGGAACGCCGTAGAGCGTCACGAACCCGAGCCGGAGCGTGACGCGCTGGCCCGAGTTGAGTGACGCGAAGCCCATGGCCAGCGCCAGGGCCACGAGCACGCCCCCCAAGCCGAGCAGTCTGGTCACGCGCTCGCCGCCGACGCGGCCGCAGTCACCTCTGCCCCGCCGAACGTCGCGCCGCTGGTCTGAAGGAGCTCCACCCGAGCGTACTCCCCGACGCGGCCGGGATCCCCGTCGAACGCCACGACCTTGTTCCGTCGGGTGCGTCCGAGCACTTGGCCTGCGCGCCGGCCGGCCTTCTCGATGAGCACCTCTTCGACGCGGCCTACTTCCGCAGCGTTGATCTCCGCCGTGATTCCGCGCGCGACCTCGATGAGCTCCTCGAGCCGCGCCTGGGCCTCCTCGCCGTTCACGAAGTCCTCGGCCGGAAGGCGCGCCGCGGGCGTCCCGTCGCGGAGCGAGTACTTGTAGGTGTACGCCTCGTCGAAGCGCACGGCGCGCATGAGGTCGAGCGTCTCGCGGAACTCCGCGCCGGTCTCGCCGGGAAATGCCACGATGATGTCCGTGGACAGCGCGACGCCGGGTACGGACTCCCGAACGAGCTCGACCTTGTGCAGGAGCTCCTCGACCGTGTAGCGGCGCAGCATGCGCTTCAGGGTCCTGTCGCTTCCGGACTGAGCCGGGAGGTGGAGGTGCTCGCACACCGCCGGCTCTTCGGCCATGACCTCGACCAACTCCGGCGTCACGTCGTTCGGATGCGGCGAGGTGAACCGAACCCGCCGGATGCCGGGCACGCGCGCGACGCGGCGCAGGAGGGTCGGGAACGTCACGTCACCCGACCGATAGGAGTTCACCGTCTGGCCGAGAAGCGTCACCTCGCTGACGCCCCGCGCAGCCAAGCCCTCGACTTCGGCGATCACTTCAGCGGCGTCCCGGTTCTTCTCCGGCCCGCGCACGTACGGCACGATGCAGAACGTGCAGCGGTGGTCGCAGCCGCGCTGCACCGGGACCCACGCGACCGGTCCGTCGGCACGCCGCTGCTCGAGCCCCTGATAGTTCTCACTCGGATGCAACTCGAGCACCGCGAGCTGGGTGCCCTTACGTGCCGCCCGACGGAAGGCGATTCCCTCGAGCGACTCGGGCAGGGACCGATATCCGTCGGGCCCCATCACCAGGTCGACGTAGGGCGCCTGCTCCAGGAGCGTCGTGCCGAGGCGTTGCGCCATGCACCCGGTCACGCCGATGACGAGCTCGGGGTTGTCCCGCTTGAGCCCGTTGAGTTGCGAGACCCGCCCGAGCACGCGCGTCTCGGCGTGCTCGCGGATCGCGCACGTGTTCACGAGCACGACGTCGGCTTGCTCGGGGGTGCCGACGATCTCGTAGCCGCGCGCAGCGAGCAGGCCCTCCATGAGCTCGCCGTCGCTGACGTTCATCTGGCAGCCGTACGTCTCCACGTACGCGCGCTTGGGCCGTGTCCGGATCATGCGTCAATTCGCGCACAACGGGTGGGCGCGTCAATACGTGGATGGTCCGCTTCCATTACCCCGCAGCTCCGCTAGAAGCCCGAGACCTTCAGCGACACCGTCGCCCGCCAGAAGTCCTCCCTGTACGTCCCGCCGGTGCGGTTTCCCTTCTCCACCGCCAGATCCACGCTCGCGAGCACCACCTCGTTCACCTCGTTCAGGGCGAATCCGAGCCCCCCCGAGAGCGACTGCTCGTGGGCGTCGTCGCCTTCGAGTGGAAACGGGAGCCCCTTGCGCCGGAAGCCGAGGCGCAGAGGTGTGGTCCTGCCGAACAGCCGCGCCTGAGAGAGCTCGAGCCCCACGCCGAACGCAGTCGCGGTGCCCGCCTGCGCACCCGCGCCGAGATCGTCCGCGGTTCCACTCCAATTCGCCCTCGCCGCGCTCGCGCTCAAGGTGAGCCCGGGAGCGAGCTGCGAGCTCGCCCCGATACGCAGCTGCAGAGGCATGTCGTACGAGCGATCGGATCCGGCCGTCACACTCGTTGCGGTAGCGTCGAGCTCCGTCGAGAGGGTGGCGCTGGCGGCGACTCGCACCAAACCGAGAAAATCACTCGACACCCCTGCGGTGACCTGGTAGCCGGAGTACGTCCACGTCCCCGACGAGCCGTAGGGAAGAACCTGGTTCGCGCTCGCAGAGTCGCTGAACTGGCGCCGCAAGCGACGGTTGACCGAGCCGGAGTACCGGCCCACCGAGATTCCGGCGGAGGTCGTCGGGGTGAGCATCCGCGCGTAGCCCGCGTTGAGCGAGGACACGGCTCCGTCCTGCTCGAAGGTGTCCGTCGCCTGAGTGGAGTTTCCCCCGAGGTCCACCGTGACCGCTCGCTCGCCCACGAATGCCTGATCGAGCACGGAGGTGGCGTGCAGGGTCGCCATGCCTCCCCTCACGGGATACCCGGCAACGAACAGCGGGAAACGGTTTCCGCGGAAGTACCGGTGCCCGGCAGTCCCGTCTCGGGTAAGATCGACCCAGCTGGGCTCTATCACCAACAGGCCGCCCGGAACCAGGAGCCTGGCCGCGGATGCCGGATCGGCGGGGAGAAGCGTCGTGCCCGGCAAACCGATGCCGAGGCTCCCGAGCGCGCGAGCGCGTCCGTCGAGCGCCTCCAGCGGCAGCCCGATCCCGGCCGCGTTGAACAGCGACTGGGCGCGGACGGGCCCGGACGACAGAGCGAGCAGCGCGAGAACCAGGACGAGACGAGCGCTCATGGGAGCTCCATGGGCGGACTCACCGTCAGAATGAGCTTGAGCACCGGAGCGTTGGGCCCCCCCGGCCCGAAGAACTCGGCGAAGGCGAACGAACCCGGCTCGCGTGTCGCGAGCAGCGCGAGCGTGTTCGAAGGCTGGCGCCCGGAAGCGTCGGGCCCCGCGAGGAATGTCTGCACGAATGCGGTGATGGGGATGTCGACGAGCGTGCCCTCGTCCACACCGAAAGCCTCGGGTCGAACCACCGAGCCTCCCTGGCTCACCAGCGAGCCACTGAGCGGCGACTTGGGTAGCGTCGGTGGACTCAGGACGGCGCGAACGTCCAACCTGATCGAGTCCGATGGCTGGAAGGCGTCGGGCGGTTTCCGACTTCGTAACCCGAGGCCGGCGTACGTGACGTTGGACGGACTGAGCGCGTAGGGGCACCCCACCGCGGCGCAAAGCTCGGCCGGACCGCTGAGCGTCGCGGGCAAAGCCACCCGCAGCACGGTTCTCCAAGCTGGGGCGCCGCCGACCCTCATCCCGTCGGCCGGAGGGGAGGGGAGTAAGTCATAGATGAACGTGCGGGCCGTCGTCGGCACCGTGAGCACGATCACCGTATCCGGATCGATTCGGGACGTGGCGACGAGTCGGATCGCTGCGCCCCCGAGCTCCAGGCGGGACCCATCGGTCAGGACGTCGAGGCGTACGGACCGGATCGAGTCCGGGGCGTTGCGCCAGTTCGCGATCTGCGCCGAATCCAGGAAGAACTGCGCGGAGTCTCCCGATGCGGGGTCGTAATCGGTCGCGCGGATCGGCGTGACGGTGCCACCTCCGGGCGCGGCCCACGGCTCCGCCCCCCCGATCGTGTCCACCGAGTTCGTCCAATTGGCCGACGGTGAATGCCAGTCCTCCTGCATCTGACCGAGCGCGAGCGTCACCACGCCTGGGGCCACGGTCGCGACGGTATCGAACAGCGCGACCACGTACGCATCGATGATCGTGAGTGCGGTATCCGTCCTCAGGTTTCCGAGCGAGTCCCGGACCGAGGCGCTGATCCGGTAGGGCTCGAAGCGCAGGAGCGTACGGGCCTCGACGCCGCCGAACGCACGCGCAACGACCGTCGTCCCCAGGTCGTCGGGCGCTCCGTAGCCCCCGAAGACCTGCAGGTTGGACGCAAAGTCGTCCCAGGGGATCTGGAGCGTGACCGTCAAAGGCTCGGCCGGAAGCTGGCTGTCATCGGGTCCCGACGGAGACTTCTCCGTGCAGGCGGCGAAGGCGACCAGCGCCATGGTCGAAGCGACGGCGACGAGCCGTCTGCCCTGGAATCGTTTGGTGGATGTCATTCCGTCTCTTTTCGAAGTGCCGCTCCCCCACGGAACGGTGCTGGAAGGAGCTCCGCGAGCTCCCACTCACGCCGCTCCGCGTCGGACTCCGAGAAGACTTGGAGCCGCGGCGCGAACTCGACCAACACCTGACGGCAGGCTCCACAGGGCGCCACCGCCTCCGACCCTTCCGTAACGATCGCGAGGCTCCGGTACTGACGCGCCCCGTGCGTGACCGCGTTGGCCACCGCGACCCTCTCGGCACACACCGTGAGACCGTAGGAGGCGTTCTCCACATTGCACCCGGTGTACACCGTGCCGTCCTCGGCCAGAAGCGCCGCCCCCACCCGGAACCCGGAGTACGGGGCGTACGCCTGCTGCATCACTTCGCGGGCCTTCGCGACCAGCTCGTCACGATCCATCGAGGCCCGTCCAGACCCTGGGCAAACGCGGGGTGAGGCCCGTCAGGATCTCGTAACTGATGGTCCCGGCGAGCCCCGCCACGTCGTCCACGGTGATCGACTCTTCACCTTCCGTACCCACGAGTGTGGCGAAGTCTCCCACCCGCACCCCGGATACGCCGGTGATGTCTACCACCGTCATATCCATGGAGATCCGTCCGATGATGCCCACGCGCGTCCCGTGGATGAGCGCATGTCCCCGGTTCCCCAGTGAGCGCGGGAGGCCGTCCCCGTATCCGATGGACAGCGTCGCCCAGCGCTCGGGGGCGCGCGCGTGATGCGTGGCCCCGTACCCAAGGCTCGTTCCGGGGTCCGCGTCCCGGACGTGGATGACCCGTGCGTGCACCGAGGCCACGGGATCGGGCGTGGGGAGCCCAGGGCCGGCCTCGCCGCCGTAAAGGAAGATCCCCGGACGCACCGCCGCATGCGCCAGCCCGGGGAGCCTGAGCGCCCCGGCGCTGTTCAACAGGTGTACCATGAGGCCGGGCGGTGCGTCGCCGGCCACGTCGAGCACCTCCTGCAGGCGCGTCCACTGCTCGCGGACCGAACCCTCGTCCTCGTCGGCGGAGTGCAGGTGGGTGAAGCAGCCGACCCATCGAACATCGCCGCGCGCGGCTTCGACGATCCGCGGCACCCAGGCACGGGCCTTTCGCCAGTCGAAGCCCGAGCGGCCCATGCCCGTGTCCACGTCCACGTGCACCTCCGGGACCGCATGCGCGCTGCGTGAGATCCCGACCAGGTGCTCGAGCGACTCCAGGCTCGACACGGTGACCTGGAGACGAGCCTCGAGCGCAGGCGCGAACGAGTCGGGGGGAAGCGGGCAAAGAACCATCACGGGCTCTTCGACCCCCATGTCGCGGAGCCGAACCCCCTCGTCGAGCGTGGCCACCCCCCACCCCCAGGGCCCCTCTGGACGGAGCGCCCGCACGACCTCGGGCAGCCCGAGTCCGTACGCGTCGGCCTTGACCATCGGGATGATGCGGGTCGCTCGACCCACCGACGCGCGGATCAGGCCGTAGTTCCGCCGCAGCGCGTCCGCGCTGACGCGGATCCATGCCCGTGCCTCGGGACTCGTTGACATGTGGGGCCAAAGATGCCAAGAACCAGTCCAGGATACGACCCCCGCTCCGACGCCGGCGTGAACGACTCCAACCATCCCGAGACGCCCGCCCCGCTTCGCTTTCAGGGGCCGGGAGCGCTCGATCGCGCGCTCGTGCTCGTGCGCTTCCTCAGGGCCGAATGTGACTGGGATCGCGCGCAGACGGCCGAGTCGCTGATTCCGCATCTACTGGAAGAGACGCACGAGGTCGTGGACGCGATCCACGGAGGCGACCCGGACGCGCTCGAGGCCGAGCTGGGCGACCTCCTGCTCAACGTCGCCTTCCAGATCGTCGTGGCCGAGGAGGCCCAGGCGCTCGACGCGGAGTCCGTCTACCGCCGCCTGGAGGCCAAGATGATCGCGCGCCATCCGCACCTCTTCGGCGACGGCGTCCGGCGCGACTGGGAGGCCCTCAAGGCCGGCGAGCGGGCCGACCACGAGGGCGTGCTCTCGGGCGTCGCGAAGGGACTCGATCCGCTCACCAAGGCCTTCCGCATCCAGGAGCGGGTGTCACGTGTCGGATTCGACTGGGAGGACCACCGCGGCGCGCTCGACAAGGTCGTCGAGGAGGTCGCGGAAGTGCGGGACGCGCTCCGGACCGCGGATGGCGACCGCGTCGCCGAGGAGTTGGGAGACCTGATGTTCGCGGTCGTCAACCTCTCCCGCCTCGCTGGCACGCACCCGACGACGGCGCTCGCGCGAGCGAACCAGAAGTTCCAGGACCGGTTCACCAAGCTGGAGCGGATCGCGCGCGAGCGGGGGATCGACATGGAGACCGCCGGGCTCGCCGCGCTCGACGCGCTCTGGGACGAGGTGAAGGGGATGTAGCGACGCCCGTGGGCTCAGTACCCCGCGCGCTTGTCGACCACGTTCTCCCAATCGGACGGCGGCGCCCCTGCGAGGTGGCGGCGCAGGTTGCGCACGATCAGGTCGGCCTCGCGCCGCCAGAACCCGCCGGTGACGCCGGACACGTGCGGTGTGATCAGCACGTTGGGTGATCGCCAGAGCGGGTGTTCCTTCGGAAGCGGCTCCTCCGCGAACACGTCGAGCCCCGCGCCCCGCAGGCGCCCCTCCGAGAGCGCGTGCACCAGGGCCTGCTCGTCGACGATCCGGCCGCGCGCGACGTTGACGAGGAGCGCGCCCCGCCTCATGCGCGCCAGCTCGGGCGCGCCGAGGAGACCGCGCGTGTCCGGCGTCTCGGGAGCGGACACCACCACCACGTCGCTCCGGGCGAGGAGCGCGTCGAGCCCGTCCCCGCCCCTCACCACCTCCACGTGTGCGGCGAGCGAGCCGCCGCCCTGGACCGGCGTCAGGTCGGCCGTATCGTCGGCGGATGCGCGCCGCTTGAGCGCGAGCACGTGCGCCCCGAGGCTCGCCACTCGGCGCGCGACCTCCTTCCCGATCCCGCCGAACCCGACGATGCCCACCGTCGAGCCCGCGAGCTCGCGCATCGGTGTATCGGGTGCGTAGAAGGGATCCTGCCACCACTCGCCGCGACGCTTCCCTTCGACCGCGAAGTCGAGCCCACGTCCGAAGAAGAGGATCATGGCGAGTACCGTCTCGGCGATCGGCGGCCCGTGCACCTTCGCGGAGTTCGTGAACACGACCGGACTCGCGAGCATCGCCGGAGTGAGCGACTTGGCGACGCCGGCAGCTCCGGAGTGAACCCACCGGAGGCGGGGGGCGGCCTCCAGCAGCGCGGCGGGGATGCCGTACCCCAAGTAGATCTCGGCATCGCGCACCGCTTCGAGCACCGCCGGATGCACGCGCGTCGCCCCGTCGCCCGCTCCGCTCGTCTCCTCCTCGATCGCGACGAGATCCCAGCCAGCGGGCAGCGCGGCGCGAATCTCGCCGGGTACCCACGCCGGCATCGCCCACGCGGGGCGACGGTCGGCCATGTCGAGGACGGCGCGGGGCATCGGGGAGTCGCCTAGGGGTACAACCGGTTCATGAGCCTCGGGAACGGAATCAGCTCGCGGATGTGGTGTTTCCCGGTGATCCACGCGACCGTGCGCTCGACGCCGAGCCCGAATCCCGAGTGCGGGAAGGTTCCGTACCTGCGCAGGTCGAGATACCACTTGTAGGCATCCAGAGGGAGGCCCTCCGCCTCGATGCGCGCCTTCAACCGCTCGAGGTCGTCCTCGCGCTGGCTCCCGCCGATCAGCTCGCCGTACCCCTCCGGCGCGAGCAGGTCGTCGCAGAGCACGGTGCGCGGGTCCGCCGGGTTCTCCTTCATGTAGAACGCTTTGGCCGCTTTCGGATAGTCGTGCACGAACAGGGGGAGGTCGCGCGACTCCATGAGCGCGAGCTCGTCCGTCGCCCCGAGGTCCTGCCCCCACGTCACGTCGGTTCCTTTCGCCACCAGCTCGGCGACCGCATCGGTGTAGCTCAGGCGAGGGAAGGGTGGCCTGATGTGCTCGAGCTTGCTCGTGTCGCGCTCGAGCACGGCGAGCTCTTCCCGGCACCGCTCGAGCGCGCGCTCGACGAGGTACGAGACGAACTCTTCCTGCAGGCGCATGTTGTCGTTCGAGTCGGCGAACGCGACCTCCGGCTCGACCATCCAGAACTCGGTGAGGTGCCGGCGCGTCTTCGATTTCTCCGCACGGAACGTCGGCCCGAAGCAGTAGACGCGGCGGAAAGCCGGACAGGCTGCTTCGATGTACAGCTGCCCGGTCTGCGCGAGGAAGGCGCGCTCGCCGAAGTAGTCGGTCTCGAAGAGCGTGCCGGCGTGCTCGCCGATCGACCCGGTCAGGATCGGCGAGTCGATGCGAACGAAGCCGCGCTGGTAGAAGAAGTCGTGGATCGCCTGCTCCACCTCGGCGCGCACACGGAGCCCCGCGCGCTGTTGCGAGGAGCGGAGCCAGAGGTGGCGATGATCGAGCAGGAAGTCGACGCCGTGCTCCTTCGGCTGGATCGGGTAAGGCTCGGCCAGGGCGAGAAGCGCGAGCGACGTCAGGCCGAGCTCGTAGCCGCCCGGCGCGCGCGCCTCGGCCTTCACCTCGCCCGTCACGGCCACCAAGGACTCGGGGGTGAGCGACTGGTGCGCGACCCAGGACGGTTCGTCGACTTCGCTCTTCACCAACACGCACTGGGCGACGCCGGTCCCGTCGCGCACCGTCGCGAACGCGACCTTGCCGTGCCCGCGGGTCGACTCGACCCAGCCACGCACGGTGACCGCCTGGCCGACGTGCCTCGAGAGGTCCCTGATCTCGACCATCATGCTGAACGCCCCACGTTCGTTGGGTGACGACAGGCCGATACTATAGCACGCGGCCTAGCCTACGCCGTACATCTCCAGACGCTCGCGGTACCGGCCCTTGAGCTGGGCGAGCACGCGGGCGCTCTCGGGCTTCGAGATCTCGGGGTCGGCCGCGGTGAGCGCACGCGCGTCGCGCTGCGCCTCGACGAGCAGGTCTTCGTCGGCCATCAGGTCGGCGAAGCGGAGTACCGGATCCTTCCCGTGCTGCTGGCTCCCGAACAGGTCGCCCTGGCCGCGAATGCGCAGGTCCGCGCGCGCGACCTCGAACCCGTCCGTCGTCTTGCGGAAGATCTCGAGTCGCTCGTAGGCGATCTGCCCGGCGTCCGCGATCAGGACGCAATAGCCCTTGCTCTCCCCACGTCCCACGCGTCCCCGAAGCTGGTGGAGCTGCGCGAGGCCGAACCGCTCCGCGTGCTCGACGACCATCACGGTTGCGTTGGCCACGTCGATCCCGACCTCGATCACGGTGGTCGTCACCAGGATGTCGATCTCGCCGGCGAGGAAGCTCCGCATGACCTGGTCCTTCGCGGCGGCGGAGAGCTGACCGTGGAGGAGACCCACGCGCCGGTCGGGGAAGACGTCGTCGCGCAGCCTCTCGAACTCGTCGGTCGCGGCGAGCAGGTCGACCTTCTCCGACTCGCCCACCAGCGGATAGACCACGTACGCCTGCCGGCCCGCCGCGACCTCGCGGCGCATGAGGTCGTAGACCGCCTCGCGCTCGTCGCGCCCGCGCAGCTCGGTCTCGACGGGCGTACGCCCCGGAGGCATCTCGTCGAGCACGCTCAAGTCCAGGTCGCCGTAGAGCGCCATCGCGAGCGAGCGCGGGATCGGCGTCGCGGACATCACGAGCACGTCCGGCCGCACGTCCTTCCGCTCGAGGAGCGCCATGCGCTGGCGCACGCCGAAACGATGCTGCTCGTCGACCACCACGAGCCCGAGCGACGCGAAGGTGACGCCCTCCTGGATGAGGGCGTGCGTACCGACCACGAGCAATGTCGCTCCCGACGCCAGAACCGCGAGAGCTTCCCGCCGCGCCGGCGCGGACAAACTCCCCGTGACGAGGCCGACGGAGACCCCGAGCGGCGCGACGAGCTCGCCCATGCGGCGCGCATGCTGCTCCGCAAGGATCTCCGTGGGCGCCATGAGCGCGGCCTGGTGCCCGCCTTCGGCGGCGAGCAGCATCGCGAAGAGCGCCACGAGCGTCTTGCCGGAGCCGACGTCACCCTGGAGCAGGCGGCTCATCCGTGCGGGCGACTGCATGTCCGCGTAGATCTCCCGCAGCGCCCGCGCCTGCGCGCCCGTGAGCTCGAACGGGAGCGCCTCGTGCAGCGGGCGGATCAGCTCGTTCGTGCGCACGTGCTCGATCCCCGGCTCCATCTCCGTGGCCTTACGGCGCGCCTGTGCTTGTACCAGCTGCAGGAAGAAGAGCTCGTCGAAGGCGAGGCGCCGCCGCCCCATGTCGGCCTGTTGGATACGCTCCGGGCGGTGAATCCACGTGAGCGCCTGGGACAACGAGGGGAGCTTCCGGCGTGAGAGGCTCTCGCGCCCCAGGTACTCGTCGTCGTCCGCCCAGCCCAGAAGTGCGTCCAGATTGCGGTCGAAGACGGCCCGGAGCACCCACTGCGGTAGGTCCTCGGTCGCCGGATACGTCACGTAGATTCGGCCGCGCGGGTCCCCTCCCGCGCTCCCTCCCTCGCCTTCTGCCTCTCTGCCCCCACGCGAGACCACGGTGACCTCGCGTGGCTGGATCTGGCGGCCGTGGAAGAACTTCACAGGCCCCGTCACGAGCAGGGTGTCCCCCTCCCGGATCTTCCGGTCGAGCCACGGTTGGCCCGGCCACGCGGCCGTGATCATGCCCGAGTCGTCCTCGATCACCGCTTGGAAGATCCGCAGGCCCTTCCGTGTCGGGATGATTCCCTTGCTCCGCACCCGCCCGATCGCGGTGGCGTCCATCCCGAGCTCGAGTCGCCCGATGGGCTCGACCGTCGACGCATCGTCGTACCGCCGCGGAACGTGGTACAGGAGGTCGCGCGCGGTGAGTATGCCCATGCGCCCGAATGCGTCCGCGCGCTTCGGCCCCACGCCCTTGAGGAACTGGACGGGCCGGTCGAGCTGCGAGTAACTCACGCGACTCGGCTACCTGCTCGCGAAGAGCGCGTCGACGAAATCGTCTGCATCGAAAGGCGCCAGATCCTCCAGGCCTTCGCCCGTGCCGACGAGCTTCACCGGCACGCCGTACTCCTCGCGCAGCGCCACCACGATGCCGCCTTTCGACGAGGAGTCGAGTTTGGCGAGGATGATCCCCGTCACCCCCACCGCGGTCTTGAAGGCGTCGAGCTGACGCACCGCGTTCTGGCCGACCGTCGCGTCGAGCACCAGCAGCGTCTCGTGCGGTGCACCGGGAACGCGACGGCGGACCACGCGATCCACCTTGATCAGCTCCTCCATCAGGCCGCGATTGGTGTGCAGCCTGCCCGCCGTATCGATGAGCACGACCTCGGTACCCCGGGTCTCGGCAGCATCCAGCGCGTCGAAGGCAACGGCGGCCGGGTCCCCGCCCTGTTGGCCCTTCAGGAAGTCGACCCCGATGCGCTTCGCCCACGACTCGAGCTGGGCGACGGCACCGGCGCGGAACGTGTCCGCCGCGGCGACCATCACGCTGCGGCCCCCTCGCGCGAACATGTGCGCGAGCTTGGCAACCGAGGTCGTCTTGCCGACGCCGTTCACGCCGACGATGAGATAGACCGTGGGACCCGACTCGGCCATGCGGAGGCCGCTGTCCTCCGGCGCTCCCAGCATGGTCATGATCTCGGACTTGAGCGTCGTGACGAGGTCCTCCCCACCCTTCGCCTTTCCTCGCCTCAGGGCCTCCTCCGCCCGGTCGGTCACCCGGAGCGTGGCCTTCACGCCGAAGTCCGCGGCGAGGAGCGTCTCCTCCAGGTCTTCGATCGAGGCGTTGTCGATGCCGCGCGCCAGCGTGCGCACATCCGTGAGGCCCAGGTCGACGATGCGTCGCCAGAGGCCTTTCTTCTTCTCCAGCGGGGTCTTGAAGAGGCGCATGCGAGGTTCCCTACCGCAGCCCACTCCGTCTGCGTCCGATCCACTCGGCGCACAGGAGTCCCATGATGAGCAGGTAGGGCCAGGGCCGGGTGCGCAGCGGTGAGCCTGGGCGGTCCGCGCGTACACCGGTGTCGGGCGGGCCCCCGGCAGGCTCCCCAGGCGCAGCCGCCAACGGCGCCATCTCGAGAGTCGCCTCGGAGACGTCGAAGCGCCCGCTCGCGAGGACGGCGCCTCCCGGCCCCTCCACCCGGTACTCATACGAGCCTGGAGGCAGGACGCCCGTAGACTGGGCACCTTCGTTCGCGAGCGGCGCATCCACCACGACCGAATCGCCCGCGGTCACGATCACGCGCCGCGACATGCTGTCGACCGGAGCGCTCCACACCACGGGCTCTCCGCGGGGCACGACCCAATCAGTCGGACGTGGCTCGAGCGGTGCCGCTCCCTCTCCGGCGAGCAACCAACCCGCGACACCGGACCAGAGCCTCCGGTAGGCATCCCGTCCGTTCTCGCGGGCCGCCCAACGCCAGAACCCCGACGCGAGCACCACAGCGACGCGCCCACCCGGCCGCTCGTCGAGCTGGAGGGCGGCTTCGGGGGCTCCTGCGCCACGGAGCTGCAGCAGCAGCGCCCCGCGCACCCTGGCCGGGTCGGTCGGCAGGAGCACCTCGCCGAGAGGCGGGAGTCCCTGGACCGCGACCCCGGCGAGCGCGCCCGCGATGGGTGACGTCGGGATGTCGCCCGACGCGTACCACTCGCCAGCGCGGGGCTGACCGGTCGGGATGCCCGCCAGCGCGGCACCCTCGCCGTCCGCCGCGAAGATCACGCTCCGCCCCGATCGACCCACGAAGGAGCGAGCCCAGGCGTCCGCCTCGCCCGTGAGCCCATGGAGGACGAGGAGCGTGGCGTCGGCGGCCGCCCGTCGAACCGAAGCGGAGTCCACCGGCTCTCCGCGATCGAGCGCACCGCCCATCGTCACGAACACGTCCGGACCGGCCCGCAGGTACCCGATGGCGGGAAGGCCGGTCACGTCTTGCAGGAGCGGCAGAAGATAGCGCGGCTCCCAATCCGCCCTCAGGGAGAGGAGCACGAGCGCCCCCTCCTCGTGGCCGACGCTGGCGTAGGCGACGGCCCCGTCGTCGGACGGAAACGCGTCGCCCTCGAGCACCACGGACGCGGTGTACCGGACCCGCCCTGTCGCAGCGGGCGGTGGCAGCTCCACCGGCACGCGCGCGCGCAGCCCCGGCGCCGGGGCCGGGACCCGCACCTCGGCGACGAGCGTTCCCTCCTCCTCCACGCGCACCGTGACGGAGTCGGCAACGGACGCCACGTGGATCTCGACTTCGGCAGCCACCGGGTCAGTGGGGCGGGAGATATCCGGGACGTCGAGGCGCGCGATTCCCGCGTTAACGACCTCGCCGCCGAAGCGCTCGAACTCCACTTCTACCGGCAGCGCCCCGAGAGCCGAGCGCACGGCGACCGCATCCTCGAGCCGCAGGTCGGAAAGCACCCGTACGCGGCGCACGCCGCCCTCTGCGGCACGGTCGAGCGCGGGAGCGAGCAGGGTACGGAGCGACGCCGGCTCGGACTCGTCCTCGAAGGTGACCTCCTCGGCACCGTCGCCGAACGTGACCACCCGCCATCCTTGGCGCTCGAGCGCGCGGGCCCTGGTCGACGCCTCCGTCCACGCCGACGCCGCGCCCTCGGGCGCCGCCCCCATGCTCAGCGACACGTCGAGAAGGACCCAGTCGTCGGAGCCGCCCCCGGGTCCGCCCGCAGGCAGGCGCACGTCGAAGAGCAGGAGCAGCACGAGCACCAGAGCGGTCGCACGGGCCGCCGCCAGCCACCTCGCGGCCGGCACGGCGATCTCGAGCCTCATGTACAGCCACCACGAGTAGGCGACGAGCCCGGCCGCGAGGGCCAGGAGGAGGCTCCAGCGAATCACTCAGGCACCGACGCTACTGCAGCCCCCCGCTGGGGGCCCCGCCGGCGGCGACCGTCTGGCCGCCCTGCGCCTCCGCGTCTACGACCAGGGTGCGCACCGGGCCCGCACCGGGGACGCCGTCGAGCAGCGCCACACGCACGCTCGACTCCTCGATCCAGCGCATGCGGTCCTGGGAGGGCACCGGATCCCCGGCAGGTAGGTCGACGGAGAGCGGGTCCACGTGCCGACCTCCGATCAGCATCTCGTAGTGGAGGTGCGGGCCCGTCGCGAGTCCGGTCATACCGACGTACCCGATGACGTCGCCCTGACGAACACGGCTCCCCACGACGATGCCGTTCCGGAACGCGCGCATGTGTGCGTAGCGCGTCTGGAACCCGTTCGGATGGCGAATCAGGATGGTGTTGCCGTAGCTGCCGTCGTAGCGCCGCTCGGTCACGACGCCGTCAGCCGTCGCCTGGATTTCGGTGCCGGCGTTCGCCGCGAAGTCGACGCCTCGGTGCGACCGCCAGGTGTTCAGGATCGGGTGGTAGCGCGAGTTGGTGAACCCCGACGAGATGCGTCGGAACTCGAGCGGCCTGAGCAGGAACGCCCGCCGGACCGACTCGCCTTCGAGATCGAAGTACGACCCTCTGCCGTCGCCGTTCGGGTCGAACCAGATGGCGTGGTACGCCGTACCGACGTTCACCAGCTCGGCGGCCAGCACACGCCCCGAGCGCATCGAGCCGTCCGGCCTCACCTCGCGCTCGAAGACGAACCGGTACGTGTCCCCCACCTGGATCTGTCGGTAGAAGTCGACCTGCCATTGAAAGACGGCGTCCAGGCTGTAGACCAACTCGTTCCGGTCCGCAGCGGGCACGCTCGCGAGCGCCGGGTTCCGATGCACCGCGTACCAGAGAAGCGACTCGATCTCTCCGCTCGCGAACAGCGTGTCGACGAACACCGGCGTCTGGATGACGTTCGACACCCAGCCGAGCGGTTCGCGCGACAGCCGAACCGTCGTGTCGGGGTTGAGCGCCACGTCGACGCCGCGCACGTCCTCCTCGTCCTTGAGGAAGCGCAGCGTGATCTCCGTGCCCTGGCGCATCCGGCGCGGTGAGGCGTGCTCCTGGAAGGCCATCAGGAGCGCGGCCTGCTCATTCGCGCTGACGAGGCCGTTCAGGATCTCGCCGAAGGTGTCGCCACGCCCGAGTGAGAAAATGCGGATGCTCTCGGCGGGCGGGACGTAGAGCGGGGCCACTCTCCCGGCTTCGGGTGCCTCGAACGCACACGCCCAGCACGCGACGACCGCCCAGGCGGCCGCCGCGAGCTTCATCGGCGCGTGTGCTCGACTCGACATCTGTCCCAACAGCCTCCGCCCGGCGTCAGTCCATCTGCCGCCGTATGAACGTAGGTATGTCCAGACCTGCCACGGGTTCCCGGGTAACGGGCCGCTCCGGGAACCGCGAGAACGGAACCACCTGGGGCGTCCTGGAACCCCCGACCGCGCGTGCCTCGGCCTGGCGCACGACGGGAATATCAACCGCGGCCGGCTCTTGCGCAGGGGGGATGGGGGGTTGGGGCTGGAGACGGGTACGGCGGAAGTCACCCGGAATGATCTTCTCGTCGGCCGCCGAGTCGAACCCGGTCGCGATCACGGTGACCCGGATCTTGCCCTGTAGGCTGGGGTCGTGGACCGCTCCGAAGATGATCTCGGCGTCGTCTCCGGCCTCGGACTGGATGATGGAGGAGACGGTCGTGACCTCGTCGATGCCCAGGTCCAGCCCGCCGGTGATGTTGATGAGGACGCCCCGGGCGCCCGCGATCGACACGTCGTCGAGCAGCGGCGAGGAGATGGCGCTCTTGGCGGCCACCTCGGCCCGGTTCTCACCCT
Organism: uncultured Gemmatimonas sp.; assembly: GCA_964490285.1. Classification (GTDB taxonomy): domain Bacteria; phylum Gemmatimonadota; class Gemmatimonadetes; order Longimicrobiales; family Gaopeijiaceae; genus UBA2982. Next base: position 63,361 of record CAZBCN010000003.1, on the reverse strand, counting down.
CGCCGAAGCCCGAGCCCATGAGGGCGGGACCGCGCGATGCCATGACGGTGCGCACGTCGGCGAAGTCGACGTTGACGTCGCCGGTCACGCTGATGAGGTCGGAGATGCCCTGCGTGGCGTGCAGCAGAACCTCGTCGGCCTTCTTGAGCGCGTCGCGGAAGGACGTGCCCTTCGGCACCACGGCGAGCAGGCGGTCGTTCGGCACCACGATCATGGTATCCACGCACCGCCTCAGCTCGGCCATCCCCTGCTGAGCCGCGCGCTCGCGCTTCTTGCCCTCGAACGCGAACGGCCGCGTCACGATGCCGATCGTGAGCGCACCCAGGTCGCGGGCGATCTCGGCCACGATCGGCGCCGCCCCCGTACCCGTGCCGCCACCCATGCCGGCGGTCACGAACACCAGGTCCGCACCCTCGAGCGCACGGCGCACTTCCTCTTCGCTCTCCGCGAGCGCCTGCCGCCCCACCTCGGGGCGCGCACCCGCGCCGAGACCGCGCGTCAGCTTCTTGCCGATCTGGATCGTGACGGGCGCCCGGGACGACTTCAGCACCTGGCCATCGGTGTTCATGGAGATGAACTCGACGCCCTCCAGGCATTCGTCGATCATGCGGTTCACGGCGTTGCCGCCCGCGCCGCCGACCCCCACCACCTTCATGCGCGCGTTCCGGATCGGCGCCTCTTCGAACTCGAACATCATCATGACTCCTCCCTGATAGGAAGTGAGAGAAAGCAGTGAGAGATCAAAAGAATTCCTTCAACCACGTGCCCAGCTTGGTGAACACACCGGACGTGACGGTGGAAGCGCCCTGCCCCGTCTCGGCGAACCGATCGGCCCCCCACAGCGCGAGGCCCGACGCGACCGCGAAGCGCGGGCGGCGGACCGAATCGGCCAGCCCACCCAACCCTTCCGTCGGAACGCCCAGGCGCACCGGCGAGGCGAAGACCTGCTGCGCGAGGTCGACGATGCCAGGAAGGGCGGCGGTGCCGCCCGTCAGCACGATGCCCGCGCCCAGATGATCGAGCCCCTGGCCCTGCAGCTCGCCCTGCACGATCCCGAACACCTCGTCGAGCCGCTGCTCGATCACGTGCGCGATGAGCTCCCGCGCCACGCGGCGCTGCTGCCCGGGCACCGGCCCAGGGAGCGGAACCGTCTCACGCGGATCGACGAGCTGCGCGAGCGCGACGCCGTAGTGCTCCTTCGTCTTGTGCGCCTCGGCCATCGGCACGGAGAGGCCGCGCACCAGATCCGCAGTCAGCGTGGCTCCGCCGAACGGAAGGATCGAGACGTGCTGGACCTTCCCCTCGTAATAGGCAGCGACGTCGGTGGTGGAAGCGCCGATCTCGATCATCGCGACGCCGACTTCCTTCTCGTCCTCGGTGAGGACGGCGCGCGCCCCCGCGAGGGGCTCGAGCACGAGCTCCTGGACTCGGTAGCCCGCGCGGTTGACCGCCTTGCAGATGTTGGCCGAAGCCGTGATCTGGCACGTGACCAGGAAGACCTCGGCCTCGAGTCGCACGCCGGCCATGCCGAGCGGGTGCTTGATGCCGCGCTGGTGGTCGACGCGGTACTCCTGCGGAATCGCGTGCACCATCTCGCGGTCGGGTGGGAGCGCGACCGCGCGCGCGACGACGTGCACCCGGTCGATGTCGTCCTGCGCGACCTCGTCCTCGCCGATCGCCACGACGCCCATCGAGCTCGAGGCGCGGATGTGGTCGCCGCCGATACCGGCATAGACGCGGTCCACGGTCACGCCCGCCATAAGTTCGGCTTCCTTCATGGAAGCGCGCACGGACTCGGTGATCCCGTCGATGTTCGTCACGAGGTCGCCGCGCAGGCCCCCCGTGCGTGCCTGACCGACCCCCAGGATCGTGAGTCCGGGACGCCGCGGGTCCTGGGCAACCTCGCCGATCACGACGCAGGTGTTCGCGGTTCCGATGTCCAATCCGGCGATCAGGTTCGCGCGCATCAGTTCACGTCCCTCGTGGAAATCCTCCGGACCACCACTTGGTCCGCGAATCGCAAGTCGATCACGTCCGGCATGTCATCCCGAGCCCTGGAAACCGCATCCGCGAGCGCCCCGAGTCCTTCGCGGAGCCGCGCAGGGGATGCGTGCGACGGAAGCAGGAACTCCACGGACGGCTCCGACCAGCGCACCGCTACCGTCCCGCGGCCGTTCCACGCCACGCTCGACACGAGCTGGAGGAACGACGTGTCGGTGGTCATGAGATGCTCCACCTCCGCTGCCAGTCGGCGGACCTCGTCCGGAAAGTGGCGCGATCCGCGCGGAGGGCGGCGTGCCGATTGGATCACAGGCAGGTCGAGACGATACTCCGACGGATCGAGCGGCAGGCGCCGCCCCTCGGCGTCCATCGGCTCGAGCGTAGGCGTCGGTCCGAGCGCGATCGGCGTCCGCTCGGTCACGACCAGCAGGAGCCCGTCGGGGAGGCGTCGGCTCACCCGCACATTCTTCACCAGCGGATGCGCGGCCACGCGGTCGTGCCAGGGTCCCTTGTCGCTCCAGATGGACGTCTCGGGCGATAGATCGAGCAACTCCACCACTTGGGACTCTTCCAGGTAGCGCAGACCCCGCACCCGGACGTCTTCGATGCGGAAGATCTCCATCTCGACCATGGCCTCCGGAATTCGGCCACCCCACGCAATCGCGGCCCCGACGCATGCCGTGGCGACCAGGATGCGCAGATCCCTACGCATGGACGACCTCCCCGAGCTTCTCGAGCACCGCGCGCCCCACGGTCTCGATCGACCCCGCGCCGACGGTGATGAGCACATCTCCCGGTCGTAGATCGTCGGCGAGCGCGTTCGCGAGCGTATCGACGAGCCGGTGGTAGCGTACGTCGTCGGCCCCCGCCGCCCGCGTCGCGCTCGCGACCGTCTCGCCCGTGATACCAGGGATGGGCGCCTCGCGGGCCGGGAATACGTCCGTGATCCACACGACGTCGGCCGCGGCCAGCGATCGACCGAACTCGGCCGCGAAGTCGCGCGTGCGCGAGTACAGGTGCGGCTGGAACGCGACCACGATCCGTGAGCTCGGGAAGGACGCCCGGGAGGCGGTGAGCGTGGCCGAGATTTCGGTCGGATGGTGCGCGTAGTCGTCGATCACGAGCACGCCGGCCACGTCGCCGAGGCGCTCGAAGCGGCGCGCGACGCCGGCGAAGTCCGCGAGTGCGTCGAAGATCGGCTTCCACGTCGCACCGAGCGCCCGCGCGACGGCAGCGGCTGCCAGCGCGTTGAGCAGGTTGTGGCGTCCACCCTTGCTCAGCGTGATCTGTCCGACGCGCGCGCCGTCCTCGATCACGGTGGCGCGCGTCAGATCCGCACCCACGGACACGTCGACGGCCCGGAGCATCGATCCGGCGGAGGTCCCGTACGTGTACGCCCGCGACGCGAAGCGCGGCAGGAGCGACGAAGCCCCGTGGTCGTCGGCACACACGATCACGCGGCCACCCGGGCGAACTTTCTCCAGGAAGTGCGCGAAGCCCGCGCGTACACCCGCGAAGTCCCCGTACACGTCGAGGTGATCCGCCTCGACGTTGGTGATCACCGCAAGGTCCGGCGTCAGCTGGTGGAAGGACCGGTCGTACTCGTCCGCCTCGACCACGTAGAGGTCCGGTGACCCGAAGCGGAGGTTGCCGTCCCAGGCGGCCACCCGCCCGCCGACGATCCCTGTCGGGTTCTTGTCGGCGCGAGCGAGCACCTCGGTCGTCATCGCGGTGGTGGTCGTCTTGCCGTGGGTGCCGGCGATCGCGACCACCGTACCCGAGTTGACCCACGCGCCGAGCGCCTCCGCCCGCTTGAGGACCGGGATGCCTGTCTTGCGAGCGGCGACCAGCTCGGGATGGTCCTGCGGGACGGCCGAGGTGATCACGAGCGCGGACGCGCCCGCCACGTGAGACGCATCGTGCCCCGTGCTCACGACGGCGCCGAGACCCGCCAGATCGTCGAGAGCCGCGCTCTGCTTCTGATCGCAGCCGCTCACGCGCCCGCCGGTCCGGAGAACCAACTCGGCGAGCGCACACATCCCCGCCCCACCGATGCCCATGAAGTGCACGGGACGCTCCGAGGCGAGCGCGCGCAGGTCCGTCGGGGCACTCATCGGCCGGCTCCCGAGGCGGGGAGCATCGACGCGATCCCAGCCGCGATCTCGTGCGCCGCCGCCGGACGCGCGAGCGAAAGCGCGGCGCTCCGCATGCGCGCCCGTCGTTCGGGCGAGGCGAGGAGCTCCGTGATCGAGCGCCAGAGCGACTCGGGGGTGAGTTCCGCCTGCGGCGCCACGAGCGCGGCACCCGCCCGCTCGAGCGAGCGCGCGTTCGCCGTCTGGTGGTCGGCCGCCGCCGTAGGGAGCGGCACGAGGATCGCCGGGAGCCCCTGGATGAGCAGCTCCGCGGTCGACATGGCTCCGGCCCGAGAGACCGCGACGTCCGCCGCGGCGAGCGCGCTCGGCATGTCGTCGAGGTATGGCACCGTGTGGACCCAGCCCGGCGCGCCACACTCCGAGACCACCCCCGCGACTGCCTCCACGTGCGCGCGCCCGCTCACCCACAGGAGGTGTAGATCGTCGGGGCGGGCGAGGCCTCCGCTCGTCACGCTGCGCACCGCATCCGCCACGAGTCGATTGAGCGCGAGCGAGCCCTGGCTCCCCCCGGCGACGAGCACGAGGCGCGCATTCGCGGGGATACCGAAGGAAGCGCGCGTCTCGGAGCGGGGGCGGGCCGTCGTCGTGCGCACGGGATTCCCCGTGAGGTGCGTGCGACCGGTCAGCCCGGGCAAGCGGGCCTCCACCTCGGGGTAAGCGACGTACGCCTGGCTCGCCCAACGCGACAGCGCGCGGGTCACCGCACCCGGCACCGAGTTCTGCTCCTGCAGCACCAGCGGAACGCCGGTCAGGCCCGCGACGATTCCGGCCGGAGCCGCCGCATATCCGCCCGTCACCACGACCACCTCCGGGCGATGCTGGCGAAAAAGCGCCGCGACGCGAGCGAGAGACGCGACCAGACCCGTGAGGGCCCGCCAGCTCCCGAGCGGATGCGCGCGGTCGACGCCCTGGACGGGAAGGAGCTCATGCCACTCGCCGCGCTCCGGGAGCACGCGAGACTCCAGGCCGCGCGTGGCGCCCACGAAGAGAACGCGGACGTCCGGACGGACGGCGCGCAGCGCGTCGGCGATGGCCAGCGCAGGATAGAGGTGGCCTCCCGTCCCGCCACCCGCGACCACCACGACCGGGCCGTCATGCACGGGCCGCCTTTCCGCCCGGTGCCGAGCGGGCCACGGAGATCAGCATTCCGAGCGCTACGAGCGTGACGATGAGGTTCGAGCGTCCGTACGAGATCAGAGGCAGCGGCAACCCGGTGGGCGGCGCGAGCGCGAGGCCGACGGCCATGTGAAGGAATGCCTGCAGCGCGATGAGGCTCGCGCACCCGATCGCCACCAGCTCTCCGAACTGGTCGGGAGCCCGCCGCGCGATGCGGAAGCCGACCAGCACGAGCGCCGTGTAGAGCGTGACCAGGGTGACGACGCCGAGGAAGCCCCACTCCTCGCCGATCATCGCGAAGACGAAGTCGTTGTGAGCCTCGGGCAAGAAGCCGAACTTCTGCCGTCCCTGCCCGATGCCGACGCCCGAGAGCCCGCCCGAGCCGAGCGCGACGAGCGACTGGTGCACCTGGAAGCCAGCGCCACCCGGATCGGAGGCGGGGTTCAGGAAGGCGTCGATGCGCGCGGCGCGGAAGCCGACCGACAGCTGGTGCCAGAGCACCGGGGCGGCGAGCAGCCCGAGCAGGGCGAAGTGCGAGATGCGTGCGCCGGCCGCGAACACGATGAGCGGGCCGAGGACGCCGATCACGAGCGCGGTGGATAGGTGCGGCTCGGCGAGGATGAGCAGCAGCACGATGCCCCACACGGCGAGGAACGGCCCGAGACCCTTCCGGAGCGAGCGGAAGAGGGGCGCCTTCTTCACGGCCAGCGACGCGGTCCAAACGATGACGGCGACTTTCGCGACTTCGGACGGCTGCACGGTGACGCCGAGCTGGAGCCAGCGCCGGGCGCCGTTGATCTCCGGCGCGATCGAGGTGGTGAACGGGAGCACCACCACGATCAGGGCCACCACGCTGACGACGAGGAGCGGCCAGGCGCTCTTCTCCCAGAGCCGATACGGCATCCACGCGCACGCCATGAGACACGCCATTCCCACCCCCGCCCCAACCGCCTGCCGGACCACGTAGTACGTGTCGGGAAGCCCCTGCCTGAGTGCGTAGACGGACGACGCCGAGTAGAGCGCGACGAGTCCGAACGAGACGAGGAGCAGCGTCAAGCCGAGCACCGCCGCGGCCTCCCAACCTCGGCCGAGACCCGCGTCGGGCAGGCCGATCGGCCGGAGCGGAGCGATGTCCGTCGGCCGCGGGCTCATGCGACCTCCTGGGCGAACTGCTCCGCGAGCTCCGCGAAGCGGCGACCGCGGTGCTCGTAGCTGTCGAACATGTCGTAGCTCGAGCATGCGGGTGAGAGCAGCACGATATCCCCGGGCTCGGCGAGGCTCGCGGCGCGCTCGACAACGGCCGTGAAGTCCGAGCCCATGAGCTCGATCGGAACTCCGTCGCGCAGCTCGCCACGCAGCTCTCGGACGATGCGCGGGCCCACCGCGCCGTAGGCGAGGACCGCGCGTGCCCTGCCGGCGAGCGCGTCGGCGAGCGGAGTGAACGCCTCGCCCTTGTCCTTCCCGCCGAGCAGGATGACCACCCGGCGATCGAGGCTGGCGAGCGCGCTCTTCGTCGCTGCGACGTTGGTCGCCTTCGAGTCGTTCACCCAGAGCACGCCGCCGCGGTCGGCCACGGGCTGGAGGCGGTGCGGGAGCGGTCGCGCGGAGCGCAGGCCCGCGGCGATGCCCGCGGGCGCGGCGCCGGCCAGGCGAGCGGTGAGCGCGGCCGCGAGTGCGTTGTCGACGTTGTGGCTGCCGATGAGGGGAAGATCCTTCTGGTCGAGCAATGTCTCCACGGCGCGACCCACGCGGAGCGTGAGCCTGCTTTCCTGCACGAATGCGTGGGTCGACGTCTCGGCATCCCCTCCGAAGTAGTAGCGCTCGCCCGGCGTGTCGCCCGCGAGGTCGGCCACGTCGCGGTCCCCGGCCGGAAGCACCCAACGACTCGCGTCGTCCGCGTTGGCGAAGAGGCGCGCCTTGTCGGCGTAGTACGCGGCCACCGACGCATAGCGGTCGAGGTGGTCGGGCTGGAGGTTCGTGACGACCCCGATATCCGGCCGGAAGGACTCCACACCGGCGAGCTGGAAAGAGCTCATCTCGAGCACGTACCAGTCCGGTGGCTCATCGAGGAGCGCGAGGTCGGACGCAGCGGGCGCGAGTCCCCCGCCCACGTTGCCGCCGACGGCCGCACGGATCCCGGCCTGCGTGAGCAGGTGAGCGATGAGCAGTGTGGTCGTCGTCTTTCCATTGGTGCCGGTGACGGCAATCAGTGGACCCGTGTAGAACCGAAAGGCGAGCTCGGGCTCGCAGATCCAGCGAACGCCGCGCTCGGAGAGCGCTCGGAGCACTGGAGCGTCGGGGGGGATTCCGGGACTGACCACGACGAGCGCGGCGCCTGCCACCCGTTCGAGGTCGTGTCGCCCCACGTCGACCGATGCTCCGGCAGCGCGGAGGTCGGCTCCACGAGCTGAAGTTGCGGCATCAGAGCTCGAATCCGAGACATAGACATCTCCTCCCTTAGCGAGGGCCAGCCGCGCAGCGGACACGCCGCTGGCGCCTAAGCCTAGGACTGCCACACTCGTTCCCTGCAGGCGCTTCATGCAGCCTCACCGTTCGCATGAGCGCATCATATTCGCTCAACGAATCTTCAGGGTGCTGATCGCGAGCATCGCGAAGAGCACTCCGAGGATCCAGAATCGGATGACCACCTTCGTCTCGGGCCAACCGAGCTGCTCGAAGTGGTGATGGATCGGGGCCATCCGGAAAATCCGCCGACCCTCGCCGAAGCGGTGGCGGGTGTACTTGAACCAGCCGATCTGCAAAGCGACCGAGAGCGTCTCCATGACGAAGACGCCGCCCACGATCGCGAGAAGGAATTCCGCCTTGAGCAGAATCGCCATCACGCCGAGTGCCCCACCGAGCGCGAGCGATCCCGTGTCGCCCATGAAGACCTCGGCCGGATGCGCATTGAACCACAGGAACCCGATCGCCGCACCGGCCAACGCGACCGCGAAGATCGTCAGCTCGCCCGCGCCCGGGAGGTAGAAGAAGCCCAGGTACGTCGACGTGTCCGTCCGGCCCGCGATGTAGGCGAAGATCCCGAGCGTCGCCGCCGAGATCGCGACGAGACCGGCGGCCAGGCCGTCGATGCCGTCCGTGAGGTTCACCGCGTTCGACGAGCCCGAGACGACCCATCCCGTGAACAGCACGAAGATCGGCGCCGGGAAGACCGCAGCGAGATCCGAGAAGAACGGTACCGTGGTCCACGTCGTCGGATGCGGCGAGATCGGGTTCCAGAGGAGGAAAGCGCCGAGGCCGAGCCCGAACGTCCACTGCCCGATCATCTTGTAGCGCGCCACCAACCCACGCGCCTTGCCCTGAACGACCTTGAGGTAGTCGTCCAGGAAGCCGATCGCGCCCATCCAGATGAGCGAGACGAGCGCCACCATCGTGTACCAGTTGGTGAGCTCCGCCCAGAGCAGCGTCGAGATCGACGCGGACGCGATCATGATGATGCCGCCCATGGTCGGCGTACCGGCCTTGCCATGGTGCGTCGTGGGGCCGCTCTCGCGCACGACCTGACCCACCTTGGCTGCGGCGAGCCGCCGGATCACGACCGGACCGAGCACGAAGGCGATCAAGAGCGACGTCACTACGGCGCCAGCGGCGCGGAACGTGATGTAGACGAACACGTTGAAGACGCCGTGCAGGTCGGCGAGGCCAGGGAGCAAGTGGTAGAGCATCAGGTCCCTTTCCGCTCCTGCGCGAAGTCCTTCTCGAGGATCGGCAGGATGCCTTCCAGCGCGATCCCGCGGGACGCCTTGAGCAGCAGGATCTCGTCGCCCTGCAGACGCGCGCGGAGCCGGGGATACGCCGCCTGCCAGTCGGGCGCGGTGATCACGTCCGCGCTGCCTGCGACCCCCAGGGCATCGGCCGCGTGCGCGAAGGCGCCGGTGGCGACGACCATGTCGATCTCGCGCTCCAGCGCGCCGGCGAGCACCTCGCGGTGCAGTCGATCCGACTCCGCGCCGAGCTCCAACATGCTGCCGAGGACCGCGACACGCTTCTTGGCAACCTGCCCCTCGAGCACGTCGAGTGCCGCCCGGACGCTCTGTGGGTTCGCGTTGTAGCAGTCCACGATCAGCGTGAGACCACCCACGCGTCGTAGCTCGCCGCGAAGTGCCTGTGTGCCCGCCCCGGCGATTCCGCGTGCGGCATCCGCGGCCGCCACGCCGAGCAAATCGGCGATGGCGAGCGCGAGCATCGCGTCCGCTGCGGCGTGGCGACCGACGACCGGCACCGAGACGGACGTCCCGCGCCACGCGAAGGTGTACCGGCCGGAGGCATCGCTGCGCGCGCCCCCCACACGGAGGTCGTCATCCGCGCGCTCGGTCCAGCCCGCCACCCTGAGGCGAGGGCACATCTCGCGCGCTCGTGTCGCGAGAACGGCAGGCTCGTCGCCCACCACGCACCGCCCACCCGCCGCGATTTCGCGCAGCAGGTCGAGCTTCTCTTCGAGGACGCCCTCGAGCGAGCCGAGCTTCTCCAGATGCGCCTCGCCGACGGTCGTGACGACACCGATGTCGGGTCGCGCGATCTGCGCGAGCGTGCGGATCTCGCCGGGTTCGTTCGTGCCCAGCTCGAGCACGATCGCCTCGGCGTCGGCGGGGGCGTCGAGGAGCGTGAGCGGCATGCCGATGCGGTTGTTGCGGTTCCCGCGCGTCGCGTGCACCCGCTTCACGGAGCCGATCGCTGCGGCGGTGAGATCCTTCGTGGTCGTCTTGCCCGACGAGCCCGTGATCGCGACGACCGGCGCGCGCAGGGAGCGCCGACGATGCGCGGCGAGCGCACCGAGCGCAGTGAGCGTGTCGCCTACGCGATAGAGGCTGCCCTGCGCCGTGGCGACCTGCGGCCGCGACACGACCGCACCGGGCGCGCCCTTCGCCAGCGCGTCCGCGACGAAATCGTGCCCGTCGAAGCTCTCGCCGATCAGGGCGACGTAGAGCTGCCCTGCTTCGACCTGGCGCGAGTCCGTGGACACGCCCGTGTACGTGAGCGGTGTCGCCCCGTTGCCGGGCAAGCCGAGTGCGGTGCGCACGTCGGCGTCGGTCCACGCCGGGGCGCTCACCGGCCCTCCAGCCGAGCGAGGCAGTCGGCAACGATCAGCCGCTCGTCGAAGGGACGCTTCTCGTGACCGATCACCTGGTACGTCTCGTGGCCCTTCCCGGCGAGCACGACCGTGTCGCCGGGTCGCGCCTCCCGGATGGCCCTCTCGATCGCCGCCCTGCGGTCCGCCACGCGCACGTACTCGATGCCCTCGAGTCCTGCTGCCAGGTCGTCGAGAATGCGCTCCGGATCCTCAGTGCGCGGGTTGTCCGACGTCAGCACGATCAGGTCCCCGACGCGCGCGACCGCCTCCGCCATGGGGCGGCGCTTGGCACGATCCCGATCACCTCCCGCGCCGAACACGACGATCAGGCGTCCGCGCGTGAACGACTTCACCGCAGCGAGCGCCCCCGCGAGCGCGGCGGGCGTGTGCGCGAAATCGATCAACACGGTGAACGGCGACGTCACCACTGCCTCGAGCCTGCCGGCCACCTGGGGCGCGGTGCCGAGGCGGTCGACCACCGCGTCCAGTGAAATACCCGCGGACAGGGCCGCGGCCGCCGCCGCGAGCGCGTTCTCGATGTTGTATCGCGCCAGCAGCGGCGTGCGAACCCGGCGCTCCCGGCCGTCGACCCGCAACGTGAAGCTCGCGCCTCGCGCATCGAGGCGAACGTCGTGAGCAGACACGTCCGCGTCCCGATCGACGCCGAACGTACGCAGTGCCCTTCCCTTCGGGTCGAGCCGATCCCAGGCCGGGTCTCCCCGATTGACGACGACGGTTCCGCTCTCCGCAGCCAGATCCACCAGTCGCGCCTTGGCCGCGAAATACTCGGCGAGGTCGGCGTGATAGTCGAGGTGATCCTGCGACAGGTTCGTGAACACGACCACCTCGAAGTGCATCGCGTCGAGCCGATGCTGATCGAGCGCGTGCGACGAGGCCTCGAAGACGACCGCACCTGTCCCGCCGTCTGCGAGCTCGCGGAGCCACACCGCGACCTGGACCGGACCGGGCGTGGTGAGTCGCTCGCTGCCGGGGCGCACACCGTCGCGATCGATCAGGCCGAGCGTGCCGATCACAGCGGTGGTGACATCCGGGGTAAGGAGGTGCCGGATGAGGATCGCGGTCGTCGTCTTCCCGTTGGTGCCCGTCACCGCGAAGGTGCGGAGCGCCCGGCTCGGGGACCCCATGACGACGTCCGCCGCGAGCGCCGCCGCCCGGCGGCCATCGCTCACGACCAGTTGCGGGATCTCGAGCGGGAGAGGCCGCTCCACCACGCTCGCAACCGCGCCCTGACTCGCCGCGTCCGCGACGAAATCATGTGCGTCCGTCGACGTACCGGCCCACGCGAGGAACAGGTCGCCATGCCTGGTCGACCGGGAGTCCTGGCTCACGCCCGTAACGGCGACGTCCTCCGCGGCTCGAGACTCCTTCAGGAGGCCGGCCGAGCGGAGGACGTCGCTCACCGTATGGAGCGCGACGGGCATGGGAGCAGGCATCAATCCCCCGCCAGACGCAGTCGGATGGTGTCGCCCGGAAGCACTCGCTCTCCCGCTCCGGGGACCGTGCCGACGATCGAACCGACCCCGACGGATGAGACCCGCAGTCCGAGCGCGTGTAGACGGCGCACGGCAACCCGTGACGGCAGGCCAGCGACGTTGGGCATCGTCACCCGGGTCGCGGGGTCCACGACTTCGCGACGCACGGGCGCATCCTCCACTTCGGACTCCTCGCCGGTCGAGGCGAACCGCGCGGGCGGTGCGACGTTGGTCGGGACCACGTCGTCGCGGCGGGCGGAGCGGATGAGCGCGCCGCGGTCGAGCGGCGTGGCGCGCGCCGCCAGGGCCGCCTCCATCGTCGTGCGCGACACCGGAGCAGCCACGGCCCCGCCGTAGTAGGCTCCCTGGGGCCGGTCGAGTCCCACGAACACCACCAGCTGCGGCGCATCGGCCGGGAAGAACCCGACGAACGAGGAATAGTACGCGCCGTCCTCGTACCCGTCCCCGAAGTTCAGGCGGGCCGTGCCGCTCTTGCCTGCCACCGCGAACGAGCCGAGGCGCGCCGACGTCCCGGTGCCGTCCTCGACGACCCCGACGAGGGCGGAGCCCACGGTCGCCGCGACGTCCTCGCGGATGACCCTGCGGATCACACGCGCCTCGAAGCGCTCGAGGACCTCGCCCTCCGCGCTGCGGATCTCGCGAACCAGCCGCGGCTGCATGAGGAGACCGCCGTTGGCCAGCGCTCCGTACGCCATCGCCATCTGGAGCGGTGTCACCGAGATCTCGTAACCGATCGCCAGCGACGCGGCGGACTGCGACGTCCAGCCTGCGGGACGGCGCAACGTACCCGCGACTTCACCGGGTAGCTCGATCCCCGTGTAACCACCGAAGCCGAAGTCACGCAGGTTTTCATACTGCGCTCCCCGCGTCAGCTGCTGGGCAGCCATCGCCACACCCACGTTCGAGGACTCGCGCAGCGCTTCGCCGAGCGAGATGCGTCCCTTGGTGTGCGTGTCGTGGAGCGTGCGCCCTTCGACCCTCCATGTCCCGTTGCCGACGTCCAGCGTGTCGTCGAGGGAGGCGAGGCCGCGCTCGAGGAGCGCCGCCACCGTGAACGGCTTCAACGTGGAGCCCGGCTCGTAGGGCGTGTTCAGCGCGGAGAGCGCGCTCGCCTCCCCGTCGCGGATCGAGACCAGCGCGAGGATCTCGCCGGTGATGGGGTCCGTAACCACGACGTCGCCGCCGTGGGCCTGCGTCTCCTCCATCGCCTCTTCGAGTGCCTGCTGCGCGATCTCCTGGAGATCCATGTCGATCGTGAGAACGACCTCGCCCCCCGAGCGAGGCGGCTCGATCGTGACCCGCTCTCCGGGGATCTCCCGCCCGGCATTGTCGCGCGGTACCAACTCGCTCCCGGGGGTGCCGCCGAGCAGGCGTTCGTAGGCCTGCTCGATGCCGCCACTGCCCTGTCCATCCACCACGGCACCCAGGACGCTGCGCGCCAGGTCTCCGTGCGGATGGTGCCGCTGGAGCACCCGCTCCAGGTGCAGCCCGGATACCGTGCGCAGTCGCTCCCTCACATCGGGCGGATACAGGTCGGGAACGACACTCCACACGCGATCCCGCGAGGTGAGCCGGGTCACCTGTGCGCGAGTGAGCCCGAGCTCCTCACGGAGCAGCGCGCGTGCCGCCTGCACGTCCGAGAGCTCCTTCGGTGCGACGCTCACGCGGACGCGCTCACGCGAAACGGCGAGCGGCGCTCCGTCACGATCGAGGATCGAACCCCGTGTCGCGGGGACCACGACGTCTTCGCTGTGCTGAGCCTCGGCAACGTCACGCCAATGGCCGGCCTGCAGGACCTGGATCTGCGCCGCCCGAAGGCAGATGGTAGCCGCGGCGAGCAACCACGACGCCAAGACGAGGCGACGACGCCAGGCGGGTAGCCGACCCTTCGACCTGCGGCGCGTCACTGGGCGGTCTCCGCGAGCAGGATCACGAGCTCGGAGCCGTCGGGTGTGTGCATGCCGAGCCGGTCGCGAGCCTCGGGCACCACGCGAGCTCGACTCGTCAGCACCTGGATCTCGCGGTCCAGCTCGATGACCTGGGCACGTGCCACTGCCGTGCTGCGGCGGAGATCGTCCCACTCGGCGAGCGTCTCGAGGGCGCGGCTCTGTCTCCAGGTCACGTATCCGAGCGAGCCGAGCAGGACCGCGATCGTCACGGCAGCCCGACCGAGGATGGCCGCATCCATCAGGCGGCCCTCCGCCAGGCACGCAGGCGCGCGCTGCGGGCCCGCGGATTGTCGCTCGTCTCCCGATCCGACGGGCGCACCGGCTTCTTCGTGAGCGTCTCGCCGAGCGGGCGCCCGCGGCATACGCACACCATCAGCTCGGGCGGGCACACACAGGAGCGACTCCACTCGCGGAAGGCATTCTTGACGAGCCGGTCCTCGAGCGAGTGATACGAAATCACGACCATCACCGCCCCGTCGTTCATCACCTCCCGTATCGCCGGCAGGCCCGTCTCGAGTGCCTCCAGCTCCTCGTTCACCGCGATGCGCACCGCCTGGAAGATCCGCGCCTTGTCCTGGGCGGAGGGCGAACGTCCGAGCGTGACGGCGAGCGCGGCCACCAGATCGTCGCTCGACGCGAGCGGCACGGTGGCGCGCCGCTTCACGATCTCTCGTGCCAGGCGCCGAGCCCTCGGCTCCTCCCCGAAATCACGGAACACCTGCGTCAGCCGCTCCTCGCTGGCCCCCGCCAGGAAGCTCCGCGCGTCCAGAGAGCCGGAGACATCCATCCGCATATCGAGTGCCACGCCCTTCCGGAAGGAGAACCCGCGGGACTCCGACTCGATCTGGTGCGAGCTCACACCCAGATCCAGCAGCGCGCCGTCGAGCCCGCGCGACCTCGCCTCCGAGTCCAGGGGTGCGTCGTCGAAGCGGGCGCGAAGGAAGCGGACGCGCTCGCCGAATTCCGCGAGGGCGACCCGGGTGTGAGCCAAGGCCTCCGCGTCGCGGTCCACGGCCAAGACCCTGCACTCGGAGCACCGCTCCAGGATCTGACGGGTGTGGCCTCCACCCCCGACGGTCCCGTCGAGATAGAGCCCGGACCCCTGCGGTCCGAGGAGCCTGATCACCTCGTCGCCGAGCACCGGCTCGTGATAGGTGTGCATTCGACTACCCGAACAACCGGTGGGCCAGGTTCTGGAGGTCCGCCGCCTTGGCGAGGACCGTCTTCCGGTACCGCGTCGGATCCCAGAGCTCCACGCGGTCGATGTTCCCGCTGAGGAGCACCGTCCCCGAGAGACCGGCGGCTTCCTGGAGCGTAGCGGGCACGAGGATGCGGCCCTGCTTGTCGGGACTGACCTCGACCGCCTGCGCCACGATGAGCCGAACCTGGTTCCAGGCGTCCGGGTCGCCGCCCCTGTACTGGAGGAGGCGGCCCTGAATCTCGATCCACTTCGCGGCCGTGAAGAGCGTCAGGTAGTCGGGCTCCCACTGGAGCAGGACGAAGCGATCGCTATCCGCCTCGCGACGGAACGCCGAGGGGAGGCTGACCCTCCCCTTGTCGTCCATCTGGTGCTCGTATTGCCCGACGAATCCGCTCAAACGGCACCCGCGGTGGCATGAGGTGGGTAAGGGTGGGGATAGGTGGGAGATAATACGATGCGGTGGTGACGAGCGTCAAGGGCAATTTTTCGGAATTCTTGGGCCTCGGAGAGGGTCGTCCGAACCGGCGAAAGCGGGCCAGTGACGCGGACAAACGCATGTTCCCCCTCGAGCTCAATTTCCGAGAAATCCGAAGGAAACCCGAAGGGGCGTGCCCCGCCGGTGGGGAGGAGTGGGGAGGAAAAAGAAAGGCGCCGCGGAGGCCGAAGCCCCCGCGGCGCCTGGAAAGCGCGTTGTCGCTGGGCGGTCTAGTAACCGCGCCGGATGATCGCCTCTTGGATCTCGATGAACTGCGCCAGGCCCCCCATGAGGGTCGCCATGTCCATGTTCACCGAGGCCGGGTATCCGCCCGCCTGATTCAAGAGACCCTGGGCCTCCTGGAACCCGGGGAGCGAGGCGCGCGCGGCCGCGAGGTCCTGAGCCGCCGCCAGCGGGATCGTTCGCTGGAAGACGCTGAACCCGTGCCAGAAGTTCAGCTGCTCGCGCATGCGCGCGGTGATGTTCGGGATGGACTTCGCGGCGGTCATGCCGCGGATCGAGTACGCCCAGTTCTGCTTCTGGAAGCCGTTCGCGTACCCCTCGTTGAAGAGCAGAGTGGCCGCGTTGTCGGCCGAGGCTCCGTCCCTGGCGGTCGGCGCCAGAGCCTGGGCCGCCTCTTCGAGCCGCTGCACACCGATGAGCCAGGTCGCCTTCCGCAGACGGGCCGTGGGGTGGTCGGGTTGGATCTCGATCAACCGGTCGAGGGCCGCGAGCGCGTCGTCCAGCCTGTTGGAACGGAAGAGCACGTCCGCGTACATGCTACGCACGTTCGCATCGTCGGGCGCGACCGAAAAAATGCGCTCCGCCATCGCGATCGCGTTCGGGTAATCCTCGAGCTGTGTATAGGCGATGACGAGGTTCGTCATCCGGTCGGCCGGCATCTCGGCGCCGCGCAGCTCGAGGAGGCGCAGGTAGGCCTCGATGCCCTCGCGGTAGAAGTCGGCCGCCTGTGGCGCGAGACCCTGCGTCGTCGGGTTTGCGGTCGTGAACTGCGTCTGCGCGTCGAGCGCGCCCATGAATGCGAATGCCCCGTACAGGTCGAGCAGGTCGAGGTTGTTCGGCTCGACGTCGAGGCCCGGCTGGATGAACTCCATGGCGCCCTGAGGATCACCGGCCTCGGCCATCTGGGACGAGATGCGCATACGGATAGCTGCGTTCCCCGGGTTCACTTCCAGATAGCGACGGTAGTAGGCGCGGCCCTTCTCGTCGTCGCCCATCCGGGTCGCGATGAAGCCCGCCGTCTGCAGGGCGTCCTCGTTGAGCGGATCCATCTCCAAGACCCGATCGTAGTCCTCGAGGGCCTCCGGGAGACGCTCGAGCTCGAACAGGATGCGCGCGCGCAGGAAGCGGGTCGTCATCGCGTTCGGGTTGATCGAGAGAGACTCCTCGCAGTTCCGAAGCGCGCTCTCCCACTGTTGGCTCGCTGCGTAGTCGGTGCAGATGGCCGCCGAGCGGATCAGCGTGTTGTAGCGCTCGAACTGGGTGAAGACGTGCCGTGCAGCCTCTTGCCGCCCGTTCCGCGCAACCGTGATCGGAGGCAGCGGGAACACGTCGCTGGTCTGAACCGTCCGGATCGACGCCGTGAGCGTCGAGTTCCGCTCCGCGTCCTGCGTGTAGCTCCCGCAGATGAGAACGGGCACGTTGATCTGGGCGGCGAGCTGCAGCGCGGAGATACAGTTCAGATCCTGCATCCTGATGTTGAACCGCTCGGCCTGCTCTTCGATGTCGTCCTCCGAGAGCGCCACGTGCGTGGGGACCCGCTCGAACATCCGGCGGAGGTCTTCCGAGGCCTGGCGACCGAAGTCACGGTTCGCCCCGTCACGGGGCTCGAAGTAGGGAACGAGCACCCGGAAGCGCCCGCCCTCCTGGGCAAGGGCCAGGGTGGGCATCGCGAGCAATCCTAGCGCCGCGGCAACCTGGGTCAGCTTCAGCCGTCCGAGCATGGTCACTCTCCTGGGGGCAATCCCTACCACAGTCTATGGATGCGGTCCTTGAGTCGCCGGACTCGCACGTACATGAAGTAACCCAACAAAACGCCGGAGGTCCGGTATGGGCGCGCTCGGACCCCGGCTGACAAAGCGCGACAACCTAGGGGGTCGCCCCCTCGGGGGTCAACCTCGGAGGCCCCGTCCCTCCGCGGAGGCGCGCCGCTACTTTCCACGGACCGGCGAACCGATGCCTCTCGGGCGGCGACCCCGATTCGACGAATGACCCGCGACTCCTCGACATTCTTCTTACGCAGCTGCGCCACCGCCCTCGTGCTCGCCCTCGTCTCGGCCTGCGCGACGGGCGGGCCTCCGAGCACGCCCCCGGCCACCGAGGCAGAATGGCGCGTGCTGGCGTCGCCCCGGCCGAGTCCGCTACCGGGCGCGCCCCGCCTCGCGCTGACGGGCGTCGAGCTCTTGGCCGCCCCGCCCTGGTCCATCGAGTCGCCCCTGCCGCTGTCGCTCGGGGTGTCCGAGCTCGTGGTCGCCGGGCTCCTGCGGCGGGCCGACGTCCGTCTCATCGAGCGACGGAGATTCTCTGCCGCGGTCGAAGCCGAGCGCGGGGGCGGGACTCGACCGCGGGGCGCTCCCGCCGCGGGCGTATCCGAAGGGGCCGAGCTGGCGGCCACGGTCGTATGGGCCCCGGTGGCCGCCGGGCAAGCTTCTCTCGAGATCCGACTCGCGGACGCCGCGACCGGAGCGGTTCGACGGACTCGGCGGGTCTTGGTGCCCGGGGACGCCGATCCGGTGGCGCTCGCGCGACAAGCCGTCGCGGGCATTCTCGCCGCGCTGACCGAGCTCGGGCGCCTGCCCGCGTGGTCCGACCCGGTCCCCGCGGCAGCCCCTGCGGCATTCGCGGAGTCCGGAGTCCCCCTGCGCGCCGTCGAGGCCTTCCTCGCGGGTCTCGCGGCGGAGGAATCCTGGAGGTGGGAGCCCGCCCGCGAGTCCTATTTGGCGGCGGCGGGTAGTGAGGGCTTCGTCGAGGCGCAGGCGGCGCTCGCACGCACCGCGCGGCTGCGTCTCGGGGGAACGTTGGGAGAGAATTAGACAATCATTCGTGATGCGTTACTTCCTCGGCTTGGTCTCGGGCGCACTCCTGGCCGCATCCCCGGCCCTGGCCCAACTCCCCGCCTGCCCGTTTCGTGGCGCACCGGCGGCGCTGGCGGAGCGTGCGAGCCCGCTCGACTCCGCGACCCTGAGCCTCGGTGACGGGCACGCCAAGCTCTGCTACGGTCGTCCTTCGGCCGCCGGCGTACCCAAGGTCGGTGGCGAATTCCCGTTCGGGGCCCCCTGGCAGATGGGTGCGAATGAGCCGACCACGCTCCACGTCGACTTCCCCGCCACGGTCGGATCCGTGGATCTGGAGCCCGGCTCGTACAGCCTCTACGTGATCCCCGAGCCCGGAAACTGGACCGTGGTGGTCAACGCCAACCCCAGCCGTTGGGGCCTGCCCATCGACGCCGAGGTACGCGCCGCAGATATCGGCAGCTTCGCGCTGACGCCTATGCCGCTCACGGAGTACGTGGACCGGCTGACCTTCCGCCTGGAGCCCTCGGGACCAGGCGGGGGCTCCATCGTATACTCCTGGGAGCGGACAGGCCTGGTGATCCCGCTCGCGCGTCGCTGAACGGTCCGTTCGGTCCTCAACACTGAGCCCGAGGTCGTACCATGGAAGTGCTCCCCGTCGACATCGTCGCCCTCGTATCGGCCATCCTGGGCATCTCCATCGTTCTGGTCCCGGTGATCGGCCTGACGGCCCGCTTCGCACTCAAGCCGGTGGTCGAGGCGCTCGCCCGTGTCTTCGAGAGCCGCTCGGTCGACGAGACCGTGCGAATCCTGGAACGGCGCGTGGAGCTCCAGGAGCAGCAGATCGAGGCGCTGCAGGCCTCACTCAAGCAGGTCACCGAGACGCAGGACTTCGACCGTCAGCTCTCGGCGACACGCGCGATCCAGCCACCCTCGAGCCCTTGAGCCAGAGTAAGTCGGCGGGCGGCCTGCGGCGCTTCGGGTTCGCGGGCTCCGTCGAGATCATCGCGCACCGCGGGTATAGTGCGCGGGCACCCGAGAACACGCTCGCTGCCATCGAAGCCGCGATCGTCGCCGGGGCCGACGCCGTCGAGTTCGACCTACACGTCAGCTCCGACGGAGTACCGGTGCTCTTCCACGACAGCACGCTCTCGCGCACCACCGACGGCACGGGCACGGTCCGCGAGCGAAGCTTCGACGAACTCCGCAGCCTCGACGCGGGCTCTTGGTTCTCACCCACGTTCGCCGGGGAGCGGGTTCCTTCTTTCGCGGAGGCGCTCGCCCAACTCCGCGGACGCGTCGGACGCATCTATCCGGAGATCAAGGGCTACCGTGATCCGGCCGACCTCATGCGTATGGCAACCATCGTACGGGACGCCGGGCTCGTCGAGATGACGGTATTCATCTCGATGGACTGGGGTGCGCTCGAGCGAGTGCGGACGTACGACAGCGACCTGAGCGTCGGCTACATCGTGGAGAAGGCTTCACGCGCACGCGCCGGAGTCGAGCGCGCTTTGGGTGACCCACGCGCACTCGTCGACTTCGACTACAGGCTACTGCTCGACGACCCGGCTCTCGCCCGCGAAGCCGCGCGCCGGGGCGTCGAGCTCGCCGTGTGGACGGTGGACGATCCAACCCAAGCCGGCCGCCTGCTCGACCTCGGCGTACCCCGGATCACCACCAACCGCGTAGCGGAGCTGACCGCCTGGAAGGCGACCCTATGACCGACGCATCCACACCACATCCGTTCTCTCCCGCAGGGCGTGCGCGCGCGCTCCGCGATATGGCGACTCAGGAGATCGACGTGCTGGTGATCGGGGGTGGCATAACGGGTGTGGGCATCGCGAGAGACGCGGCGCTCCGAGGCTGGAGAGTGGCCCTCGTCGAGAAGAACGACTTCGGCTTCGGAACTTCGAGTCGGTCCTCGAAGATCGTGCACGGGGGCGTTCGGTACCTGGAATACGGGCACTTCCTGCTCGTACGGGAATCGGCGCGCGAGCGACGCATCGTGCAGTCCATCGCGCCGCACCTCGTCCACCGCCTCGACTTCCTCTATCCGGTGTTCGAGCCCGATTCGCTCATGAAGATCCGAGCCGGCCTGGCTGTGTTCGACTGGCTGGCAAGCGCGGAGGGCGGCGAGAAGCACGAGACGCTCGAACCTGACCAAGTCCGTGAGCAGCTGCCAGGACTCAGGGACCCGCTGCGCGGTGCCGTGCTCTACCCGGAGTACATCACGGACGACGCGCGCCTCACGCTCGAGAACGCACTCTCTGCGGCCGAACACGGCGCCCTGATCGCGAACCGAGCGCGCGCGGAGGCTCTGTTTCGCGACAGCGCCGGACGGGTCCACGGTGCACGGGTCCGCGATACACTCGACGGGACCGTCTACGAAGTGCAGGCGCGCGCCGTCGTGAACGCGGGCGGACCCTGGGCGCAAGAGGTCCTGCAGGAGTCCGGCATCAGTGCACCCAAGCAACTCCGGCCGAGCAAGGGCATCCACATTCTGCTTCCGGCCGAACGGCTCCCCATCCGGGGGGCGACCTTCCTCAAGACCTCGTACGGGCGACGCGGCCTCGCCATGCGTAGGCTCGAGTACGTCTACGTCGGCACGACCGACGAAGAGTACACGGGCTCGCTCGATACCCCGCGTGCGACGCGGGCCGAGGTGCTCGACGTGCTCGCCATGACCCAGGACTCCTTCCCCGACGCGCGCCTCGGCATCGAGGACGTGCTGGCGACCTGGGCCGGTATCCGACCTCTGATCGCGGAGGAGGGCAAGTCCACGAGAGACACATCGCGGGAAGACGAGGTGTGGAGCACGCCTCCGGGACTCGTCACCATCGCCGGGGGCAAGCTGACCACCTATCGCCGGATGGCGGGTCGCGTGGTCGACGCGCTGCGCGACGAGCTCGGCCCGCCGCCCAACGACGTCGATCGAACGGAAGACGTGCCGCTCCCGGGCGCCTCCGCCGAAGATCCGGCGGCTTTCAGAGAAGACCGTGCGCACAGGTTACGGGAAGCGGGCGTGCCCACGCGAACGATCGAGCGGCTATGCTGGCTCTTTGGGCGCCAACTGGACGCGCTGCTCGCCCTCGGCTCGCAGGACCGCGATTGGCTGCGCCCCCTCGGCCCCGGCGTGCCGGCCGTCCGCGGCGAAGTGAAGCTCGCCGTGGAGACGGAGATGGCGGGCACGCTCGCCGACTTCATGGACCGGCGGTCGGCGCTGCTGCTCTTCTCGCCCAACTTCGGGCTGGAAGCGGCACCGGAAGCCGCGTCGATCATGGGAGGCCTCCTCGACTGGAGCGAGAGCAAGAAGGCGGAGGAACTCGCAGCCTATCGGCGCCTCGCGATGGAACACGGCGTGCCCGCCGAGTGATCAACCGCGAGGGAGCCGAACCTCGAAGGTCGTGCCCGCGCCGAGCTCGGTCCGAACCGTGACCTGCCCGTGGTGAGCGTCGGCCACGCCCTTCACGATGGCGAGCCCGAGGCCCGCACCACCTGACGACTTGGCCTGGGTGAATCGCTCGAACAGATGCCCGAGCTGGGATTCCTCAATGCCCGGTCCGGTGTCCGACACCGTGACCCACACGGTGTCCGTGTCCTCGTCCTCCCCGAAACCGATGACCACGCTCCCGCCCTCCGGGGTGACGCGCAGCGCATTGTCCAGAAGATTGGCAAGGGCCTGGAGCAGCCGGTCGCGATCTACTCGCGCGCGCTGGCCAGCGCCGTGGGCCTCGATGCACAGCGCGATTCGACGCCGCTCCGCCTGATCCGCGAACAACGAATGCGCTTCCTCGACGATCGGACCGAGGTCTTCGAGCGAGGGGCGGACGACGAAGGCACCCGCTTCGATGCGGGCCACGTCGAGCAGGTCTTCGATCAGGCTCTGCATGCGCTTGCCCGATCGTTGGATGATCTCCGCCTGACGGCGGCGCTCGACCTCGTCGAGCGGCAGATCGAGCAGGAGATCCGAGGCCGCGAGCACGACCCCCAGAGGGTTCCTCAGGTCATGCGAGACGATGGACACGACTTCCTCGCGCTGTTCGATCGCGCGACGTAGTGCCGCCTCGTTCTCCCGGATCTCGGTCATGTCCGTGAAGGTCAGCACGGCGCCACGAAGCTGGGTGCCGTCGACCAGGGGCCTGAGCGACCAACGCGCAGGAAACACGCCTACCTTCCTGCAAATCACCGCCCCGTCGGGCGAATCCACGGAGCGGCCTTCAGCCAACGCTCCCAGGATCGGGGAATCCTGGCGCGAGCAGGGCGCGCCGTCAGCCGTCTCGTGGAAGAGCAGGTCGTGAACATTACGCCCGAGGATCTCCCGATCCGAGTAGCCGAGCAGGTCGGCGCCCGCCCGGTTCAGGGACGTGCACCGCCCCTCCAGGTCGATTCCGAGCACACCGTCCTCGGTAGCTGCCAGGACGGCGTCGATCTCGCGACGCGCCAATACTGCCTCGTCCCAGTTGCTCTCGGCTTCTTCGCTGAGGTCGCGGAGACGGAAGCCCACACGTGCCACGAGGATCGTGGCCCCGAGCGCGAGCAGCGCGAGGGCAATCGTGACGCCCGCCTGCAGCGACTGGACGCGCTGCATCTCGCGGCGTCCTTCGGCGACCTGACTCTGGATCGCTCGGTCGAGCGCGAGCGTCGCCCCCCGGAGAGATTCGTACCCGCGCCTGCTCACCTCCAGAGCGTCGGATCGCGAGGCAGCCTCGAACTGGCGCTGGTTGACCACGTGCCAGCTCGTCGACTGAACGATGAGCCGCGCGAGTCCCTCGCGCACCTCGAAGTCGAGGTCACGGGCGAGCTCGCTCAGGTCGGCGAAGAGCGAGTCCTCTTCGGCGATCGTCGCGACATACTGATCGCGGTACGAGCGATCGCCCGTCAGCACGAAGGTCTCGAAGCGAGCCAACTGCTGAGCCTTCAGGAGCGTCATCCGAGAGCTCAGGCTCCCGGCCACGTCCAGCACGTCGGTGATGCGGGTCTGCACCTCCGCGACGCGACGGCCCAGGTACGCGGGCACTGCGACGAGAGCCAACAGGGCCGCGACGACGAACCAGACTGCCCAGAGGCCACGCCCCTGACGACTCACTCGTGAGCTCATGCTTAGACCCTGCTACCGGCCCACCTGCGGGTAGGGTCCTATCAGGTGATCAAGACGGCACCGGCCCCGGCCGCAGGGTGCGGCCGGGGCCGGTGGCCTCGCGGGCGGAGTGACGCCGTTAGCTGCGGAGCGACGCGAGGCTGATCCCGCCGAGACGGGCCCCGTCCGCCGGGAGCTGGGCGCTGCCCGGCGTGATCCCGTTCAGCTGCAGGATGTACGCGACGAGGTCCACCGCCTGCTGCTCGGTCAGAATGCCGGGGGCGCTGTCGGGCATGCTGGTGTGGATGAACTCGTAAAGGTCACCGACCGACCGGCGGGCCCACTTGGCCTTGAACGCCGGATCGCCGAACTCGCCGGAGGTGTGGCACTCGGCGCACATGGAGCGGAACTGATCCCGCCCACGATTCGCCTGAGCCACCGAGTAGATGCCCGCGAGGGCACCGGCAGCCGCGGCGGGAGCCGGCGCGGCGGCGGCAGGGGTCGGCGCCGCGGCGGGCGCCGGAGTAGGAGCCGGGGCCGGCGCGGCCGCGGGGCTACCGGAGGAAGCGCAGGCAGCCAGGCCCAGCGCGGCGACGACACTCAAGGTTCTAGAAATTGCGCTCATGGGTCGTGAAGTCGGGGTGAAGTGGAGGAAGAGGTAACATGGACCGGACCTCAGCAGTTGGGCAACCCGCCCGCCTGACTGGCACCTTCGCTCTCTAGTACCGCGGCGGCTCGCTGGTGGTCCGCGGGACGATTCACGTTGAGGAACAAGGCAGGTGGCAACCGAACCGTGACCGCCGACACGCGCTCGAGGACAGCGTGGACCGCCAGGTCCCCGCGTTCGAGCGCAGCGGCGACCGAGGGGAGACACCCGACGCGGTAGACCGCACACAGTGGCTCGACTCCCGGAGCGCCGCTCGGTGCCGGCGCAGCGGCCAATCCATCCCCGAGTGCTCCGAGGACGGCCCGCACGGCCCCCTCGTCCACGAGGGGCAGATCGCAAGCGAGGACGAACGCGCCGTCGAGCCCGCGCTCGGACGCGCAGAGGAGAGCGGCCTCGATACCCGCCAGGGGCCCCCGGCCCTGCCGTCGGTCGGGCACGTGCGGCCATGCGTCGGTGATCGGTGCGCGCGAGGACACGATGACCACCTCGGGAAACACTCGAGCCAAGGTCTCCGCGGCGCGGACGACAAGAGGCCTACCCGCGATGTGTTTCGCCGCCTTGTCCGATCCGAATCGCCGGCTCTCTCCCCCGGCCAGCACTGCTCCGAGCATGACCACGGCCTTCAGTCCACCCGTTCGCCGCCCGAGTACACGTTGAATCCACCATTCCTCGCAAATCCCACGAGCGTCTGGTTGAACCGTACGGCAAGGTCCACGGCGAGGCTGGACGGGGCGCCTACCGCCACCAGCATGGGAACTCCAGCGGCGACCGCCTTCTGTACCAGCTCGAACGAAGCCCGGCCGCTGACGACGAGGATACGGTCGGAAGCCGGAAGAGCGCGCTCCAAGAATGCGCGTCCCAGCACCTTGTCCACTGCGTTGTGGCGCCCGACATCTTCGCGCACCCACGCGGCATCGCCGTCGGGGCTGAAGAGGCCTGCGGCGTGCAGTCCTCCGGTGCGCGCGAAAACGGCTTGGGCCTCACGCAGACGGTCGGGGAGCTCCGGTAACAGGGTGGATCGGACGCGGGGACCCGCCCCCAGCGAGCGGCACCCCTGTGCCTCCACAGCGTCGAGGGAAGCCTTGCCGCATATGCCGCAGCTCGACGTGGTGTAGAAGTTGCGCTCGAGCCTCGCCAGGTCCGGGGTGACACCCGCCGCGAGTCGTGCCTCCACGACGTTGTACTCCTGCGACTCGCCGTCCCTGCAGTAGGTCATTTCGGCGAGTTGTCCGGTTTCGGTCACCACGCCCTCACCGTGAAGGAAGCCGGCCACGAGGTCGAAATCGTCGCCCGGCGTGCGCATCGTCACCGCGAGAGGCTCGACCCGCCGCGCCCCGTCGGGGCCCCACCACGCCAGCCGGATCTCGAGCGGCTCTTCGACCGCGAGCGCGTCGCGCGCGCGCGTCGCTTCGCCACCACGCCGACGTGTCACCGTGACCGTCCGCGCGGCGCCGCGTGGGCCGATCACTGGAAGTACTCGGTGTGGATCTCCTCGATGTGACCGCGCACGTCGACGAAGATCTCGACGACCGAGGGATCGAAGTGCGTGCCGGCCGCGGCGAGGATCATCTTCACCACCTCGTCCTTCGGCACCGCCTTGCGATACGGCCGGTCCATGGCGAGCGCGTCGAAGAAGTCGACAACGGCGCAGATCCGCGCCTCGATCGGGATCTCCTCCCCGGCCAGCCCGTTCGGGTAGCCGCGACCGTCCCACTTCTCGTGATGGGCGAGGGCAACCCGTTCTCCCATCTGGATGACCGGCGACGTGGAGCCGGCCAAGATCTGAGCCCCGATGGTCGTGTGGGTGTTCATCACCCTGCGCTCTTCGTCGGTGAGCGGGCCGGCCTTCAGCAGGATGTTGTCCGGGATGCCGAGCTTGCCGACGTCGTGCATGGGCGCGGCGTGGAGCATCAGGTCCACCACACCGGGCGACAGGTGCATGGCCTGGCCCAGGACCTGGGAATAGCGACCGATGCGTTCGATGTGGCCCGCGGTATCGTGGTCCTTGTACTCGGCCGCGATCGTCAGCCGCCGGATCGTATCGAGGTGGCCTTCCTGCACGAGCCGCTGCGCACGGGTCACTTCCTCCAACGCGTGGCGGAGGTCGGTGGTCCGTCGTTCGACCGTGTCCTCGAGGTTGCGCTTGTGATTGCGGAGCTGATCCTGTGCGGACTTGAGCTCGAGCAGCCACTTCAGCCGGAGGCGGAGCTCGGTGTGGTCGACGGGCTTGTTGATGAAGTCGTTGATGCCGACCTCGTATGCACGCAGACGGTCCTGGCGCGCCTCCAGGCTCGTGACCATCACGATAGGCAGCTCGTCGGAGCGCTTCGTCTGCCGAATGCGCCGCGCGACGTCGAACCCGTCCATGTTGGGCATGTGCCCGTCGGTCAGGACGAGGTCGACCCCGAGCCCGACCTTGGCGATCGCTTCGATGCCGTCCGACGCGATCTCGACGTCATATCCGAATCCACGCACGAACTGGGCGTGGAGCTCGCGGATCATCTCGTCGTCGTCTGCGACGAGGATTCTGTACTTGGTCTCGGTCATCTCGCCGTGTGTTTCACCGCCTGACGGAAAGCGCCGACAGGCGTGGGGGCCGACGGGCTTGACCTGGGGGAGGCTAAAGCTATGCCGATCCCACGGGAGTAGCCACGTCTGCGGGCTGGCGGAGGCATGGCCCCTTGGGGATAATCAGGGCCGAACCCACGCATACGGAGGTCGGATGTACCCGCGCTCCACGCTTCTCGCCATCGTCTCGATCGCGGCCGTCGGTCCGCTGGCCACACTGACCGCCCAGGCCGTCGACGACGCCCGGATCGTAGAGGCCGCTCCGGCGGAGTGGCTCAGCTACGGGCGCGACTACGCGGAGACGCACTACAGTCCGCTTTCCCAGATCAACGCGGAGAACGTCTCGGGGCTCGCCGTCGCGTGGACGTGGGACATCCCGAAGCCCGGTGCCCGCCTCGAGGCGACACCGATCGTCGCGGACGGCGTCATCTATGCCACCGGCCCGAAGAGCTTCGTCTTCGCGCTCGACGCGCGCACGGGTGAGCGAATCTGGTCGTGGGATCCCGCGATTCCCGACGAGTCGGAGGGCGGACCGAGCATATGTTGCGGTGACGTGAACCGCGGCGTGGCGGTGTACGGCGACAAAGTCTACGTCGGGCTGCTCGACGGACGGCTCGTGGCGCTCGACCGTGAGAGCGGTACCGTCGCATGGAACGTGCAGACGACGCCGACCGGAACGGACTACAGCATCACCATGGCCCCGCGCGTCGTGAAGGGAAAAGTCATCATCGGTAACAGCGGCGCCGAGTACGGCGTGCGCGGATACGTGAGCGCGTACGACGCCGAAACCGGTGACATGGCGTGGCGTTGGTACACCGTGCCCGGGAACCCCGCGAACGGGTTCGAGAATGAAGCGATGCGCCGGGCGGCCGAGACGTGGACCGGTGAGTGGTGGATCGTCGGGGGCGGCGGCACCGTGTGGGACGGCATGGCCTACGACCCGGTCCTCGATCTCGTCTACATCGGGACCGGGAACGGGGCCCCTTGGAGTCGAGACGAGCGCAGCCCGGGCGGCGGTGACAACCTGTACTCGGCGTCGATCGTCGCGCTGCGCGCCGAGACCGGCGAATACGTGTGGCACTACCAGACGACACCCGGTGACGACTGGGACTTCACCGCCGTCCAGCCGCTCATGCTCCTCGACCTCGTCATCGACGGGCGCCAGCGCGCGGTGATCACGCAGGCACCGAAGAACGGGTTCTTCTACGTGATCGATCGCATCACCGGCGAGTTCATCTCCGCGGAAGGCTTCGCAGACCAGATCACGTGGGCGACCGGCGTCGATCAGGAGACGGGTCGTCCGATCGAGACGCCCGAGGCGCGGTACGGCAGGACCGGCCGTGGCGTCTACCTCTCGCCTGGCCCGACCGGCGCGCACAACTGGTGGCCGATGTCATGGAATCCGAACACCGGGCTCGTGTACCTGCCGATGCAGAACACGAACTTCTACTACGTACGACAGACCGTGGAGTACCGGCGAGGCCAATGGAACACGGGCACCGGCCGCGGCGCTGCCGGCGTCGAGCGACCCGAGATCACGGGTCCGAGATCGGCGCTCAAGGCCTGGAACCCCGCAACGAACACGCAGGCGTGGGTCGTGCCCGCGACCGCCGGGAACGGTGGCACGCTCTCGACGGGTGGCAATCTGGTGTTCTGGGGCTCGGGCGACCGGATGATCGCGCTCGACGCGAGGGACGGCCGGCAGCTGTGGTCGCACCAGATCGGCAACGGCACCGCGACGCCGGTCTCGTACGAGCTCGATGGCGTGCAGTACGTGACGGTGATGTCGGGCGCCGGGACGGGACCGCTCGGGCCGAAGGTTTGGACGTTCAGGCTGCCGTAGCATCCAGGGTCGGGATGTCGGCCTCGCGCTCGTAGGCCGGCATCCCGCTTCGCCAGTCGGGCGCGACGCCCCGGGCGCGGTTGGCTGCAATCAGATCGGCGAGCGGGTCGACGCCCAGCGGCGTCGGCGGCGACGACGCCGCGATCGGCCTCCCCCGCGGGTCGAAGAACACGACCTGACCCACGGCGTCGCTGCACACGCGGTGCCCCTCCTCGTGCACCAGCCGGTGATGCCTCCGGCAGAGCAGCACCGTGTTCTTCAGGCTCGTCCCGCCGCCGTCCGCCCAGTGCTCGATGTGATGCGCGTCCGCGAACCGGAGCCCGCAGCCGGGGAAACGGCATCCTCGGTCCCGGGCCTCGAGCGCGCGTCGGAGCGCGGGCGGGATCGTCCGACGCCTCCGTCCCACGTCGAGCACCGAGCCGTCGGGACGCTTCACGACTTCGACGACCGAGGTGTCGCACGCGAGCCGGCGGGAATTTTCAGCTGAAAATCGTGTGCCGTCCTCCAGCTCGGACATCCCGGGCTCTCCGTCCGCGCGGAGCGTCTCGGGCTCGACGTGCAGGACGACCTGGTAGCGCTCGGCCCGCGAGCCACTGATCGGTGCGTCCTCGCCCGCGAACCCGACCGCGAGCGCTCGCTCGGCGAGCAGGCCTACGGCGTCGGCGCGGCGTTGCTCGGGGTCGGGGCGCTCGTCGACGCGCTCGTCCGGGCCGTCGGCCCCGGGCCCAGCGCCGTCCCCGTCCGCACGCTTCGCGTACAGCGCATCGCTCGCGGCCTCCACCGCGCGCATCAACACCGCGGCGACCTCGGGCGTCAGACGCCCGCGCACCAGGTACATCCCCTCGCCATCCGGGAAGATCGAGAACGAGCGCAGGCGATGGCGGAGCCGCTCGACACGCTGCTCGCCCGCTCGATCCATCGTCTTCCAACCGCGCACGAGCCGCTCCAGGCTCGCGGTCCCGCCGGCCTTCGCGAACGCGAGCAGCTCGGCCTCGTTCTCCGGGGTCGCGACGCGAGTCAATGCGCGCACCTTGCTGAACGAGAGCTCGCCCCGGTCCATCGCCTCCGAGATCAGCGGCAAGTCTTCGAGTGCCCGCGCGGCCCGCACCTTCTCGCTGGCCGTCATGCGTGAGATGCCGATCCGCCATGCGAGCCAGTCGGCGCACGATGCGAAGCCCGCTTCCGCCCAGTCGCGGTGCAGATCGCACTCGGCCACCGCGCGCAGGAACTCGCGCGTGGCCGCGGTGATCTCGCCGTAGAGGACGGCGACCCGGTCCATCCGCTCCAGCCGCGCGTCCGACTCCATCGCCTCGAGGTCCATCGCCGCCCGATCCATCGTCCACCCCTCCCGTCCCCGGTGATCGCGCCCGGCCGCGCCAACCAGGCGAGCAGGCGACTCGATACGAACACCTGAAAGATACGAGCGGCTTCGACGGCGCTTTGGGATCGCGCATGCCTGCTGAGCAGGGCGTCGGAGGCTTCTCGAGCTGGATCACCGAGACCGCGACGCACGTCGGCGATGCAGCAGCGTCACCGCCGCCGCGCCGACCACGACTCCAGCCCCACCCTCCGCTGCACCCGAAAACCCGTCCATGTCTGGATGGGACAGCTTTTCCACAACGGACTTGGACGGCACGCGGTTGGCGTTCGCGAGCACCCAGGAGGGGCGCCCCCCGCAGCTCTACTGGCAGGCCGCAGACGACAGCGGCCCCGTAGAGCTCCTACTCGCGACGGACTTCCAGACGTACCCCGATTCCTGGTCTCCGGACGGCCGCACGCTCGCGTTCGTCGGATCCGGAACGGGAACGCCGACATCGGCCTGCTCGCGCTCGGCGACTCGACGCCCCGATGGATCCTGGAGACCGAGTTCGCCGAGTACCAGCTCCAGATCTCGCCCGACGGAAGGTTCACCGTGCCCAACGGCTACCGCGGCCGCTCCCCGAGCGCCCGCCTCATCACCTCGTACTGGATCGTCATGAGGTGCCCGATCGACTGAGCCCAGTACGCCGTGTTGTGCTCGCCCGACATCTGCATCAGGTCGAACGGGAAGTCCTTCTGCATGAGGATCAGTGCGAGCTCGCGCGCCGGCTGGATGAGCCCGTCCTCCGTCCCGGCGTCGAGATAGATGTGCGGCATGCGGTGCCGCGGCACGGTATTGATGAGCACGAACGGGTCGTAGGCCTCGGCCTGCGCGACGGTGACGAAGTCGCGACCACGTGGCGTGCGCTCCTCCTGACTGCCGAACCCCGGGATGCCGATCGCCGGGTTGACCTCGCCGGAGCGCCGCGGCCGCTCCGTCGCCATCCCGATCTTCAGGCGGGCCCCCGCCTCGCGCGCGTAGCCGAGCGCGCCGCTCGTGCTGCCGAGCGAGATGAACATGCGGGAGTTCTTGAGACCGAGGGCGAGCGCACCGAATCCGCCCATGGAGAGCCCGGCGATCGCGCGACCCTCGCGCTGATCGATAGTCCGGTAGTTCGCATCCACGTGGCCGACCACGTCCTCGATGATATGGTCTTCCCAGGCGTTCTTCTGCCCGTCTGTGCTTTCGGCCCAGTTGATGTACCAGGAGTTGCCGCCGTCGGGCATGACCACGATGAGGTCGCCGATCTCGGCGGCATAGAACGGCACCCCGAGCCGGCTCCACGTCGTGTAGTTCTGCCCCAGGCCGTGCAGTAGATAGAGCACCGGATAGCGCTCGCTGGACGTCGCGTAGTCCTGCGGCAGGATGATGTTGTACTTCATCGTGCGGTCCACGGCGGGGCTGTAGAACTCGACGGTCGCGACCGAGCTCGGTGTGGTCGGCGCCTGAGCCGACGCTTCGCCGTGGCCGAGCAGCAAGCACGCGAGCAGGGTCGTGACGACCCGACCCCGCTGGCTGCAGCGCATCATCGTACCGACTTCGCTCTCAGCGACCGAGTCGCCGCACGATGCCGTCCGCCTTGTTCAGCAAGAACACGGCGCCCTCCGGCCCGGAGCCGAGACGCAGGTCCGGCTGCGTCGCGCTCGGCACATGCTTCTGCACGAGCTGCAGCAGCGTCTTGGCTTGGCCCTCGTCGTTGAACAGGACACGGCGAATGGACGCCTGACCACCGTTCGGCAAGTTATCCGCTGGAGTGGCGAAGACCTCACCGCTCGGATTATCGCCCCAGATGACCATGTTCGAGATCGCCGGAATGCGATTGGCGCGGTAGACCGCCAAACCGATGGCGGCGGACTGCCCCTGGAGGAGCGGATCCGGCTGAGCATACTCGGCGACGGGGAACGTCACCGCGGCGTCGCCACGCGGGTTTCTCGAGTCGACGCCGTCGCGGCCGACGTACCGGTAACTCCCCTCCCAGACGTTCCAGCCGAGGTTCGCGCCCCGCGGCACGAGCGTGAGCTCCTCGACCGTGTTCTGGCCGATGTCGGTCATGAACAGATTCCCGTTGGTCGGATCCCACGCGAGCTTCTGCGGGTTGCGCGCGCCATACGCGTAGATCTCCGGCAGCGCCCCGCTGCGGGTCAGGAAGGGGTTGTCCGACGGGATGCCGTACTTCCTGTTCCGGCTGTTCGAGCCGAGTGGGTCGATGCGCACGATCTTCCCGAAGATCGACCCCAGGTTCTGCGACATGTTGTGGGGGTCACCGCCGCTGCCGCCGTCGGCCACGCCGACGTAGAGGAGGCCGAAATCCGGTGTGCCCGGCGCGGCGAGCGGATTGAATGCCAGATGCCCGGCGTTGTGGTTCGGGTAGGGCTGCTGCAGCCGCATCAGCTCTCGCGGTGGTCCTCCGTCGTACGTAGCGGCGGACGCGTTGCGCGCCGTCCACTCGAGCAGGACGGTGTCGTGCGTGTCGCCCCCGCCGAGCGGCGTGAAGTCAGCCGCCGGAGCGGTGTCCACGATGTCGACCCATGTGTAGAACTTGCCGTACCCGGGAGTGCCCTGCTGCCCGAACTGAGGGTGGAACGCGAAGCTCTGGAGGCCGCGCTCCTGCCCCTGGCTCTGCACCCGGTAACCCCAGCGTGCGTCGTTCGTGTCGATGTACTGCGTGACCGTGCGCCCATCGTAGCTGATGCTCGTGATCGGCCCGACCATGTCGTTCACGAAGATGCGCTGCGTGGCCGGATCGAACGTCACGTTCGTCATCCTGGGCTGTGCGCCGCCCGCGCCGGGAATGCGGGCGAACTCGGTGTAGTCGACCACCAGCGGCGCCCAGCCATCGCCGATCGGCTGGGGGAATGGATCATTCGTGGTCTGGGCGGCGAGCGGGAACGCAAGGGCGAGCAGCGCAAGGAAGGCGCGCGACGTGATCATCTCGGAGACTCCTGTGGGGTGCCGATTTCCTCCGCCATACGACACTCCAGAACCGCGCCGGGTTGGTGTTTGCGGCGGGGCCCCCAGGGTCGCAGGTTACGGATGTCGGCCGAATCTACACCGCTGGGGGGGTCCATGTCGCACGCAGGCCGTTTGGGAATCGCGCTCCTCGCCGTGGGGACGGCGGCCACGGCAGCCAGCGCTCAGGCGCCGTCGTATCGACTCGTCGAAGGGTGGCCGCCACTCCCGGGTGGTGTCGCCGGGTGGGGCCAGACGATCGGCATCGAGATCGATGCCCAGGACAACCTCTGGGTGTTCCATCGCTGCTTCGCCGGCGACTGCATCCAGGGCGGACGCGACCGGGCGATGCCCGTGCTCCGCTACGACCAGTCCGGGAAGATCATCGGCCTCTGGGGCCGAGGCATGTTCGTCTGGCCGCACGGCTCCACGCTGGACGCCGAGGGAAACATCTGGCTCACGGACGCTCGCGGCGCGAACGGAATAGGCCACACGGTCCAGAAGTTCACCCCGGACGGGCGCCTCCTGATGACGCTCGGCACGCCCGGCGTGGCTGGAGCGACCGAGACCACGTTCGACGGCCCCGCCGACGTCGCGATCGCGCCCAATGGCGACATCTTCGTGGCCGACGGGCACGGCAACGATCGCATCATGAAGTTCTCCCCCACGGGTGAGTTCCTGATGCAGTGGGGCGAGGAGGGAACCCTCCTCGGCGAGTTCAACGAGCCCCATACGCTCGCGTTCGACTCGCGGGGCCGACTGTTCGTCGGAGACCGCATCAACCAGCGGATCCAGGTGTTCGACCAGAACGGCCGCTTCCTCGCCGTATGGCCCGCGATCATGGCGAGCGGCATCCATATCACCGACGACGACATCGTGCTCGTGGCGGACTACCAGCTCCGCAAGGGCATCATCGTCGCGAACGCGAGCGACTTCTCCGAGATCACGGTCATCGACGAAGCTTTGCCCGAAGGGGTCGCCATGGACTCGCGCGGAAACATCTACGCGGGCGAGGTCGTCTACCAAAACCTCAAGAGATTCGACCGGAGATAGCCGTCATGAGCTTCGTCACCCGTCGCGCGATGCTTCTCGCAGTTCCGGGCCTGGCGGTAGCCGGTAGGCTGCTTGCGCAAGCGGGCCCACCCGCCGTCCGCGTACGCGGCATCAGCTCGGTCACGCTCGCGGTGTCCGATGTGGCACGCTCGGTGGCGTTCTACCAGGGACTCTTCGGCCTCCCCATCCAGGCGCGTCACGGCTCCAAGGTGCTCCTCCGCCTGGGCAACGGCCCCTACTTCCTCGCGCTGATGCCGGCCGACGCGGCCGGCCCGCGCATCGACCACTGGGGACTCGCGGTCGAGGACTTCGAGGTCGGCCGCGTCATCGACATGCTCGCCGCGCATGGCGTGAGCCGGGCGATCGGCGGCCCAGGGCTCTCCGGCGGGCCCATGCGCGTGCGGGTCTCGACACGTGGGGACACGCCCGAGCTCCACATGGGCGATGCCGACGGCCTCGTCATGCAGCTGCAGGCCCCGTCTTACTGCGGCGGCAGCGGTCCGTTAGGGGACGGCTGCACGATCGAGCCGGCTCCGCGCGGTGCGCCCCTCTCGCTGTCGGGCCTCAGCCACCTCACGATCAACGTGCCCGACCCGGAGGCGACGAACGCGTTCTACCGGCGCGTCTTCGGATTCGACATCCAGGCGTACCAGGCCGCTTCGCCTTTGCTCGGCGTCGGGCCGGGCCCCGACTTCTTGATGTTCATCGCCTCCGGTGGACGCGGGGGTCCCGCCCCGGCCCGGGTGAACCACGTCAGCCTCGCGCTGCCCGGCTTCACGGTCGAGGGCGTGCAGCGCGCGCTCGAGGCGCACGGGATCCGTCCCCGTCCGGAAGCCGGAGGGACCGGTCCCCTGCTCCACTGGGTGTCGATGCGCATGCCCAACCGCGGCGGCGCGCCGGAGGGGACGCCCGAGCTCTACTTCAGCGATCCGGATGGGCTCTCGATCCAGCTCCAGGACCCGAGCTACTGCGGCGGCGGCGGCTACCTCGGCGAGATCTGCACCTAGATGAGACGAACCGCGGCCCCGTCCCGTGGGGGACGGGGCCGCGGACGTGTCCTTCGCGCGCTCGCCCTAGTACAGGTGATAACCTTCCGTCACCTCGATGCGCACGCCAGCCGGATCCACGAGATACGAGATCGAGAGCGCGATCGCGTCGATCGTCCTCGGCTCGGTCTGGTAGACGATTCCGCGGGCCTTGAGCCGCTCGGCGAACTGGGAGAGGCCGACGGCCTCGAAGCCGATGTGGTCGATGGCGCGTCCTTGGGTCGGCCCGCACTCCGCGTTCGCGGGACACGCGGCGAAGCTCAGGTTCATGCCCGGGACGTCCCCGGCGTTCTGGATCGTGCCACGCGGTTGAATCACCATGCCGAAGTTCTCGGCGTACCACGCCATGAGCGGTTGGATCTGCGCCTCGGGCACCCAGAAGTGGATGTGGTAGGCGGACACCTTCACCGGCAGCGTGGCCTCCTCCTGGATCTCGAAGCGGACGCCGTCGGGAGCGAGCAGATACGCGTTGGGGAATCCCTCGGAGCCCGTGAACTCCGACTGGACCTCGTACCCTGCAGCACGCCACTCCGCGACGAACTCGGCGACGCTGCGGACCTTGAACCCGAAGTGGTCCATGGCGGTGCCCTGCGAGGGGCCCGTCGGCTCGCGCTGCGTGAACGCGATCAGCATGTTCGGAACCTTCACAACGGTGAGCGGCCCCTTCTGCACGAGGACTCCGTCGAAGTGCTCGACCCAGAGGCGCTTGTGCACCTCCATGTCGGCGACGTTCAGGTGGACGTGTGCGAAGTACACGCCCTCGGCGTTCGGGCGGGCCAGCTGGGCGCTCGCGGGCGCGGCGATCAGGCACGCCAGCGCAACGACGGGCAGGAGCCTCATGTTTCCATCCTCCTCGGGGTTGGCGGCGACCGCTAAGGCGCCGAATCGCTCCAATCTGGCGGTCGGCGGGCCCTCAGGCTACCGTGGGGACGCCCAGACCAGGAGCCAGCCATGCGCCTCGTGACCCGAGCCACCCTCCCCGTCGCCCCGGTCGTCGGCCTGCTCGCCCTCGGCGCGCCCGTCCACGCCCAGTCCGACGCCGCGCCGACGTTCTACGCCGACGCGCTCCCGGTCTTCTACAAGAACTGCGTCGCCTGCCACCAGCCCGCCGGCCCGAACGTGGGCGGGATGGTCGCGCCGATGTCCCTGATGCGCTACGAGGATGCGCGGCGCTGGGCCACACGGATCAAAGACGCCATCGAGTCCGGCTACATGCCGCCCTGGGGCGCCCACGAGCAGCACAAGGGCGAGTTCAAGGGTGAGCGCTACCTGGATCCTGCCGATCGGGAGACGATCCTCGCCTGGGTCGACGCGGGCGCGCCGGCCGGCGACCCTGCGGATGCGCCGTCCGACACCGAGCTGGCCGCGCTCGCCGCTTCCGGCGGGGGCATCCCCGAGTCCGGGTGGTGGATCGGCGAGCCCGACCTCGTGGTGGCTCTCGAGAAGCCGGTGCCTGTCGGCGACGACGTCGAAGACTGGCAGCCCACGTTCCGCATGCCGGTCCCTGCAGGAGCGCACACGGAAGCGCGCTGGGTGTCCAAGGCCGAGCTCCAGCCCGGCGGGCCGTGGGTCCACCACATCGTCTCGAGCCACATGGGCGTCGGCGTTCCCGGCCGCGGGCCGTTCACGTTCCCCGAGGGATGGGGCATCCTGCTCCCCGAAGATCCGTTCATCACCGTGAACATGCACTACCACAAGGACACGGGACCTGGGACGGCGGTGGTGGATCAGACGCGTGCCGGCTTCGACTTCTACGAGCCGGGCGCGGTGATCGACTACGTGGTCGACACGGACATCAACATGCAGCGCGAGTTCCGCATCCCGGCGGGCGACGCGAATTACGTGGTGACGAAGGAACGGCCCATCCCCGAGGATACGTACCTCCTGTCGATGGGGCCGCATATGCACTACCGCGGCAAGGCGATGAAGTACGAGCTCGAGTACCCCGACGGACGCATGGAAACGATCCTCCATGTCCCGAACTATCATTTCGACTGGCAGTTCCTCTACGAGTACCACGAGCCCCGCTTCATACCCGCCGGATCGACCCTCCACATGACGTGGTGGTTCGACAACTCGGCCAACAACCCGTGGAACCCCGATCCTACGATCGACGTGACCTACGGGGAGGCGACCACGGAAGAGATGGCCAACGCGCGCATCTACTTCGCGCCCGCCAAGCCCCAGGGGATCGTGGTCGGCGAAGAAATTCCGGCGGAGATCCTGGAGCGCGCCCGCGAGGCCGAAGCACGGCGCGCGCGCGCGGCCGGATCCCTCGACCCCGCTGATTGAACGGCACGCTTCGAAACAGGAGGTCCGACTCGTGATCAGGATCCATTCGGTCGGTTTCGCGCTCGTCGCCGCGCTCGGTGCGGCGCAGGCGTCCGCCCAGGCCACGGCACAGGCGACGGCGGCCCCTCCCACGTGGACCGAGGACGTCGCGCCGCTCCTGCAAGACAAGTGCATGAATTGTCACCGGCCCGGCGAAGTCGCTCCGATGTCTCTGCTGACCTACGCGGACGTGCGCCCGTGGGCCCGCTCGATCCGGACCATGGTCGATGCGCGTATCATGCCGCCCTGGCACGCAGATCCGCAGTACGGCGACTTCGGCAACAACCGCCGGATGACGCAGCGCCAGATCGACATGATCGGCGAGTGGGTCGACGCCGGAGCACCCCACGGTCCCGGCGAGTGGACACCGCCTTCCTACCCGGAGGGCTGGCTGCTCGGCGGCGTGCTCGGCGAGCCCGACTACGTCTTCGAGATGACCGAGCCGTTCGAGGTTCCGCCGGGCGGTGACGACATCAACATCAATATCGTCGTGCCCACGACGCACACCGAGGACATCTGGGTGCAGGCGGCGGAAGTCCGGGGCAACTCGCGCATCATGCACCACAACGTGGTGTCGGTCGTCCTTCCGGATGGGACCCCCGAGCCGACGGGCCGCCTGGCGAGCGCGACCCCGGGCAAGCAGTGGGACCTCTTCCCCGACGGCGCGGCCAAGTTCATTCCGGCCGGGTCGACCATGAACTTCAGCCTGCACTACCACCCCAGCAACGCCGAGGAGGAGGACGTGTCGCGGGTCGCGGTGTGGCTCGTGCGCAAGCCGATCACGCACGCTGTCTACTCGAGCGTCGTCGCCGACCAGGGCCTCGTCATTCCGCCGAACGAGCCCAACTACGAGAGCCGCGGCGAGTTCGTGTTCCGGCAGGACGCTGAGATCACGCTCATGAAGCCCCACATGCACTACCGTGGCAAGGACATGCGCTACGATCTCGTCTACCCCGACGGACGACGCGAGACCATCCTCTCCGTCCCGGAGTACGACATGAACTGGCAGATCTCCTACGAGCTGGCGAGACCGCTGCCCGTTCCAGCCGGCACGAGACTCCAGGTCATCGCGCACTTCGACAACTCGGCGATGAACCCCTGGAACCCGGACCCCACCGTAGCCGTCATCTGGGGCTCGGACTCGCGCGACGAGATGATGGAGGGTTGGTTCGACTACCGTGTGGAGCTCCCGGAGCCCGTCATGCCTCCCTCTGCGCGCCGGGTATCCGATCAGGACTGACCGGCGATGAGTAGGCGTTACGCACGCAGCTCCCGGCTCGCCGCGCTCCTCGCGGCGGGGGCCACGCTGCTTCCCCTCGGCGACGCTTCCGCCCAGAACAGCCCGGTCGGAGTGTGGAACGTCCGTTCTCACGACATGACGGACCGCGCGACCGGGGGCGTGCGCGTGGTGCTGCTCCGCGTCTCCCAGGCCGAGCGTGGCTTCGACGCCGAGATCACTTCGATCCGAAACACGTTCATGCCGGTCGAGGAGTTCAGCTACGACGCGGGCGAGATGCGGGTGGTCTTCGGATCGTACGAGTACCGCCTTCGCATCGAAGGCGAAGAGCTCGACGGCACGCTCGTCAGCCCGCTCGGGACCCAGCCGGTCGAGGGCGTTCGCCAACATCGCACGCTGATGTACGTCGGCGACGAGCCCGCCGCGTTCCACACGGTTCGCCCCGGCATCCTCGGCCACAGCTCGGGGCTCGTGCCTCCGAATGAAGAGCCGGACCCCCGCGGCTGGATGCGCAGCCGGATAACGTCCGTGGACGACGTCGCCCTGGTGGTCGGTAACCGGGTGCGAGTCCCCGTTCAGTTCACGAACGCGCGCGACTTCGAACGCCAACTGCTCGACTTGGTCGGTACGCGGGTGACGGTGCGTGCGACATGGGTGGGCGAGCGACTCGAGCTCCAGTCGATCGAGGCGGAAGCGCCTTGACGGGAGGCGGGCTCGGGGCGCTCTTGTGATCCGCGCCGAACGAGCCCGCGACTCCCGATCTCATGGCCCACGAACATCCACGCTGGATCGTCCTGAAGTTCGGAGGCACCTCCGTCTCGAGCGCCGCGAACTGGCGGACGATCGCCGAGGTCGTGCGGGCCCGACGCGCCGCAGGATATCGAGTGCTCATCGTGCACTCCGCGCTGAGCGGCGTGACGCGAGGCCTCGAGACGCTGGCGTCCCGTGCGCTCGCACGCGAGCACGGCGAGACGCTCTCCGAGATCGAAGCGCGTCACCAGGCGCTCGCGGCCGATCTGGGCCTCTCGTCGGACGAGTACGAAGAGGTTCTCGGATCCGACCGTAGAGAGCTGCGGGAGCTCGTGGAAGGCGTCGCGCTCGTCGGCGAGCTCACAGCCCGGACCCGCGCCCGGCTGCTCGCGTTCGGCGAGCGCATGGCCACTCGGTTGGGCGCCGAGCACCTCCGACGCGCGGGGGTGGGAGTCACGTGGCTCGACGCGCGCGACCTACTCACGAGCGCCGACCGGGGAAACGGCTCGGACCCCGCCGCCTACCTCTCGGCCGAGTGCGATCCCTCCTTCGATCCGGGGCTGGTCGCGCGCCTGAGTCAGGTCGAGGGCGTACCGCTCACACAGGGGTTCACCGCCCGGAACTCCGCGGGAGAAACCGTGGTGCTCGGCCGCGGCGGGTCGGACACCGCCGCGGCGTATTTCGCGGGGAAGCTGTCGGCGGAGCACCTCGAGATCTGGACGGACGTTCCGGGGATGTTCACCGCGGATCCCCGCGTCGTGCCGTCGGCACGCCTCCTTCGCCAACTCGACTACCGTGAAGCCCAGGAGATCGCGACGACCGGAAGCAAGGTCTTGCATCCACGCTGCATTCCCGCGCTCCGTGAGCGGGGAATCCCGATCCGGGTGCACAGCACGGCGATGCCCGACTTCGAGGGCACGCTCATTCGGAGGGGCGGCGCCGAAGGCCCCGCCCAGCTCAAGGCGATCTCCTGCAAGAAGAGCATCGTGCTCGTCTCCATGGAGACCGTCGGGATGTGGCAGGAGGTCGGCTTCCTCGCCAAGGCCTTCGCGGCTTTCGGGCGCTGCGGGCTCTCCATCGACCTCGTCTCCACCTCCGAGACCAACGTCACCGTGTCGCTCGACGAGGAGGCGAACCTCATCGAGGCCGAGACGCTCGAGCGGATCGAGGAAGAGCTATCCAGGATTTGCCGGGTCACGATCATCCACACCTGCGCGGCCGTGAGCCTGGTGGGCCGACGGATCCGTGGCCTCCTGCACAAGCTCGGGCCCGCACTGCAGGTTTTCGAGCAACAGCGGATCCACCTGCTCTCGCAGGCCGCGAGCGACCTGAACCTCACGGTCGTCGTCGACGAGGATCAGGCCGACCGCCTCGTCCGCCTCCTACACGCGCAGCTCATCGCGCAGGCCGGAAGCCCCGACGTGTTCGGCCCGAGCTGGGAGGAGTTGCAGCCGGGAGCGGGCGCGCAACCGGCCCGAGCGTTCCGCTGGTGGGAGCGCAGGCGCGAAGCCCTGCTCCACTGTCTCGGGGACGACCTCGCAGCCTACGTCTACGATCTCGAGACCGTCGATGCGCGCCTCGCCGCGCTGCGCGGCTTCGCGTCCGTGGATCGCGTGCTCTACTCCATGAAGGCGAACTCGAACCCGGAGATCCTGGAGCGGGTCCGGGCCGCAGGGGCAGGGTTCGAGTGCGTGTCGCCCGGAGAGATCCAGCGCGTTCAAGACACCTTCCCGGGCATCGATCCCAAGGAGATCCTCTTCACGCCCAACTTCGCTCCGCGCGAGGAGTACCGCGCCGCGCTCGCGCTCGGCGTGCAGACCACGCTCGACTCGATGTATCCGCTGCGTTGCTGGCCGCAGCTCTTCCGGGGCAAGGAGCTGTTCCTGCGGATCGACCCAGGCGTGGGCAAGGGCCACCACGACAAGGTCCGCACCGCCGGCCAGCAGTCCAAGTTCGGCGTGCCCCTCTTCGAGCTCGAGGACGTGGCCAAGCTCGCCGCGCTCGAGGGCGTGCGCGTCGTGGGCCTGCACGCCCATTCCGGGAGCGGGATCCTCACGCCCGAGCACTGGGCGCACCTCGGCGAGACCCTCGCCGACGCCGCCCGTCTCTTCCCCGAGGTCCGGGTGCTCGACGTCGGTGGAGGGCTCGGCATCCCCGAAAAGCCGGGTCAGGATCCGCTCGACCTCGACGCGGTCGCCCAGGGGCTCGCACACCTCAAGGCGAAGAACCCCGGCAAGTCCATCTGGCTCGAGCCCGGCCGCTTCATCGTGGCCGAGTCCGGCGTGATCCTGGCCCGCGTGACCCAGACCAAAGGCAAGGGCGGAGTGCGCTACGTCGGCGTCGCCACCGGCATGAACGCGCTCATCCGTCCGGCGCTCTACGGCTCCTACCACGAGATCGTCAACCTCACGCGTCTCGGCGAGGAGCCCAGCGAACGCGCGAACGTGGTCGGCCCCATCTGCGAGACCGGCGACACGCTCGGCCTCGATCGACTCCTGCCTCCGACCAGCGAGGGCGACGTCCTGCTCATCGCCAACACCGGGGCCTACGGGTTCGCGATGGCGTCGCGGTACAACCTCAGGGAGCCTCCGCCGCAGCGGTATCTGTAGCGCGGCTGGACCGGTGACCGAGTCCTCGCGCATCTTCCGTGGGCGACGTGCGAAGCATGTCGCCCATCGAGGCGGATTACCGACGCCGGCACACGCGCCCACGTCCGCGGATCGCTGACCCCGGTGTCGGTAATCCGCCGGCCCGGTTGCCGACGCCCGCGCAGGAGCGCTGGGGGAAAACCACCGTGCCGACCGCGGGTGTCGGCAACCTAGAACATTTCGGAGGCTTCCGGCTCCACCGGCTTCGTGTCGTACCGGTTCGGGATGAACTCCCCCGTGATCATCTCCCGGTACGAAAGCCCCGGCCCCACCATCGGGTACACGCTGGCCTGCGGGTCGATGATCACGTCGAGGAACGCCGGCCCGTCCGCGGAGAGGAACTGCTCCATCACGCGCGGCACGTCCTCCTTGCGGTCGAGTCGCTGAGCGTACGCGAACCCGTCCGCCTCGGCCGCCTTCACGAAATCCTTCTTGCGGAGCGACTTGTCGCTCGCGGACAGCCGGCCCTTGAAGAAGAGCCGCTGCCACTGCATCACCATGCCGTCCCCGAAGTTGTTCAACACCATGACCTTGATCGGCAGGTCGTAGGTGGTGACGGTCTCGAGCTCGCCCAAGTTCATGCGGATGCTCGCATCCCCGTCGATGTCGATCACCAAGCGGTCGGGACGCGCGAACTGCGCGCCGATCGCCGCAGGCAGGCCGAAGCCCATCGTGCCCATGCTGCCCGACGTCAGCCACAGGTTGGGCTCACGGAAGTCGCAGTATTGCGCCGCCCACATCTGGTGCTGCCCCACGCCCGTCGCGACGATCGCCTCGCCGCGCGTGATCCGGTTCATCGTCTCCAGCACATAATGAGGCTGGATGAGGGCGCTGGAGCGATCGTAGTCGAGCGCGTGCGCCGCCTTCAGCGCCGCCACCTCGCCATGCCACGTCGAGAAGTCGGCCTCGAAGCCCATGCGGTTGCCGTACGCGACCAACGCGTCGAGCGCGTCGCGTAGCCCTCCCACGTAGTGCCAATCGGCGCGCTTCACCTTGCCGATCTCGGAGGGGTCGATGTCGAAGTGCAGCACGCGGCGCGCCTTGGCAGCGAACTTCGAGGGCACCGCCGCGACGCGATCGTCGAAACGCGCCCCGAGCGTGATGAGCAGATCGCAGTCGTCCACGGCGTAGTTGGCGTACGCGGTGCCGTGCATGCCCAGCATGTGCAGCGAGAGCGGGCGCGTGGTGTCCATCGCACCGAGGCCCATCAGCGTAGTGACGACGGGAATGCCGAAGGTCTCCGCGAGCGCGCGCAGCCCCTCGCTCGCGTTCGCCTTGATGACACCGCCACCCGCGTAGATCAGGGGCCGGCGACTCTCGGCGAGCATCTCGAAGAACTCACGGCACCGATCCTCACCGAACACGTTGGAGTCGACGAGATCGAGCCGCTGGCGGTAGCCGGGAATCGCGAGCCGTCCGTCGCCGCGATATGGCCCCTCCCAGTTCTGCACGTCCTTCGGAATGTCGACGACGACCGGTCCTGGCCGGCCCGTGCGCGCGATCTCGAACGCCGTCCGCACCGTGGCCTCCAGCTTCTCGGGCTCCGTCACCAAGAAGACGTGCTTGGCCGCCGAGCCCATGATCGCGGTCACGGGGGCCTCTTGGAACGCGTCGGTCCCGACGGCTCCGGTCGGCACCTGTCCACAGAGAACCACCATCGGCACCGAGTCCGCCATGCAGTCCCGGACCGGCGTGACGCAGTTGGTGGCTCCCGGACCGGAGGTCACGAGCACCACGCCCGGCTTTCCGCTGGCCCGCGCATAGCCCGAGGCCATGAACCCGGCGCCCTGCTCGTTCGCCGGAACGATGAGCGGCATGGGCTCCTTGCCCCCCCGCGCGTGTTCGGCGTTGTAGCGGAACACGGCGTCGTACGTGGGCAAGATGGCCCCGCCGCTGTACCCGAAGATGGTATCGACGCCCTCCGAGGCGAGCACCTCTACGATCATGTCCGCCCCGCTCATCGACCTGCCCCGACGGGTGCTGGAAAGGATCGGCTTGTCTCGGACCTGGGTTTCCATACGCCTCGGCTCATCCGGTTGCGTCACGCCCCAAGGTCGACGAGGATCCGGCCCATTGCAATAGTCGAGCGTCCGGGGCGAACTTGGCCCCCCCTGGGACGCACGGTCAGAACCGACCGGGAAGCCTGAAATGCGGCATATCATCTCGATTCTGCTGGAAAACCAAGCGGGCGCGCTAGCGCGCGTCGCCAACCTGTTTTCGTCGCGCGGCTACAACATCGAGAGCCTCAACGTAGCCCCGACGGACAACGAGGCGGTTTCGCGGCTGACGGTGGTCACCACGGGGTCCGACGACGTGATCCGCCAGATCTCTCAGCAGGTGGGGAAGCTGGTCGACGTGGTCAGCATCGTGGACATGACCGGCACGGCCCACATCGAACGCGAGCTCGCGCTCTTCAAGGTGCGGGCGCCGGACAGCTCCAGGGCCAAGCTCGCCGCGCTGCTGGGTGAGTTCGGGGGGCACGTGCTCGCCTACGACGAAGGGCACGGAAC
Organism: uncultured Gemmatimonas sp.; assembly: GCA_964490285.1. Taxonomy (GTDB): domain Bacteria; phylum Gemmatimonadota; class Gemmatimonadetes; order Longimicrobiales; family Gaopeijiaceae; genus UBA2982. The sequence goes on along the minus strand of CAZBCN010000003.1, from coordinate 18,789 downwards.
GATCGAGCTGGTGGCGAACGGCCCGGAGATCGATCGCTTCATGGACGCGGTCGCCGACCTGGCGGAGATCGAGACAGTGGTACGTAGCGGTGCGATGGCGATGGCCAGAGGCGCGCCCGTGCACGGCGTGCACGCGCAACCCTGATTCACATTCCGAGGACGACAATGGCGAAGATTCAGTTCGGTGACGAGTTGGAGAACGTGGTCACGCGCGAAGAGTGGCCGCTCGCTAAGGCGCGCAAAGCGCTCAAGAACGAAACGATCGCGGTCATCGGATACGGCGTTCAGGGCCCCGGCCAGGCGCTCAACCTACGCGACAACGGCTTCAAGGTGATCGTCGGCCAGCGCAAAGGGTCCAAGACGTGGGACAAGGCCGTCGAGGATGGGTGGGTGCCGGGCAAGACGCTCTTCGACATCGAAGAGGCGGCCAAGCGTGGCACGATCATCCAGTACCTGCTCTCCGACGCGGGCCAGATCGCGCTATGGCCGACGATCAAGCCGCATCTCACGAAGGGAAAGTGTCTCTACTTCTCCCACGGCTTCGCGATCACGTTCAAGGAAGACACGGGGGTCGTGCCGCCGAAGGACATCGACGTGGTGCTCGTGGCTCCGAAAGGCTCGGGCACATCGCTCCGCCGCCTCTTCCTCGCCGGCAAGGGCCTCAACTCCAGCTACGCCATCTTCCAGGACGCCACCGGACGTGCGAGGGAGCGTGTGGTCTCGCTCGGCATCGGCGTCGGATCCGGCTATTTGTTCGAGACCGACTTCAGGAAGGAAGTGCTCTCGGACCTGACCGGCGAGCGCGGCGTCCTCATGGGCGCGATCGCCGGCGTTTTCGAGGCGCAGTTCAACTGCCTGCGCAAGCACGGCCACTCGCCGTCGGAGGCGTTCAACGAGACGGTCGAGGAGCTCACACAGAGTCTGATGCCTCTGGTGGCCGAGAACGGAATGGACTGGATGTACGCGAACTGCTCGACCACGGCGCAACGCGGCGCGCTCGACTGGCGGCACAAGTTCCGCGACGCGGTCGCACCCGTCTACGAGCGGCTCTACGAGAGCGTGGCGTCCGGAAACGAGGCGCGCATCGTCATCGAGGCGTGCAGCGCGAAGGACTATCGCGCCCGGCTGGAGAAGGAGCTCGCCGCCCTCGGAAACGAGGAGATCTGGCGGGCGGGTAAGGCGGTGCGCGCCCTCAGGCCGGTGGCCGCGGAAAGGAAGAAGGCGTCGGCCAAGCGGAAGTCGTCTGCGAAGCGCGGGTCGAAGCCAGCGGGCGGCGCCAAGCGGAAGGCAGCCGCGAAGGGCGGAGCCGCCAAGCGGCGGGGGGCCGGCAAGAAGCGGGCATCCCGCAGATAGCCGCCCGTACGCGATGAGCGACCCGAAGCCCCAGACCTCGGCGGTTCGGACCCAGGCACCGGTCACGCCGCACCGGGAGCACTCGGTCCCGATCTTCGCGACGTCGAGCTTCGTGTTCGATGACAGCGAGGAGATGAGGGCGGCCTTCGCGGACGAGATCGATCGCAACATCTACAGCCGGTTCACGAATCCCAACGTGGCCGAGCTGGCGGAGAAGATCCGGCTCCTCGAGGGCGCCGAGGCGGGGCACGCCACCGCGACCGGGATGGCCGCGGTGTTCGCCACGTTCGGAGCCCTGCTCTCCTCGGGCGACCACCTCCTGTGCTGCCGCTCGATCTTCGGCGCAACGCACACGATGCTCACCAAGATCCTGCCGCGGTGGGGCATCTCGCACTCGTACTTCGACGCGTGGGATCCGGATTCCTGGGGCGCGCAGGTCCAGAAGAACACGAAGCTCATCTTCGCCGAGACGCCGACGAATCCCGCGGTCGACCTGGTCGACCTGGAGCGGCTGGGCGCGCTCGCAGCGGAGAAGGGCGTGATCCTCGCGGTCGACAACGCTTTCGCCACGCCGATCCAGCAGCGGCCGATCGAGTTCGGCGCGCACCTCGTGATCCACTCGGCCACCAAGTTCATCGACGGTCAGGGGCGTGTGATGGGCGGCGTCGTGGTGGGCCGGGCCGACCTGGTGAAGCCGATCTTCGACTTCGCGCGCACGACGGGGCCCGCGCTCTCGCCCTTCAACGCATGGATCCTGTCGAAGTCCGTGGAGACGCTCGAGCTCCGCATGGAGAAGCACTCGGAGAACGCACTCGCGGTCGCAGAGTGGCTCGAGAAGCAGAAGGGCGTGGCCGACGTGAAGTACCCGTTCCTGAAGTCACACCCTCAGTACGCCATCGCGAAGCGGCAGATGACCGGCGGAGGCGCGGTGCTCTCGTTCCGGCTCGAGGGCGGCCTCGAGCAGGGTAAGCGCTTCCTCGACGCGTGCGAGATGTGCTCGCTCACGGCGAACCTCGGCGACACGCGCACCATCGTGAGCCACCCCTCCTCGACGACGCACGCCAAGCTGACCGAAGCGGAGCGGCTCGCCGTCGGCATCCCCCCCGGCCTCGTGCGCATCTCCGTCGGCCTCGAGCACCCCGACGACATCATCGCCGACATCGGCCAAGCCCTGAAACGGTCGCGCTCGTAGCCGCGGGAGGCCCGGAGGGGGCGCGAGGGTTCCGGGAGGGCGACTCTGGCCGCGTACACGCCGCCGATTGAGTTCGTGTACCGGCGGCCAGCCGGAGCCCGAGCGGGACCCTCGCGCCCCCGACCCGCCGCGCGCGCCTACCGCGCGGTCGTAGCCCTCCCCTCCACCTCGGCGATGAACGAGAGCGTGGCCTCGATCACCTGCGGCGTGACCGACATGTGGCCCCAATCCCTCTCGTGGATGAAGCGGTGTTTGACGCCAGCCCGCGCCAGCGCGGCCGCCATGTCGACGGCCTGCTGAATCGGCACCGAGCGGTCGTCGTCGGAATGCACGATCAGCATGGGCTTGTTGCCCGCCCGGACGTGGTGGATCGGCGAAGCGAGGCGACGCGCCTCGACCGGATCCCCGGCGATCGGCGTCCAGAGATTGCCCCATGAGAGCGTGTTCAGGTCGTACGCGCCGGCGGCGCTGATCACGGCACGCACGTCGCTCCGGGCGTTCTCCCAGCCGCCGGTTCGCGGATAGGGCCCCTCACCGAGCGTCGCGGCGAGCGTGACCATGTGCCCGCCCGCCGAGTTGCCGATCAGGTAGATGCGATCGGTATCGATGCCGTACTGGTCGGCGTGCGCGTGCACCCAACGGATCGCCGTCTGCATGTCCTGGTATGCCGCAGGCGCGGGTGTAGCCTCCACGAGCCGGTACGAGATCGTCATGGCGAAGAAGCCACGCCCCGCCCATTCCGCCACCTGCAGGCCCTGATCGTTCTGGCGCTCGCCCGCGCGCCACCGCCCGCCGTGCACGTACATGATGACCGGCAGGTCGGTCCCACCCACCGGATACGCGATGTCGGCCAGCAAGCCGGAGCCCTGATGGCGTCCGTACACCACGTCCCGCTCGACCGTCACGGGTGTCTGAGCCCCGGCCAGGGTCGGTGCGAGGAGGCCCGCCAGGGCCAATACGCTGACCAGTCTCGCCATGTTCTCTCCTATCTGAGGTCCCGGAAGAACGACCGGACGTCGTCCACCAGCAACTCCGGCTCCTCCAGAGCCGCGAAGTGGCCCCCCCGCGGCATCATCGTCCAGCGGACGATGTTGTAGCGGGACTCTGCCCACCTACGCGGGACAAAGTAGATCTCTTTCGGGAATACGGCGACGCCGGTCGGGACCTCCACGTAGCGCACCGGCCGGGAAGCCGGCGTGTGACGTGACTCGTAGTAGATCCGTGTCGACGACGTGATCGTCTCCGTCACCCAGTAGAGCGTGACGTTGGTGAGGATCTGATCCTTCGTGATCGCCTCGTCGAGATCCGGACCGTGGTCGCTCCAGCCGTGGAACTTCTCGACGATCCACGCGGCCAGGCCTGCGGGCGAGTCGTTCAGGCCGTAGCCGAGCGTCTGGGGCTTCGTGCCCTGGATCTCCTGATACGCGCTCCCCTCCGCGAATGCTTCCGTTCGCTCCGCGCGCAGCTCGAGTTCGGCCGCAGGCACGCCCGCGTTGGGATCGGTCGCGCCGGCCGGCGGTCCCCCCGTCATGAAGTTGCTGTGCAGCCCGATCACGTGCTGTGGATAGTTGCCCGCCAGGGAGCGGCTGATGATCGCGCCCCAGTCACCTCCCTGGGCCCCGTATCGCTCGTACCCCAACCGAGCCATCAGGGCGGCCAGGACGTCGGCCATCCGCTCCGGGTTGTAGCCGGGCCCGGCGGGCTTGCCGGAGAAGCCGAAGCCCGGAAGCGACGGGATCACCACGTGAAACGCGTCCGCCCCATCGCCCCCGTGCGCCGCCGGGTCGGTCAGCGGACCGACGAGGTCAACGAATTCGACGAACGAGCCCGGCCAGCCGTGGGTCAGAAGCAGAGGCATCGCGTTGGGGTTCGGCGATCGCGCGTGGATGAAGTGCACCTCGAGGCCGTCGATCGTCGTCTTGAAGTGATCGAGCTCGTTGAGCGCACGTTCTCGGGCCCGCCAGTCGAACTCGTCCCGCCAATAGGTGAGAAGCTCTTCCAGGTACGCGCGGTCGGTACCGTACTCCCACGGCTGGCCCGGCCCGGCATCGGGAAGGCGCGTGCGGTCCAGCCGCTCGGCGAGGTCCTCGAGGGCCGTTTCCGGCACGTCGATCGTGAACGGGAGGATCGCCTCGGGGTCGCTCGCCGGCCTATCCGCTCTGGGCTCGGGTGCGCACGCCGCGAGTACCCACAATGCGCACGCCACGATGGCGCGCGGCGCGATCATTTCCCGCGCGCCGCGACCGCCTCGCGTACCGCAGTCACCAACGCGTCGCGGCCGATCGGCTTCTCGAGGATGCTGCGCGCACCGAAGATCTTCGAAGCCTCGAGCTGGCTCCGGCTCTTCCCCGAAACCGCCACGATCGCGGCCCCGGGATCCAGCTCGCGGAGGGCCGAGATCAGGCTCAGACCGTCCCTGCCCGGCATGACCATGTCCGTGACGACCACGTGCACGCGTTGCGCCAGGTACTGCTCGAGTGCTTCGTCACCGCCACGAGCCAAGACGATGTCGTAGCCCTCGGGACGCAGAACGGCGGCGAGCCCGACCAGATCGGTCTCGTCGTCATCGACGATCAGGATCGTTGCCATGCTCGCCGCCGCGCAGCCGTCCTACGGTCTCCGCCTACTCCCCTCGCAACGTGACCCGTTGCACCCTCCAGTTGCCGACCTCACCCACGAGGAGGTCGTTCTCCACTCGGCAATCGATTGCGTTCACCGTGCCGAACTGCCCGATGCGCTTCCCGACGGTGCCGAAGCGGCCGACGATCGTGCCGTCGAGCCGCACTTTATAGATCTCGCCACCCACCTCGAGGTTGTCGGGCGGATTCGAGTTCGACACGTAGAGGAACTGGTTCGGCGCGGGCGAGATGCAGATCGCCATCGGCGCCCCGACCCCACGGATCTCCCGGATCTGTTGGCCGTTCTGGGAGTTCACCACGACGATCCGCTGATTGCCGTGGTCCGCGACGTACAGGTTGTTCTGCGCGTCGATCTGCATGCCGTAGATGTTGGCGGCTCCGGGTGCCGCGAAGTTCGTGATGAAGCGGCCTTCCGGGTCATACTTCGCGATCCGGGTCCGCGCGACGCCATCGGCCACGTAGATGTTCCCCTGCGAGTCCCACACGACGTCCGTGGGGCCGTTGAACGACTCGCCCTCCGGCATCGCCGGGGCACCACCGCCGCCGCCTCCACCGCCGCCGCGCCCGGCCCCACCGGCTCCACCACCGCCCGGGCCGCCACCCCGCGGAGGCGCGGCCACGGCACCGCCCATGGCTTCGGGCTTTCGGGACAGCACCATGTCGATGCGTCCCTGCGGATTGAACTTGATCACTTGGCCCGACATCCGGTCGACGATCCAGATGTTGTCCTCGCGATCGATGCGCACCTGTTGTGCGAAGAGCGCCCCGTAGATCTCCTGCCCGATCTCGCGCTCGTATCGGCCGCGAGAATCGAACTTGAAGACGCGCGAGCCGAAATGGGACATGTAGCGGGACGTACCGAGGGACAGCGTCGGGTCCCCCGTGCGCGTATACACGAAGATGTCATTGCGCGAGTTACGCGCTACGCCGGCGGCCTCGCCCAGGTGGATCTGAGCGGGAAACCCGCTCAGTGCGTCCACGGCTGTGTACTGGATCTCAGGCACTCGAGCCTGCGCAGAGAGCGACGGGGCGGCCGCAAGTGCGGCGAACGCGAAGAGCTTGAACGACCGATACATTGCGATTTTCTCCTCGCGCTCAGTCTTGGGAAACGGGCCGCGGACCCACCAGAATCTTCTGGGCTCGCCACGCCGAAATTTCTGCCGTGTACAACTCGTCCGGATTGCGGCAATCCAGGCCATGGATGGTCTGGAACTGACCAGGCTCCTTACCGGCGCGCCCGAAGCGGCCAATGATCGTCCCGTCGAGCTCCATCTTGTAGACCTCACCCGTGATGTCCCACGAGGCCGCCGGGTTGGAGTCCGGGTTCGAGTTGGACACGAACAGGTACTGATGCGGCCCGGGGGAAATGCAGATCTCCCACGGATTCCCGACGTTCTCGTACATCCGCAGGAGATTCAGGTTGCTGTCGTAGACCTTCACACGACGGTTGCCGCGGTCGCCGACGTAGATGTTCCCCTGCTCGTCGGACGCGATCGTGTGGGGAGTACTGAACTGATCCGGGCCATTGCCCGCAGCCCCCGCACCGGCCTGACCCATGTAGATCCCGTCGGGAGAGTACTTCACGACGCGATGATTGAAGTAGCCGTCGGAGATGAAGATGTTGCCCTGCTGGTCCCAGGTGACGTCCGTGGGGCGAGCCAAGAGGTACTTATGGTTCGGGCCCGTGTTGTCCGTCGGGGGGACGGCGGTGCCGGCGCCTGGGGCCGTAGGCTCGGGCCGACGGCCGATAACCATCATGACCCTGCCTTCGGGATTCATCTTGATGACCATGTTCGCACCTTCGTCGACCACCCAGATGTTGTCCTCACGGTCGACACGCACCTTGTGCGCCATCTCGAAGCCGTAGAGCCCGACTCCCAGCTCACGTACGAAATTGCCGTCGGCGTCGAACTCGAAGAGCCGCGTGTCGCCACTGCGGTGATAGACGAAGATGTGGCCCTGGGAATTCGTCGCGACCCCGATGCCCTCGCCGAAGTAGTAGCCGTCCGGGAGCTTGAAGAAGCCCTCGACGGCCTGGATGGGAATCTCGGGAACGTTCGTTGCCGTTGCGCGGGTTTGGGCGTGCAACGGACCTGCCCATGCGAGCGCCATCACCGGCATGGCGAGCAACAGAGTCCACTTCGACCGTCGGCTCATCGGAAGCATCTCCGAAAGGAGAAAAGGGGTTCGTGCAGCGCTTGGATCTAAGCGCGGGCAGCCATCCGGGCAATACAGCCTTTCATGCGACGCCGAGAGGAACGCGGGCTAGCCCCGCCCCCGCCCACCCCTCAGGGGAGCCTGAACACGAACAGCATGTTGCCGCCGGGACGCTGCCGAACCTCAGGGGTGAGATTGCGGGCGTTGGGCCCCCCACCCGCCGCGATGGCGATGTACTGCACGCCGTCGACCATGTAGCTCACCGGAAAGCCGCCCGCGCTCGAGTTGAGGATCTGCTCCCAGAGCACGTCCCCGGTGCGGGCATCGAACGCCCGCAGGCGTCGGGCGTCGTCCGTGGCGAAGACGAGCCCGCCCCCCGTCGTGAGCACCGAGCCCCCGAACCCCGCGCGCTGGCGCCGCTGCCAGAGGGTCTCGCCCGTGCGCACATCCACGGCCGTGAAGACACCGACCTGACCGTCCGAGCCGGGCACGGACACACGCGTGTACTCCGCGGAGTCGTGGTAGCCCCCGATCACCGGCTCCGTGGGATTGAGGGTATAGGTCATACAGGTGTTGTTGCTCGGTGCGTAGAGCGCGTTGGTGTCGGGGCTGTACGCCACCGCCTGCCAGTTGATGCCACCTCCGTTGAGGGCCGGGCAGACCAAGAGCTCCTGCCCGATCTCCGGATGCTGGAGCGCGGGGTTGGCGATTCCGTGCCGGTTCCGGGCGTCGACCCCGACGATCACGTTCTGGTAGCTCGTCTGGCGCGCCCACAGGAAATCGCCGGTGGCGGCGTCGAGCGTCCACACGAGTGCGGGCTTCCCGGGCAGGCCCGTGATCACCTTGCGTCGCTCGCCCGGAACGAGGTCCGGATTGATCCATTCGACCTCCTCCGGCGACGGCGCGACCTCCGTCTCCACCACCAGGCGCTCGAAGGGGTGGTCCTGATCCCACTCGTCGCCGGGCAGGTGCTGGAAGTACCAGACGAGGCGCCCGGTGTCCGCGTCGAGCGCGATCGTGGAGTTGGTGTAGAGCGCCGCGCCATCCTCGGTGCCCCGCTGGACCGCGCCCCACTGGATCGGCACGCCCACGCCGGAGAAGATCAGGTTCAGCTCCGGATCGAAGCTCGGCGGCATCCACGCCGAGCCACCGCGGCGCTCTTCCGCCGGCACGCCGCCCCACGAGTCCGAGCCCGGCTCGCCGTCGCCCGGGATCGTGTACGTGCGCCAGATCTCTTCGCCCGTATCCGCATCGTGGGCGGAGATCCAGCATCTCGTGTTGATGTAGTAGCACCCCGACATGCCCGCGACCACGCGCCCCTTGATGATCATCGGCCCGCCGGAGTAGTGCTGGCCGACCTCCCAGTCGCCGACCTTCCGCTCCCACACCACCCTCCCGGTGCGTGCGTCGAGTGCCACCAAGTACGCGTCGTGCGTCGCGATGTAGAGCCGGTCCTCGTAGAGCGTCGCATTGCGGTTGGCGCAAGCGAGGGTCGCGACATGCTCGACGCGAGGCCGTCGGTAATCCCATAGAAGCGTGCCGTCGCGCGCGTCCACGGCCTCGATGAAGTCGCAAGCCTGCGGCAGGAACATCACGCCGTCGTGAACGAGCGGCGTGGTCTCTTGGAGGCCCGGCTCCATCGTCCACGCCCACGCGAGGCGAAGCGAGGCAACGTTGGTCGCATCGATCTGCTCGAGCGGGCTGTAGCCCCAGTGGTCGTACGTGCGCCGCCACATGAGCCACTCGTCGGGGGGCGGATCGAGCAGCATCGCATCCGTGACGGGCGTATAGCCATCTAGGGGCGATTGCGCAGCGACCGACGACGCGACTCCGAGAAGCACGCCGGCGAGAGCCAGGCGCATCAGTTGCTCTCCAGCTCGGCGAAGATGCGCTTGAGGCCGTCGTCCGAGATCGCGGGCACGAACCTCGACCGCTCCGCCCAGATCCGCTTCTGCTTGATGTCGAGGCCCATCGCGTTGACGTGCGCGGACGCGAGCGCGACGGCATTCGCAGCGTGGATCGAGTTGGACGATGCGTGCGCCGAGAGCACGTCCCAGCCCAGGTCCTCTGCCGCGATCCAAATCGCGATCTGTTCGACAGTCGGAGCGATCGCCGGGAAGAGGCCGAGTCCTTGGAAGAACCACGTCAGGTCCCGAAGCTCGGCGCGCTCGTCGGCAGAACGTACGCTGAGCCGGTCGCCTCGTTCGGGAATCGGCGCCGCCTGCTGCACCCTACGCGCCGGAATCGACCAAGGTCGCGCCTCGTCCGACAGCAGGAGCATCATGCCGTCCCGTCGTGCAATCATGTCACCCGGTGCTCCCTCGGCCTCGAAGTACGTCCCCACGGGAAGCGTCACGACCATGTCCTCGGGGCGTGTCCGCCGAATCGTCAACCGAACGCCGTCGGCGCCCGCACCGGTGGCCGAGACCTCCACACGCCCCTCCTCGATCGCCGAGACCAGATCGTGGTGGGCGATCGACGGGCGCGCGGCGGCGCCGGCCATGGTGGGCTGCAGGATGAACAAATGCTGGCTCGGCAGGAACTCGTGGAGCTCCACGAGCTCGAAGCCTGCGGCCTCCCATTCGAGAAGCACCTGTAGAACCGACATGCGATGCTCGGCCCGAATCTGGTCGGCGGAGTTGTCCTCGACGCGGTACTCGACCAGGGCCACCCGCCCCGTCGGCTTGAGTGAGCGGCGCATCTGCTCGAGCATCGGGACGGGCTCGGCGAACTCGTGGTAGACGTCGACGAGGAGGATCCAGTCGACACCGCCTTCGGGTAGACCCGGATCGTTCGCGGTTCCCAGCACGGGCACGATCCCCACCAATCCGGCTTCCTCGACGCTCTCCGCGAGGATGTCCAGCATCTCCTGCTGGACGTCGACGGCGTATATCGTCCCGCCTGGAGCCACCAGCGGCGCCATGCGGCGAGTGAAGTAGCCCGAGCCGGCGCCGACATCGGCTACGACGTCCCCAGGGCGAAGGCCCATGACCCGCAGAACATCGGCAGGTCTCTCCTCCTGCACGCGCTGGGGCCTCTCGAGCCAGTCGGCGCCACGGAAGCTCATGACGGCCGCGGGGGCGCGCGCGCGTGGCGCGGCAGGTCGTTCCTGAGCGCCGAGCGCGGTCGCCGCTCCCCACAGAAGGAGCCCGAGCAGGGCGTGGCGGATTTCGGGATGTCGATTCAAGGGAACTCCGGGGATCGCGGGCATGCCTCGTCATGATCGCCACCGCGCCGAGTCAGCGAAAGGAGGCCCACGGAGCCCCCCGGCCTTCGCTTGCGGGCTGGAACACCCCGCCGCACGTTCAGGCATGCCCGACCTCTCACGCCGCGGCTTCTTCCATCTCGCGCTGGTCGGCGCGGCCGCCGGGACCCTGCCCCGGCGGGCGCTCGAGCGAGCCGGCCGCGTGCGCACGGTTGCGGGGACAGGCATCGCCGGATACGAGCCCGAGGGCTCCATGGGCCTCCCCGCCACGGCGACGCCTGTGAACAACCCCTACGGTGTGGTGGTCGGCCCGGACGGTGCCCTGTACTTCTGTGAAGTCGACACGGGTCGCACGCGGCGGCTCGACCTCGGCACGGGCCGCCTGACGACCGTCGCGGGGAACGGCACCAAAGCCTACGCTGGAGACGGTGGACCGGCCTCCGTCGCGTCGTTCTCGGCGCCGCACGAGATCCGCTTCGACGCGAATGGCAACCTCTTCGTCGTCGAACGCGACGCCCACGTGGTGCGCCGCGTCGACGCGCGCACGCGCGTCGTGACGACGGTGGCAGGCACGGGAGAAGCGGGCTTCTCCGGCGACGGGGGCCCCGCGACGCTGGCGCAGCTGCGCCAGCCCCACAGCATCGCGTTCGATGCCCAGGGCAACCTTCTCGTCTGCGACATCGGCAACGGGCGCGTCCGCAGCGTGGACATGCGGGCCGGGACGATCTCGACCGTCTCGGGGACCGGGGAGCGCGTGCCCACGCCGGACGAGGGTCCCCTCGCGGGCACGCCCCTGCGCGGGCCGCGCTCGATCGATACGGACGGTGAGGGGAACGCCTACCTGGTGCTGCGCGAGGGGAACGCCGTCTTCCGGCTCGACCTTCGCGCCGGTCGACTGGCCCGCATCGCCGGCACCGGCGAGACCGGCTACTCGGGCGACGGTGGGCGCGCGCTCACTGCAACGTTCAACGGCCCGAAAGGGATCGCCTACTCACCCTCCGACCACAGCCTCTACATCGTCGACACGGAGAACCACGTCATCCGGCGTATGCGCCTGGAGACGGGGATCATCGACACCGTGCTGGGCACGGGCGAGCGTGGAGACGGGCCGGACGGGGACCCCCTCGGGTGTCGCACGAACCGTCCCCACGGCGTCTTCGTCCACGAGCGCGTACTATATGTGACCGATAGCGAGAGCCACCGCGTGCGAGCGGTGGAGGGCCTGCTCTGACCACTGCCTGTGAGCCGACAAGGGAGACTTCATGAGAGACATGACACGCCGGGATGTGCTCAGCCGCATGGGAATCGTTGGCGTCGGACTGGCCGTGGCCCCCGTGCGGGGCTTCCCCGACCATTGGTTCATCCAGGAAGCGGTCATCCCCTTCACGGACGTCCCTGACGACTTCACGGGTATGCGCCCGGGAGCGGAGCAGTTCCCAGGGCAGAACCGCTCGGCACAGGACCTGCGCAGGCTCGAGTCCTGGGTCACCCCCGTAGAGGACTACTTCGTCGTGGCGCATTACGGGTTCCCGCAGTTGGACGGCGCGTCCTACCGGCTCCGCCTGGGCGGCCTCGCACGACGCTCGCTCGAGTTGACTCTCGACCAGCTCCGCGCGCGCCCGCGCGTCACGCGCACCACCGTCTTCGAGTGCGGCGGCAACTCGGCTCGCTTGTTCCACGGCATGGTCGGCAATTCCGAATGGACCGGTACGCCCCTGCTCCCTCTGCTCGAGGAGGCGGGGTGGACCGACGACGCACGCGAGGTGCACTTCTGGGCGGCCGACGCGGGTACCGAGACCATCCGCGACGCGCAGTACGAGCAGAACTTCGCGCGATCCATGTCGCTCCAGGCCGTCCGCGAGACGAATCCCATCCTCGCGTACGAGCAGAACGGTGCGCCCCTCACGGTGGTTCATGGCTTCCCGGTCCGTCTGATCGTTCCCGGTTGGTACGGGGTCGCGCAGGTGAAGTGGCTCAACCGCATCGAGCTCAGCGCAGACCGCCTCATGACGCGGTTCATGGCGAAGGATTATGTCACGCTGATGGCGCGCGAGGTGGACGGTCGAACCGAGTGGGTCGAGACGTCCGTGACACGGTTGCGCCTGAAGTCCGCCATCGCGCGCGTGACTCGCACGGGCAACCGCTTCCGCATCTTCGGCATCGCGTTCACCGACGGGACCCCGCTCGATCGGGTGGAGGTCCGCGTGGATGGGGGTGCATGGCAAGCGGCTACGCTCGACCGGCGCGGTGACGACTACGCCTGGACCTTCTTCACGCTCGAAGTCCCGGCGCTGCCGGCGGGCGAACACACCCTCGTCTCACGCGCCACCGACGTCGACGGGCGCACGCAGCCGGAGGATCTCTCCATGAAGCGCACGCGCTGGGAGAACAACGAGCTCTTCCAGCGCACGATCAGGGTGTA
>CAZBCN010000003.1:0-5721 GCA_964490285.1 uncultured Gemmatimonas sp. | reverse complement strand
CGACCCGGTAGCCAGGGCCTCGGAACCTGTCGACAACTGTCGACAGGTTCCTCAGGGATTCAGCCAGTAGTTCACCTTGATCATGAAGATGTTGTCGTCCGGCGCGGCGAACATGTCGCCGACGTCACGCCCGAATTCGAGGTTTCCGACCCACGGGTCGGCACCCGCGGCGTGTCCGGTCGCCCGGTCCACACGCCGCTGCTGCCACACCAGGAAGAGCGTCGATCCGGGCCTCCACTCCCAGCGCAGAACGGCGTTGCCGATCAAGCTGCGATGGCTGAAGTCGAGATCCTGGTCGCGCACCTGGAACGGCGCCGCGGGCCCCGCGCCGTCGGGGTCGATGTCGAAATCCCCGGCTGCGTTCTGCGCGAGAGTCCCCGTATCCACGCCGTAGCTGAGGAAGTCGAAGGTCCGCGGCGCGCGGAGCTCCTTCAGGTCACGGTACTCCCCGACGGACACGAATGGCTCGAGGTAGAGCTGGAGCGAGAGCCCTGGTGATAGCGTGACGTCCACGCGCGCATCGAGTGATACCGTCGAGCGGTCGATTTCCGCGAAGACGTAGCGTGCCCCGTATGTCGACGTGGCCAGCGCGTCGGTAACGCGCCGCACATACTGGGCGGTGGAGCGTGCGCGGGAGTACGAGGGGCCGAGGTTGATCTGCAGCGTCTCGCGGAAGCGGGCAGTCACACCGAAGTCGATCGAGCGGCTCCACCCTCCCGCCCGGTTCGTGTAGTGGCTGTAGCTGCCGTTGAGGCGCGTGGCCCGCCGGCTGTCCGTATTGACGTTGAAGCGCGCCTGCCAGCTTGCCGGCGTGCGCGCCATCGGGCCGCCGCGCGTGAGCCGGTCGTCGTCGTACCACGGGTCGACCTGCACGCGAAGGCTCGTGCGCCAGTAGTTGAGGAACTCGGCGCTCACCTGGCTGTTCACGTTGGCGAACACCAAGTCGCCCGCGGTGTTCAGCTTGCCGTCGGGGCTGATGTTGACGTTCCAGTTGCGAAGGAACCGGCCCGGGCTCGGCTGATTGTACTGGTAGTGCGTATCGAAGAGAATGCGGTCGGCCTCCGACTGGAAGCCCAGGTCGTTCACGTCGTATGCAGGGCTCACGTACGCAAACCCGTTGCGCATGGTAAACCGGCCGGCCTGTTTGCCGAAATACACCATCGCGTAATAGCCGCGGAGCGACGTCGCTGTGGGATCCAGATCCAGGTGGTCTGCGTCCGGCCTCTGGAAGTACCGAGCGGAGGACTGCTGGGTGCGCGCGATCGCCCCCTCGTGTCCGGCGACCCGGCTGGCGGCAAGTGCTCCCGTCAAGAGCCAGACCCGGTCGTCGGAGTCGCGCGCGAAGTCGAGGCCCGCGGTGTATCCGGAGCCGTGCAGACGCGTCTCGAGAGGGCTACCTCCGAGGTCTCGGTTCATGGCGGTGGCCATGACGCCGAACCTGGTTCGCCCCCCCCGTATCTGGCGGCGGAGTCGCCCGACCAGATGGTTCGCGGTCGGCTCGACCTCGACCTCGCTCGGGAGCTGCGCGGCATCCGTGTATGCCGCTCTCTCGGCGCCCGTCACGGCCTCCATGACGCCGAGAGACCACCCCGACCCGAGGCGCCCCGTCACTTTCGCGGCACCGAGGATCGTGGTCTGGGTCGGGATGTCCGAAAAGACGGCCGTGGAGGGCGTCGAACCCGTCGGCGCCTTCCCGACTCGGCGCGAGTAGAACATCTCGGGTGGCCGCCCGACGCTACCGGACGGCCCCGCCTCCCCGAACGTGAAGATGTCGGCACCTTCGACGAAGAAGGGTCTGCGCTCGTCGAAGCGTGTCTCGAACGCCGTCAGGTTGATGACCGAGGGGTCGACCTCGACCTGGCCGAAGTCGGGGTTGACCGTCGCGTCGAGCGTCACGTTCGACGCCAATCGGTATTTGAGGTCCAGCCCCACGCCGCCGAAGTAGTCCGAGCCACTCCGGTACGGGTTGGCGAAGGATACCCCAGGGGGAGCAGTAAGGCGGAGGTACTCGCCTCGAGCGACGGCGTAGGGGAGGAGCTCCAGGCGTCGGCCCGGGTCGAGACTCTCGATGCCCTCGAGGTGCGCAAAACGAGACACTCCAGCGCGCTCGAGCACCGGCGTGAAAGGGAACGAGGCGTTTTCCTGATTCCGATTGATCGTGCGCTCGACCTGGACGCCCCACGTCTGTACATCGCCGCGGCCGAACCGGAGCTGGCTGAACGGGATTCGCATCTCCACGACCCATCCCGACGCGGTGACACCGGTCGCGAGATCCCACACCGGGTCCCAAGACGAATCGCCTCCGCCCCCACCGCCGAAGCCACCTCCCCCGGCATTTCCCGTCACGAGCGCGTCGCCCTTCACGCCCGACGGGTTCGTCCAGAAGCGGTACGCCGTCTCGTGGTCGTGGTAGCTGTCGAACATGACGGTGAATCGATCGGAGTCGCCCAGCCCGGCATCCCTGCGCGCGAGACGCGTGGTGACGGGACTCCGGTCGTCGAGGCGCGCAGCCACGTAGATCGCATCCCCGTCGTAGACGATGCGTACGTCGGTCGCCTCCGAAACGGGCGCGCCCTCGATCGGAACGGTCTGACGGAACTCCGTGATCGAGGGTGCGCTCGCCCACGCAGCCTCCGTGAGCATCCCGTCGACGGAGATGGAGCTCGTCAATCGAGACGCATGCGCGACCGGCGCCGATGCGTGGTCGTACCCACCGGCCGTCTCGGTGAGTTGGGCGACCAGTGTTCCCGGACAAAGGAGCCCGAGCAAGTACGCTAGAGCGGCTGAACGCATCGGCTCGGCAACGTGGAATGAGGGGATCGTCAAAACGTGGCGATCGCGTTGAACGGCGCGGCGGTGCCCCCGATGATCCGGGGGATCTGCCACGAGACCATGAACTCCCACCGGCGTCGTGACGCAGCCTCACGCGCCACGTCCTCGAGATACCCGTTGTCGACGAGTGGCAGCCCGATGTTCACCTGCGTGAGCTGGTGGACCGGCCGGTTGATGCCTTCGACACCCGACGGTTGCACATCGTTGACTGCGTCGCCGACCAACAACGAGACTCCCCGCGCGTGCAGCCAGGGCAGGACCGAGGCATGTAGACCGGCTCCCCCCTGACCATACGCCCACGGGCCTTCCTGCTCACGCTTGGCCCACCGGCCCGTGCGCACCAGCAGCACGTCTCCCGGCTCGACGCGGACTTCGGCGAAGCGCTCCCACGCCTCGAGGTCCGACACGAAGATCGGGGTGCTCGGCTCTAGCCACTCCACGCCTCGCATGAGAGGAATGTCGACGAGGATACCGCGGGTCACGTATCCCGGTCCCATCCGGTCGATCGCCAAATCCTTGCACCCGTCGGCGTCGAGGTTCTGCGGGTACCCGTTGAAGATCCGGAACTGACCGTCGATCTCGGTGCGGTAGTGACAGAGCGCGTCCAGATGCGAGAGCTGTCCGTCATGTAGCGAGAAGCTGATCGCGTCCAGCGCGAATCGAGGAAGCCCCGTGGCGGGATCGACCGAAGTCATCCAGTGCTCGGTCGGGCCGAACGTCTGGCTATCCATCGCCTCCTCTTCGCTCACGAAATGGGACAGGGTGACGGTGACTCCGTCCCGCACGAGCCGCGCGGCCGCAGCAGTCTTGGCCGGCGTGATGTGGTTCAGTGTGCCGATCTGATCCGTCGGGCCCCAGCGCCCCCAGTTCGAGAGCTCCCTCTCCCACCTGGCGAGCTCGTCCAGGGTGACGCGCACCGCGGGATCTTGGGTGGCCGGATGCACGGAGAATGTGGCCTGCGCGCTCAGCGATCCCTCCCAGGCGAGAAGAGACGCGAGCCCAGCAGCTGAAACGACGGCGAGCCGATTCATTGAACCTCCTCGGGTAGTTCGACAAGACTGAGGGGACCGGGAGCCGAAGCCCCCGGTCCCCTCGACGAGCACGACCGAGTCCGCGCGAGGCGGCCCTCAGTCCTGATCCGTGATCCTGCGCTCCTGGTTCGCCCGGCGCTGCTCGAGCAACTCCTGGTAGCCCTCCTCGTCGAGATGGGTCACCGCAATCCAGGCGTGGTCCATCTCGTCCGCGGTCCGTGAGCCGCCATCGACCCACATCTCCGGGTCGATCACGTTCGGGTTGTTCGCGGTGTTGTCGTACCATTGCTTCATGATGAGCACGGCGCCGGTTGGCAGCAGTGGCGCCGCATCGGCTGCATAGATGTGGCTCTGGTGCCAGACCGCGCTCCAGTTCGAGATCATACTGATGACCTCGACACGATTCGTCTCCGGATACAGGATCTCGAGCGACGCCGAACGCAGGCGCAGGTGCCCGTGGGGCTGGAAGCTGTCGATTCGCACAGGGTGATCGAATACGTGGAAGCCCTGCGCCATCGCCGTGCCATGGGGCTTCATGACCAGCTCGCCCTCGTCGATGTCGTAGCTCGCGAGGTCCTGCTTGTACTCGTACTCGTAGTCCTCCGGGTGGAGCCACAGGCCCATCTCGACCACGTTGCCGCGCAGCACATCGTTAGCCGCCGCTGCGCCGATGCCACCGGGGAACAAGTGAATGTCCCACGCGATGAATGCATTGGCAGGCGCAACACGACACACGCCCTCCGGAATGAGCTCGCCGAGCTTGCCCATGGCGTACTCGCTCGCGCGATCCCCCGTGCCCTCGAAGCGTCCGTCGTCGACCTGTCGCTGGAACGTCGAGTTGGCGTGGTGCACGACGCCCTTCGCGTTACCCGCCGGCTTCACCTGAATCGCGCGGATGCAGCGGTCGGTCGTGATGCCGACCGGGACGATGGGACGGTGCCACATGTCGAGACCGTTCGCCGGAATGTCGATCGGAGTCGAACGAACGACGACGTCCGGCTCGCCCAGCTCGGGCGCGAACACCCACTCCTCGGTATCGATCAAATTCGGCGGAGGAGGCATGTCCGCGGGATCACCGAGCGGCGCGCCCTGATCCACCCACGCGGCGATCGTCGCGATCTGCTCCTCGGACAAGCGCCAGTCGTGCTCGAGCTGCTGAATGCCGATGTCCCTGTCGTAGTAATAGGGAGGCATCAACTCGTTCACCACTTGCTCGCGTATACGACGCGCGTACCGACGCGCATCCTCGTACGTCAGCAGGTCCATCGGTCCGATCCCACCCGGACGGTGGCAGACCATGCAGCTGTTCTGAAGGATCGGCGCCACGTCCTTCGCGTAGGTCACCTCCGCCGCGTCGTTCGACGCGAAGGTGACCTGGGCGTCTGCTCCATTCGGGATCGCCAGCGCCGCCGCCACCGCGACGCCGAAGACTTGCCACCTGGGCAATTGCATCGAGGTCCTCCATCGATGAGGGGCTACAATTCTGTAAACGTATGCGCCCCCAAGCGGCCGCGCAAAGGAAAGGGGACCGGGGGCTGAAGCCCCCGGTCCCCTGAAAGACCGCGACTACCGCAGAGCGGTTAGTCCTGGTCCGTGATCCTGCGCTCCTGGTTCGCCTGACGCTCCTCGAGCATCTCCTGGTAACCCTCCTCATCGAGGTGGGTCACCGCAATCCAGGCGTGCGACATCTCGTCCGCAGTCCTGCTACCGTCATCGACCCACATGTCCGGGTCGATCACGTTCGGGTTGTTCTCCGTGTTGTCGTACCACTGCTTGATGATGAGAACCGCACCCTTCGGAACGAGCGGCGCCACGTCGGCCGCGTAGATGTGGCTCTGGTGCCAGACCGCGCTCCAGT
>CAZBCN010000002.1:0-120815 GCA_964490285.1 uncultured Gemmatimonas sp. | reverse complement strand
CTCGCGTTCTCCGCGCGCAACGTCATGAACATCTGGCAGGCGCAGAAGAGGATCTCCGGGCACACTCTCACCGACCCCGAGAACGGGAACCCGAACAGCATCTCAGGCGGCGGCAACGTCTACGCGCAGCCGCCGTTGTCGAGCGTGAACGTGACGTTGCGGGTCACCTTCTGAGCCACGAAAGTCGAGAGGAACTCGGACACTTCTGGCGGGGCCCGTAGCCGCTTGGCTCCGGGCCCCCGTCGCTGGGCCGACTGCGCTACGGGAGCAGCTCGTACCGGTAGGCCGCCGTCGCTTGGCCGAAGCGCACCTCGAAGGCCTCGCTCTCCTCCGGGGAAGGTGCGGCGACGGTGAGCGTCTCGGCTCCGAGGTACTCGCCCGCGTCGCCGTAGAACGTGAAGCGTAGATTGACCAGGGTGCCGGGCTCGGCTGCGTTGCCGGTCACGCGCCCGAAGACGGTCGTAGCGGCGGCGGACCGCTGCATCTGGAGCCCCTCGACATGCACCGGCGCTTGGTCGGCCCGGTCGAGGCTCGCCATCGCCGCTGGACGGTCCCCGATCTCCAAGAGGGCCCTCGCCGTGACGAGCTGCGCGTTCTCTCCCAGCGGATCGAGCTCGACGAGACGCGTCCCAGCGGCGGCAAGAGGCTCCCATGCCTCGGCCGCGAAGAGCGAGTTCGCGTAGTTGAACCAGGCGTCGCGCGAAGCGGGCTGGATCTCCGTCAGGCGCCGGAACGACTCTGCGGCCTGTGCGTACGCTCCCGTCCCGAAGAGCTGCACGCCGAGGCTGAAGAGCGCGCTCTGCGTGAGGCTGCCCTCGGACAGGAGTGTCGTATAGATGCCGACGGCCTCCTCCGTGCGCCCCTGCCCGGCGAGCGTGCCTGCGAGGGCCGTGCGAAGCTCGACATCGTCCGGCGCCCGATCGAGGCGCGCGCGTAGGAAAGGCTCGGCCTCGGCGAAGCGGCGCGTCGAGAGCAACAGGGCGAGCAAACCCTCTTCCATGTCGTTACGTGCCTGCTCGCGCGTCGACAGCTCCGACTCGTTGAGCAGGCGCGTCGCCGGTACTCGCTCGAGTCCCTGAAGCCCGCGCCGATACACGTCGATCGCATCGTCGTACCGACCGTCCGCGCCGAGCACGGCAGCGAGGTTGAGGTGTGCCTCGGGCCTCAGGTCGTAGATGTGGGTCGCCTGCGTCCAGACGTCGATCGTGGCCTCCCAGTCGCCCCCGTCGAACGCCTCGATGCCGGTGTTGAAGGCCTGGATCCAGGCTGCTTCACGCTCGGGCTCGATGTCGATCTCGTAGGCCGGGAAGATACGCTGGGCCTCGGCTAGCATGGTATCTGCGTGGGCGTAGCGGCCCAGGCGCGCATAGGCCACGCCCGCGAGGAAGTAGTGGATCGCGTTCGTGGAGTCGTCCGCGATGCCCTCGAGCGCCAAGGCGAGCGCCCGATCGACGCGATTCTGGCGCAGGTAGAGCGTGGCGGTCTGCGAGCGGCGTGTCTCGCGGGGGTAGATCCCTTGCTCGTAGACGATTCCGGTCGGACCCACGAGCGGTCCCGCGGGCGTGACCGTTCGAGCCGCGCATCCAGCAAGGCCGACGAGGGCCACGAGAGGGCTCGTGGCTGCCACCCACCTCATGGAACTACCACGGGAAGTTGAGCGAGAACGTCACGGATCGAGACACGGTTGCCCCTCGCTCCCGAGCAGCCCGGAAGTCGGCGACCTCGTTGAAGAGGGCGAGCGCCACCTCGTCCAACTCGAGACGCCCGCTCGACTGACTCACCTCCGCCCACTCCACCGAGCCGGTCTGGTCGATCCAAAGCGTCACGCTCACGGTGCCCGAGACGGCGGGGTCGAGCCTTCCCTCTCGGTACGTCCGCCGGAGGAACGCCTCGACCTCCTCCTGGTTACGGATCAGCACCCACGCCGACGCGGTCATGAAGGCGAGCTCGGGGCGAAGCCCGGTGAGCCGCCCGAGGTCGAGGGAGTCGGATGCCGGAAGGTCCGCGAGCTCGATGGTGGTGACGTCCGACTCGATCTCGGGGAGATCGTCCTCGACCGGTTCCGCGGGCTCCAGCGGGTCGGGTCCCGGCGCCCGCCCCTCGCGCGCGTTCGTGGGCACCGCGAGGGCCGGAACCAAGGGGCGGCCGCGACGGAGTCGATCGCCGACCGCGTCCCAGAGCGCGCCGGGCTCGGCGTCGGTGACGACCGGACCTTGGCCCTCCAGCGAGCCCTCCGTAGCCCCGGTCCCGTCAGGGTCGCCCAACAGTGACACGGCCGCAGGCGGTGCGCCCGCCGGATCGCCCGCCGGCTCGCTCATCGGGGCGAGCAGGAAGAGTCCGCCGGCCCCCGGGTCGAGGAGAGGGATGAGCGCCGAAGATGCGTTCCAGCTCGGGGAGAGCGCGAGCGCCGCGACGTGTGCGACGACTGCGACGGTCGTTGCTCGCGCCACGTAACCCTCCCACCTCGCTCGGAAGCGTTCGCCCGCACTCAGGCCAGGGCGGTCCCAGCTGCTCATGGGTGTCGACCGAGTGGGTTGTGACGTGGCATGCGCAGAACCTGGAGTGACGCGGGGGTCCCGCGCGTCGAATTAGGATACGCTGCCTGCGGCGGGGCGCACAACCCACCCAGGCGACCCTTCTGGGGGTGGTGCCCTCACTGTCCGAGAGCAGAGCGCGCGCGTACGTTTTTTTGGGTGCCCGAGGCCTTCACGGGGTCGGGCCAAGAGAGGCGTTCCATGAGATCCCCATACTCGATGGCCGGCGCCGGGCTGCCGCTCTCCGCCCTCGTCGTGTGCATCTCATGGGGCCCGCTCGACCAGGCACAGAGCCACGGCGGCGGATCCGAGGCTCCGTGTGCGATTCCCCTGCATTGGAGGGTCACCCGGGTCGATCGCGAGTTCGGCATGGACATCCCGGCGGCGACCGCAGTCGTCCGCGAAGCCACCGCCCTCTGGGAGGATGCGGTGGGTCGGCCGCTCTTCGTCCACGACGAGAGTGGGGGGTTCCCCATCCGGCTGGTCTTCGACGAGCGCCAGGAACGGACCCAGGAGCGAGTGCGCCGACAGGCGGAGCTCGATGCCGCCGGGGACCACGTGGCCGCTCAGCGCGGGCCGCTCTCCGAGCGGGTCGCCCGCCACGAGGAGGCGGTTCGGCTACACGCAGAGCGCGTGGCCGCCTACGAGCGCCGGCTCGCGGACCACAATGCCACGGTGCGCGGATGGAACGAGCGGGGTGGGGCGCCCGAGGAGGTGGGGGCCGAACTCAGCGCCGTCGGAGAGGCGCTCGCCGCGGAGCGACAGGACCTGGAGTCATCGAGTCGCGTGCTGGACGAGGAGTTCGACTCGCTCCGCGATCTCGAGCGACGGCTGAATCGAGAGATCGAGGATCTGAACCGAAGGGCGGAAGCTCTCGCGCGAGACTTCCCGCCGACGGCCGTGGCCTCGGGGGAGTATCGTGAAGCCGTGCAGCGCGTCGGTGGCCGAGTCGCCGGGATCAGCCGGGAGATCCGCATCTATCGATTCGCCGACAACGGAGAATTGCGCCTGGTCGCTGCGCACGAGCTCGGCCACGCACTCGGTCTCGGCCACGTGCCGGATGAGGGCGCCGTCATGGGCGAGGAGCAGGACAGCGGGAGCGGCTCGGGGAGCCTGACCGCCCTCGCCGCGGCCGACGTGGCCGCCTTCGGGGCCACGTGCCCTGGCGTTGGAGGGGGGAGCCGATGAGACCCCACCGGGGTATTGTGCGAGTAGGCGCAGTTCGGTTCGTCGCGAGGAGGTATCCATGATCGGGCATGCACGCTCGAGGGTTCGGATGTCCGGTGCGTTCTGGGTGCCCGCGCCGTGGGGCCTGTGCGTCGCCATGAGCCTCGCCTCGGCCGGTGCCCTCGCGGGCCAGGAGCTCGGCTCATTCGCCGGCACGATCCTCGACGACGTGAGCGGGCGGCCCCTGAAGAACGCGGTGGTGTCGCTCCCGGACCTCGAAGTGGAAGCGGTAACCAACGCGAGCGGTCAGTTCCTGCTCGAGGGCCTGCCCCCCGGGAGCCACGAGGTGAAGTTCGAGGCGCCGGGGTACGTGTCCGTCACCGAACAGCTCGAAATCGCCTCCTCCGACTTCCTGCAGATCCGGCTCGATCCGGTCGCCGCGGTCCTCGACCAGATCTTGGTGCTCGCCGGTCGTGCGCCGGGTGCGGCGCCGGCCAATCAACTCCATGTGCCGGCGAGCGAGCGGCCTTGGCAGAGCGCGCTCGACCTTCTCGAGGAACAGGTCCCGGGAGTGACGGTGCGGCGCGGAGGCGGGCTGGCCAACGGCGCCGCCATCGTGATTCGGGGCTTCAACACCTTCGTGGCGGAGAGCTCACCTGCGGTCTTCGTCGACGGGGTGCGCATCGACAGCCAACAGACCGGTTACAACTCGCTTCACGCCCTCGACATGATCTCCGCAGAAGTCGTCTCACGCATCCGCGTGCTCAAGGGTGCGTCCGGCGCCTCGGGGTTCGCGAACGGCGCGAACGGGATCATCCTGATCGAGACGATCCAGGGGGATTTCGAGCCGCGCAACTGAAGCGCTCAGCGCGGCCCGCTGTTGATCGTCCGCACGATGATGAGGCCGCCCGCGTAGCCCGTGCCGAATCGCGTCGTGGCGTCGAGCGCGCTGAGGTACTCGATGCGGTCGATCTGGGTTGCCGATATGCGATAGAGGTAGTCGACGTCTCCGACCTGCGTCTCGTCGACGAACACCTGGGCGAACGTGGGCCCCTGGCCCGTAATCGACTCCTGACTGCGTGGCCGGAGCCACGCGGGGCGAAGTCGTCGCACGATGAGGTAGGCGTTGCCGTCGTCCGGGCTGATCTGATCCCGGGTGATCGTATTCGGCCCGCCGCCGCCGCTCGTCGCCCCGGTGCCGGCGGAGGCACACGCGGAGGCGATCAGCAGAGCGCCGAGGAGGAGGACGCCTCGGACGCCGCCTTGCGTGTGGCTCGGGTGGCTGCGGCTCATTCAGCAAGGTATCCCCGGCTTCCCTAGAACCGCCACCGGACGGGGGTTAGGATTCCCGCCGTGAGGAACTTCGAGCGTGTGTTGGTCGCGAACCGGGGCGAGATCGCCATTCGCGTCTTTCGCGCGTGCACCGAGCTCGGCAAGCGTACCGTGGCGGTGTACAGCGAGGAGGACGCGCTCGCGCTGCATCGCTACAAGGCCGACGAGGCATACGTGCTTCCCTCGAAGCTCGGTCCCGTCGCGGCCTATCTCGACATCGAGACGATCGTCGCGCTCGCGAAGGAGAAGAAGGTCGACGCGATCCATCCCGGCTACGGCTTCCTCTCCGAGAACGCCGACTTCGCCCGCCGGTGCGCCGAGGAGGGGATCGTCTTCATCGGGCCTTCGCCCGAGCTGCTCGACCTCTTCGGCGACAAGATTCGGGCGCGAAAGCTGGCCGCGGAGGCGGGACTCGCGGTGGTGCCCGGCACGCCCGAACCGGTCGACGACGGGGAGGCAGCGGCCTTCGCGGCGAGGGTCGGCTTCCCGGTGATCGTGAAGGCCGCGGCCGGGGGTGGGGGCAGGGGCATGCGGGTCGCGCGCAACGACGCCGAGCTCACGCAGGTGCTCCCGGTGGCCCGCCGGGAGGCGACGACCGCCTTCGGCCGCGGCGATCTGTACGTCGAGAAGCTCGTGCGCGACCCGCGGCACATCGAGGTGCAGATCCTGGCCGACGGACATGGGCGGGTCGAGCATCTCTGGGAGCGCGACTGCTCCATACAGCGGCGCCATCAGAAGGTGGTGGAGATCGCGCCTGCCAGGGGCCTCGACCCCGGGGTGCGCAAGAAGATCTGCGAGTCCGCGCGACATCTCATGACGAGCGCGGGGTACCGGAACGCGGGCACGGTCGAGTTCCTGCTCGAGCCGGGCGGTGACTTCTACTTCATCGAGGTGAACCCGCGCATCCAGGTCGAGCACACCGTCACCGAGCTGGTGATGGGCATCGACCTCGTGCAGGCGCAGATCCGCGTGGCCGAGGAGTGGACGCTAGAGCGGATCGGCCTCCCCGCCAGCATTCCGGAGCCGCGCGGCTACGCGATCCAATGCAGGGTGACGACCGAGGATCCGGAGAACGACTTCCTTCCCGACGCGGGTCGGATCACGCACTACCGCTCGCCCGGCGGCTTCGGCGTGCGGCTCGACGGTGCAACGGCCTTCACTGGTGCGGTGGTGAGCCCGCATTACGACTCGCTGCTCGTGAAGGTGTGTACGCACGCGCTCCGCTTCGAAGACGCGATCAGCAAGATGCACCGCGCACTCATGGAGTTCAGGCTGCGCGGGCTGAAGACGAACCTGCGCTTCCTCGAGAACGTGGTGACGCATCCGGACTTCGCCGCCGGGCGCGTCGACACGGGCTTCATCGCTTCGCATCCGGAGCTGCTTTCGTTCCGGCCCAGGAAGGACCGCGGGACGCGCCTGCTCCGTTACATCGGACACATCGTCGTGAACGGGCAGATCGAGGGGCCGAAGAGCGCGACGAAGCCGGACTTTCCGCATCCGGTCCTGCCAGCGCCTTCCCCCGGATGGGAGCCGCCGCGCGACACGTTCAAGCGCACCCTGGACGCGGAAGGGCCGGAGGCGCTCGTCGAGCGGCTGCGCGGCCAGAAGCGTGTGCTGCTCACGGACACCACCTTCCGCGACGCGCACCAGTCGCTGCTCGCGACCCGGATGCGGAGCTTCGACATTCTACGGGTGGCGCGCGACACGGGCAGGCTCTCGCCCGACCTCTTCTCGATGGAGGTGTGGGGCGGAGCCACCTTCGACACGGCTTACCGCTTCCTCAGAGAGGACCCCTGGCAGAGACTCGACGCGCTGCGCCAGCAGCTCCCGCACGTTCTGCTGCAGATGCTCTTGCGCGGTCAGAGCCTCGTGGGCTACTCGGCGTATCCCGACAATGTCGTCGAGGCGTTCGTGCGCGAGTCGGCCAGGGCGGGGATCGACGTCTTCCGCATCTTCGATGCGCTCAACTGGGTGCCGAACATGCGCGTGGCGATCGACGCCGTGCGCGCGGAAGGAAAGGTCGCAGAGGTCGCGCTGTGTTACACGGGCGACGTGCTCGACAAGAGCCGCAAGAAGTACGACCTCGCCTACTACGTGAAGCTCGCGCAGGAGATCGAGGCGGCGGGCGCGCACATCCTCGCCATCAAGGACATGGCGGGGCTGCTGAAGCCCGGAGCGGCGCGCCTCCTCGTGAAGGCTCTCCGTGACGCGACGGACCTCCCGGTGCACCTGCACACGCACGACAGCACGGGCGTGGGCGTCGCGACGTGCGTGGAAGGCGCGCTCGCGGGGGCGGCGGTCGTGGACGGATGCATCGACGCGCTCGCTGCCGGCACGTCGCAACCGAGCCTGCGCTCGATCGCGGCGGCGCTGCAGGGGAGCGGGCGCGAGCCGGACCTCGACATCGAAGCGCTCGAGCCGCTCAACGAGTACTGGTCCGCCGTGCGCGCGTACTACCGCTTCCTGGAGCGCGGTTCCGCGGCTCCGGACGCGCACGTCTTCCTGACGCAGGTACCCGGCGGACAGATCACCAACCTGAAGCATCAGGCGGAGGCGCTGGGACTGCTCGGGCAGTGGCGCGAGATCGTGGAGCGCTACCGCGAAGCCGACGCGGCGCTCGGCGAGCTCATCAAGGTCACGCCCTCCTCGAAGGCGGTGGGCGACCTCGCGCTCTTCATGGTGCAGAACGACCTCGACGGCGAGAGCCTGGTGCGTCGCGCCCCGCAGCTGTCGTTCCCCGAGTCGGTCGTGGGGCTCCTGAAGGGGAAGCTGGGCAGGCCGCCCTACGGGTTCCCGCCGGAGCTCCAGGCCGCCGTGCTCGGTGGCGAGAAGCCTCTGGAGGACCGGCCCGGCGCGTACTTGGCGCCGGTGGACTTCGAGGCCGTGCGATCGGAGGTGCGCGAGCTCGCCAAGGGCGAGCCTGTCGAGCGAGCGGCGACCGACCGTGAGGTCCTCTCGCGCGTGCTCTTCCCCGAGGTCTACCGCGACTTCGCGAAGCACCGGACCGAGTTCGGAGACACCTCGGGGCTCGACACGCCGACCTTCTTCTATGGGCCGAGCACGGGCGAGAGGGTCGCCGTCGACATCGAGCGCGGCAAGACGCTCATCATCCGTCTCATCTCGGTCGGGGACGTCCATGCCGACGGCACGCGGCCGGTTGTCTTCGAGCTGAACGGGCACGCGCGCGAAGTGCGCGTGCGGGACGCCGAGGTGGCGGTGTCGGCGGCGGTGCGGATCAAGGCCGATGCGTCCAGCTGGCAGGAGGTCGGTGCCTCCATGCCCGGAAAAGTGCTCAAGATCTTGGTGAAGCCCGGCGACCTGGTCGCGAAGGGCGCCGATCTGCTGGTCACCGAAGCCATGAAGATGGAGACGAGTGTGCGCTCCCCGAAGCATGCCGTGGTCGAGGAAGTCTTGGTGAACCAGGGCGACTCGGTCGAGGCGGGAGACCTGTTGGCTCGCCTGGGGCCCGTTCCGGAGACGACGGCCGAGGACTGAGCAGGGGTGTCTCGCGCCGCGACGTCGGCGGGTCGGTTTTGCGAAGTGGCGGCGTAGGCTGCGGGGCCGTATGGTGGAGTCATGCCCCGCGTGGTTCTGTCGTTCCGGACGTCGGTCGTTTGCTCGCTTCTGGCACTCCTTCCCCTCGAGGCTCGGACACAGGGGATCGTACTCGCGGGCTCGGTGAGCGACTCCACCGGCCGGCCGCTTTCGGAGGTCCTCGTCTTTGTCGACGAGGGGAGCCCCTCGTCGCTCACCGATGACCTCGGACTCTACGTCCTGTCCGGTCTCTCGCCGGGGGAGCATGAGATCGGATACCGAAGAGCCGGGTATGCGCCGCGCACGCTGGCGCTCGATCTCTCGGCGGGAGACTCGCTCGACATCGACCCCGTCGTGCTCCAACCGGGGCCGGACCCGACCGCGACACTCTCCGGCCGCGTGACGGACGGCGAGGGCGGCAGTGGCCTCGCGGGCGCCACCATCGAGTTGAACGGCCGGGTGGTGGCGGTGTCGGATACGCTGGGCTCGTTCGCCGCACCCGGCGCACCGGTCGTCTGGGGATCCAACGACCTCGTCGTTCGCCATCGAGCGTTCTCGGACCGGGTGGTGAGCGGAAGCATCTGGGTCTCCAACCCGAGGCAGTTCTTCGGTCTCGTCGTTGCGATGGAGGTCGAGCCCGTGGGCCTCCCCGAGGTACCGGTAACCGTCCAGTCGACGAAGCTTGCCGCCGAGGGGTTCTACCAGCGTCGTGAGGAGCTGGGTACATCGGCGACCTTCATGACCCGCGAGGAGATCGACGCCAGGAACCCGCGCCGGATGGACGACCTCCTGCGGGGGACCAGCCTGGGCCGCATCATTCGCCAGCAGGATCGCGAACCTGAGCGGCAGCCTCCCGCGTCGTTCGGCAACGCGCAGGACGCTGAGCCCTGCCGCCCGATCTTCTTCCTGGACGGTGTGCGGCTGCAGCTGGACGCCCCCGCAGGGGTGTCGAGCGGGTTGGAACAGCTGATGACTCCCGATGAGATCGAGGGCATCGAGATCTACGAGACGGTCGCGCGTCTGCCCGCCGAGTTCTCGCCCATAGGAGCAACCTGCGGAGTCGTCCTCATTTGGACGCGCTGAGAGGCAACCACGAGTCCTGACGAGCCGGGTCGCAGCGCCCCCCCGGACCTTCTGCACCGCCGTCTGGCGCGGCCCTGGGACGGGGGCCAGAATACCCTCCGAAGCGGCCCGGCCGAGCGCCGTGGCGTCACTGCCCAGGAACCCCGAGGAGCCTCCATCATGCGACGTGGCATAGCTGTCGTCCTCTTGGCCCTCGCCGCCCCGACCGCGGGGGCGGCTCAGAACTTCGACGAGATCCAGATCACCACGACGCCGGCCGCCGGGTCGATCTACATGCTCCAGGGGAGCGGCGGGAATATCGGCGTCTCGATCGGTGACGACGGTACGCTCATCGTGGACGATCAGTTCGCCCCGCTGACTGCGAAGATCCAGGCCGCGATCGGCGCGCTTACGCGCAATCCCGTGGACTTCGTGATCAACACGCACTGGCACTACGACCACACCGACGGGAACACGAACTTCGGGCGAGCTGGAGCGACGATCGTCGCGCACGAGAACGCGCGCACGCGCATGATGAGCACGCACACCGTCTCGCTGAACAACCGCGTGCAGGAGGCGTATGGCCCCGACGGCCTCCCCAAGATCACGTTCTACCAGTCGATGCGCTTCCACTACAACGGAGACGTCATCGACGTCATCCACCTGCGGAACGCACACACCGACGGCGACGCCGCGGTCTACTTCCGCGACACGAACGTCCTGCATACGGGCGACACGTTCACGCGCTCGGCGCTTCCGTTTGCCGATCAGCCGAATGGCGGAACGCTGGACGGAATGATCGACGCGGCGTGGACGATGGCCGGCCTCATCGACGACGACACCGTGATCATTCCGGGGCACGGGCCGCTCTCCACGCGCACGGACCTGCTGGCGCACCACGCGAAGCTCGTCGAGATCCGTGACCGCCTGCGCGAGCATGCGGCCCGTGGTGATACGCCGGACCAGGTGGTCGCGGCGAATCCGGCGCGCGGGTACGCCGAGATGAACGCGGGCAATGAGCGCTGGGTGCGCGCGGCCTACGAGGAGTACCGTTGACCGAGTTGGCACGCCGCGAGTTCTTGTCGGCGGGCGGGATGTCGCTCGCCGGAGCGGCGCTGGGGAGGGCGGACGTGGTGGCCGCCGCGCCACAGCAAGCCGGCGGCCCCGGCGTGGAGGCTCTGGTCTTCGACACCTTCGGCACCGTGGTGGACTGGCGGACGTCCATCATCCGCGAAGGCGAGCTCCTGGGCAGAACGCGCGCGATCGACGTGGATTGGGTCACGTTCGCCGACAACTGGCGAGCCGGATACGGCCCGGCCATGAACCGCGTGCGGTCCGGCGAGCTGCCGTGGACGAAGCTCGACGACCTCCATCGCATGGTGCTCGATCAGCTGATCGAGGATCTGAGCATCGTGGCGTTGTCGGAGCAGGAGATCGCGAATTTCAATCGCGTCTGGCATCGGCTCATCCCGTGGCCGGATGCGGTGCCGGGCCTGTACCGGCTCAAGGCGCGCTTCGTTATCGCGCCGCTCTCGAACGGGAACGTGTCGTTGCTGACGAACATGGCGAAGCACGCGGGACTCCCATGGGACTGCATTCTGTCCGCCGAGCTGGCCGGACACTACAAGCCGGACCCCGAGGTCTACCTGAAGGCGTGCGACCTCCTGAGCCTGCCGCCCGAGCGCGTGATGATGGTGGCCGCGCATCGCGGCGATTTAGCTGCGGCCAAGGCGCTCGGTCTCAAGACCGCGCTCGTGCACCGGCCCCTCGAGTTCGGCCCGCGCGGCAACGTGGATACGACGCCGGACGACCGGTTCGACTACAACACGCACGATTTCCTCGAGCTGGCGGATCGGCTCGGAGCCTAGGCAGGCCCCGCGGATCCGGACCGAGATGAGGAGTCGCGAAGTTCAGCTGGTGAGGCGCCCAGCGGGCATGCCGTCGGCGGACGACTTCCGGGTCGTGGAGAAGCAGGTCGGCGACCCGGGTCCGGGAGAGGTGTCTGTCCGTAACCTCTTCGTCAGCGTGGATCCCTACATGCGGGGGCGGATGCGCGACCGGAAGTCGTATGCCGCCCCTTACGCGCTCGGCGAGACCATGACGGGTGGAGCCGTGGGCCGGGTCGTCGAGTCGCGCTCGCAAGCGTTCGCTCCGGGCGATCACGTGCTGAGCAGCTTCGGGTGGCGTGAGGCCTTTTGCTGTCCCGCAGACCAGCTGACACCGTTGGGGGCGCTGGCGGCCCCTGCGTCCGCGTACCTGGGAATCCTCGGCATGCCGGGGATGACGGCGTACGCGGGCCTGCTGGCCGCCGCGAGCTTGAAGGACGGCGAAACGGTGTTCGTGTCGGGCGCCGCGGGAGCGGTCGGGAGCGCGGCCGGACAGATCGCGAAGGTGAAGGGGTGTCGAGTGATCGGGAGCGCGGGAGGGCCGGACAAGGTCCGGTATCTCCGGGAGATCGGCTTCGACTACGCGTTCGACTATCGCGGGGCGGACCTGAAGGCCGAGCTCAGAGCCGGCGCGCCCGAACGGCTCGACGTCTACTTCGACAACGTCGGCGGGGACCAGCTCGACGCCGCGCTCGGGCACATGCGGGAGCTCGGGCGCGTCGCGCTCTGCGGGTTCATCTCGGAGTACAACGAGACCGAGTCCGGCCCGGGCCCGAGGAACCTCTCGGGCCGCGCGATCAGCTTCGGACTGAACATCCGTGGCTTTCTCGTGCGTCACTACGCGCACATGCGTGCCGACTTCCTGCGTGACATGGGCGCCTGGCTCGCGGCGGGCCGCGTCACGTACCGGGAGACGATCATGGACGGTATCGAGTCGGCGCCGGAGGCGTTCCTCGGCCTGTTCAGCGGGGCCAACATCGGCAAGATGGTGGTGCGCATCGCGGAGTCGGAGTGACGGCCGGCACGGCCGAGGCGATGGTTTGAACGGCGCACGCAGCCTGGTACGCACGCTGGTCGCGAGCGGCGTCGAGGTGTGCTTCACGAACCCCGGCACGTCCGAGCTCCACTTCGTTGCGGCTCTCGACTCGGAGCCCGGCATGCGAGCCGTGCTCGGACTGTTCGAGGGCGTCGTGACCGGCTCGGCAGATGGCTACGCGCGCATGGCGGACAAGCCCGCGTGTACGTTGCTGCACCTCGGTCCGGGGCTCGCGAACGGCGCCGCGAACCTGCACAACGCCAGACGGGCGCGCGTGCCCGTGGTGAACATCGTCGGCGAGCACGCGACGAGCCACCGCGCGCTGGACGCGCCGCTCACCTCCGACATCGAGGCGCTCGCGGGAACCGTGTCGGGATGGGTGCGGACCTGCGGCGGCTGCCGAAGCGCGGCGGCCGACGGTGCCTTCGCGGTGGCGGCGAGCTACGGGCCTCCCGGCCAAGTCGCGACGCTGATCTTGCCGGCCGACGCGGCGTGGAACGAGCCCGGCGTGCCGGTGGGCCCTGTCGCGCGCCGAGTCGCGCCCGTGCCGGGGTCCGGGCGCGTCGAGGCAGTTGCCCGTGCACTACGGGGTGCCGGGGCGGCGGGCGCGCTGCTCATGAACGGAGCGGCGCTCCGGGAGGAGGGCCTGATGCTCGCCGGGAAGGTCGCCGCCGCGACCGGGTGCAGGCTCCTCAGCGACACGTTCGTCACCCGCGCCGCTCGCGGCGCGGGGCGGGTGAACGCCGATCGCCTGCCGTATCTGGGCGAGCAGGCCCTCGAGATGCTGGCGGGCACGCGGCTCCTCGTGACGATTGGTACGAGCGCGCCGGTGGCGTTCTTCGCCCATCCCGGAAGGCCCGGCCATCTGACGCCCGAGGGTTGTCGAGCCTTCCACCTGGC
The DNA here is from genome assembly GCA_964490285.1 of uncultured Gemmatimonas sp. Taxonomy (GTDB): domain Bacteria; phylum Gemmatimonadota; class Gemmatimonadetes; order Longimicrobiales; family Gaopeijiaceae; genus UBA2982. The sequence goes on along the minus strand of CAZBCN010000002.1, from coordinate 107,364 downwards.
CGACCCCGGCGAGGACGGCCCAGAGGCCCTCCGGGCTCTCGTGGATGCACTCGGTGCAGGCTCCGCCCTGCCTGCCACCAGCCCGCGTGAGCTGCCGGGGGTCCCCACCGGAACGCTCGACCCGGAGAAGATCGCGGCGGTCCTCGCGAACCTCCTGCCGGAGAATGCGATCGTCGTGAACGAGGCAGCCACCCAGGGCCGCTCGATCCCGGGCGTCTTGGCTCGGGCTGCCCCCCACGATTGGCTCGACCTCATGGGCGGCGCGATCGGCCAGGGGATGCCCGCGGCGACCGGCGCGGCGGTCGCTTGTCCGGACCGGAAGGTCCTCTCGCTGGAGGCGGATGGGAGCGGCATGTACACGCTGCAGGCGCTGTGGACGCAGGCCCGTGAGTCCCTGGACGTGACGACGCTCATCCTGTCGAATCGCCGCTACGCCATTCTCGAGATGGAGTATGCCCGCCTAGGCGCGGGCGAGCCGTCGGAGAAGGCCCGCGGCCTGTTCGACCTGTCGCGGCCGGACCTCGATTGGGTCGCGCTCGCGAGGGGGATGGGTGTGGATGGGATGCGGGCGAGGACCGCGGAGGAGTTGGCGACGGGGCTGCGGCGCGGGCTCGCCGAACCAGGACCGTACCTGATCGAGGCGGTGCTGTGACGTCGGTGGTACGGCAGAGCCTCAGCGCGTCCAGATGAGGATGACGCCGCAGGAAGCGCCGACGGGTGAGAAGCGGGCAGGGAGTGACCCGACGCTCTCGTAGACCTCGATGCCTTCGATGTCTCCGGGGTCCAGGATCTGGTTCAGGTCCCTCATGGTGACACGATCCATGCGGAGCGCATCGAGGTAGAAGAGCGGCGTGCAGGGCTCGCCGTCGTCGGCGAGACCGAAGGTGCTTGCCGCGCGGTTGAGGGGGTTGGTGGTGAGGCCCATGCCCCGGAAGAGGTCCTCGGTGCGGCGCGGATCCTTCGCGACGATGTCCTCGCGGGTCAGGAAGACTCCGCTCCCCGCCTCCCTCCGCTCGTAGAAGCCCGAGGTCTCCAGGACGACGGACCGGACCGGCACCGCGATCTCGGGAAGGCCGAGCGGCGCTACGTCGAGCGCGACCGAGAAGTCGAGTCTGGCACCGGGGTTGGTGACCCAGAACTCGTCGGTGGCGATGGTCTCTCCGAACGAGAGATAGCGGACGATCAGCTGATTCGGGCCCCACCGAACGGGCGCGCCCGCGATGTCGAAGGCACCGAGGCTGTCGGTCACGCCCAGCGTCCGGTCGTTCAGCTCGACCGTGGCACCCGCGACGGGCTGACCACCCAGCCGCTCGATGACCGTTCCGAGCAGCGTCGCGCTCGGCGGGGGTCCCGGCTGGAGGACCACGGTCGCGACGTCCTGACTGACACGATCCGGTGCCGGCGGGAGACCGAACGAGCGGGGCGCGTATCCATCCTTGCGATAGCGCAAGATACGCGCTTCAGGTTCCACGCCCGGGAGCGTGAACACTCCGAGGCTGTCGGTCAGGGCCGCCGGCGGCCCATCGTCCGTGAAGACGAGGACGTCCGCGATGGGTCGAGCGTCGGAGTCCAGCACCAGCCCGGTGAGCGTGACGGGCGCCTGGGCGCGCGCCGGCGTCGGCATGAGCGCGCCGATCGTCGCCCAGAGCGCAAGCGCGTATCTCGCACGCATGGCTAGCAAGGGTTCCGCCGACTACCGGCCGCCCGTCACTGCACCACCGCCTGATACACGAGTCGCTTGAACTGGTCGCGGAAGTTCACGTCGCGGTTCGGGTTGATCTGGATCATGAAGATCCCGATCAGATCTTGCGCCGGGTCGATCCAGAACGACGTACCGGCGACGCCGAACCAGTAGTACGTGCCGACCGAGTCGGGCAGCCCGTCGGCCGCCGGCTGGTTCTTGACCGTGAAGCCGAGCCCGAAGCCCCACCCGTCGGCGAGGAAGCTCGCTCCGTCGTTGCGGAGGTGGTCGGTGGTCATGAGCGCGACGGTCGTCGGGCTGAGGATGCGCGCGCCATCGAGCTCGCCGCCGTTCAGCAGCATCTGCGCGAAGCGCGCATAGTCTCCCGCGGTGGAGACCAGCCCGCCGCCGCCCGAGAAGAACGTCTCGTCCGGAGTGTAGGGCCGTCCCCGCGCGACTTCGAGCCTGCGTTCCTGCCCGACGTGCCCGTAGAGCTCGGCGAAGCGACCCCGCTCGGACGGCTCGACGAAGAACCCGGTGTCGGTCATGCGCAGCGGCTCGAAGAGTCGCTCGCGCAGGAAGACGTCGAACGACTTCCCGGAGATGACCTCGACGAGTCGGCCGAGCACGTCCGTCGACACGCTGTAGTTCCAACGGCTTCCGGGCTGGTAGGCGAGCGGAATCTTGCCGAGCTCCGTCAACATGCTCGCGAGCGTGGGCTGACCGAGCACTTCGGCGCGGCGATAGACCTGATCGACCGCGGTGTTCGAGAAGCTGCCGTACGTGAGCCCCGAGGTGTGCCTGAGCAGGTCGCGGATCGTCATGGGGCGCGTCGCAGGCTCGGTCGGGATGCTGTCCGGGCCCGTCGCCTGCCCGAGGAGCGCCACGGGCAGATTCGCGAGCTCGGGCAGGTAGCGGCCCACCGGGTCGTCGAGGAAGAAGTGGCCCTCTTCGTAGAGCATCATGACCGCGACGCTCGTGACGGGCTTCGACATCGAGTAGATGCGGAAGATGTCGTCCATCTCGAGCGGATCGCCCGCGGCGAGGTCGCGCATGCCCCACGCGTCGGACCACGCGACTTTGCCGTGTCGGATGACCATGCCGGATGCGCCCGCGAGCCTGTGCTCGTCGGCGTATGCCTGGAACACCTGGCTGATGCGCTCGAGCCGCTCCGATGACAGCCCCACGTCTTCGGGGCTCGCACGCGGGAGCCCCTGGGCGAGAAGGGGCGCGGAGAGCAGGACGAACAGGCAGAGAAGAGCCGTCAGGCGGGCGGCGGCGAGGGCTCGGCGGGTCATGCCACGGCTCCCGTGTGGAGGTGGAGCGGCCCGTCAGAGTAGTCCGCGCGAGTGCGACCCGCGAGGGTGGGGGAGGCGGGCGCCCGCGCGGCGCCTACATGCGCAGCAAGTACTGGAACTTCGCGAAGATGGCGCGGTTGGTGCGGCGCAGGCCCTGCGTGTAGTAGAGCTGCTCGTCGAAGCCGTCGCCGTCCCGGTCGCCCTCGATCAGGTCACCTTGTTGGTAGTGGTCGTCGTAGCCCAGGAAGAACACCGTGCCCGCGTTCACCCGGTAGTTGAACAGGATGTTCAGGTCGAACGTTTTGTCCTCGGTGTTCCACTCGGTGATGTTGCGCACGCCGAGCCGCGGCGTCAGGTAGAGATTGGTGTTGGCGCGGATGATCTTGATGTCGAAGATCTGCGCGTCGCCATTCGCCGGATCGGTGAGGCGCGTCGAGTTGAAGTTCAGGTGCGTGGAGAGCGCGTCGGTCGGGCGCAGCGTGCCGTTCACGCTCCAGCCCATTTGGTGCGCGAGGTACGGGCCCGCGTAATAGACCTCGTCGCCCATGTTGAAGTTGCCGCCGAACTCGTAGCGTCGATTGGTGCCGACTCGCCCTCCGATCGAGAAGCCCTGCTTCTCGTACTCGACTCCCTGCCAGCGCTCCATGTCGATGTCGTAGCCGCCGTTCAGGTTGATGCTGCGCGCGAACGAGAAGTTCAGCCTCATGCCGAGGCTCTCGTCCTGCAGGATCCCGTCGTAGTCGTAGATGCGCGCGTAGCTCAGCTGCGGGCCCCAGTTGATGATCCAGCTCTGGGGCCACCACCGGTACGACAGATTGCTGCCTGCTTGTCGCTGGTCGCGCCTGCGCACGAAACCGACCTCGGTGTCGAAGTCGGGCGAGATCTGGAACGCGGTGAACGACCAACCCAGGTGGCGCCCGTTGCGAGTGACGCGCGTGGAGACCATGTGCCCGTCTTCGGGGGTGTCGCCGGGGTCCTTCAGCCACGAGCCCACTGCGGTCAGGTCGCCCGAGATCGTCGGCGTGAACCGGAGGTTCGTGTTCAGACCGAACGTTCGACTGTGTCCGTCGAGGAACTCACGATCGGTGAGGATGGCCCCCACGTTCGACTCGGGCCCAAGCTCGAAGAGCGCGCGGCCGATGAACGTCTGCGCGGCCTTGTCGAAGGCCGGGTCGTTCGGATCTCCCACGTTGCCGGGGGCCCTGTCGTTCGCCGTGAGCACCCCGAGCTGGAGACGTCCCACTTGGCCCGTCAGCTTCGCGCCGTAGTCCGGATTCACGATCGTGCGCGTGTGCACGAACGTGACGGGCGCGGTGATCGCGAAGATCTCCGAGCCCTCCACGAAGAACGGACGCAGCTCGTTGAAGAAGAGCGGGAAGCGCTGGTTGACCTGGATCTGCGGCTGGTCGGACTCGATCTGCGAGAAGTCCGGGTTGACCGTGAAGTCCGCGGTCAGGTTCGACGTGATGCCGTACTTCACGTTGAGACCGACGTCCGGGTCGGGGTCCCCGTTCACGAAGGCGGGACGCGTCGGATCGATGTCACCGTATTGGATCGCGGTGAACGTCGGGAGCATCTCGATGTTGCGGCTCGTCGAGAGGTCGGTCATTCCCTCGAGCAGCCCCATCTGCGCGAAGAAGCTGGTCTCGTCGCGTGACATGGGCGCCCAGACGATGTTCTCCTGGTCCTTGCTCTTCACCTCGCGCACGATCTGGAAGCCCCAACGGTGCGGCTCGCCTTCCGGACGCGAGGGATAGCGCAGGCTCTTGAACGGGATGCGCATCTCGGCGGTGAACCCGTCGTCGACGATCTGGGCGCCCGTGTCGAAGAGCGCGTTCCAGGAGCGGTCGGCAGGCGGGATCGCCATTCCCCCTCCCCCACCCCCGCGTCCGCCGCCGCCACCCCGTCCGCCCGCGGTCAGCACGCCATCCCCCTGCACGTTGTAGGCGTTGACGTCGAAGTCGTACCCGCGCTGCTGATCGAGGAACGTGTCGAGGTAGACGGTGAAGAGGTCGTCCGCCATCGCGCGGTCGCGGTCCACGCGGTTCGCCCGCATGATCGACGGGTCGGCGTAATGCGCGTGGAAGGCGAAGTAGAGGTGGTCGCGGTCGTATGCGACCCAGACGTCCGTGGCCTCGCTCGCCGGTGCGCCGTCGAGCGGCTGCTGCTGCGTGAACTCCGTGAGGCGTGCCGCGGTGCGCCAGATCTCGTCGTCGAGCGCGCCGTCGATACGCGGCGGGGTGTCCGCTCGGGTCGGCGTCACGCGCGGGCGCCCTGGCCGGAGGCCGAATGCCTCGGGGCTGGGCGCAGCGGCGCTGGACACCGGAGCGGTGGCCGAGGGGCGCGACCCCGATCCCGAGGGGATGGGCTCCTGGGCGACCGCGGACGAGGACGGAAGGGCGAGGGCGACGGCGCAGAAGGCCAGCAGGCCGGGGCGATCGAGCTTGTTCAAGACGGAGCTGCCTGACGAAAGGGCTGAAAACACGGTAGTGGAGACACGCCCGCGACCGGCCCTGTTGATACGCCGACACGCGGCACGAGCGCGGATGCACCGCAGCGGCTATGAGAACCCCGGGCCACGGCGTAAACTCCATGGCCGCCCGCGGACCCTCTTCCGGCACCCATGAAACGCCCACTCAGCGGCTCGATCCCGGTGTTCCTGCTCGGCCTCGCCGCGTGCGGCGGTGCCCAGGACGGGCTTCGATCGGGAGACGCTCCGTTCCGCGCCGCCCTGCTGACGGCGGGACCCGTCAGCGATGCCGGCTGGTATGCGGGAGCTTACGAAGGCCTCATGCTGCTGCGCGACTCCCTGGGCGCCGAGGTGAGCCACCAGCAGACGCGCACCCCGGCCGAGTTCGACGAGGCGTTCCTCTCGTACGGGTCGTCGGGTTACGACCTGATCTTCGCCCACGGGTTCGAGTACCAGGACGCGGCGATGCGCGCCGGGGAGCGGTTCCCGGGCACGACGTTCATCGTGTCGGGCGGAGGGCGGTTCGCCGCCAACGTGGTGCCGCTGATCTTCGAGCTCGAGGAGGGCAGCTACCTCGCCGGCATGCTCGCGGCGGGGATGAGCGAGTCGGGCACGATCGGCATGGTGGGTGGGGTGGCGATCCCTCCGGTCGAGGGCACGTTCCGCGCGTTCGAGGCCGGCGCGCGTGCCGTCGATCCGCAGATCGAAGTGTTGGAGGCGTTCACCGGCAACTGGGACGATGTCGGCGCGGCGAAGGAGGCGGCTGTTGCGCAGCTCGCCCGCGGCGCGGACGTGATCATCCACAACGTGGACGCGGCTTCGTTCGGGGTCTTCCAGGCGGTGCGCGAGGCGGTGGCCGCGGGTCGCCCCGCGTGGGCGCTCGGGATGAACCGCGACCAGAACGACGTCGCCCCGGACGTGATCCTCGGCAGCGCGGTGATCCGGATTCCGGAGGCGTTCCTCGAGGTCGCGCTCGCGTGGCAGGCCGGTGAGCTCGGCGGCCGGCCGATCTACGAGGGCGCTGGCGAGGACGTCATCGACTTCGTGCTGAATCCCGGGCTCGCCTCTCGGGTGCCGGCGGAGCTCGTCGCGGCGATCGACGCCGCGCGCGTGCGCATTCGGGCGGGTGAGCTCGAGGTGCCCAGGGTGGAGTTCGTCGAAGCGGAGACCGGGGTGCGGTGACCGCGGTCCTCGCGCGGCTCGACGGGGTCGTGCGCCGATTCGGGTCGGTCGAGGCGCTGGCAGGGGCGAACTTGGAGGTCAGGGCGGGCGAAGTGCACGCGGTGCTCGGTGAGAACGGCGCCGGCAAGTCCACGCTCCTCGGCATTCTCGGCGGGGTGCTCCGTCCCGACGCCGGAACGATCGCGATCGACGGAGTCGCGGTCACGCTGTCCACTCCGCGCGATGCGTGGGCCCTCGGCATGGGACTCGTCCATCAGCACTCGATGCTCGTCCCGGCCCTGTCCGTGCTCGAGAACCTCGCGCTCGGTGCGCGATCGTCGCCCGCACGCCTGAGCCGGACGCTCGCAAGGGTGAGCTCGGAGGCGGAAGGTCTCATGCGGCGAACGGGTCTCGAGATCGACCTCGGCGCCCGCGTCGAGGGGATGAGCGCCGGGGACAAGCAACGCGTCGAGATCCTGAGGGCGCTCCTGCGGGGGCCGCGGATCCTGGCGCTCGACGAGCCGACGGCGGCCCTCGCCCCTGCAGAGGTGGGCGGGCTGTTCACCCTGCTGCGTGCGCTTGCGGCCGAAGGGCGAGCGGTCGTGCTGGTGGCGCACAAGATCGACGAGGTGCTCGGCGTCGCGGACCGGGTGACGGTGCTCCGGCGCGGCCGAACGATGCTCTCAGCGCCCAGGTCCGAGGTGGACGCCGGCGCGCTCGTCCGCGCGATGCTCGGTGGCGACGCCCCGGGCGGGGTCGCGGTGGAGACCGCGAGCGGACCGGGCGCTCCTCGACGGCACACGCGCGGGGCGGATGTCGCCTCGATCGCGGACGTGCGGACGCGCGGAGCGTCAGGCGGCGTGGGGCTCGATGGCGTCGCCCTGTCGGTGGGCCGCGGCGAGATCGTCGGTATCGCCGGGGTCGACGGGAACGGACAGCGGGAGCTCGCTCTGGTGCTGGGCGGGCGGCTCGAGCCCGAGTCCGGCTCGGTCCGCCTTCCGCCGGGTGTGGGCTTCATTCCGCAGGACCGGACGACCGAGGGGCTGATCGGGGACTTCGACTTGGCCGAGAACGTCGCGCTCGCGCTGCATGCCGATGCGCGCTTCGGGGGCCGCGCGCTCCTTCGCTGGGGCGACATTCGCGCCCAGGCCGACGGCGTGCGCTCGCGCTTCGGAGTCGTCGCACCCGGAATCGACGTTCCGGCGGGCACGCTGTCGGGTGGCAACCAACAGCGACTGGTCGTGGGGCGGGAGCTGCTCGTGGCGACGGACCTCCTCATCGCAGAGAACCCCACACGGGGGCTCGACGTGGCCGCGAGCGCCTTCGTGCACCGGGAGCTTCGGCGCATCACGGAGACGGAGGGAGGACCGGGGGTGGTTCTCATCTCGAGCGATCTGGACGAGGTGCTCACCCACTCGGACCGTGTGCTCGCCATGTCGAGAGGGCGGCTGGTGCCTGTTCCCGAGCGGACACGCGAAGCCGTGGGCGCCGCCATGCTCGGAGGCGCGGATGCTGAGGCCTGAGCGCGCGAGGTCCGGATGGCTCTGGGTGGCCGGGCTCGCCGTGCTGGCCACCGCGGCGCTCAGCGCGCTCCTGCTGCTGGCGGGCGGGTACGCGCCGCTCGCGGCCGCGCGCGCGGCGGTCGGGGGCGCGTTCGGGAGCGGCGACGCGATCCTGTCGATCACGCTGGTGCGATCCGTCCCCCTCGTGCTCACGGGACTCGCGGTCGCGGTGGCGTTCAGGGCCGGTGTGTGGAACGTGGGTGCGGAGGGTCAGCTCTACGCGGGCGCGACCGCAGCGGCCTGGTTGGGCCTGATGGGTGGCTCGCTTCCGGCCTGGATCCTGTTGCCCGTGGTGATGGCTTCCGCGGCAGCGGCGGGGGCGCTCTGGGCTCTGGTGCCGGCGCTCATGAAGCTCCGCCTGGACGTGGGCGAGGTCATCACGACGCTGCTCATGAACTTCGTGGCGATCTACCTGACGGCGTACGCGGTCCACGGCCCGCTGCAGGAGCCGCGTGGTGTCTTCCCGCAAACCGAGGCGATCGCGGCGGGAGCCCGCCTTCCGGCGCTGGTGCCGGGGACTCGACTCCACCTCGGGGCGTTGCTCGCCGTGGTTCTCGCCGTGGGGCTGACGTGGATCTTCCGGCACACGCGCCTCGGCTTCCAGGTGCGTGCCGTGGGAGCGTCGAACGAAGCCGCGCGGATCGCGGGACGCATCGACGCGCCACGCGTCGTGCTGGTGTCCTTCCTCGGGTCGGGCGCTCTGGCGGGGTTGGCGGGCGGGGTGCAGGTGGCGGGCGTGACCTATGCGCTCTACGAAGGCCTCTCGCCGGGGTGGGGCTACACGGCGATCGCGGTGGCGCTCCTCGCCGCGCTGCATCCTCTGGCAGTTCTCGCCACGGGCATTCTGTTCGGAGCCCTCGAGGCCGGTGCCGCGGCCATGCAGCGCGACGCGGGTGTGCCGGCCGTGTGGGCGGTGGCCGTCCAGGCGCTCGTGATCCTCGCAGTGCTCGCGCTCGACCGACTGCGCCGCGCCGATCGCGGGGGGGCTTCCGGTGTCTGAGGCCGAGATCCTCCTCTTCCTGGACGCGTCGGTACGCCTCGGCGTGCCTCTCGCGCTCGCCGCCCTGGGCGAGGCGATCACGGAGCGCTCGGGCGTGATCAACATCGGCCTCGAGGGCTCGCTCATTGCTGGCGCGCTCGGCGGGGCGCTGGCCGCGCTGGCGTTCGGGAGCGGCGAGGCCGGAGTGCTCGGCGGCGCAGCCGCGGGACTCCTGGCCGCGCTGGTGTTCGCGGCGTTCGCGGTCGGCCTCGGCACCGATCAGATCATCACCGGCACCGCGGTCACGCTGGGCGGACTCGGCTTCACGGGCGCGATCTACCAGGCGCGCTTCGGAGCCACGGGCACGGCACTCACGCTCCCCACCCTCGCGCCCCTGCCGATTCCCGGGCTCGCCGACATTCCTTGGCTGGGGAGGGCGCTGTTCGCGCAGGCGCCCACCGCATACCTCGCGTACGCGCTGGCTCCCGCGCTCTGGTACTTCCTGTTCAGGACGGAGTGGGGTCTCGAGCTACGCGCCGTGGGGGAGCGCCCGGACGCCGCCCAAGCGGCCGGAGTTCGCGTGAAGCGGGTGCGCGTTCTGGCCACGGTGTTCGGCGGTGCTCTCGCCGGCATCGCAGGAGCTCACCTCGCACTCGCGCACGCGGGCACCTTCGCCGAGAACATGAGCGCAGGCCGCGGCTTCATTGCGATCGCCGTCGTCGCGCTCGGGCGCTGGAATCCGCCGATGGTGCTCCTCGCCGCGCTCTTCTTCGGAGCCGCGTCGGCGCTCCAGTTCCTGCTCCAGGCACTCGGGCTCGACCTACCCTATCAGCTCTTCCTCGCGCTCCCGTACCTGCTGACTCTAGCCGCGCTCGCGGGGTGGCTCGGTAGGGCGCGCGCACCGGCGGCACTCGCGCTCCCCTGGCCCAAACGACCGTGATTGCAGCTCCTGAGCACGCGGGGGGTCGCGGGTGTCCTGAGGGGCGGACTCCAACCTATCTTCCCTCTCCTATGCGTCGAAACGGCACTTCGTACATCTGGGGCGTCGCCCTCGCGGCGGCGGGACTGCTGCAAGGCCCGCTCCCTGCCCGCGCGCAGTCCCTCGAAGGAGCAGGCGCCGTTGCGGTCGGGCTCCAACTTCGGCAGCTCGACGGCGTGAAGCGGGTCCTCATGATCGCCGCACACCCCGATGACGAGGACACGAGCCTTCTCGCGACGCTGGCCCGCGGCTGGGGTGCCGAAACCGCCTACCTCTCGCTCACGCGCGGGGACGGCGGCCAGAATGCGATCGGGCCAGAGCTCTGGGAAGGATTGGGCGTGGTGCGCACGGGCGAGCTCGAGGCGGCGCGCCGTCTCGACGGTGCACAGCAGTTCTTCACACGCGCCTTCGACTACGGGTTCTCGAAGAGCGCAGACGAGGCCTTCTCGCTCTGGCCCCGAGAGGAGCTACTCGCTGACGTCGTCTGGGTGATCCGCTCGTATCGACCTCACGTGATCGTCTCCGTATGGAGCGGGACGCCGCGGGACGGTCATGGACAGCACCAGGCCTCCGGCATCATCGCGCGGGAGGCGTACCGCGTCGCGGGCGATCCGACGCGCTTCCCCGAGCAGTTCGCGCTCGGCGTGGAGGCTTGGGCGCCGGCCAAGTTCTACGAGTCCGCGCGAGGACCTGGCGGGCCCGGCGGCCGTGGGGGCGGGTCGCTCCCCGAGGGGGCGCTCCGCGTCGAGACCGGCCAGCTGGATCCGCTGCTGGGCCGATCACTCCAGCAGCTCTCGGCTGCGAGCCGGAGCCAGCACCGCTCGCAGGAGATGGGCGCAGCCGAGACGCTCGGGCCGCGCAGCACCGGCGTGCTCCTCGTGGAGAGCCGCGTCGGCGAGGGGGCGGGCATTTTCACGGGGATCGATACGACGCTGGTCGGGTTGGCGGCTCCGCTGCCGGGGGCCTCGCGCGAGGAGACACGCGGGCACCTGGAAGCGTACCGCCGCGCGGTGGCCCGTGCGCGCGAGGGAATCGGGTTGGATCCGTCCGGCATCGTCGACGAGCTCGGCGAGGCGCTTTCACACCTGGATGCGGCCCGGGAGAGCGCAGGGGCTTCTGCGCCCACCGAGCTCAGGCTCGCGCTGGAGAGAAAGTCGGCGGTAGCGATCGACGCGCTCTTGGCCGCCGCCGGAGTGCGATTCGAGGTGCGGTCGGAAGACGATCTCCTCGTTCCTGGGCAGACGGTTCGCGTGCGTGCGCAGCTCTGGAACGGCGGACCGTTGCGCCTCCAGCGGCCGCGGGTAGCGCTCGAGGCCAGGCCGGGATGGCGGATCTCTCAGGGCGCCGCGGAAGGCCTCGGGCCCGACGGAAGCGTAGAGCCCGGCGCGTTGGTGGAGTGGACGTTCGACGTGAGCGCGCCGACGGACGCCGAGCCCTCTCGTCTCTACTATCTGCGTGAAGGCCGTGACGGCGCCCGCTACCGCTGGCCTGACGACGCTGCGCTTTGGGCGTTGCCCCGCGATCCCGCTGTGCTCGCGGGACTGGTCGACTTCGAGCTCGCCTCGGAAGGACGACCGTTGGCACGCAGGTTAGGAGCTGAGCGACCCTGGCACTACGTGGCGGTCGAGCCCACGCGCGGCGAATTCGAGCGGCCCGTCCTGGTGGTTCCGGCGGTGTCCGTGCGCGTGTCACCGCAGGGCCTCGTCTGGCCCCGGGCTCGCGCCGATGCGCGCTCGCTGTCGGTGGTCGTGCGCACGGAGGCCAACGAGGGGAGCCGGGGTGAGGTATCGGTTCGAGCTCCCGCTGGGTGGACCGTCACGCCGACGAGCCAGTCGTACGCTCTCGACGAGGCCGGCGCGGAGCGCACGCTCTCCTTCGATCTCCGGCCGAGCGGCACGCCGGCTCCCGGAGAGCACGTGTTCGCCGTGGAGGCTCGCGCCGAAGGGGGTCGGACGTACGCCGAGGGATATTCGCTCGTCGACTACGAGCACATCGAGCGCGCGGCGATGTTCGCGCCCGCCGAGGCCCGGGTGACGGTCGTCCCGGTCGTGGTCGCCGAGGGGGTGCGCGTGGGCTACGTGATGGGTTCGGGTGACGACGGCCCGGAGGCGATCCGCCAGCTCGGCGTCGAGGTCGAGCTGCTCGGAGAGGACCGCGTCAGGGAGGGGAACTTCCAGGGTCTCGACGTCATCGTGCTCGGCGTGCGCGCCTACGAGGCCCGCGCGGATCTTCGAGCCGCTTCGGCACAGCTGCTCGACTTCGCGCGCGGCGGCGGCACGGTCATCGCGCAGTACAATCGCGAGTCGCTCGGTAGCCTACCGCCGTTTCCACTGGAAGTGGGACGGGCATCTCCGCGCGTGGCGGACGAGCTGGCAGCCGTGCGCGTCATGGCGGCCGACGCCCCGGTGCTGACGACCCCGAACCGCATCGGGGCCGCCGACTTCGACGGCTGGGTGCAGGAGCGGGGCCTCTACTTCGGTGAGCGGTGGGACGACAGGTATTGGCCGCTGCTCGAGATGAACGACCCCGGGGAGCCGCCCCAGCGAGGCTCGCTCCTCGTGGGCGCGGTCGGAGAGGGCGTCTTCGTGTATACGGCGCTCTCGTTCTTCCGGCAGTGGTCGGCCGGCGTGCCGGGCGCATACCGGCTCTTCGCCAACTTGATCTCGCTCGACGCTGCCGCCTGGCGCTCGTTCGCGGTTCGCCCTTGAGCGGGCCTGCGGGCCCCTAGGCCTCGCGTCTCTCCGGCGCGGCTCCGCTCAGCGCGACGCCGACGCCCAGCACCACCGCCGCGCCGATCACGTTCTGCCACAGGTAGGCGATCTCGGTGCGGAAGGCGACGAACCCGACGACGGTCATGCCGGCGATCAACCCGACGAACGCGCCCCGCGCCCGCGCCCGCGGGATCATCGCGAGCAAGAACACCCCCAGGATCGACCCGTAGAAGAACGATCCGAACTGGTTCACCACCTCGATCAGGGATCCCAAAGTCGCTGCATACGTAGCCACGATGCAGGCGAAGACGCCCCAGAAGGCGGTGGCGCCCTTCGAGATCCTCAGGTAGTGCGCGTCGTCGGCTTCGCGGCGCCACCAGCGCTGATAGAAGTCGATGACGCTCGCCGTGGCGAGCGAGTTGAGCTCGGCGGCGATGCTCGACATGGCCGCCGCCATCACCCCCGCGATGAAGAGTCCGGCGAGCCCGATCGGGAGCTCGGCGAGCACGAAGCGCGGGATGATGTAGTTCACGTCGCCCGTCGGCTGGCCGGTCACCTCGGCTGCGAGGGCCGCGGCCTCCGCTCGGATCGCCTGGATGTCGGCCTCGCGCGCGCGGAAGGACTCCATGGCCGCAGAAGCGGCGCCGTCGTCCCCCGCGTCGGCGACGGAGCGCGCTGCCACCTCGCGCTCCGCAAAGGCCTGTCCGTAGCGCGCGTCGAGCTCGGCGTACGCGTCACCGCGCTCCGCCATGACGGCGCTCTCGTGCGCCGGGTTGTAGAGCAGCGGTGGGCGCACGAACTGGTAGTAAACGAACACGCCGATACCGACGAAGAGCACGAGCGCCTGGAGGGGGATCTTCCAGTAAGCGCTCATGAGCAGGCTGCTCTTGGCTTCGTCGACGGACTTGGCCGTCAGGAAGCGCTGCACCTGGCTCTGGTCGGTCCCGAAATAGGACAGCATCAGGAACGTCCCGCCGATCAGCCCCGACCAGAACGTGTACGTCTCCGTCATGTCGAACGAGAAGTCGAACGCCTGGAGTCTACCCGTGGCCCCGGCGATGCGGAGCCCCTCGTGCGGGCTCACCGGCATCTGGACCAGGAGCACGATCATGATGGCGACCAGCGCGAAGACGATCAGGACCATCTGCTTCACGTCCGCCCACGCCACTGCCTGGACGCCGCCGACCATCGTATAGAGGACTGTCGGAATCCCGATGAGCGCGACACTCCACGCCACCGGGATGCCGAAGATCGCGCTGAACACGACGGCGGGAGCGGCGATGATCGTCCCGCACGACATCCCGCGCGAGAGCAGGAAGAGCATTGAGGTCAGAGAGCGCGTCTTCGGGTCGAATCGCCGCTCCAGGTACTCGTACGCGGTGTAGACGCCCGAGCCGTGCAGCATGGGGACGATCGTGACTCCGAGGATCACCATCGCGAGCGGGAGCCCGAGGTAGATCTGCACGAAGCGCAGCCCGTCGGTCGCGCCCTGGCCCGTCGTGCCGATCATCGTCACCGCGGACAGCTGCGTCGCCATCACGCTGAGCCCGACGACCCACCAAGAGAGGCTCTTGTTGGCGACGAAGTAGCCCGAAATCGTGTCGGTGTCTTTCGACCGGCGGATCCCATCCACGACCACGTAGAGCAGGTACGCGATGACGATCGCCCAGTTGATCCAGTGCACCGGTCGGGCCTAGGCGTTGTAGAGGATCTGGATCAAGCCGAGCAGCGCAAGCGCGATGGCCTGCACGATCAACACGCGCACCAGCGTGGCGCGGAACACTGCCTAGTCCCCCATGCAGATGCCCATCGCGCGTGCCGTGCGCACCTCGTCACCGTCGACTGGGACGGTCTTGGTGCGTGCGATCGCGTCCGCGAGTGGCACCGCGAGGACGTCGGGGGGATCGAGCGCGACCATGGTGCCGAACGCGCCCTCCTGGACGAATCGCACGGCCGCTGCGCCGAAGCGTAGCGCGAGCAGGCGGTCGTAGGCGTTCGGCCCACCTCCGCGCTGCAGGTGTCCGAGCACGAGCTCGCGGGTCTCGCGTCCGGTACGCTCGTTGATCTCGCGAGCCACGACCTCGGCCATACCGCCGAGCCGGCGCTGCCCGTCCTTCGTCTTGAAGAGCGGCTCGCCACCGACGGGATACGCGCCCTCAGCAACGACGACGATGGCGAAGTTGCGGCCTTCGACGTAGCGCTTCTCGATCTTCGCGCAAACCGCGTCGAGATGGTACGGAATCTCCGGGATGAGGATCACGTCGGCGGTACCAGCCAGTCCGGCGTGTAGCGCGATCCAGCCGGCGTTCCTCCCCATCAGCTCCACGACCATGACGCGCTCGTGTGACTCCGCGGTCGAGTGCAGCTTGTCGATCGCGTCGGTTGCTGTCTCCACGGCCGTCGTGAACCCGAAGGTGAGCGCCGTGGCGGCCAAATCGTTGTCGATCGTCTTGGGCACGCCCACGATCTTCACGCCCTTCTGGGAAAGCTTGTGCGCGATATCGAGCGAGCCGTCGCCGCCGATCGCGACGAGGGCGTCGATGCCGTGCCGCGCGAGCCCGTCCACGACGTCCTGCGAGCGGTCGACGAGCGTGACCCGGCCGGCCGCGTCGGTCTGCGGGAAACGCAGCGGGTTGCCGCGGTTGGTCGTGCCGAGGATCGTCCCACCGAGATGGGTGATTCCGCGCACCGCCTTACGATCCAGGCGAACGAGCTGATCGTCTTCGAGCAGGCCATCGTAGCTGTCGGTGATCCCGTACACCTCCCATCCCAACCTCTCGCCCGCCAGCACGACCGCGCGGATGACCGCGTTCAGTCCGGGCGCGTCGCCTCCGCCGGTATTCACCGCGATACGCTTGATCTGGGTGCTCATGACTCTCGTGCAAACGAATGGGCGCCCGGCGGGAGCCGGGCGCCCATTGTAGCGTCCGTCGTGGAATCGGTCACCCTCAGAACGATGCGCGGACCGTGCCCTTGAACTCCATTCCGAACACGCGCACGCCCTCGCCGGCTGCGCCCTTGAGGGAGCCGATCATGATGCGACCCTTGGGGACGAAGTCGTGCCCGCCGAAGACCCTCAGGGGAATGTCGCCGCCCGCGGCGACCAGCCAGCCCGAGCCGGCGTCGGAACCAGAAGAGTCCTCGCGGGACTGCAGCTTGAAGTCGACGTGGGGCCGGAAGACGAACCCGCGACCGAGCTCGAGCGTGCCCATGAACCCCGCAATCGCGAGGTTCTGCTTCGGGGTGTCGACGCTGGTGAACGTGCCGAGCGGGGCGCCGCCGCTGTCGACGTTGGGCAGCGTGAGCGTGCCGTTTTGGCGAACGAGGTCCGCGGCGTAGACCGTCCAAACGCCCGCACCCATACGAAACGCGTAGGTGGCGTCGAAACGGAAGCGCTTCCCGGCCTGGAACAGGTTCGCCCCGTTGGCCTGGTCCTCGGTGTAGTTGATGAACGTGCCGCCGAGCGTGAGGGTGCTGTTGCCGAAGTTGCGATCGAGGCCGATCCGGATGCGGGCCTCGTCCCCCGGCTGGTACTCGAGGTCGCCATCTTCAGCGCTGGGATTGAACTTTCCCCGCACCGAATACGCGCCAGCCAGGCCCAGGCCGAAATTCCCCATGTTGCGCGCCACCGCGACGGACCCCGTGAAGGCCAGGCCGCGACCCCAGCTCGCCTCGCGGAAGCCGAGGATGTCGGTCGCGAGCAGGGAGGCGACCACGGCCTCCTCACTGTCGTGCTGCGCGTCCCCGGTCGGCAGGTTGGCGCCGACCGTGACCAACGCCCAAGGGGTCGCCTGGTATGATGCGCGCACGCCCGTGTCCACGGGTCCCGACAGCTTGTAGAGCGTGTCCCCTACCTCCACGCGCCCCTCGGCCCAGGCACCATACAGATCGAATGCCAGCGCGTTCGTAACGGGGATCTGAACCGCCACCGGGATCATGAACAGCTGCGCTGCATCCGCCCCGAGGCCCTCCTCGAACGCGTAGCTCATGAAGTCCACTCCCCCGCCGACCACGTACTGCGCGCGCGCCGGCGACGCGACGAGCGTGGCGGCTAGCGCGACGAGCGCCGCGAGGCCGCGCATGCGGGAGGGGTTCATTCGCCACCTCCCGGGTTCGAGATCACGATTCGGATCACTGCACCGATGGCGCCCGAGATGGTCTCGCCTCCCGAGGACTCCTGGACCGGATCACGATTCGTGTCCTGGGTGTTCGAGGTGGCCTGGTTCTGCGTCTGTTGCGTCGTGCCGATCCCGAGCGTAGCCGCGCTCGGAGACGGCGCGACGGCTTCCGTGGCGCTCGTCAGCGTGACTGCGGTGGCGTTCGTGTTGATCACGAGCTGCTGAGTCGTCGCGGCCCGGGGAGGCGCGAGCATGCCGATATTGAACTCACCCGTGGCTCCGGCGAGGCCTGCGAGATCGACCGTGTTCATGGAGCTCGCGTCCACGAGGTCGGTGGCCTCGGCCATCGCGGCGTCGCGCGATTCGAAGCCACCCGGCTCGAGCTGGTAGGAGAGCTCGAACTCCGCCTGCGCCCCCTCGTAGTCGCCGTTGTCCAGATCTCGCAGCCCGCGCCCGTAGGCGAGAAACGCGAGCACGTTGTCCATCCTGTTCTCGAGGATCGCCTGCTCCTCCGCCGGCGTGAGCTCCACTCCGAGCACTTCACGGATCGTGCGGATGACGATCTGCTTCTCCATGTCGAAGAGCTGCTCGAGCACTGCGGACTCGGTCAGCCGCCCCGCCGAAGACGTGTTCGGCACGTTGAGGATGTCCGCATCTGTCTGGAGGTCGTCGTCCCCCAGGGTCGTGAGCACGCCCTGGAATACGTGCTCGGCGCGGAGGAGGCGACCCGCCCGAGCTCCGGTCGTCGCCTCGGCGTACCCTGACGAGGTGAGGGACATCTCGTCGAGGAGCGCCTGGATCTGGGCCCGCTCGAGGACCACGAGCGCGTTGGACACCGCGAAGTCGGTGACCATCATGTCGGAGAGCGCGTAGATCAGCGGCTCGAGATCCGCACGCGTGGAGTTGAACGCGAGGGGCAGGACTGCGACGGACTGGGGAGTGACCTGCGCCGCGCCGGCGATCTGCGCCTCCTGCGTCAGCGCCTGCTGGGCCTGGGCGCGCAGGAGGTTTCGACCGATCAGCGTCAGGCGCTTACGAACCTGTTCGCGGGTGTCCGAAGAAGCTCCGACCTCGAGGTACCGGCCGTACGCTTCGGTGGCCGCGGACCAATCCTCCAATTCCTCCTGTGCCATCCCGAGGTAGAGGAGTGCCGGGCCCGATTCGTTGCCCGCATCGACGGCACCCCGGAGGGTGGTTCGAGCGGTCTCGAAGTCGCCGGCCTCGAACTGGGCCATGCCCAGCTGGACCTGCAGGTCTGTATTGTCGGGTGCCGCCGCGACCTCTTGCTGCAGGCGCGGTATGTCGGCCGGACTGACGTCGGGTAGGGCCGAAGCACATCCGGCAAGGCCGAACGCAGCCGCGAAAATGGCGGCGTGCCTCGCGGTCGGTCGGAGGGCGGGAGTCATGGACGGGGCTCCTTGGGGAGCGACGGGGACATCGCGGAGACAAAACACGGGGATCGCGGGTAGATCATCCTACTCGCTTCCCCGCTGAAGCCACTTTAAACTATAGGGCGTGGCCAGATGGCGGGCAAAGGGATTGTGCACGTCCCTTGCGCCCGCCTTTCGAGCCTCCGAACGAAGGATTCGCCGGGAGCTGCCTTGAACAAGCCAGCCATCGTCTTGACGGCCCTGCTGGCCGCGGCCGTCGCGGGCATGCGGACCCCGTCGGCCCACGCCCAGGACCTGCCGACGGTCGCGGTGCTGGACTTCACGAGCTTCATGATGGGCGAGGGCGGCAACTCGGTGAACCTGGGCAAGGCCATCACGGCCATGCTCGTCACCGAGTTCAGCGGTCGGGAAGGCATCCAGGTGATCGAGCGCGCACAGCTCAACGACATGCTGCGAGAGCAGGATCTCGTGCTGTCGGGCCGCGTGGACGAGTCGAGCGCGATCGAGATCGGGAAGATGCTCGGCGCGCAGTATGTGCTTCTCGGCCAGGCTTCCAGCATCGTCGACAACCTCCGCATGGACATCCGCGCGGTAGACGTGGAGACGTCGGAGATCGTGGCGGTGCTGAAGAAGTCGGACAGGACGAGCGAGCTCCTGTCGGTCGTGGTGGCGCTGGCCGACGAATTCGGCCAACAGTTGAACCTCGTGCCCCCGTCGAATCGCCCCGCCATGGCGTCGATCCCGGTTCCGGCCACGATCGCGTTCAGCCGTGCCGTCGACTTCGAGGACCGGGGCGACATCGATCGGGCGATCCAGGAGTATGAAAGGACGCTCGAGCTGCATCCGACCCACAGGGATGCGCAGCGCGCGCTGGCGCGGCTGCGGGGGGGAACCTAGATGAGCCGCATGACTCCAATTCGACGACTCGGGCCGGCGGGCGTTTTCGCCGGCCTTCTCAGTCTTGGTGTGCCTTGGGCGCTGGGAGCCCAGCAGATCGTCTTCCAGGGGGAGTTGCCTCGCACGCTCGTGTTCATCGAGGAGGAGGGGCGGGGCAAAGTCGCAGCGCGAGAAATGACGTCGTTCCTGCTCGAGGCCGGGTTCCCGGTGATCGATCCCGCGCTCGCCATCGACCAGGCCGCGCAGGAGCTCGTGATGCAGGCGACGAATGGCAACAACGGTGCCGCCACTCAGCTCGGTCGCGATTGGGGCGCGCAGGTGCTCATCCTCGGCGTCGCGGACTACGAGACCACCCCCGACCCAGTCAGCAGGACGCTCGTCACAGCCACGACGTACGTCGCGGTGCGCGCCATTCGTCTCGACCTCGGGGAAGTGGTTTCCGATGCGGACGCAGATGCGCGCGCCATCGACGCGACGGCGCAGGCTGCGCGCGCCAAGGCCATCCGGGCTGCGACACAGCAAGTCATCGAGGACTTCATCGGCCCAGTCCTCAATGACTGGGAGGAACGCACCTGGCAGGAGGCGTCCTACTGGGTGCCGGATCCGGGTTCGGTCGAGCAGTCGACTACGCAGACCGCCACCCGCCAGGGCGCGCCGGGGATCGCGGTGACACGCGCGGACGTGCTGCCCTCGACGGACGCCGTCGCGACGAGAGGTATCGGCGTCGTGCGTCGCAGTGAGGGCGGACTCGCGGGCGTGCAGAACGTCGTTCGCTTGGAGGGCGTCGTGGTCGGTGACGCGCGGAGCGTCGAGGTGAACGGTGCTCCCGCGCTACTCGAACCGCTTCCCGACGGCGACGCTTCGCGCTACGGCCTCGACGGCTCCGGTGCGCGACGGTTCTCGCGCGAGTTCACTTTGCCCGTGAGTCAGGACAGCGTGCGCATCGTCGCGTCTGGCTCCGGCGGGCAGACCGTCGAGACCTTCGCGGCGCCGCGCATCGACAAGCGCTGGGCGGTCGTCATCGGCGTCGGTCAGTACGAATCCGAGGACATTCCCGATCTCGATTTCGCTCCGGCGGACGCGAGGGCGGTCCGGGACTTCCTGCAGAGCGACGCGGCCGGGCCGTTCGACGAGGTGCTGTACCTGGAGAACGAGCGCGCGACTGGCGCAGCGATGCGCGAGGCACTCTTCGTGTTCCTCCAGCAGGCCGACTGGGACGACCTCGTGGTCATCTACTACGCGGGGCATGGCGCTCCCGACCCGGGCCGACCCGACAACCTTTATCTGCTGCCGACCGACACCGACCTGGACGCGCTCGCCGCGACCGGTTTTCCGATGTGGGATGTGAAGACCGCGCTCCGGCGTCAGATCGCGGCGGAGCGTGTGATCGTCATCGCCGACGCGTGCCACTCGGCCGGAACCGCGGACGGGGGGACGGTAGGGGGCGGCGACTCGAACGCCATTGCGGGTGGCTTCCAGCAGCTCTTCACGCCGTCGCGGCGCCTCATGATGACGGCGGCCGACACGAACGAGTTCAGCCTCGAGGACGCGCGCTGGGGCGGCCACGGTGTGTTCACGCACTTCTTGCTCGACGGGTTGCGCGGTGCGGGTGACCTGGACTCGAACGGGATCGTGACCTTCACGGAGCTCTACGAGCACGTGAGCGGGAGCGTGCGCGCCGCGACCAACGGGCGCCAAAATCCGCAGATGGATGGGCTCGGGGACATTCCGCTGTCGGTGGTTCAGGCGGGCCAGTAGACGCGGGCTGGCTGCGCGGGCGAGGACCAGGGTCCCCCCCCTTCGGGGCCCGCTCGCCTTACTCGGGTCCGTAGGGTGGGGGGCTCGCTTACGCCGCAGCGCGTAGGCTCAGTGCTGCACCACCTCTCTTGAGCGCGCTGCGTCGATGACCCCTGCGGGGGACCCTGGCCCTCGCCCGCGCGTGTGCACTCGTGGTAGGCCCGACTGGACCCCGTAGCGGAATCGATAGGGGGCTGGGTGGTGGTGGGTCGACGTTTGGGGCGGTCGGAGCGAGTGGAATGGTGGGGTTTGGGCGCCAACACCCCGGGTACAGGAGCGGAGCGCCGATAGAAGGACCTGAAGTTCGAGCTGGCGGCCGTGGAGCCCGAGCTCTGGGCGGTGCCGAGACACGTGGCGTCCAAGGGGGCGACGCCTGACGATGCGAGGTAGGGAACCGGGCCCGGAGGCCTCGCCTACTCCCTCAGCCGCCGCTCCAGATCGGCGAGGAAGTTCTCGACCACGACGACCTGGTTCGGTAGCGCGTCCTCGATGTTCGCGAACTGGACCATGAGGAAGCGCTCGCCGTCGGGCGCGACGTCCCACCCGGTGTAGTTCGCCGCGCTGAAGATGCCGCGCTCGTCCAGGTCGAAGAGCGCGCTGCGTTGGCCGACGCGGAACCCACCTACGGTGGTGACCTCCGCCACGGACATCTGACCGTCGCGATTGATGAAGAAGATCTCCCGGCCGTTCCGGGACCACCGAGGGTTGATGCCCCCGTTGTTCGACACCTGCCACTTGCCATCGCCCGCGTTCGGGAACGGCCGTACGTAGATCTCGTCGTCGCCCGTCTCGTTGGACTCGTAGGCCAGCCAGCGGCCGTCGGGCGAGAGCGCCGCTGCCTTCTCGTCGTACGGCTCCGCCGCGACGGGGACGAGCACGGAGTCTCCGGTGCGCAACGCGACGATATCGCGCAGGCCCGTCACCCCTGCCTGCCCGCCGAGCCGGAGCACCCACCACTGCTCGTCGGGTGTGCGCTGCACCTCGAGGATGGTGCGGTCGAGGTCGAGCACGACCTCGGCGACGCCCGTCCCGTCCGAGGACCTCCGCAGGAGGTCGTACTCGCCCGCCCGATCGGACGTGTAATAGATCCAGCGGCCGTCGGCCGACCAGCGAGGGCGGCGGTCGATGGCATCGTCGAAGGAAAGACGAGAGAGGGGTCCCGCGTCGAGCTCCTTCACCCAGATGTCTTCACCCGCCTCGGTATTGATCTTCACCGCCAGCTTCGTCCCGTCGGGCGACAGCTCCACGCCTACCTCCGGCCGCCCGGGCGCGAACTCCCAGTCCTCGTCGACGGGCGTGACCTCCCCGTTGCGCGTGACCCAGATGGCGCGCTCGAGCCCACTGGAGACGGACCCCGCCACGTAGACGAGCGTGCCGTCCTCGGCGAGCGCGAGATCGACGGAGCCGAAATCCTGGACGCCGACCCCTCCTCCCAGAGCGACCGGCGGGCCGGTGACCTCCGTGGAGCCGACGTCGAACGGAGCCGCAAGGAGTGTCCCGTCGGCGCTGACGTAGACGAGATGCCCCGACGCAGCATACCGGCCGAAGACTCCTCGCACGAGGACTCGATGCGTTCCCGTCGCGACGTCGAGGACCGCCAGGTCGTACTGCGACGCATCCCCGGTAGGCGCATGGAATACAGTGAAGAGCACGCTTCGCCCCCCGGGAAGCGCCTGTGGCCACGCGTGATCGAGCTCGCCGGCAACGGAGTCGAGGTGGCTGATCTGCTCGACCTGGCCGCCGGTCGCCAACACGCGACCGAGCCCCCGCGCGAAGTCGACGTAAATGTATCCGTCTTCGCTCCACGCCATGCCGAACGGGTCCACGTTGTTGTCCGCGACGGTGAGCGGGGGCTCGCCGCCCAAAGAGACCGCGCGCGCCGTGTTCTCCACTCTGAACGCAACGCGCCGGCCGTCGGGTGCGAAGGTCGGCGAGACTGCGCCTTCGGTCCCGGGGATCGGTGTCGGCTCGAGTTGGTCGCGCTGTCGCATCCATAGCTGCTGGCCGCCTCTGCCTCCCGACGCACTCGGCCCGAGGTACACGAGGCGTGAACCGTCCGGCGAGAGCGCCAGATTGGACCCGAAGTTGAAAGCTGGGTCGTGGTCTGCTGGCATCACGATGGCGTATCGGCTCACGACAGGCGGCGCGGTCGGGCCGAGCATCGCCCAGCCGGCCGCGCCGAGCGACACGCCCAACACGGCCGAAGCGGCGATGGCAGCGCGGCTCCGGCCGGGGGTAAAGGCCGCGGCGCCGGCCGGACCGAGGCCGTGGCGGAAGCTCACGTCCGTGAGCGCGGTCGCGAACGCCTCCGCGGTCGTGAACCGGTCCGCGGGCAGCTTCTCGAGCGCCTTCCGGATCGCGGCGTCCACGTTCGCGGGGATCTGCGGCCGGTGCTTGGTCGCCGACACGGACTCGCCGGCGATGATCTTGCCGAGAACGGCCTGCGCGGTGTTGCCCAGATACGGAGGCTCGCCGACGAGCATCTCGTAGAGCACGCAAGCGATCGCGTAGATGTCGGTGGCCGGCCCCACGCGGACGTCGCCGGTCGCCTGCTCGGGGCTCATGTAGTAGGGCGTGCCGACCGAGAGGCCCGTCTCGGTGAGCCTGGCCCCGCCGGCGGCACCCACGGCGATCGCGATGCCGAAGTCGGCGACGACGGGCTGGCCCGCGTGGATCAGAATGTTCGCGGGCTTGATGTCACGATGGATCACGCCGTGGCGGTGCGCGTAGTCGAGCGCGCCGGCCACCGCGACCGCGATGTGTATGGCCTCGCCGACGGGGAGCTGCTTCTCGCGCTCGAGCTTCTCCTTGAGGCTCTCGCCCTCCACGAAGGGCATCACGTAGTAGAGGAACGACGCGGCCTCGCCCGAGTCGTGGAGCGGCAGAATATGTGGGTGCTGCAGGTTCGCCGTGGTCTTGATCTCGGCGAGGAAACGCTCGGCTCCGACCACGGCCGCGAGCTCTGGCTTGAGCACCTTGAGCGCGACCCTGCGCCCGTGCTTGACGTCCTCGGCGAGGTAGACGGTGGCCATGCCCCCCTCGCCGACCTCGCGCTCGACGATGTACCGCCCGCTCAACGCAGCGTTCAGGCGGTTCTGGAGATTGGAGTCCAAGGGGTCTCGACGGGACGGAGGAACGGCCGGACCGGGCGGATAATCCGACCGGGAGGCCCGCGAACGCAAGCGACGCCTAGGGTTGCATGGCCTACGTACGTCACCCGAGGGCGTCCTCTACGTCTTTGGGCGTAGCCGTCTCCGGCAGATGGCGGAGGGTTCGTGTAACGCCCCTCCGGCAACGTGAAGTCGACGCAAACGACTTCTCGCCCGGAGGGCACGATGTCTCGAATGGGATGGATCGTGATCATCGCGGTGTTCGGCCTCGTGACGACGACCGGCATGGAGACCGAGGCGCCACGGTTCGTTCCAGGCATCGAGCCCGCCGCGTGGCTGACGGCTGACGGTGGGGCTGGCAACCATCACTCGACACTCGGCGACATCACGCCGGAAAACGTAGAGCATCTCGAGGTCGCCTGGGTCTATCGCACCGGCGACGTCCACGATGGCGTGGACGGAATGGCCGGCACCGCCTTCGAAGCCACACCGATCATGGTAGACGGTGCACTCTACGTATCGACGCCGTACAGCCGCGCGATCGCCCTGGACGCGGAGACGGGCGCGGAGCTCTGGACGTTCGACCCGGTGCTCGACCGGACGGACCGCGAGCACTCGATGGTCACATCGAGAGGGCTCTCGCACTGGACCGACCCCGAGCGCGCGCCGAGCGATGCCTGCGCGCGGCGGATCTTCCTGGCCGTGTACGACGGACGGCTCTTCTCGCTCGACGCTGCCACGGGCGAGCCGTGCGCGGACTTCGCGGGGGGGAGCAGCGTCGATCTCCGCGACGGTGTCCCGCGAATCGAGGGACGGCGTCATCAATACACGCAGACGGCGCCGCCCGCGGTGGTGAATGGGCTGGTCGTCGTCGGCTCGTCGATCTTCGATAGTCACTACGCCGACGCGCCGAGCGGTGTCGTGCGCGCCTTCGACGCCCGCACGGGCACGCTTCGCTGGTCGTGGGAGCCACTTCTGGGCGTCGGCGCGCAGGACGGCGACGGCGAGTGGGTTCCCGCTGGAGCTGCGAACACCTGGGCAACGATCAGCGCCGACGCCGAGCGCGACCTGATCTTCGTTCCCACGGGGAGCCCGAGCCCTGATCATTTCGGCGGGCTGCGGCCGGGCGACAACGCCTACGCGAACTCGCTCGTCGCGCTGCGCGCATCCACCGGTGAAGTGGTCTGGCACTTCCAGATGGTGCACCACGACCTGTGGGACTACGACATCCCCGCGCCGCCCGCTCTGATCGAGCTGGAGCGCGACGGAGAGCTGGTCCCGGCCGTCGTGCAAGCCACGAAGATGGGATACCTGTTCGTCTTCCATCGCGAGACCGGCGAACCCCTCTTCCCGATCGAAGAAATGCCGGTCCCCCCGAGCGACGTTCCCGGCGAGGTCGTGTCTCCGACCCAGCCCGTGCCGGTCATGCCGAGGCCCCTGGCCCCGCAGGGACTGAGTCCGGAAGACGCCTGGGGGCTGACCCCCTTCGATCGGGCGGCGTGCCGGCGGCGGATCGCATCGCTGCGGTCCGATGGCGTCTATGCTCCGCCAAGCGTTCGGGGCACGATCGCCTACCCCGGCTTCATCGGAGGCATGGAGTGGGGAGGTGTGGCGTTCGATCCCGCGAGCGGCCTACTGGTCACGAACACGAATCGCGTGGCGATGGTCGCGACGCTCATTCCCCGAGAGGAGGCCGAGGGCGCGGAGGCGCCGGAGCCAGGTGCCAAGTTTTCGGTCGCGGCTCAGGCGAAGACGCCGTACGCGGTGCGGCGCGAGCCGCTCCTCTCCCCCCTGGGCATTCCCTGCAGCCCACCGCCCTTCGGGATGCTGCACGCGGTCGACATGCGGACGGGAGAACTCGCCTGGGAGGTCCCGCTCGGAAGGCTGACCGATCTCATCAAGGTGCCGACACCGATGAGGTGGGGCTCGCCCAACATGGGCGGGCCACTGGTGAGCGGCGGGCTCGTCTTCATCGCCGCGGCGATGGATCGAAGACTTCGCGCCTTCGACCTCGCGACCGGGGACATTGTCTGGACGGCGAAGCTGCCGGCTTCCGCGCAGGCCTCTCCGCTGACTTACCGTGCCCGGCCCGGCGGCCGGCAGTTCCTAGTGATCGCTGCCGGTGGGCATCATGGCATCGGCTCGGCCCTCGGCGACTACGTGATCGCGTATGCGCTGCCAGCAGTCGAAGCGGCGGAGGTGGCCCGATGACGCGGCGGGCGCTCGTCACCGGCGCGAGCGGCATGCTCGGCTCGTACATCGTAGAGCGCCTCGCCGGCGACGGATGGAGCGTACGCGCGCTCGTTCGCGACAGGACGCGCTGTGGGTGGCTCGAGGCGATCGGTGCCGAGCTCGTCGAGGGCCAATTCGAGGACGCCGACTCGCTGACGCGCGCGGCTGCCGGGTGCGACGCGGTCTTCCACGCCGCCGCTGTGATCGGGTCGGGTGGGGACTGGGAGTCTTTCCACCGAGGCAACGTGCTCGGTACGGACCGAGTCGTCCGTGCCGCGGAAGCCTCGGGCGCCCGACTCGTCCACGTGAGCAGCACTGCGGTCTATGGCGCTTCTCGATACCGCTCCGAGCCGACCGACGAGTCGGCGCCGCTCCCAGTTCTGCCGGAGCAGGACGTGTACGGCCGCTCGAAGCAGGAGGGCGAACGCCTCGTGCTGGACGCTCACGACGAGGGTCGAATCTGGGCGGCGGTCGTGCGCCCACCCGTGATGTACGGGCGACGCGATCGCCAGTTCGCACCTCGGATCGGACCCGTGCTCGAGCGCGGCTTCTTTCCCCGCATCGGCGGGGGGCGCACGACTCTGACCCTCGTCCACGCGGCGAGCGTCGCCGAAGGCGCGGTGCTGGCAGCGACGACGGACGCAGCCGGCGGCCGCGTGTACCTGCTCGCGAACGATCATCCGGTGACCGTGACCGACCTCGTGCGTTGCGCCGAGGACGGTCTCGAGCGCCGCATCTGGTCGCCGGACGTATCCAGGCGGGTCGGGAAGTCAGCATTCAGCCTCCTCGAGTGGATCGTGCGGCTCATCGGGCGAGTCGACCTCCAGCGCCATGCCCGCGGAACGCTCGACATGCTCACGCGCGACAATCCCTTCACCTCCGAGCGCGCGCGACGCGAGCTCGGGTGGGCTCCCGCCATGCGCCCGGAAATCGGTCTCACCGATGCATTCCATTGGTGGAAGACGAGCCGCGCGGCCGGCGCCCTGGCGGGGAGGTGAGCGTGGACACCTGGATCGAGGTCTCGGGCGTGACCATCGCTGCGCCGGTCACGGCGGGCACGAATCTGCTGTTGGCAGGGCAATGCGCATTCTACGCTCATCAACTTCGCGGGGGCGCCTCGCCGCGGCGGACCTGGTGGGGCGCCTTCTTCGCCGCGATGGCGCTCGCGACACTCGCGGGCGTTCCCAAGCATGCATTCGCCCACATGCTCGCGGACGGCGTCTACGACGCGATGCTCTGGACGTCGAGTCTCGCGGGCGGAGCGGCGGTCTACCTCGCGCAGCGAGCCACGATCGTGTCGCGTGTGGCGCCGCACGAGCGTCGGACCGTCGAGCGCGTGGCCGAAGTCATGGCCCTGCTCTTCCTCTCCGTGAGCGTGGTGGTCGGCCCGGAGATGATGGTGCTCGTCGGCTATACGGCGGTGGGGCTGCTACCGGTCATCTTCGCCGAGGCGGCCGCGCGTCTGCGTGGGGACCGGTACGGGGCGCACGTGGCCGCCGGTCTGATCGTGTCGATGCTCACCGGGCTGGTGTACGGGTTCGAGCTGGTGCTGGGTCGCTGGTTCAATCATATCGACCTGGCCCACGTTCTCATGGGCGTGAGCTTCTACCTGATCCTCGCGGGCGTCCGCCACGCCCTACCCAACACCGCCGAGGCACCCGCCGAGGTCGTCGGTCGCCCGGCGGCGGTGCGCGCCGCCTGATGGACGTCGGCATCGTGCTCGGCGCGGCGCTGGGGTGCGCGATCGGTGGCATCCTTCCGTGGGTCAACGCCGAGCTGGTTCTCCTCGCCGCCGCGGTGGCGCTGCCCACGACGGCCCTCACGCCGCTCGTTCTGGCGTGCGCGGTGAGTCAGATGTGTGCCAAGGGAGCGATCTATGGGCTCACCCGGTGGGCGCCGGAACGCTTGCCGAAGCGCGCGCGCGCGGCGCTCCAGCGTACGGAGAGGTACCGGGAGCGGCGCCGGCTCCTGGCCGCCGCCGTCTTCTTCGGCTCGGCGGTGTCCCTGCCGCCGTTCTATCTGGTCACGCTGGCGAGCGGGGTGCTCAAGGTACCGGTCCTGGTGTTCGCTCTGGCGGGCCTTGGCGGCACCGCGGTCCGGTATGGCACCCTCGTCTGGGTCGCTCGGGTGCTCGGGGTCGCCTGAGAGGGGTCGCGGCCGACCGTCTTCTGCGTACGGCGCCGGTCGGCCATGTTGTGGGCAGGTGCCCCCTCGCTGACCAATGCCATGATCGAGCTTCTCCAGCTTCCGTGGGTCCAACGCCTCGCGTTCGGGCTGGGGGGGCTCCTCCTGGGCTTCCTCGTCGAGCGCCTCGTCGTCGCTCGAATCCGCCACTTCGTGGAGTCCACGCGCTCACGCTGGGACGACGTGTTGCTCCGGTCCATTCGCGGCCTCCCGACGATCTGGCTCGGAGCCGTGGGCATCTACATGGCGCTCACGGTGGACGGCTACCAGCCGGGCGCGTGGCTGCGCACCAGCCTGACGATCGTGTTCATCGCGTCCTTGGCGCTCGCGGGCATGCGACTCGCTGCCAGCGCCGTGGAGATCGTATCGGCACAGGCGATGGGGGCGATGCAGTCCCCCACGCTGGTCGTGAACCTCGCGCGCGCCGCGGTCGTGCTGCTCGCCGGCGTGCTCGTGCTGCAGAACTTGGGGATCAACATCACGCCGCTGATCACCGCGCTCGGCATCGGTGGCTTGGCGGTCGCGTTGGCCCTGCAGGACACGCTCGGAAATCTCTTCGCGGGAGTGCAGATCATTCTCTCGCGACAGGTGCGGCCGATGGATTTCGTGAAGCTTTCCTCGGGAGAGGAGGGAAGGGTCGCCGACGTCAGGGCGCGTAACACGACCATCGAGACGTTCCCCGATGGAAGCTTACTCGCGGTACCCAATTCCGTGCTCGCATCGTCGATCGTGAAGAACTACACGCTGCCGACGACCGAGCTCTGGGTCACTCTCAACGTGGGCGTCAGTTATGCCAGTGATCTCGAGCGCGTCCAGAACGTCACGCTCGAAGTCGCTCGCGAGGTGCTGGCGAGGGTGGAAGGCGGTATGCAGGAACAGCCACCGATCATGCTCTACCGCGAGTTCGGGGCGTCCAGCATCGACTTCGTCGTGCGGTTGAAAGTGCGAGAGTTCCAGAGCCAGGGCCCGGTCCGCCACGAGTTCATCAAGCAGCTGCACCGGCGGTACGCCGCCGAGGGAATCGAAATTCCCTTCCCGATCCGAACGGTCATCCACAAGAACGCGCCGCCGAGCTGAGTCGCGTCTGTCTTGCTCCTGGCCTTGGCGCGGCCTATCTGTAGAAGTTCCAGCAGGTTCCGCTCTCCCCCAAGAGAGGTTCGTCGGTGTCGCACCAGCCCCGCCTCGCGGTCGAGTCGATCCCGGGCAAACGACCCTACCAGGAGGACTCGGTCTTCGCCGACGTCCTGGGTGACGGTCGCACGCTCGTGGCGGTCGCCGACGGAATGGGTGGGCACGCGGCGGGGGAAGTTGCGAGCGCACTGGCTCTGCGGACGCTGCAGGACGCGTTGGCGGAAGGGCGGGCGCTCGGCGATGCGTTCCGCCTCGCCAACCAGCGGGTGCACCACATGGCGAGCGAGCCCGGCAAGCAGGGCATGGGAACGACGATGGTGGCGGTTCTCGTGGCCGGGGGCGAGTTCTACGTCGCCAACGTCGGCGACAGTCGGGCCTATCTGGTCTCCAAGAGCGGGATTCGTCAGCTGACGGACGACCACTCGTTCGTGGCCGAGGCGATGAAGCGGGGACAGTCCAAAGCGGAAGCGATGGCCACGCCGTGGAGAGACGCGCTGACTCGCTCGATCGGAACCGAGCCGGAGGTCGAAGTCGATGTCTTCGGGCCGTTTCCGCTCGAGGTCGACGCCGCGTTCGTGATCTGCTCGGACGGACTCTACAAGACGCTCACCGAGGACGACCTGCGCGAGTTGTTCATGCAGTCGGGTGGGCCGCGCGGTGCCGCTCAGGCCATGGTGACCGCGGCGTTCGACGCCGGGAGCGACGACAACATCTCGGTGGCGATCGCCGAATACGGCCAGGTGCCGCGCGATGCCACGCCGACCACGATGGTAATGTCGTTCGACGCCAGCGCCGCCGACGAGGCCGCCGAGACCTCCGCTCCGAGGACGGAGGTCACTCCGGCGATAGATGCGCCCGAGGGGAGCCCGGGCGGTGCGGTCGCCAATGACGAAGAACGCGCCCTGGTCGCGGGCCTGCCGACGGCGGCGCTGGTCGCGATCGCGGTGGTCGTCGTCGCCCTGGTGGCGATCCTCGCCTTCTAGGCCACGTCGTCCACGAAGGTGATCGTGAGGCCGCCCGCCTCGATCACGTCTCCATTCCTGAGCTTCGCCCGCTCGGTCTTCTCGCCTCGCACCGTCATGGAGCCGAACGTCGCCAGGTAGCGCACGTCGGTGCCGGACGTGGAGCGCACCACGAGCACGTGGTGCTTGGGGCCCTTCGGAACGCGGACGTCGCAGAGCTCGTCCGTGCCGACCAGAACCGCCGGCAGCTCCGATAGATAGTGCGTGCCCTTCTCGCCGCCGGACTCCCAAATGAGGTGTGCGCGTTTCTTACGGTCGGACTCCTTGAGCAACTCCCTCACCTCGTGAGGGTTGATGTGCATCGTGCCCTGGGTCGCCGCAACCGGGCTCTGCTTCGCGGTCGGGGCCGATGCGCCCGCGGGCGCGTGCTCACCCTCGCCCAGAGCCTTGCCGAAGACGATCGAGAACTTGCCCAGGCCGATCTCGTCCCCGAGCCCGATGGACTGGGGTCCTTGGATCTTCGCACCGCGAATGAAAGTGCCATTCGACGAGCCCAGGTCCTCCACTACCCACCCGTTGTCGCCGAGTCGGATCTCCGCGTGGCGGCGCGAGACGGATGGATTGTCGATGAGGACGTCCACGCCCTCTTCTCGTCCGATCACGATCGACGGCTGCTTGAAATCGTAGACCTGCATCGTCCTGCGCCCGAGGAGCAGGGTCAGCTTCGGCATTGCGATTTCCTCGCGTGCTTGCGATCCAATGCGTGGTCCGCCCTGGTAGCGGAGCCCGCGCTATAATGATCCCCGAGGTCTTCCGGGTCCAGATTGCCGACGCGCTCAGCGAGCGATCGGCACCGCCTGGCAGCGGGGGTGATCCGGCACGAGCGCGAGACAGTCGCGCACGAGCTCCTCGGCGCGGCCCGCGGGCCCGTCCGCGAGCGCCGCCTCGGCGTCCCACGCCATGCGCTCCCCGACCTTCATGAGGAGGGACCGTGCTTCGGGGCTATCGGGTTGCAGCGCCGCCAGTCGGAGCGCGTACGTGCGCACGTCGCCCCCCTCCAAGCCGTAATAGCGCATCTGAGCCTGGGCGCCCATGGCCAGCTCGCGGAGGCGCTGAACCTCCCACGACGTGTCGACGTATACGCCGGCGTCGCGGAGCTGGCCGACCCGCTCCGGGAGCTCGCCCTCCGGGATCGACGCGAAGAACGGCGAGACCAGCGGTCCGATGGCCAAGTAGCCGCCGAGGCCACCGTCGTCGAGCCACGCCCGTGTGACGGCGCCACTGGCCGCCTGCGCCTGCAACGTCGCAGCGTCGATCGTCCGACCCCACGGCTGGACCAACCAGGCGCCGCCGGCGAGAGCAACCGCGACCATCGCGATGGCGACCAGGCGCCCGTGACCCCGCTTCGCCGGGGCGGCGGTCGTGGTCGGGCGCGGCGCGGGCGCACGTCGGGCCGGTGCCGGCGCCGGGATCGACTCCGCCTCTGCACCGCCGGCGAGCAGGCGCTCGAGCGCCCCGGCGAGCTCGCGGGCGGATTGGAAGCGGTCCGCCGGATCGCGCTGCAGAAGCCGGAGCACGATGTTTGCCATCGGGGGAGGCACCGAGACGCCCGTCTTCGAGAACGGGATCATCTGGGCCCGATCCGAGGCCGCCATCAACTCGTAGATCTGATTCGTGGGCTCGTGCGCGAGCTTGCCGAGCCATGGGTCCCGGCCGGTGAGCAGCGCATAGAGGATCACCCCGAACGCGAAGAGATCCGTGCGCCCGTCGACCTTCTCGGCGCGGAGCTGCTCGGGGGCGGCGTAACCGGGCGTGCCCAGAGTGCCGACCGTGGTCAGGCGGCTGTCGGCCTCGCGCTCCGCGATCTTCGCGATACCGAAGTCGAGCACTTTCACCATCTCTGCTCCCGACCGATCCTTCGTGAGCATGAGGTTCTCGAGCTTCAGGTCGCGGTGCACGACCGGCTCCGGTCCCTCGTGCGCAGCCATGAGTGCGTCGCACACCTGCAGGGCGAGGCGAACGGTGCGCTCGACCGAGAAGGGGCCCCCATCCTCGAGAGCGCCCGCTAGGCTTCGGCCTTCGACGAACTCCATGAGGAAGTAGATGAGCCCGGACTCGATGTCCTCTTCGTACGTCGAGAGGCCGACGATGTGGTGCGAGTCCGTACCGAGGCGCTTCATGATCTGCGCCTCGCGCAGGAAGCGCTTCCGCATCTCCTCCGCTTCCGCGCCGGTCATGCGGTCGACGCCCAGGATCTTCAGAGCCTCGATCCAGCCGCCCTTGATGTCTTGGACCTTGTAGACCGTTCCGAACGATCCGGCGCCGAGGCGCTTGAGCACGCGCCACTTGTTCCTGAGCAGGGTCCCGACGAGAGGATCGTCGTCGTGCTTCTCCGCCTCGGCGGCAGCCTCGGCGGCCGCCATGCCGGCCAACTCCTCCGCACTCCATTGCATGGTGGGCTGGACCGCGGGAACGTCCTCGGGCTTCCAGGCCATGGTGGGCTGGGGCCGAGGCTTCTCGTCAGGCGCGTCGGGGTTGGTCACTCTCGGCGGGCTTCTCCGGGGGACGTTGGTGCAGGAACCTACGGATGGCGCGGAAGAGCGGTCAATTCCGGCGGCACTTGCCCGAGCGCCTCGGCGGTCTTTCTTTGCATCCATGCGTCTACGCCGGGTCGCCCTCTTGCTCGCCTCGTGCGCCGTCGTCGCGTGCTACGGGCCTCCCGACATGCCCCTCGCGGAGCCGTTGGCTCACCCCGAGGCGGCGACGCTCCTGATCCAAGCGGTCGACGCGGGAACGGGTGCTGCGGTCGGCGACCCCGAGCTGACCGTCCGGTACCTCGTCCGTGCCCCCATCATCCTCGATGCGGCGGCGGTCGAGCGCGTCCCCTCGGTCGAGCCGTACGAGATCAGGCAGGTCATCCAGGAAGACCAGCTCGCCGTCGAGGTTCGCCTGGAGGCGCCGTCGTACCACCACCTGGACACCGTGCTCACCGTGCCGCGCGGGGCCAGCGTGGGTCCGCTCACCATGCGCATGTCGCGGCGTCTGGGACTGGTCGCGGGGTCGACTCCGTCGGCGCCGGTGCGGCAGCCCGAGCCCGAGCCGGTGATCCCTCCGGGCGGGGGCCGCGGTACGCTGCCAGGAACCTCTGGGCCTGATCGCACGGCGCTTCTCGCCGGCAACCGCGCGTTCGAGCGCCAGAGTTGGCTCGAGGCCACGGAGGCATTTGCGCGTATGCCGCTCCCGGACGATCCCAACAGCGCCTACGGCCAGGAGTACCAGCAGGCGCTGCTACGGCGCGGCGTCGCGCATATGAACCGCGCCGAGTACGGTGCGGCGCTCGAGGTGCTCGAGAGCGCCTCGACATACGGTACCCCGGGCTTCCAGACGTTCTTGCGGCTCGCCGCGGCGCAGTGCGCCGTGGGACGGACGGAGGAGGGCAGGGGCACCCTGGCCCAACTCGAGCGTGGCCTCAATCGCCGCACGCAGAACGAGCAACTCCTCGTCGGTGCTCTCATCAACTACGAGCGTGGTCTGTGCTCCCAGGGCGAGTTCGACCGGGCCCAGACCACGCGCGAGCGTGTCCGCACCGGGTCGGCAGCGATCCAGGAGCTCCAGGCCTTCATCGGGTTCGGCGAGCGCATCGAGCCCGTACCTGACGTGGTCGCCACGGCCATCGACGATGCGCGTGGCCGGATCGAGGACATCCGGCGGCGGATGGCCGGCAACTGAGCTTTCGTGTGGGTCCGGGCGTCGCCGGCCGAGGCCGGGCAGGATTGACACGCTTCCGAGGTGCACCGCAACGTACCGTTCTGCGGCGACCGGTAGTCGTGTCCGCCACGTTCTCGGAGGGCGTCTCCTCGTGATCAGTTGGAAGCAGCTCAAGGAACGCCGGATCTTCCAGATGGTCGTGGCTTACATGGCCGTCGGCTGGGTGGCGCTTTCCGTCGTCGACCAGTTCGTCGATCGGAACATGCTCCCGGACATCGTCTACTTCCTGGGGTTCGTGCTGTACGTGGGCGGCATCCCGGCGGCGCTGATCCTGGGCTGGTACCACGGGGAGAAGGGGAGTCAGGAGTTCACCGCCCCGGAGGTGGTGCTCCTGAGCATCGTCGGACTCGCGACGCTCGGTGTGGGCGGGGTGGTTCTGCGGGGATATCTGGAGGAGCAGCGACTCTCGAGCCCGGGCGCGCTCAACACCGGTGCGGCCCTGAGCCGCGTCGCCGTCCTCTACTTCGACGACCGGAGCGCGAGCGCGGACCTGGCGTACATCGCCGATGGAATGACGGAAGCGCTGATCGACGAGCTCTCGCGGGTTCGAGCCCTCGACGTCGTCTCGAGGAACGGCGCCGCCCTCTACCGGGACGGCAATCTCTCACCCGACTCGATCGGCCGCGCGTTGAGCGCCGGGAGCGTGATCACGGGGAGTGTGGAGCAGTCCGGCGACGTCGTTCGGGTGAACGTCCGTTTGGTCGACGCCCAGAGTGGAGTGGACATCGATCGGGCGTCGTTCGGCCTCCCGGAGGGGGAGCTCCTGCAGGCGCGCGACTCGCTCGTATCTCTCACTGCGGAGTTCCTTCGTTCGCGTTTGGGGGAGGAGGTCCTCGTTCGCGGCCGCCAGTCGGAGACCCGGAGCGTGGACGCGTGGACCCACGTTCAACGTGCCGAGCGTGTGCGCAAGGACGCGGAGGGCGCGCGCCTGCAGGACCTGGGGCGCGCCGTCGGTCTGCTCACTCAGGCGGATTCACTGCTGAGGGTCGCAGAGGTCTTGGACGCGACGTGGGCCGAGCCGCTCGCGTTGCGCGCGCAGGTCGCGTTGCAGCAGGGCTCCCTGGCGCGGTCCCGGGACGACCAGATGGGTTTCCTCAGCACTGGAGTGGAGCTCGCCGACCGCGCAATCGCACGAAATCCGAACCATGCCAGTGCGTGGGAGGCGCGGGGCACGCTCCGGTTCTTCCATTACTTCCTCAACGTGAGCCCGACTCCCGAGGAGCGGGCGGCACTTCTCGACGGCGCGCAGTCGGACCTCGAACGAGCGGTCCAACTCGACGCGGACCTCGCCGGCGCGCTGAATACGCTGAGCCGTATCTACTACTACGAGCGCGGCGACCGCATCTCGGGCGCCCTCGCCGCCCGGCAGGCCCTTCAGGCCGACTCGTACCTGAGGGATGCGGCCTCGACGTACGACCGGCTCTTCTGGTCGCACTACGACCTCGGCCAGTTCGCCGAAGCGGGCCGTACCTGCTCCGAGGCCGCGGCACGCTTCACGTCGGATCTTCGCTTCCGGCAGTGTCGGCTGTGGATGATGATCACGCCGAGTGGCCAGCCCGACCCGGCCACGGCGTGGGCGATCGCCGCGCAGGTGGACTCGCTGACCTCGCCGGATCGCCGTGCCTACGTGGGCAGCATGACCCGGATGATCGTGGGCGGCGTCCTCGCGCGCGCGAATCTGGCGGACAGCGCACGGAGCGTCCTGCTGGCCGCGCGGGCGGGCCCGGAAGTGGACCCGGGCCAAGAGCTCCCGGGCTACGAGGCGATCATGCGGACGATCCTCGGGGACCTCGACCAGGCCGTGCAGAGCCTGAGGCGGTACGTGGTGGCCAATCCAGACCACGAGTTCATCGAGGTGGAGGGAGACCTCCACTGGTGGTGGCGTCCGCTTCGGGACCAGCCTGGGTTCGACGACGTGGTCGCCAGGGGCTCCTGAGGGCTCGAGGACGCTCTCGGAGGCCCCCCGGAGCGGCCGTCCTGTGCCGCCTCCCGCCTCGGAGAAAGGCGCGGACCAGAAACCCTAGCACGACCGTGCGGGCTCAGACACATTGGGTAGATACCCTTGGATCGGTCAGCCCGTCGGAAAGTCCGTCCATCTCTATCTCGCCCCCCCCCGAGGTCCCAGTCATGAACCCACGCCATCTCTTGCCCCTGTCGCCCAAGCGCAGTGGCCTCCTGCTCCTGCTATTGCTCGCGGCCTGTCAGGATGCACCTTCGACCGGCCCCGATGTCGGCCGCCCCAGCTTCGATATCTCCGAGGCGCGCTTCGGCGGCGGCAACCCCGACCTCTTCTTCTCGCCCCCGCTGGCTCCCACGCCTGCGCCCGGCGACCCCGGCTTCGACCCAGGTGCGGCCAACGGAGCCCTACGGCCGTACCTCCGCGTGTGTAAGACGGACGGCGCGGAAAGCGCCGCGGGATGCACCCAGGACGTGACCCAGGCGGTCACGGGCTCGGCGAGCGGCCTCGTCATGACGTACAACGCTGGTGGCGAGGTCTATCAGGCCAACTGGAGCACTCGGGATCTCGACGAAGCGTTCGACTACCGGATCGAGATCTGGGGCGTCGGCTTCCAGACTCAAGATGAGCGGAATGAGCTGCTCGCCATCACGTTCCCCGCAGGGGATCCCATGGCCGGGCGCCCGCGCTGGCTCTTCGGATGGCTCGACGTCAGGAACTCGCCGAGCGTGTCGAGCTGTCACGGCACGGCGGAGTTCTGTCTCATCAACTACGGACAGACGATTCCGGTGAAGGTACGGATCGAGGACTACGTGCTCTGCCCCGCGACCCGCAACTGCGCGGTCCAGTTCGTCGGAGCAGGCGTCGATGCGAACCTCGAGGCGGTTCTCGAAGGTGAGCTGGCCAGCTCGGTGCAGCTCTTCATCCCGGGCCAGAGCGGTACCGACTTCCCGTTGGGCTTCGAGCCGTGCACGGCCGCGGAGAAGGCGGCGGCGCAGGCGTACGCGGCCATTCCTACGTTCGGGCCGTGCCTCAAGACGGTGACGGCGGGTGACTTCGTCGCGCTGGGCGAACCCGCGGTCCTCTCCTTCTGCATCGACATCAACCAAGCGGAGATCGAGGCCCAACTCGCGTTTCCTGAGACGCAGCACCACCTCGTGGGCGTCCACCACTTCAGCACGGGTGGCGACCCGTCAGGCGCGATCCAGAGCGTGGAGGCGTGGCCCCACGTCGCGCCGATGTGTGACCAGCCGACTTCCGGAGGGCTCGCGAGCAACGACGAGCCGCAGGGGTTCGTGCAGCTCGCGCAGGCGGCCGGCAAGCGGCTTCTTTCTCTGTTCAATCCCGAGCCGGTGCTCGCGCTGGACCTCGGAGGGGGTGGAGAGGGATTCAAGCTGTGGAGCTATTACATGCTGGGTCTCCCCACGAAGTTCGAGTACGAGAATCCCACGGACAGCCAGCAGAGAGGCGTCGCAGGCGCACCGCACACGCTGCGGGCGAAGGCAACGGACCTGAACGGCGACCCGGTGTGGAACGCGCGCGTGGACTGGAGCGTGTTCAGCTCGCCCGGCGGCGCTTCCGTATCGACATCGTCCGTGATGACCGGCCTCGACGGGATCGCACAGGCGGCGGTCACGCTCTCTCCGAACGAGGGGTACAACGTCTTCCACGCGGGCGGTCGCGGCATCGCCGACCCACGGGAGAGCGGGTGCACGCTCTTTGGCGGCACGGCGGGTGCGGCCTCCTGTAATGGCCCGCGGACGACCTACGACCCGTTCCAGCCGCACACCGGCGCGGTGCTAGGGGGCGTCCAGGTCATCCCGGAAGGGACGTTCCTCCCCTTCTCCGTCTACGGCTGCCGGCAGGGTCGGGGCACCCCGACCGTCAACGGTGTCCTGTCCGCGGGGGAATGGGACTGCGCCAACTCCACGACCTTCCCGGTCAGCCTTTCCGGCGGCGCCGTGCAGGCGACGCTGTACTGGATGAACGACGGAACGAACTTCCACGTGGCGGTCAGGGTGCCGGGCTCTTTCCGTGAGAATGCGCTCCGGATCGACTGGGACAGCGACGGCGACGCGCCGTCGGCGCTGGCTCAAGGCGCCTCGTATACGACGGCGCGCGAAGCCGGCGACGACGTCTGGGAGTTCGTGCCGAGCTCCGGCGCGGTCGACCGGTTCATCGACGTCGGGTGCTCGGGCTCGAGCCAATCGGGCTGTGGCAGCGCAGACTCCGGCTTCGGCGGCGCGATGCAGACCGTCGCCGCGTTCAACAACACGCTCGGCGGAGCCACCGTGTACGAGCTCTCACATCCTCTGTCGACATCGGACGTATGCACGAACGCCGATCCGAGGAAGGGGTGCGGCGCGCTTCTCGGGAAGAGGATCGACCTGCTGGCGGCTACCGGCAACGCGCGCGGCTTCTTCGTCACGCTCCGCAACGGCAGCGGGGCCCAGGGGAACACGCAGTGGCCCGGGTTCCTCCGCTTCATGAAGGTCGTGATCCAGTAGCGTGATCCGGCTGGACACCGGACGGCCCCATCCCCTGACGGGGGTGGGGCCGTTCGCGTGCTCGGGGTGGCCGTGACGGCTGCTTCCAGGGCGGGCGTGCATCGCCCGATCGAACCCGGCGACCGCCTCGAAGCCCTCGACACGATTCGGGGGTTCGCGCTCTTCGGCGTGCTCCTGGTCAACATGTACAACTTCGGAGCCTACAGCCCGATCTGGACGGACACGGGCGACCGGGTCGCGTTCTCCGTCATGCGGGTCGCATTCGAGACGAAGTCGTGGCGGCTCTTCGCGATGCTGTTCGGGCTCGGCTTCGCTCTTCAGCTCGTGCGCGCCCAGGCACGGGGCACCCCCTTCGCCGCGGTTTACTTGCGCCGCATCTTCCTCCTCTTTGTCATCGGTGTGGGGCACGCCCTGCTCTTTCCCGGCGACGTTCTGATGGTGTACGCGGAGCTCGCCCTGTTGCTCGTCCTGTTCAGGAACGCCTCGCCGCGATTGCTGGTCGTCCTGGCGATCGTGCTGCTGGCGATCTACCCATTGGGTCGGGCCGCGAACCGTGCCGTCTCGGGCGAGACCGTCGCCGCCGGAGGCACCGTCGACCTCGACCGGGCCCGCGAGCTCAACGACCAGCTGCGCGCCACCCATCCGC
Organism: uncultured Gemmatimonas sp.; assembly: GCA_964490285.1. Lineage (GTDB taxonomy): Bacteria > Gemmatimonadota > Gemmatimonadetes > Longimicrobiales > Gaopeijiaceae > UBA2982. The sequence goes on along the minus strand of CAZBCN010000002.1, from coordinate 67,823 downwards.
ATGCGGTAGGCTCGGTGTCGGATGTGATCCGCGCGAACGCACGGGTAATCCCGCCCAACCCCTTCGGGCGGCCGCTCGGTCTCGAGTCGGGGTTGGGCTTCTTCTCGATGTTCCTGTTGGGCCTCTACCTCGGGAAGCGGCGCGTGTTCGCCGACGTCGATGCGCACGCTCGACTCCTGCGGAGCGGAGCTATGTGGGGCCTGTCGCTCGGGGTGTTGGGCATGGTCGTCGAGCGCGCCGTCTCGCTCGGCGTCGGCCGGGACCTCTCGGGAGGCGGGGTGTTCGTGGCCTTGATCGGCGATCTGGCGTTCACGTACGGCTCCACGGCGCTTTGCGTGGGCTACGCCGCCGGGATCGTCCTGGTCGTGCGCAGTCGGCGCGCGCGCTGGTTGGTCGAACCTCTGGGGTCCGTGGGACGCCTCGCCCTCACCGTCTACCTTACGCAGACCCTGGCCTTCACCACGCTCTTCTACGGCTACGGGCTCGGGCAGGCCTTCCGTCTCGGGCCGGCCGCGGTGACGGCCATCGCGGTCCTGATCTTCGGGGCCCAGGTCCTCGCCTGTGGATGGTGGATGCGCCGCTTCCGGTTCGGGCCTGTGGAATGGCTGTGGCGAGCGGGGACGTACCTGACCTTCCCTCCCATGCGCGCATAGGCAAGAAAAACGGCCCCACCCTCGCGGGTGGGGCCGTCGAACCGGCGTCAGGCCAGGCCTGACGGTCGTGGACTCAGTTGCCGAAGGTCCAGCCGAAGCCGCCGCTCCTGCGAGCCTGCGGCCACGCAGCACCCATGTCCCTGTTCGCGGGACGGGGGCCCATGCCCATGTAGCGGAACTTCTGCAGGCGCGAGCCCTCGTACGTCTCGGTCGTGAAGATGTTGCCCTGCCGGTCCGTCGCGATCGAGTGCACGGCGAAGAAGAGGCCGGGCTGACGCCCACCGTCGCCGAAGCTGTAGAGAATCTCGAGCGTCTGACGGTTCATGACGTAGACCTTCATGTTCTGGCCGTCTGCCAGGTACATGAACTGCTGCTGCGCGTCCGGAGAGAACGCGACGTCCCACGTGGAGCCCTGGGAGAGCGTCGCGGGGGCGATGATGGTCTCTCTCACGAACGTGCCGTCCGTGCGGAAGACCGACAGACGGTTGGTCGGACGGTCGCAGACGTACACGAGTCCGTCCCTCGCGCGATCCGCGCAGTGCACCGGGGTGCGGAACTGCGGAGGCGGTGTCTCGCCCGGCTGGTAGGCCGGCACCGCGGCGTCGCTCGGCGCGTTGCCGCGCGCGCCCCAGAAGCGCTTCATGGCGCCCGTCGAAGCATCGAGAACGGCGACGCGACGGTTGCCGTAGCCGTCTGCGACGAAGATCTCGTTCGTCGTCGCGTCGAAAGAAACCTTCGCGACCTGGTTGAAGTTCGTGCGGCTCGTGCTGCTGGGCTCCACGCCCGGCGTGCCGTACTGGGCCAGGAAGCGACCGTCCGCCGTGAACTTGAGGATGTGACGGTCGGCCCCGCCGTTACCACCGATCCAGACGTTGCCCTGCCCGTCGATCGTGATGCCGTGGTTCGACTCGGGCCACTTGTAGTTGCCTGTCTCCGTGCCGGGTCCCCCCCACGCGTGTAGGAGGTTACCGTCGGCGTCGAAGTGCAAGATCGGGGGTCCGGGCCGGCAGCATTCGCTCAGCGGCGGATCCTGCGCCGCGCCGATCTCGGTACGGGCCACGAACTGGTCGGGCGTGTTGCGCTGCACGATCCAAACGCCGTCGTTCGCATCGGTCGCGACACCGATGGTCGGGCCGATCAGCCAGTGGCCCGGCAGCGGCTTGGGCCAGAACGGGTCCACCTCGAACAGTGGCACCGACCCGGCTTGGTCCTCCGCCACGTTGTCCATCGCCTCGGCTGCACCCGCGACGATCACGATCACGCCGGCGAGCGCCAGACCGAAGGTCAGGTTGCGCTTCTGCATGTCCATCTCCCTGGTCGAAAATGGCAGGGCCAAGATGGCCCGGGACCGACAGCCTACTGTCCGGTAGGCGATCCCGCAATCAGCGAGCGATCCGCGCCGCTGTAGACCCGTCGGCGCAGGCCACGGTAGAATTACCGCCCATGTCAGACCCGATCCGCGTCCGCCGCACGTCCGTCCTCGTCGTCGCGCTCGTGCTCCTGCTTCCTACCTGGGGGGGCGAGGCGCACGAGATCCCGGCCGACGTGACCATCCAGGCTTTCGTTAAGCCCGAGGGGAACACCATCCGCACGCTGGTGCGGGTGCCGTTGCTCTCCATGCGCGACTACAACTGGCTGGTCAGGGATCCGGGGTACCTGGTGATTCCCGACGCCGAGGTGATGGGTCGAGAGGCCGCGGTCCAGTGGATTCGCAACTTCGTGGAGATGTACGAGGCCGGCGAGTCGCTCGGCTTCCCCGAGGTGGTCGCGTCGCGCATCGCGATCCCGGGGGACCGCGCCTTCTTCAGTTACGAGACCGCCCTAGCGGGCGTGCTTTCGCCGCCACTTCCCGACGACATCGACCTCCCGCTTCAGCAGGCGATGTTCGACGTGCTGCTCGAGTGGCCGATCACGTCGGAGACCTCGGATTTCTCCATCGCCGCCGGGTGGGCGCAGCTCGGCATTCGCACGGTAACCGTGATCCGCTTCCTCCCGGCAGGAGGGTCGGAGCGCGCGTTCGAGTACAGCGGTAATCCCGGCCTGGTGCGCCTCGATCCCCGGTGGCACCAGGCCGCGTTGCGTTTCGTGATCCTGGGGTTCCAGCACATCCTGGACGGGATCGATCACCTGCTGTTCCTGTTCTGCCTGATCGTGCCGTTCCGGCGCTTCTGGACGCTGGTACCCATCGTCACCTCGTTCACGATCGCGCACTCGATCACCCTGATCGCGTCGGCGTTCGGTCTCGCGCCGAGCGCACTGTGGTTCCCCCCTCTCATCGAGACGCTGATCGCGCTTTCGATCGTCTTCATGGCGTTCGAGAACATCATCGGCGCGAAGCTGGAGCGCCGTTGGATGATCGCGTTCGGCTTCGGGCTCGTGCACGGCTTCGGCTTCTCGTTCGCGCTACGGGAGTCGCTCCAGTTCGCGGGTGCGCACCTGCTCACGTCGCTGCTCTCGTTCAACGTGGGGGTCGAGCTGGGACAGCTCCTCGTGCTGGCCGTGACGGTTCCGATCCTGAGCCTGCTCTTCCGGAAGTGGCTCCCCGAGCTGATGGGGACGATCGTCCTGTCGGCGTTCCTCGCGCACACCGGATGGCACTGGATGATCGAGCGGGGCGCGGCGCTCCTCCAGTATCAGTTCAGCGTGCCGCTGATGAACCTCGCGCTGGCGGCCACCCTGCTTCGCTGGGTGATGCTCGGGCTGATCATCGTCGGCGCGGTGTGGATCCTACGAGGCGCCTTCGGCGCGCTCGCGCGACGCCACCCGGCGAAGCCCTAGAACTCGCGCCAGTCGCGCTCGAGGACCTTCTTGTACGCGCCCGTCTTGATGAACAGCTCGACGATATCCTTGTCGAGCATCCCGTCACGCGCTTCCCACTCCAGAATCTGGAGCGCCTTCTCGACGGGCATGGCCTTCTTGTAGGGCCGGTCCGACGCGGTCAGCGCGTCGAAGATGTCGCACACGGTCATGATGCGCGTCTCGAGGGAGAGGCGCTCTCCGGTCACGCCGTCGGGGTAACCCTTTCCATTGAGCTTCTCGTGGTGTCCCCGCACGATCTCGGCGATGCGCGAGAGCTCTTCCGTCCACGGGATGTTGAGAAGGAAGTCGTACGAGTGGACGACGTGCGACTCGATCTGACGCCGCTCGTTCTCGTCGAGGCTTCCTTTTCTGATCTGCAGGAAGTGCAGCTCGTGCGGCGTCAGGTACGCCTGCTCGACTCCATCGGGGTCCTTGAACGTGTGCTGCGCGACCTCGTCCAGCACCGCCGCGGCCTCCTCCGGAAGAATCGTCGGGACGTTCGCGGACTGGACCGCCTCCCAGTACTGCTGGAGCGTGGCGTAGTCTTCGGCGAGCTTCGCGTCGATCGCGACGAGGTCCGCTGCGGCGCCCTGCACGCCCTTTTCGGCGATGACCCTCGCTCTCGCGTGAGCGGCGTCGGCCTCGACCGTCTTCTTGATCAGCGCGAAGCGCGCCTTGACCTGCGCCTCCAGGACGGGGGGCAGCTTGTTCTTCTTCACCAGGGTCTCCTCGCTGACTCCGACCTTGCCGAAGTCGTGCAGGAGGCCTGCGTAGCGTAGCTGCTTCAATTCCGCGTCGGTGAAGAACCGATTCGCGAAGGGTCCGTCGGTCTGCGCCGAAATCGCCTCCGCCATGTCGCACGTGAGCTCGGTGACGCGGACGGAGTGACCGGCGGTGGTCGGGTCTCGTCGCTCGATCGCGGTCACTGCCGCCTTGATGAAGCCCGCGAAGAGGTTCTCGATGTCCTGGTAGAGTTGTCCGTTCTCGATCGAGACCGCCGCCTGCCCTGCGAGCGACGACACGATGGCGACTTCCCTCTCCGTGTAGGGCAGGACCCAACGGTCGGAATCCGCGTCGGTGCGAATCGCCGCGTGTGGGTCGCTCTTCCGGTTGATGAGCTGCAGAACGCCGACCACCCGGTCCTTGTGGTCGATCATGGGCACGACCAACATCGACTTGGCGCGATATCCGTGCTTCTCGTCGAACGCGCGGTTGTGCGAGAACGGCATCGACTCGGGCAGCTCGTACACGTCCTCCAGCACGAGCGGCTTTCCGTTGGTGGCCGCGTAGCCCGCGATGGACCGGTCGTTCAGCGGCAGCTTGAACGTTAGCGAGGGCAAGTCGGGGAGCGTGTCATTCTGGCTTCGCAGGAAGTGCAGAACGCGGTCACCCTCGGCGGTCGTTTCCACCAGGTAGAGGCTCCCCGCGTCGGACGTCGTGAGTGCGCGCGCCTGCTTCAGGATGAGGTCGAAGAGTTGCGTCGGATCGCGCTCGCTCATGAGCGCCATCCCGACCTTCGACAGCTCCTGCAGTGCGGACCTCGCCAGCCTGAGCTCGCGGCGGGCTTCCTCGAGTTCCTCTTCGAGGCTCGTCGGCGCTCCCAGGGTCTCGGTCATCGGAGTGCGTCCGCCCGGTCGAATGCGGCGCGTGCCTCTTCCTCGTGGCCGAGCTCCGCCAAGATCTCTCCCTTCAGTTTGTAGAGCTCCCAGCTGAGCGGACCCGTGGCCTCGACGTCCTCCAGGGCTTCGCGGGCTTCGTAGAAGAGGCCCATCTCACGGAAGGCGACGACCGTGAGGAATAGCCCGTCGCCCCGGGGATCGAGGCCGAAGACCTCGATCTCGTCGAGGTAGTCCTCCAAGTCCACGGACTCCTCGAGCCCGATCACCCGGAAGTCCTGAGGAGGGAGCGCGCGTCCCGTGCGGCGTCCCCCGACGAAGATCGTCCACTGATACGTCGCACCTCGATCGAGGTCGGCGGCGCTGTCGGGCAGGGTCCAGACCGTGTCGGCACCCACCTCGTACACGGTCGGGCGTCCGCCGTCGAGGTTGCGGAGCATCAGGTCGTAGGACTGCCCGGGGGTGGCGGTCCATGTGAAGGTCGGCCGTGGCGAGGCCACGTTGAGCGCGTTCCGGGGGGCGACCAGCGCGGTCTGGCCCGGAATGGGTCGGATCATCCCCTGGCGGCCGCCGGCCGTCGCGTCCGTGCTGGCAGCCTGCGCGAGCGTCGCCAGCGCACGGTCGAAGATGTCCGGGTTCCCGCCCCCGGTGGGCGCGGCGATGGTGGTACGCTCGGTGACGACCTGTTGCGCGCCGGCCCGCGTGATCAGGACGGCCCGCGCCCCCGAGCTCGGCAGCACCCCGTCTCCGACGAACATCTGCTCGCCGACGGAGGCAGGGGTGGCCGCGGAGCTACCGTGCGTGACATCGACCGCGCCCTGGACGCGGATCACGAGCGCCGCCGGGCTACCCTGCGCCGCGAGCGGCGCGGTGAGCGCGAGCGCCGCCACGACGGCGGTCCGGTTGAGTCCCCTCATGTCCACCTCCGTTCGTCCAATTTCCTACTTTTCCTTCCTGCGCACCACGAAATCCCAATCGGGCGGAGGCGGGTCGGCGATGTTGTCCTCGCACCGCTGGACGTAGAGACGGCTGGGTCCGTCCTCCGGGTCGACTTCCAGAGCGGCCTGGAAGTGGGCCTTCGCCGCTTCCCAACGGTGCCGCTTGTACTCAGCCATCCCCAGGTCGTACCGCCGCAGCGCCTCTTCCTTCCCCTCCGGCAGAGGCACCCCCGCGAGCTCCAGGAGCTCGTACACCGTCACGGGCTCCGACTTCCCCTTCACGGCCACGTAGTCGAGCTCCCGCACGCGGAACTTGGAGGCGTCCCCGGCCGCTAGGGTCGCCTGCGACACCATGTTCAGCGTGTTGTACGTCTTGTTCGCCGGCTCGAGGCGCGCGGCCAGGTTCACCGCGTCGCCGATCGCCGAGTAGTTGATGCGCTCCTCACCGCCCACGTTGCCGACGACGACCTCTCCGGTGTGGATGCCGATGCGCACCTCGAGCTCGCCGTGCTTCGAGCTCGCGCCTCCCCAGCGCCGGTTCAGCGCCTCCATGTGCCGCTGCATCGTCACGGCGACGAGCATCGCGCGGTCCGCGTGATCGTCCACGGCCTTGGGTGCGTTCCAGAATGCCATGATCGCGTCGCCGATGTACTTGTCGACGTATCCCCCGTGATCGAGGACGATCTGCGTCATGTCGTCGAGGTACTCGTTCAGGAGCGCGAGCAGGTTCTCCGGATCCATGTTCTCCGAGAGGGTCGTGAAGCCCGACAGATCGGAGAAGAGCAGGGTGAGAGGACGTTTCTGGCCGCCCAGCTTGAGAGCCTCGGGATTGTCCGCGATCTCTTCGAGCACGTCCGGCGACACGTACTTCCCGAACGCGCCCTTGATGAACCGCTTCTCGCGCCCTTCGACCACCGCCACGTAGGCCACGGAGCCGACGTAGGCCAAGAGGCCGGAGAGGGCCGGCGCGCCTACCGGCACCCAACGGAAGCGGTCGCCGAGCGTGAAGAGCTCGGCTCCAGGCACGTACACCACGCCCGCCCAAGCCCACCACGCGAGCGCGAGCGTACCGAATCCGGCCGCAAGCGTGGCGACAGCCCCCCAACCCGCGCCCTGAGCGAACACGGCCCCCGCAGCCACGGCGGCGAACAGGAGGAGCATCAACATGCGCCCAGCGGTCCCCATCGGTCGGACGTACTCCTCGTCGAGCATGTTCTGGAGTGCGTTCGCGTGGACCTCCACGCCGTACATCCAGCCGTACGGATCGCCTCCTTCCGAAGGACGGTAGGAGTAGAACGGGGTGCGGAAACGATCCTGCTCGTGGAAGCCCGTACCGAGGACGACGATCTTGTCACGGAAGAGGTCGGGCACGAACGCGGCGAGGTCCGCGACCGTGCCGGACGCCGACGCCTGGTACGTTCCGGCCGGACCGTCGGCGTCCACGACCGACGGCGGACCCACGTAGCGGATCCGGAAGGGGACGATGGACCCCTCCGACTCGGGGTCGTCCTCGAGCCAGCCGTCGGGGATGTGCCCGACCGCGGCGGGGAGCCCGGGCAGGGCGAGTCGCCCGGTCCGGGTCGCTTCTCCCAGGATGGAGTCGACCGCGAGCCCCCGCGCGTGCGCATAGAGCGCGAGCGCGAACGAGGGCTCGATACCGTAGCCTGACCGAACGGCGAGCGTGCCGTCGCGGAACGTCTCGAACGAGGAGGGCAGCTCGGCCGAGCCCACTCCGGCAGCCACCTCTGCGAAGTATCGGTGCGGCGTCGTCATGACGGGCCCCGAGTCCGTCTGCTCGACGGGGGTCACGAGGATCACGTTGCCGGCGCGGGCGATCGCCTCCCGCAGCAGCTCGTCGCCCCTGTCGATCTCGTTCAGACCCGGGTAGAGCCGGTCGAGGTAGACGTCGACGCCGATCGTGCGCGCCCCCGCATCGGAGAGCGCGTCCACGAGCTCGGCGAGGTGCGCGCGTGGGAAGGGCGAGATCCAGTCCCATCCGTCGAGCGTGTCCATCACCGAGTATTCATCGAACAACACGAGCGCGATCTCGCTCTCGCGGGTGCCGCGTCCCGCCTGGAACGACTCCGGCGTGGTCTGCTGCCGGAGGTCGAGTGTGAAGTCCTCGAAGGCGCGAAGGCCCGTCAGGCCTCCCGCCGCGTCGAGCACGGCAGCGAGGACGACGGCCCCGGCGATGATGAGCGTGAGCGCGACGGCACGACGGTGCTTCTTCATCGCGCCGTCAGCCGAGGGCCCCTAGTTCTGGATTTCGTAGACGACCGAAGCCGTTCCCCACGAATCCAGGCGCACCGCGCCCTCGATCTCGCCGGCGACGGTCGTCAGGGCTGCGGCGACGCGCCGGGCGAGCTCCTCGCCGCCGAACGCGTACTCCTCGCCCGCCGGGATCGCGATGTCGAGCGGTCGCTCGGTCACGAACGCGCGCACGAGTCCCGTGCCCGCGGGCTCGAGCGCCGTGAATACGAGCGCGCCGCCCGGCTCCGGGAACGACAGGGCGCGCCCCGCGCTCACACGTACCTCCCGTGTCTCGGCGTTGGGCAGAAGCACCGCGACGGTTCCGTCGGTGCCGAGATCGACGAGTGTCAGATATCCGTCGCGCTCGGACTCGATCGTGAAGCCGATCTCCTCGCCCACACCGAACGAGGTCTTCCCTTCCAGCATTTCGAGGCGCACGCCGAAGCCCTGCGCTGGGTTCTCCATGTCGGCCAGTCGCTTGGATGCGGCTTCCTTGCGCAGCGCCCCCGCGAGGCGGGTGATGCCACCCGCGTCCGTTGCGATGCCCGTATGCCGAGCGAAGCCATCCGAGCCCACCACGCGCAGCTCTTCGCCGCTGCGACGCACGATCAGATGCGCGAACGCGTCCTCGCGGTCGACGAGGCGGACGCCCGGCGCACTGCCGAGCTCGGTACGGAGCGAGCCTCCGAGGCGACTGTCGATCCCCGCGATGCTCACCAGCAGCGGGCTTTCGGCGTACCGGTGCGCACGCAGACGCGCCTGATCTCCCTCGCGCACGGTGCCCGAGGCGACCCTGGCCTCGGTGACGCGCTGCCCGACGGTCGAGACGATCAGCCTGGCGCCCGACTCCGTCTCGAAGACCGACCCGGGCGTGATGCCGAGGCCGAGTCCCGCGCCGAGCTGGACGCTCGCGCCTGACACGGCTGTGACCGGAAGAGCCACGTCGGTAGCTCCGCGGACACTACCCTCGACGAAGAAGAGGGGACGGTCCTTGAGCGCCACCTCTGTCGAGAGGTAGGGGTCCTGCTGGAAGCGATTCCTCTTCAGCGCCTCGTGCGCGTTCTTGAAGACGTCCTCGTACGTCACGTCGTTCGAGGCCTTCCAGAGCTGCTGCACGAGGAAGGTGGTGAACGCCCCTCCGTGGAACGCCTCGGCGCCATCGGTCGCGGGGAAGAAGGCGTCTACCGCGACCTGGTGCGGCTGTGCGGCCGCCAGCTCGAGCACGCGCGTCTCCGTGGCGTCGAAGCCCGACGAGTCTTCTTGACCCGGGAGCGCGCGCCGAGCCGCGGTGGGACGAGGAACGGCGTTCATGTCCCGCGCCAGCAAGCGCCCGCGACTGAAGGGCGTGACGTCCCGGGTGCCGGTGCCCGAGTTACAGTTGTCGAGAATCACCACGACGTTCTGTGTGGGGAGCGAGCCCAGCCACTCGTTGAACGTGTCGTCGCTGATGTCATTCTCGGTGCTCGCGGCCATCACGTCGGCCGGAGCGATCGTCTCGTCGAGCCCGTCGTCCTCGTCCCCACTCTCGTCCCACATCTGCGAGCCGTGGCCGGCGAAGAAGATCGTGACGTTGTCGCCTGGTCGCGCGTTCTGCGCGAGCCACTCCGTGATCGATTCTTCGATGGCCGCGCGTGTGGCGGCCCCGTTGAGAAGAAGGCGGATATTCTGCTCGGGCACGTATCCTTTCATGACGAGCACGTCGCGGATCCTGCGCGCATCGTGCTCCGCTCCAGGAAGGTCACCGCCCTCGACGTCCTCGAAATGGATGTAGTCGCTGATCCCGATCAAGAGCGCCCAGTGCGTCAGGGTGGCCCGCTCCTGCGGTCCGAACGCCAGCAGCGGCAGGGCGGCGAGAAGCGCTGCCACGGATGCTTGTCGTCTCACGTTCAGCCTTCCAGCTTCAGGTCGACGCCTTCTGCCGCTGCGCCCAGCTCGACGCCGGCCCCCCGGGCGTTCGCACTGTCGCGCATGCGGCTCACGATCGTATCCAGCTCGGCATCCGAGCGCGTCGGATCGTGGTGGAAGAAGAGCAGCCTCTTCACTCCTGCCTCCTCGGCGAGCCTCAGGGACTGGGAGAACGTCGAATGGCCCCAGCCGGCCCGGCCCGCGTACTCCTCATCTGTATACATCGAATCATGGATCAGAAGATCCGCGTCTGCCACGAAGTCACGGATCCTGCGATCCCAATTCGGGCCCACTTGGGATCCGTCGCCCTCGAGCTCGTTGTCGGGGATGAAGCAGACCGTCCGACCGCCGATCTTGATCCGGTAACCGATCACGAACGACGGATGTTTGACCCTCATCACCTCCAGCGCGGCGCCCCCGATCTCGTAGCCACCCTGGTTCAGGTGCTCGAACTCCATGGCCGCGGCCACGACGCTGAAGGGGACGGGGAAGTAGATCGGACCCATCTGTCCGGCGAACAGGTTCTGGACGTCGATATCCTTCTGCTTGGGACCGACCACCTTGATCTGGTCCTCGGGGTCGTAGAGGGGCGCGAAGAAGGGAAAGCCCTGGATGTGGTCCCAGTGGAAGTGCGTCAGAAAGATGTGGATCGCGTTCGGGCCTTTCTCGACGATCTCCATGCCGAGCGGGCGGATCCCGGATCCGGCGTCGAAGATGAGCCTCTGGCCCTGGTGGCGGACCTCGAAGCAGGTGGTGTTTCCGCCGTACCGGACCGTGGTAGGCCCGGGCGATGGGATGGACCCCCGGGTGCCCCAGCAGCGCACCCTGACCGCCGAGGCGTCTTCAGCCCGGCGCGCAGGCGACGGCGCCGTGCGGCTGACCGGATCCAAGGGATTGAGTCTCCTGGAGGGAGTGCGAATCACCCGACGGGGCGGTCCAATCAATGTATAGGTGGAAATGGCCCGTGTGCGAGGATCTCGGCGAGGATCTTGCGAATCCGAGCGCGCCGCGACCATTCATTCGACCCCCCCTTCCCTCGAGGCCGTCCGAGTCCATGGAGCCAGAGCGAGCAGCCGAGGTCCGCCGGGCCGCCCCGGTGTCGCTCGACCCGGACCAAGTGCGCGAGAAGCTCCGCGCGGTCGCGCTCTTTCAGGGCCTCGACGGCCGGGATCTCGAGCAGATCCTGGGGATCTCGGAGTCGGTCCTCGTCGAGAAGGGCGAACACGTGTTCGAGGAGGGGGACCGGGGGGACCATTTCTACATCATCGTCCGCGGCGCGGTGGAGCTCAGGAAGGCCGGGGGCGACGGGGCGAAGAAGCTCGCCGTCCTTCGTGCGGGTCAGGCCTTCGGGGAGATGGCGCTCCTGAATCAGACGCCGAGATCGGCTTCTGCGCATGCGGTCGAGGACACGTACATGCTGTCCGTGTCCCGGGCCGCGTTCGGGGAGATGCTCGGGGGCGACACCCTGGCGGTACGGCTTCTGCGCAACCTCTCCAAGTCGTTGTGGGCGACATCGGTCCGGTTGGCCTCGAAGCAGGCCCAGCAGGCGCCCACCGAGGCGCCGCACGAGGCCCTCGCCGACTTCAACCGACTCCTGCGGTCGCGCCTGCTGCCGCGCGTGATGCCGCGGGTGAGCGGCTACGACCTCACGGCCGCGACGCTCGCGCCCCGGCACGGGTCCGGCGCGTCGGTTTGGGACTGGTTCCTGCTTCCCGACGGTCGACCCGTGTTCGCGGTGATGCGCTCGGTGCGCGACGACATCTTCTCGGCGCAACGACTGTCGGCGCTCCGAACCCTGCTGCGGGGCCTCGCGAGTGAGCCCAACGCGTCGCTGGGTTCGCTGCTGACGCTCGGGAGCCGGGGCATGCGATCGTGTTGGGTGGACGGCCTGTCCGGTCCCGTGGCGTGCGCTCTGGTCGCCCTCGCCGACGGTGCCATGGAGTGGGTCGGTGCCGGGCATGCGTGCGGCGTACTGGCCCGCGCGGGTGGGCGGGTCGAGGAGCTACCGTCCGACCCGTTGGCGGCGGGCGAGCGGGCCGAACACGTCTACGAGTCGGCCGTCCTGCCCCTCGGTCCGCGGGACAAGGTGGTTCTGCTCGCCGAGCGTCCGACCGATCCCATCCGGGTGGTGACCTCCGTGATCACCGGGGGGTATACGTCCAGCTCGAGGGATGCGCTCAACAAGCTCTTCGCCCGGCTCGATCCCGATCGCGCGGAGGGTAGCCCCTCGCGCGACCTGAGTGGCGCGGTGATCACCCGGGTGACCCGGTAACAGAAGGAACGAGCCGATGGCGGTGGCAGAGAAGGACGTGCGGAACGCGCTCAAGGGCGTGAAGGACCCCGAGCTCCACCTCGACCTCGTGGTGCTGGGTCTCGTCTACGAGATCGCGGTGACCGACGCGGACGTGAAAGCCAAGATCTCCCTCACGTCGCCCATGTGCCCGGTCGCCGGCCAGATCGTGGAGGATGCGAAGAAGGCCATCCAGGGTGTCCCGGGCGTCGGCAACGTCGAGGTGGAGCTCACGTTCGACCCGCCGTGGACGCCGGCGCGGATCAGTCCGCTGGTGAGGGCGTCGCTGGGGCTGTAGAGGTGTGCACTTAGCGCCCGAGGGCCCTGGCGGGCAGAGTATCCCCCCCTCCTACGCCTCGACCAACTCCACGTCCTCGAGGAAGTCCTTGAGCGGGTTCGCGACCGCGATGGCCCGCTCGCGGATCGCGTCGGCGAGCACCAACCCGCGTGCGGCGTCACCCACCAGGTGACGCGAGACCGCCGCGCCGAGGCGCGCATCGGACTCACCGGCAGCCGCGTTGTACTCCGCGTACCGCGCGCTCACGCGCTGCTCGAAGAGCGGAAGCTGACCGGAGGGCGTACCATGTTGCACCATGTCCTCGAACACCGCGCGATGGAGAGCATCCAGGCCTTCGCGGATGCGATCTTCGGGCGCGCGGCCCAGGAACGCGAGCTGTGCCCCGCGCGTGTGCGCCCACAGGAAGAAGATCAGCGCTTCTTCGGCTGTGCGCCTCGCACGGCGTTCGTCGTCATATAGAGCGTCCACCTCAGGCAAAGGCGTCTCGACGTCCTCGCGCGCGAGGAAGTCCGAAAAGCTCTCCCACACGAGGCGGGCGAGGTTATCACCGAGCTCGTCCGGCGTCATCGTCTGCGGCGCGCGGAACTCTCGGGTATCGTCCAACAGCGTGGTTTGCACGACCAATTCCCCATGATCTTCGGTTGCTGTAACATCAATTCGGAGCCCCGACCACACAGTGTCAAGGTTATCGATTCATACCCCAGCAAGAACCCTGATGCGCGTAGGGCTCCTGGCCCTGTGCGTGCTGCCGGTGGCCTGCACATCGGGCCTGCGGTCGGTCCCTGCTCCCCGCCCGATCATCGTCTTCTCGGGGGCGCGCCTGCGCGTCGATCAGGCGCGTATGGACACGGTCTACGCCTGGGTGACCCGGGAGGACCTGAACATCCAGGAGGACCCGTCCTTCCTGGTGATTTCCCAGCCTACCGTCGACGAAGCATATCCCTGGCTGGGTCTCGAGCTCGGCCGCGACAGCGTCACCGTGCGCGTTCCGATGGGCGTTCCGGAGGCCAACCTCGTTTATCAGATCTACGGCCATTTGCACCTCATGGCGCAAATGGGGCGCCTCGACGAATGGCTGCCCGAGGCGCCCGAGGCGGTCGGCTACGATCTCGAGCGTGCCATCCTCTCCAGGACCGCGGACGCCTGGATCTTGGCCCGGGCGTCCTTCAATACCCCGCCTTACGGGCCCCTCGATGAGTTGGCCTACGCCAAAGAGGGGGGCTTCCTCGACGCCTTCGTGTTCACCGCGCGGCCGAGCGAATTCGTGGCCGAGCGCGCGGAGTACGTGCGCGCGAACCCCGGGCAGATGGAGCGCTACCGAGAGTGGTTCCTCGATACGTTCAGCCGCGAGCCACCGGGGCTCAGGACCAGCTGAGCCGTACTAGGCGGGCGTGACTTCCCAGCGCAGGCCCACGGGATCGCCCTCGCCGATCTCCTCGACGTGAAGGTCGACGCGACCGGTGCGCGCCAGCCGGTCGTCGCTCGGCTTGCCGCCGAATACCGCGAAGCCCTTCACGCGCACGCGGCGCTGCGCGCCGGTCGGCGATACCGCCACCAACTCGGATCCCCTGAGCGAGCGGATCGACGGTGCTTCACCGGACTGCAGGCGAAGCCGTAGAATGCGCCCGGAGTGTGGTGAGTCCATGGCGTCCAGGACGCGAAACACGACGCCCCGCTTAATGGCCGTTTCTGCTGACATGGAAGAAAGGGTATCGCGATGACGTCGCCCACGGAAGGCGCCCGCAGGAGCGAGCTCGAGCTGCCCCGCGACGAGATGTTGGCGCTCGCCGGGAAGGCCGCGGAGCTCATCGTCCACCGTCTCGAGCATCTAGCCTATGAGCCCGCTTGGAGGGGTGGTACTCGCGCGGAGCTCGAGGCATTGCTGCGAGAAGATCCACCCGAGGAGGGGCGTCCGGCGCTCGAGGTGCTGGAACGGGCCGCGCTCGAGATCCTGCCCCTCGCGAGCCGCGTCGACCACCCGCGGTTCTTCGCGTTCGTACCGGGGTCTGCGACCTGGCCAGGCGTGCTCGCGGATTTCCTGTGCGCGGGCCATAACACGTTCCAGGGGACCTGGCTCGGCGCGAGCGGGCCGAGCCAGCTCGAGCTCGTCGTGCTCGATTGGTTCAGGCAGTGGATCGGCTACCCGGAGACCGCGAGCGGGCTGTTCACGAGTGGCGGCTCGGCTGCGAGCCTCGACGCGTTCGTCGCCGCACGCGAGGCGGCAGGGGCGCCCGAGCGGGCCACGGTCTACATGAGCGACCAGAGTCACTCGGCGCTCAGCCGCGCGGCCACGATCGTGGGCATCCGGCCCGAGCGGGTTCGCAAGGTCCAGAGCGACCGTTACTACCGCATGGACATGGAGCAGCTCGCGCGCATGGTGGCGGAAGACCGTGCGGCGGGCCTGCACCCGATCGCGGTATGCGCGAACGGGGGCGCTACGAACACCGGCGCCGTCGATCCGCTGGAGGCCATGGCCGACTTCTGCGCCGCCGAGCGCCTGTGGTTCCACGTCGACGCGGCGTACGGGGGCTTCGCGGTCCTCACCGAGAAGGGGAAAGCCGCGCTCCGCGGCATCGAGCGCGCGGACTCGATCGCCATGGACGCGCACAAGTGGCTCTTCCAGCCGTTCGAAGCGGGGTGCCTCATGGTCAAAGACGTACGGCGGCTCGAGGCGGCGTTCTTGGTGCAGCCCGAATACCTGCAGGACACGCAGCTCGGTCACGAGCAACCGAATTTCAGCGACCGGGGCCTGCAGCTCTCTCGCTCGTTCCGCGCGCTCAAGGTGTGGATGTCGATCCAGACCTTCGGGCTCGCGGCGTTCCGGCGGTCGGTCGCCAAGGGCATCCATCTGGCGGAGGAGGCGGAGGAGTACGTGCTCGCGTCCGAGCTGCTCGAGATCGCCAACCCGGCGTCGCTCGGCGTCGTGTGCTTCCGCTTCAACCCGCGCAACTCCGGCTACTCGCCCGAGTACCTCGAGCGGATCAACAAGATGGTGCAGGCCCGCGTGATCGGGACGGCCACGGCGATGACGTCTTCCACGCGGCTACGCGGTGTCTACTCCCTCCGCTTCTGCATCCTGAATCATCACACGACGTGGCAGGACGTCTTGGGCACGCTCCAGGCGATCGAGCGCTTCGGGCTCGAGGCGGTCGCCGAGCGGGCGGCGGGGTGAGCGCCGCGGGCGGCCTTCCACGCACCATCAAGGTGGTGGCCTGGGTCGGAGCCGCCCTCTTCTGGGCCGTGCAGCTCACGCTCCTGCTCGTCGTGGAGATGGAGCTCGCGGACACGATCCTGCTCGCGGCACTGCTCGTCGCGGTGCCCGCGTTCGCGACCGCGCAGCTTCCGCTCGTCGAGGGCGTGCGCATCGAGCGGCTGCCGGCGTACTGGGGCTCGATTGCCGCACTGTGGATGATCGGCTCGGCGTGCTGGCTCGTGGGGAGCAGGCGCGGCGGGGCGGAGGCCCTGGGCCTCGTGGCGCTGCCGGCTCACTCGCTCATTGCATGGTCCGTATGGCTCACGATGGCAGGGATCCTGATCATCCTCGCCTTTCGCGAAATCGCCGTCTGGACGGGCGTGCAGGAGAGCGCCGTGCTCCGCGACCTCCTGCCGAGGACTCGCCAGGAGAGGGGCGTGTTCGGGTTGCTCTCGCTGGCGGCTGGGATGGGCGAAGAGCTCGCCTACCGCGGGTACGCGATCTCGATGCTCGCGCCCCTGCTCGGCGTGTGGCTCTCGGTCGTTCTCACCTCGGCGATCTTCGGGCTGTTGCACGCCTACCAGGGATGGCTCGGCACCGCGCGCACCGCGCTCATGGGCGGCGTGCTCGCCTGGGGATTCATCGCGTCCGGGAGCCTCTGGCCGGCGATCGTGGCGCACACCGCCATCGACCTCCTCGCGGGGATCGTGATCGGAGAGAGGCTCCTGCCACCCTCGGGACCCGCCGGGGTAGTGGGGGCGCCGCATTCACGGTCTCACGACACGGAGAGATAGGACGGACATGGAAGTCGACCTGGCTCTCCTCGCGGACGCTGCGACGATCGATGGCTCCGGAAAGCTCAACATTCTCGGGATCTTCGACCGACTCACCACGTCGGCCTTTCCGACCCGCCATCCGCGCCTCAGCCTCGTCCTCCGCTTCTCGGCCGGACTCGACGAGGTCGGACGGCATCAGGTCGGGATCGCGCTCAAGTCTCCCGACGGCAAGGAGCTCGTCCGGATCGACGGCGAAATGAACCTGGCGCCGGGACCCTCCGGCGTTGGCGGCGCCGTGCTCGTGCCGCACGTCCTCAACATGGACGGGTTGATCTTCCCCTCGCCCGGCCGCTACGCCTTCGACGTGCGCGTCGACGGCGTTCATCACGTTTCGATCCCGCTCAGCGTGCACGGCCCGGAGAGCTCGGCGAGGGCCTAGTCATTGGCGGTTCGCGCGCGGCAGGGCGTCTCGGGGCTCCTGAATCGAAACGCTTGCAGAAACCGAAACCCGAGTCGATAAGTACAATCAATGGAGGGACGAAGGCCCCCTGGGAGTGCTCGTGATTCTCCGCTGCAATTACGAAGAGATGCAGGCCCTGAAGGCCGGGGCGCGAGCGTTGCTCGAGCGCGTGGAGGACGCGGCGTCGTCCACGGTGCTTGCGCCACCGGAAAGTCGGGCGCGCGTGGAGGCGCTGGTGCCCCGACTGAGGGGCGACCTTTCGCTCGCCACCCTCGAAGAGCTGCGTGGCGTCCAGGTCGGCATCGACGCGATCGTCGAGCAGTTGCGCGAAGAGATGGAGTCGGCGGTGCTCGCGACGCACGCGGCGGACGAGTCGGCGGTAACCGCCTACTTCGCCTTCGCGCACGGTCTCACCGTGCAGAACCGTGTGGGCGAGATCGCCGAAGAAATGAGGGCGATCATCGAGCTGGTGACCGGCGGGGCGCCGTCACCCGAGGCCGTTCGCAAGTTCCGCTTCCCGGACTGACGTCCCGGCCGTAGTAGCAGGCGAGCGTCCACACCGCGCCGCGCGGCGCTCCGGCTCGTTCGGCCCATCGCTTGCTTCCCCTTTGGCGATATGAGAAGCTAGCGCCGCCCCCCATCCAAGCACGGCACGGAGACGGCATGGCCACGGCCTCCAAACGGGAACGGATCCTTCCTCGCATGCTCGAGGAGGAGATGCGCGAGTCGTTCCTCGACTATTCGATGAGCGTGATCGTTCAGCGCGCGCTTCCCGACGTGCGCGACGGCCTCAAGCCGGTGCACCGCCGCATTCTCTACGCCATGCACGAGGCGGGCCTCTCGCCCGAGCGGCCGTACAAGAAGAGCGCCACCGTCGTCGGCGACGTGCTGGGCAAGTTCCACCCGCACGGCGATGTCGCGGTCTACGACGCGCTCGTGCGCATGGTGCAGGACTTTTCGATGCGCATGCCGCTCATCGCCGGGCAGGGCAATTTCGGGTCGATCGACGGCGACTCCGCGGCGGCGTATCGGTACACCGAGTGCCGGCTAGCAGCCATCGCGGTCGAGTTGCTCGCCGACATCGAGAAGGAGACCGTCGCGCTCCAACCGAACTTCGACGGCCAGCGGCGAGAGCCGGTCGTGCTGCCCGCGCGCTTTCCGAACCTGCTCGTGAATGGCTCCTCCGGCATCGCGGTCGGCATGAGCACCAACGTGCCGCCGCACAACCTCGCCGAAGTCGCGGCGGGCGTGCGCCAGCTCGTGATCGATCCGGACTGCTCGGTCGACGACCTCGTGCGACACATCCCTGGGCCCGACTTCCCGACCGGCGGCTTCGTGGTGGGTCGGGAGGGCATCGAGGCGATGTACCGCGAGGGCCGTGGACGCGTCGTGATGCGCGGGCGCGTCGTGAAGGAGTCCCTGCGCGGTGGCAAGGAACAGCTCATCGTGACCGAGCTGCCCTTCATGGTCCAGAAGACCAAGCTCATCGAGCAGATCACCGAGCTCGCGAAGAAGGGCAAGGCCGAGGACATCTCCGACCTTCGCGACGAGAGCGACCGCGACGGCATGCGCCTCGTCATCGAGCTGAAGCGCGGAGCGGACGCGGCCGGGGTGGTGAAGCTCCTGTACCGCGGCACGCAGCTACAAACCACCTTCGGCGCCCATATGCTCGCGCTCGAGAACGGTCAGCCGCGCGAGTTCGACCTCAAGCAACTGCTCGAGAGCTTCCGCGACCACCGACTGGATGTCATCCGGAAGAGGAGCCGCCACGACCTCGAGCAGGCAGAGGCGGAGCGCCACATCGTCGAGGGATTGCTCGCGGCGCTCAAGCACATCGACGAAGTCATCAAGATCATCAAGGCGGCGAAGGACCGCCCGGATGCTTCCGCGAAGCTCCAGAGCAAGTTCGGCCTGAGCGAGATCCAGGCGGACGCAATCCTGAACATGCGTCTCGCGCGTCTCACGGCGCTCGAGCGGACACAACTCAAGGCGCGGCTCGAAGAGCTACTCGCGCTCATCAAGGAGCTCAAGGCGATCCTCAAGTCCGAGGAGCGACAGCTGCAGGTGATGCTCGACGAGCTGGCGGACGTGGTGAAGAAGTACGGCGACGCTCGCCGCACCGTGCTGCTCGACGAGGAAGAAACCGAGATCGAGACGCCGGAGCTCGAGCGCCAGCTCGCCGACGAGGACGTCGTGGTGACGCTCTCGCACGCGGGCTTCGTCAAGCGCATACCGATCCACCTGTACAAGCGGCGCGTCGACTCGGGCAAGGCGCTCGCCGACCTCGAGCGCCACGACGACGACTATCTAGAGCGGCTGTTCGTCGCGCGCACACGCGGATGGGTGCTGACGTTCACCGAGAGCGGGCACTGTCACTTCCTGCCGGTGATGGACGTCCCCGAGAGCGCTCGGGCCTCACGCGGGCAGTCGGTATACGCCCTGCTGCAGGGGGCGGAGCGCAAGGACCGCATCGTTGCGATGATCCCGGTGGACGACCTCGGCGCCGAGGGCCGCTATCTCGTCTTCGTCACGCGCGACGGCGTCGTCAAGCGCACCCCTCTCGCCGACTTCGCCAACCCGCGGGCCGGGGGCGTGAAGGCCGCGGGCGTGAAGAAGGGCGACCGCATCCTCGACGTGGGGCTCTCCGATGGGGCCGCCGAGATCATGCTCCTGTCGCGCGGCGGGCGCGCAATCCGCTTCCCCGAAGAGGAGGTGAGCGTGGTCGGGCGCACGGCTCAGGGCGTGAAGGGCATGGGCCTCCGCGCCGACGACGAGGTCGTGGGGATGATCCTGATCCGTAGGGACGCCGCCGTGCTCACCGTGAGCGAGGACGGCATGGGCAAGCGTACGCCCGTGGGGGAGTTCCCCTTGCAGGGACGCGGCGGCCTCGGAACGCTCGCCGTCCCGAGCGGCGAGAAGGTCTCTCCCATCGTGTGCGCGCTGGAGGTGCTCGACACGGACGAACTCGTGATCGTGACCGCGACCGGTAAAGTCACGCGCGCGTCGGCAGGCTCGGTGCCCGTGCAGGGACGGAGGACCCAGGGTCGGAAGCTCGCGCAGGTCGCGAAAGGCGACCGGGTCGTGGAGGTCACGCGTGCCGAGGGAGAGGGGGGCGCGCCAGCGCGTGACCCCGTCGCCGGCGGCGTGCAGGCCGAGCTAGCGTTCGACTGATGCGCTTCCTCGTTTTGGGTGCCGGAGCGCAGGGATCCGCGTGCGCGCTCGACCTCGCGCGCACTCAGGGGGTCGAGAAGGTGATCCTGGCGGACCAGGACGTGCGGAAGCCGCGTGAGTTCCTCCAGCCGTACGTCGGCAAGTCGATCGAGCCGCGCCCACTCGATGCCAGGGTGGCCGAGCAGGTGCGGTCGGTGATGCGGGAGGTGGACGCCGTTGCCTGCGCACTTCCGTACTACTTCAACGGACCCATGACGAAGTTGGCGATCGAGTGCGGCGTGCATTTCTGCGACCTCGGCGGCAACACCGACATCGTGGATCAGCAGGTCGCCCTCGGAGCCGATGCGCAGACTGCCGGCGTGTCCGTGGTACCCGACTGCGGGTTGGCTCCTGGCATGGTGAACATCCTAGCCCAGGGCGGCATCGACGCGCTGGACGCCACTGACTCCGTCCGCATGTTCGTGGGCGGCCTGCCACAGCATCCGCACCCGCCTCTCAACTACCAGGTCGTCTATTCGCTCGAGGGCGTCATCGACTACTACACGACGCCCGTGCTCGTGCTCGAGCAAGGCGCTGTGGCCGAGAAAGAAGCGCTGACCGAGCTCGAGTCGGTCGCGTTCCCGGCCCCGCTCGGGACGCTCGAGGCTTTCCTCACAGCGGGCGGTGTGTCGCGGATGCCGTACCAATACGAGGGCAAGATCGCCTCGATGACGTACAAGACGCTCCGCTATCCCGGGCACGCGCACCTGGTGAAGGCGATGCGGGATCTTGGCCTCTTCGACACCAAGCCCATCAACGTGCATGGCTGGATGGTGTCACCACGCGAGGCCTTCATCGCAACCGTCGGGCCGCACCTCGCAGCTGGCGCCGACGGCGGGGACCTCGTCGCCCTGCGCGTCGTGGTCACGGGCACCAAGGGCGGCAGGCCCAAGACGATCACGTATGAATTGCTCGACTACCAAGACGAAAATGTCGGCGTGACCGCGATGATGAGAACGACTGGCTACTCGCTCGCCGCCGTGGCGCGCCTCCAGGTGGAGGGGGTCATCCGGCCGGGCGCGCGCACGCCCTACGAGTGCGTGCCGGTCGATGCCTACGTGCGCACGCTGGGCGAGCGCGGGATCCGGATCGAGCGGCGAGAGGGCTGACTCTCGGGCTCAACTCTCCAGGCGCCGGTAGAAGGTCCCCCTCGACTGCGCGACCCATTCCAGTCGATCGACCGCCCTACTCCTGCATCCCCGCATACAGCAGCCGCGCGAACAGCCGGGCCCCGTCGTCGTGCTTGAGGTCTGCGTACGAGGGTGGCTTTCGCGTGCCGACGACCCGGAGGTCTGCCAGTAGCTCCGGGTGAAACTGGCACGTGAAGGAACGACGCACCTCTTTGGTCTCGAAGTCGGTGTAGTTGATGCAGGTGGCGGAGCACTCGGTGACGACGGCTTCGGCTTCCGCGGTGGAGCAGAGGATCTCGACGGCGTCCGGCATCCTGATGAGCCACGACAGATGGCTGTTGGCGATCACGTGGCGGCTCGGGATCAGCGCATCGTGGATGAGGCGGTATGCCCAGTTGGCGAAGAGGATCGCTTCCTCGTTGACCTCGTCCGAGTGGAACATCGCGATGTTGAGATCACGCTCGTACGAGATCGAGGTGTCGATCACCCCCTCGTGGAAGTCGGCGGTGACTTCGTGTGCGGTGATCAGCGCCTCGGGAATCCCGGAGATGTCGAAGTCGGGTGACCTGTAGGGCCGCAACTGACGCCGGCCGAACTCCTTGAACTCGTTCTCCGCGACCGCGAACTCGGGATGGTCCCACCCCGTGGCGACGATCTTGTCGAGCCGCTTCCGCACCCTCAGCTCCTCGCCCATGGCCCGCACCTGACGGCAGGCTCGTTTGAGAGCTTCCAGCGCCTTTCCTCTCGAGTCACCCACGAGCGACTCGGTGTCGAGAACCTCGTCGACGGCCTGTCGGATGAGGCTCACGTGGGCCTGAGCTGCGAGCTGATGACCCAGGCAGATCATGATGGCGGGGGCGCTCGTGGGAGTCCGGGAGATCAGGATGCGCTTCGTGAGCTGCACCATGTCGTCGTGCGAGCATTCGGCGCCGTCGAAGCTACCGGGGTCCCTCACGGAAGGGTCGCCGCCCTCGATCACGATCCCGATTCCCGAGCTGATGACCGACAACATCTTGTCCAGGTCGAACAGACCTGACTTCCAGACCGGGAAGAGAATCGAGCTGCAGTCGGCGATCTTCTGCGCCAGGTAAGCAACGTTGACGGACGCCCGCACGTGCTCGCCGATCGGGTTGTATCCCACGTGCTCCCATGGCTCGATGATGGCGATCGAGTTTCGGAAGATCTGCGGATTGAGCATCAGGCGTTCGAACTCGGCCTGCGAGTCGATGACCTTCTCGAGAGGCTGACCGGCGCCCCACTGGAACATCGGGTTGTCGCCGAGGAGCGAAGGATCGTCGAGTGGATCGGGCGAGGTCCGGTCCGCCAGGAAGCGGCCCAGCAGGATGTGGATGGACTCGAACTCCGATCCGGTGGCGCTGACGTAGCCCGGGCGGAGGCGCCATTCGTTCGTGGGTCTCAGGAGGGTGAGCTCTGCGTTCGAGGCCATGGGTCGCGCCGGTGGGTGAGGGGCGAAAGCCCGACACAGAACGCAAGCGTTGGGCCAGAACGGCTTTCCTGGGTCCGCCGGCCTAACTGTAATGGCCTTAGAGACTTAGGTGCCTGATGCCCGGGTTCGGGTGGCGGATCGTAGCGACGAAAACGTGACGTCGACCCCGCGGCGCGACAAAGCTGTCGGCTTGTCGCTCCGCGAGAGGGTCAATTCGCCTAGCGGGCAGCCCCCAACGTGGCGGTCAGGGAAAGCCGCTCGCCGTCGCGCTCGACCACGATGATCACCTCGTCGCCGGGGCTCTTCGCCTGCAGCGCGTAGGTGTAGGCGTAGATGTCGGTCACGGGCTTCCCGTCGAACTCGACGACCACGTCTCCGGGCCGAAGTCCCGCCGCCGCGGCCGGACTTCCATCCCGAACGCCCGTCAGTCGCAATCCGAAGTCACGCGGCGTCATGTCGGGGACCGTGCCCAGATAGGGCCCGTAGCCTCCACTCGACGAGGACGACTGCGCTGGGCCTGCGGGGGAGGGCGGTGCCTGTCGGATCGGCGTGAGCGCGACCGCGTCGGCGCCACCGGTCGCGAGTCGCGCCGCGATGCGAGCCGTGAGCTCGCTCACGCGCTCGAGCCCATCGATGTTGATCTTCTCCCAGTCGTCCGAAGGGCGGTGGTAGTCCTCGTGGAGGTTCGAAAGGAAGTGCAGAACCGGGATGCCTTCGCCGTAGAACGACGAGTGGTCCGACGGACCGTAACCGTCGGGCGACTTACCGATGCGGAACGGCACCGACAGCTGCCCATTGGCGCCGTCGACGATCTCGTTCCACTCCGCGGCCGTTCCCACTCCCAGCACGGTGAGGCCGTCCTCGACCACCCGGCCGACCATGTCGAGGTTGAGCATCGCCACGGCTTCCTCGAGATCGACGGTCGGCTGCCGCACGAAGAAGGCCGAGCCCCAGAGTCCCCGTTCCTCTCCGGTGAACGCGATGAAGAGCACGCTCCGGTCGAGCCCCGGGCCGGCGGCCAGTCGGCGCGCGATCTCGAGAACGGCAGCCGTGCCGCTCGCATTGTCGTCGGCGCCGTTGTGAACAGCCGTCTCGCCGGGCGCGAGAGAGCCTTCGCCGCCGTAGCCGAGATGGTCGTAGTGGGCGCCGATGATCACGTACTCGTTTCGGAGGACGGGGTTGGCCCCGGGAAGAAGCGCGACCACGTTGCGCGCCTCGGCGCTGGTGGCACGCACGTCGGTTCGGAGGCTGGCGCTGGCGCCGCCGATCAGCGCTTCGCGAAGAACTGCGGCCGCGGCTCCGCTCACGATCGCCACGGGAATGGCGAGGGCCGCGCGCATCTCGTCGACCGGCGTGGGAAGCTCCATGCCCGTGGGAGCGAG
Source organism: uncultured Gemmatimonas sp. (assembly GCA_964490285.1). Lineage (GTDB taxonomy): Bacteria > Gemmatimonadota > Gemmatimonadetes > Longimicrobiales > Gaopeijiaceae > UBA2982. The sequence continues at coordinate 43,476 of CAZBCN010000002.1, read as the reverse complement.
GAGCAGGATGCCCGCCGCGCCCCGTCCGGCCGCGACGGTGGCCTTGAAGTGGGGGTCCCCGCGAAGGCCCGTGCCGTGCGGGTCGTCCGGATCTCCCCACTCGACCACCACGATCTTGTCCGAGATGTCGATGCGCGCGAACTCGTCCTCGGGGTTCCCGGGGCTGCTCAGCAGATGTCCGCCGTAGATCAGCTCCCGATCGAGAGACGCGCTCGCCGAGAAGCCGGTCGGCACCCACTCCGCTCCGGTTGCATACGCGCGGCCTTTGACGGACAGCCGGTTCTGCGGACCCAGCTCCGCACCTTTACGGATGGGGAAGGTCTGGAAGAAGCTACCTTGGGAACCTGCAGGCGTCAGACCGAGAGCCTCGAACTGGCTCGCCAGGTAGTCACCCGCGCAGTGCTCGCCCGTGGACCCGACCGAGCGCCCCTCGAGGCGGTCGTCGGCGAGGAAGCGAACATGCGCGAGTACACCGTCGAGTCCTCTGGTCAGGCTCGCGGCGTCCGGACAGCTTTGGGCGAGCGCGCCTGCGGGCACGAGGACGAGGGCCAGGGTGGCCGAGAACGCTTTCAACGAGGTGGAGACGTGATGACTCATCGATGGCTTACCGTGCTGACGTTGTCTTCGCTGTTCGCCTGCGCCCCCGAGGAACCGGCAGAGCAGGGCGCGTCCGAGGTACTCGTCAATCTCGCGGAAGGCGTCCAGCTCCAGATGCCGTCCGAGACCCACCTCCGCAACATACGCCAGATCACGTCCGGCGGAGAGAACGCGGAAGCGTACTGGGCTTTCGACGGCTCCATGCTCATTTACCAGGGAAACAAGCCGGATGGTCCCGGCTGTGACCAGATCTTCCTGCTCGACCCCCGTACGGCTGTGTCGACGCGGGTCAGCAACGGCACCGGCCGCACGACCTGCTCGTACTTCTATCCGGCGGGGGATCAGATCCTGTACTCCTCCACTCATCATCACGACGCGACGTGCCCGCCGAATCCGGACTTCTCCCTAGGGTACGTGTGGGCGATCTACCCCACCTACGACATCTTCGTCGCGAATGCCGACGGGTCGAACCTACGCCAGCTGACTACCGAAGATGGCTACGACGCAGAGGCGACGTTCTCACCCACGGGTGACCGCATCGTCTTCACCAGCCTCCGTGACGGCGACCTCGACCTCTACTCGATGGCTCCCGACGGCTCCGACGTCCGCCGGCTGACCGACCGACCCGGGTACGACGGCGGTGCGTTCTACTCGCCCGACGGCTCGCAGATCATCTGGCGGGCGCGCTATCCAGAAGGGGCGGAGCTCGCCGACTACAACGCGCTCCTGCGTCAGGGGCTGATCCGGCCGGGCGAGCTCGAGATCATGGTGATGGACGCGGACGGCTCGAATCAGCGACAGGTCACGAGCGTCGGCGGCGCCAACTTCGCGCCCTACTGGCACCCCTCCGGCGACAAGGTCCTCTTCAGCTCGAATCACCACGATCCGACGGGGCGCGACTTCGACATCTACATGGTGAACCTCGACGGCACCGGGCTCACGCGAATCACGGAGTCGCCGGGCTTCGACGGCTTCCCGGTCTTCAGCCCGGACGGTCGCTACCTCGTCTTCGCGTCGAACCGGAACAACGGCGGGACCAACGACACGAACGTCTTCATCGCGGAGTGGGTCGAGTAACGCTTCTGGGGCGGGCGGCGCCGCACCCTCCCCGACCTCGGGGCGCTTCGCTCCAGATGCTTCGCATCTGAGCCCTCGGCCGGGGAGGGTGCGGCGCCGCCCGATCTAGGCGCGTTGTCTTGGGGCGCGGTACGACCCGGATCTACCGATACAGCTCCAGGAAACGCTCCAGGATCCGGTAGGTGAGTCCCCACACGTGCTCGCCGAACACGTGGAACGAGGGGAAGCCCCGGACACCTCCAGGCAGCGGGATCTCGACTTCGGCACGGGTCGAACCCTCACGTAGATCGGCGAGGCTCACCCAGTAGACGCGCTCGACCTCGCGACTCGCAACCCGCGCGTCGACGTGGGCCGGAAGCCCGAACACGAACGGCGAGATCGTCAGCTGGGGCAGCCGTGGGCTGGTGGGCGCCACGTCCTCGAGTCGCCCGAGTGACCGCCCGTCGCGCACCAGATCCACACCCGTCTCCTCGAGAGTCTCCCGTCTCGCGGTTGCGAGGAGGTCCGCGTCGGACTCGTCGCGCCGCCCGCCCGGGAGCGCCATGTGTCCAGACCACGGATCGCGCTCCGAGGTCGCACGCTTGATGAGCAGGAGCTCGAGTGGGTCGCGCGCGCGCAGCACGAGCGCCACGGACGCCTGGAGGCAGCCCCCCTCGAGCACCAGAGGGTCGTTCGCATCGCCGGCGTACGAGGCGAGGGCCTCGGAGAGGACCCAGAACCGTGGGTCGGTCTCGAGTGGTCCGCCGGGGGTCACACGCCCTGCCGGGTCGGTCCCCAGATGAGCTTGTGGAGCTGCACCTGGAAGCGGACCGGCAGCGCGTCTTCGAGGATCCACTTCGCGAGATGCTCGAGGTCGACCTCGTCCCACACCGGAGAGACGAGGAGCGCACGCAGGGAGCCCGCCTCCACGCGCCGGTCGAGTCCCTGCTCGCGGATCGTCGCGCGCATCCATTCGTAATCGGCCCGGTCCTTCACCACGAACTTGATCTCGTCGCGCTGCGTCAGGTGCGAGAGGTTCTCCCATCGGTTGCGGTGACTCTCCCCGGAACCCGGGCACTTGAGGTCCATGATCTTGTGCACCCGCGGATCGAGGGGCGCGACGTCGATGGCGCCGGACGTTTCCACCAGCACCATGTACCCCGCGTCGATCAGTCGCTCAGCAAGCTCGTACGCTGCGGGATGCGCGAGGGGCTCGCCGCCCGTGATCTCGACGACCTTCGCTGGGAACTCGGCCACGCGAGCGACGATCTCGTCGAGCGTCATTCGCTCGCCGCCGTGGAACGCGTATGCCGTGTCGCACCAAACGCACCGGAGCGGACACCCGGTGAGCCGCACGAACGTGCAAGGCACGCCGGCCCAGGTGGACTCGCCCTGGATCGAGTGGAAGATCTCCGTGACCTGCACGGAGCGGTCGGAGGTCGTCACGCGTCGACCTCCCCGGCGGCTCGTTCGATCGCTTCGACGAGGAGCCGCTGGACCTCCAGGAGGGTGATTTCGCCGAGGCGCCGGAGGGCCTCCTCCTGACTGGCGCACTCCACGAGGGTCGGGGTCTCCACGTGGCCGACGATGCCGACCCCCGACTGCGCCCATCGGGGGAAGACGAGGTAGCCGGCGTACGGCGCGCGGAGATTGCCGGTCCTCTCGGTCTCGAGCGAGACCGTATAGGGGTGCCCGTCCGGCCCCCCGTACGCGGGCGGACGGTCGTGCACGTCGAAATACCCCCCGAGCGTGATGTCGTCGGCGGGGAGGCGCGTGGCCTCGTGGTCGTGGTCGGGCGTCGTCGGCATGGAAACAGATGAAGCTATCGAAGTCGCCCCGCTGCGGGCCATCGCGCGCTCGGTTGTGACCCCTTCAGGACCCCCGTAGACTTCGCTCTCCGACGACCCGAGCAGGAGCCGACCCGATGCCCAAGACGATGCGCGCGGCGGTCTTCTCCGAGTTCGGAGGACCGGAGGTCGTCGAAGTCCGCAAGGTCGCGCTGGCCGAGCCCGGCCCCCGAGAGGTCCGCGTGAAAGTGGAGGCGGCCTCCGTGAACCATCTGGACCTCTGGGTGCGCCGCGGCCTTCCCATCGATCCGCCGATGCCGCACATCGGCGGAGCGGACGTGGCCGGAGTGGTCGAGGCCGTGGGGCCCGGCGCCGAGTCCGTCCCCATCGGCACGCGCGTGGTGGTCGACCCGTCCCTTGGGTACAGCTGGTACGAGGGCGAGGACCAAGGCGAGTCGTTCCCGACTCCGCCGCTCCGGCTGATCGGAGAGCACACCCAGGGGGGGTTCGCCGAGTTCGCGATCGTGCCGGCCTCGAACCTCCTGGAGATCCCGAAGGAGTTCGGCTTCAACGAGGCGGCAGCGGCCGGGCTCGCGTTCGTGACGGCATGGCGCGCCCTGATCACTCGGGGTGCGCTGAAGCCAGGCGAGCGCGTGCTGATCACGGGAGCGTCGGGCGGCGTCGGCTCGGCGGCCGTGCAGATCGCGTCGCGCGCAGGTGCCAAGGTCTACGCGGTGACCTCCGGTCCGCGGAAAGCGGGCTTGGTACAAGCGCTCGGTGCCGAGGTCGTGTACGACCGGCTGTCCGTGGACTTCTCGCGCGAGGCCTGGCGCGACACGGGCAAGCGGGGCGTCGACATCATCTTCGACACTGTGGGCGAGGCGGTGTGGCCGGGCTGCCTACGCGCGCTCGCGCCGCTCGGGCGGTTGGTCACCTCGGGAGCGACCACCGGCTCGCACGGCATCACCGAGATCCGCCTCGTGTTCTGGAAGCAGCTCTCGATCATGGGGAGCACCATGGGCTCCCCGGCGGAGTATCGGCACGTGATGCGCGAGGTCTTCCGAGGCGCGCTGAGGCCCGTCATCCACGAGGTGCTCCCACTCGCGGAGACTCGCCGCGCGCACGAGCTCATGGAGAGCGGACAGGTCTTCGGGAAGCTGGTGATCGTGCCGTGAGTCTCCGTGATGCGCAGGCACAGGTCGACGCCTGGATCTCCCAGTTCGAGGAGGGCTACTGGCCGCCGCTGTCCAACCTCGCGCGGCTCACCGAGGAGGTCGGCGAGCTCGCGCGCGAGATGAACCACCGCTTCGGCCACAAGCCCAAGAAGCCCGACGAGCCCGAACAAGATCTGGCGATCGAGCTGGCCGACGTGCTGTTCGTGCTCTTGGTGATCGCGAATGAGCAGGGGATCGATCTGGAGGAGGCGCTCGAACGCGTCCTCCAGAAGTACCGCACCCGCGACGCGGAGCGCTGGACGCCGGCGCAGCCGTAGATCGAGACCCTCGTGTGGCTCCCGTTCTCGCTGGCTTTGCCTTGGGTGGGCGTGCTCACATTTCTCATCCTCGTTGCGCGTAAGCCACGTGATCTTCCAACACCCGGAGCACCGGGATCGCCACAGCCGTTTGTGAGCATCATCGTTCCTGCCCGGAACGAGGCCGTGAACATCGAGGCCTGCGTGAGCTCTCTGACCTCCTCGCTGTACCCGGCGTTCGAGGTGATCGTGGTGGACGACCGGAGCGAGGACGGCACGGCTGAACTTGCTCGGGCGCTCGACGCGGGGAGCGCGCGGCGGCTTCGTGTGCTCGACGGCACCGAGCTGCCGCCGGGGTGGCTCGGCAAGCCCTGGGCATGTCACCAGGGAGCCCGGGTGGCGGAGGGAGATGTTCTGCTCTTCACCGACGCGGACACCCGTCACCACCCGGAGCTTCTCGCACGAGCGGTCGCGGGGGCTCGAGAGGAGAGCGCGGATCTGCTTACCGTGGTCGGGCGGCAGCTCATGGAGACCTTCTGGGAGCGCCTCGTCCAGCCCCAGATCTTCATGCTCATGCTCTTCCGCTTCCCGCGGTTCGAGCACACGGCCAAGAATCCACGCTGGCGAGACGCGATCGCGAACGGTCAATATCTGCTCTTCCGACGTGCGGCGTACGACGCCATCGGCGGACACGGGTCGGTGAGGGACGAGGTCGTCGAGGACCTCGTGCTGGCGCAGCGGGTCAAACGGGCTGGCCTCGCGCTACGTATCCGCGGGGCGGAGGCCTACCTGGCGACGCGCATGTACCGGTCGCTGGCGCAGATCGTTGCAGGATGGTCGAAGAACATCGTGCTGGGCGGGCTACAGAGCTTGCCTCGGTGGCTCCGTCCGCTGATGCCTCCGGTCTCGCTCGCGGTGGGCGTCGGCCTCTGGATCGCGCCGCCGCTCGCATTGGTCGCGTCGCTTGCGGGATTGGGTGGCACGGGGGTGCTCGCGTGGGCCTCGACGGCGTGCGCGGTGAGCCTCTTGGTGTGGACCTACTTCACGAGGCAGATGGGGGCTCCGGTTGCCTACGGGTTCCTCTATCCGCTGGGCGCGATGGTGGGAGGTTACATCTTCGCGCGCTCGTGGGTGCGGGGTCGGCGCGTGGAATGGAAGGGCCGCCACTACGAGCTACCAAGGCCCGCCGAGCGGGCGTGATGTCGTGACCGCGCCGGGTGCCCTCGCGGATGCGCTTAAGGCGCGAGCGCTCGAAGAGGGGTTCTCCCTGGCGGGAGTCGCTTCGGTGGAGGCGAGCTCGCACGCCGACTTCTATCGAACGTGGATCGCGGCGGACCGACACGGTGAGATGGCGTACCTGGCCCGGCCAGACGCCATTCGGCGACGCAGCGACCTCGCGGAGACGCTCCCTTCGGTCCGGTCCTGCCTCGTGGTCGCCCACGAGTATGCGGTTCCCGATCCGCCCGGCCTGCCTGCTGACCGCTCGCTCGCCGTGGTCGCACGCTACGCGCGGGGCGACGACTACCACGACGTGGTGTTGACGAAGCTCGAACGCATTCTCGAGTGGTTGGACGCGCGCATGGACGGCGGAGCCCTCGGCCGCGCCTACGTGGACACGGGCCCCATTCTCGAGCGCGAGCTCGGGCGAAGGGCCGGGCTCGGATGGTTCGGGCGAAACACGATGCTCATCCATCCCGATCGGGGCTCCTACTTCTTCTTGGGCGTGCTCCTGCTCGATGTGGAGCTTCCCGCCGATCCTCCGTTCGCGGAGGACCGGTGCGGCACGTGCCGGGCTTGCCTCGACGCGTGTCCGACCGGCGCGCTGCTCGGCCGCGACGCGACCGGTGCACCGGTGATGGATGCGCGCCGGTGCATCTCGTACCTGACCATCGAGCTGCGGGGTTCGATCCCGGTGGATCTGCGCCCCGCGATCGGCAATCGCGTGTACGGGTGTGACATCTGCCAGGAGGTCTGTCCCTGGAACGATCGGTTCGCGCGTCCGACCGAAGAGCCCGCCTACGCGCCGCGGCGGGAGTTGCAGGGGCCGTCGTTGGTGGCCCTGGCCGAGCGCTTGCTCGGAGTCGACGAGGCAGGCTTTCGGGCGCTTTTCCCCCGGTCGCCCGTTCGCCGCGCCCGACGCGACGGCCTCCTCCGCAACGTGTGCGTGGGGCTCGGAAACTGGGGCTCGGAGGAGGCGCTACCCGTTCTCGTCCGGGCCCTCGACGACGCGAGCCCGCTGGTGCGAGCCCACGCCGCCTGGGCGCTCGGGCGCGTCGGGTCGACGGGGGCGGCCCAGGCCCTTCGGGGGAGGCTGGCTTCCGAGGCGGATCCCGGGGTCAGGGGCGAGCTCGCGGCAGCACTCGGGGCCCCCGGGGTGTCTTGACAGGTCACCAGGGTGGGGGCTATCACCCCTGCTCTGAAAGCCGTTTCCAAGTCGGACCCTGTCCCACCCCGGAGTTCTTCAATGCAACGAATGCTGAGACTCACCCTCGCCGTCGCGGCGCTCGTCGCGCTGGCGAGCCCCACCCTCGTCCAGGCTCAGACGGCTGCCGAGCCCTACAAGGTGGGCTCGTTCGCGGTCAACGGCCGGCAGTTCGTCGGTCTCGTTCTCCGCGACCAGTTCATCGTCGACATCGCGGCGGCGAACGCCGCCATGGCATCGGGCCGCATCGAGGCCCCGGCGCACATGATCGACCTCATCGAGCGCTACGACAGCGGCGTCCGGACCCGCCTCGTCCAGATCACCAACGACCTGGTCCAGAACAACCGTCTGACCGGCAGCGCGCGTCCGGCGTACGTGTACCCTGTCGCATCGGTCGACATCCTCGCGCCGATGACGAATCCTTGGCCGTCGAAGATCATGAACGCGGCGGTGAACTTCTACACGCACTCGTGTGAGGGATGCACCCCCGAGGAGCTCGCGGCGCAGACCCGCGAGCGGCAGACGAACCGGGGCGTGCCGTACCTGTTCCTCAAGCCCACGCGCGGCGCGATCATCGGCGACGGCGACACGATCATCATGCCCTACGGCCGTGACGAGATCGAGTGGGAGGTCGAGCTGGCGATCGTGTTCGGCCGCGAGGGCAAGTACATCTCGGCGCGGCGCGCGTACGACTACGTGTTCGGCTACATGGTCGGAATGGACATCTCCGACCGCGGCGGCCGTCCACCCGGAGGCTACGGCTCGGGCTCCGACTGGTTCGTCGGCAAGGGCCACGACACGTTCGCTCCGCAGGGTCCGTGGATCGTGCCGAAGGAGTTCTACGGCGATCCGATGCAGAACCTGCACCAGCAGCTCGTCATCGACGGCGTGACCGTTCAGGAAGCGCGGGCGGGTGACATGATCCACTCGATCCCCGAACTGATCGAGTACGCCTCGTCGCTCATCACCATCTACCCCGGTGACGTGATGCAGAGCGGCACGTCGGGCGGAACGGGCGAGGGCCGAGTCCAGCGCGCTACGGGCTCCGGCTTCCTGGTGGACGGCGAGTCGCTGACGGCCACGATCACGGGCATCGGCTCGCTGCGCCATACGGTTCGTAAGGAGACCAGCGTTCCGAGCGACCTGACCGGGTCGCAGCTGACTCCGAGCGCTCAATACCGCGGCCGCGGTGGCCGTGGTGGTGGCGGCGGTCAGTAGTAGCAGCGATCTACTCCCGAAGTACAGGGCGCCGGCGGGGTCTCCCGCCGGCGCCCTCGCTTTGGTACCTAGATCGATCCGGCGCGCGCCAACGCGGTGATGCGGTCGGCCGCGCGGAATGCGAGCGCCTGGATGGTCATGGTCGGCTGCCCGCGCCCCGAGGTAACGAGGCTGCTCCCGTCACAGATGAAGAGGTTGGGCACGTCGTGCGTGCGGTGGTCCGCGTTCACAACCGAGGTGGCCGGATCGTTACCCATCCGACACGTGCCGAGCATGTGGGCGGTGATCGTCGACGGCGACACCGGTACGGGTACGATGCGCTCGGCTCCCGCCGCCTCCATGATCTCCACTGCTCTTCCCTGTAGGAATCGCATGGTTGCGAGATCGTCGGGATGATCCGTGTAGGTCATACAGATTCCCGGACGCCCCCACGCGTCCGTGAGTGTCCGGTCCAGGGCGATGGTATTCGTCTCGAGCGGAAGTGACGTCGAGTGGCTGGTAGCTGCCATCATGAAGGGATACCGAGCGAGCTGCGCCTTGTATGCGGCCCCCCAGGTTGGACCGCCCGGAATCGGGTTGTCGAGCAGTCCCCAGAGCACCGGACTGCCGCTCGAGCGCGCGTCTATGCCGCCGCCCCCGTAGAATCCACGCCGCGGATCGGCGTCGTAGAAGTCCATGACGACCCGCGTCGCGACCACGCTCTTGTACTCGTTCAGGCGCTCCGGGAAATCCGCCCAGGTCGCTGAGTAGCCGTTGAACATCAAGTTCTTGCCGACCATCCCGCTCGAGTTCGCGAGGCCGTCGGGGTATCGGTCGGTGGCCGAAAGCAAGAGCAGGCGCGGCGTCTCCGCGCCGTTGGCTGCGAGCACGACCGCCCTCGCTGCTTGCGCCTTCTCGACGCCCGCCGGGTCCACGTACACGACGCGCGTCACGCGCCCGGTCGGTCCGGTCTCGACACGCGTGACGGCACAGCGGTCGCGAATCTCGCAGCGTCCGGTCCGCTCCGCGAGCGGAATCATCGCGGCCAGCGTGGATGACTTGGCCCCCACTTCGCATGCCTGACCCCAGCACAGACCGCAGTGGATGCACGGTGCGCGGCCGTTGTGCGGCCGCGAGAGAATGGCGAGGGGTGCGGGCTGCGACGTGTATCCCGCTCTCGCCGCACCGTCCCGTAGAAGGACGCCGGACGACTTGATCGGCATCGACGGCATCGGGTAAGGACGTGATCGGAACGGGTCGTGCGGGCCGGGATCCCCCGAGACCCCGATCTCCCAATCCACTCTCGCGTAGTAGGGCTCGAGCTCCTCGTACGTGATCGGCCAGTCCGCGAGGTTCGTGCCGGAGATCGGCCCGAGGAGAGTGCGCTCGCGGAAGTCGACGGGCCTGAAGCGCCAGTAGTTCGCGGCGAAGTGCAGGCTGCTGCCACCGACCGCCTTTGCGTAGAACAGGTTGGGGATCCAGAACGCCGGTTGGGCCTCCTGATCCGCGTTGGCACGAAAAGAGTGAGGGTAATCGCTCAACTTGCCGATGAGCCCGTCGCCGAAGTACTCGTTGGCCTCGTCGTGACGAAACTGAAAAGGCCGCAGGTAAGGCCCCTGCTCCAGCACGACGACCGAGAACCCGTTGGTCGAGAGCTCCTTGGCCAGCACGCCTCCCGCGGCGCCCGAGCCCACGATGACGAAGTCGACCTCGTCGGTCGTGGAGTAACGAACGGTTGCTTGTGTCACGCGCCCGCCCCGTGCTCGTCGCGGTCGTAGTAGCCGAAGGGAGGCTGATAGGCGAAGGCGTTCTCGAAGCCGATCATGGCCCACCCGATGCCGTCGCGGTTGCCGCCGTGGGCGGGGTCGGACACCACCCCAAGCACGACGAGCGACCTGGCGAGGGAGAAGAACGCCGGGTCCTCACGTTCGACGGCGCCGACGATCTCGTCCTGGCGTGCGTCGGCCAGATCCGCGAAGGGGCGTTCGTCTGCGGCGAGAGCTCGCTCGTGGAGATGCGCCAGCCCCGCACGCACCTCGCTCAGCAGGTCCGCCATGAATGTCCCGAGAGCTTGATCCGCGAAGTACGCTGCGCCCGCCTCGCGCGCGCCCGGCGTGTCGTCTGTGGGGAGGATGCGCGCGCCTAGCGCGTCGAAGTCCGCGCCCTCACGCTCGGTGAACGTCGTGAAGGGCGCCCCCGACACCCGGGCCTCGCGCGCGCACGCTTGCGCCGCAGCGATGAGAGGGGCGAGGCGCGCGAGCCACGCACCGCCAGCCAACGATCCGGAGGCGGCGAGGAAGTCGCGGCGAGAGGGGGAGTCCGGGGGGGTCGGCCGCGAGGTCATGGGCCGCCAAGCTACGGGTTTGCATGGCTGACGGCCACGAAGCCGTGCCCTAACGATCCGGCCCGACCGGTTGTCCATTAGGAGCCCAGAATCGGCGGACGTTCGAAGCCGGACTGTTTCGGGATACCCGAGCGAGGAAGTGCCACGATGAAGCGCGTATACGAGATCACGTCTTGGGCCATTGCCGCGGCCATCGGAATGCCTCTCTGCCTGTCGGCGCAGGAGCGACCGGAGGCCCCGATCGACCGCTACGAGGTGGGTCGGGCCCTTCCCCCGAGCAACGGGGACCGCGAGATGGTCACGATGACGCTCGACGAGGCGATCGGGATCGCACTCGAGACGAACCTCGACATCCAGACCGCCAGGCTGAGCCCGCGCATGCAGGCGTATTCGCTCCAGGCCGCGCGCGCCGCGTTCACGCCCACGCTCAACGGCACCTACGGCTACAACAACTCCACCAACCAGTCGACGAGCCAGCTCGACGGCGGCGCGCGTACCACGACGCAGCGGCACACGTTCAATACTTCTATCCAGCAGACCGTGCCGTGGTACGGCGGGCGGATGGGGCTCGGCTTCAACAACAGCCGCACGTCGACGGACAACGCGTTCTCGACGCTCAACCCGAGCTACCGCTCGACGCTCAGCCTCGACTACACCCAGCCGCTCTTGGCGGGACTCAAGACCGACAACCAGCGCACCGCTTTGCAGACGCAGCAGCTCCAGGGCAGCATCACCGAGGTGCAGCTGGAAGGCAGGATCGGGAACATCACGGAGCAGGTGCGGCAGGCGTACTGGGGTCTCCGGGCCGCGATCGAGCAGATCGAGATCCAGCGTCGGAGCCTCGCGCAGGCGCAGCAACTGCTCGCTGACAACCAGGTTCGGGTGCGCCTCGGCACGATGGCGCAGATCCAGGTGATCCAGGCGGAGGCTCAGGTGGCCGGGGCCGAGCAAGCGCTCCTGAACGCCGAGATCCAGTGGCGCAATCAGGAGCTCGCCTTCAAGAGCCTCCTCATCAGCGGTGCGGACGACCCGCTCCTGTACCAGACGGTCAATCCCGCGGACCTGCCGACGTTCCAGGACCAAGCGGTCGACATCGAGGCTGCGATCGACATCGCGTTGAGCCAGCGGACCGACATCCAGCAGGCACGTCAGGAGCGGCGGATCGCAGAGCTCGATCTCGAGGTCACGGAAAACAACCGTCTGCCCGAGCTCAACCTCACCGCATCCTATGCGCTGGCCGGCGTCGGTGGTACGGAATACAACCGCTCCGGCCTCGGTGGTACGCCGGTGCTGGTTCAGCAAGGCGGCTACATCGACGGGATCAACTCGATCGCGGCCTTCGACGCGCCAACGTGGAATCTGGGCCTGAGCTTTTCCTATCCCATCGGCATGAGGTCGGCCAAGGCGAACCTCTCGCGGGCTCGCCTGCAGATGGAGCAGCGCGATCTCGCCATCCGGAGTCAGGAGCTCCAGATCGTGACCGAGGTCACCAATGCGGGTTTGGCCGTCACGGATACGCGGCTGCAGCTCGCCGCGGCCACGCGGAGCCGGGAGCTCTCGGAGCAGAGCGCGGCTGCGGAGGTCACCCGCTTCAACGCGGGCGCGGCGACCAACTTCGAGGTGGTCACGGCCCAGGACGACCTCACGGCCGCACGTCTCTCGGAGCTGCGCGCGGTCCTCAACCACATCAACGCGATCGCGGAGTTCGAGCGGGTGCAGCGCGTGGGCCGCTGATCCGGAGCGGCACGGATGCAGGGTTTCGACCCCTGTCGTAGATTCGTCGTTCGGTCAGCCTAGATCGAATCCGGACGCCAGGGAGGCCCGATGATGCGCGACCCACGCTCTGTCTTGCTCAGGACCCTCGTCGCCGCCGTAACCGCCCTTGCGGTGTCGGCCTGCGAGCCCCCCGAGCCGACTACCTTCGAGGAGTTGGCGCAGTCGCGCCTGCCCCAGATCGAGGGCGAGATCGACGTCCCGGGCCTGCAGGCCAACGTCGAGGTGATCCGAGATCCGTGGGGGGTGCCTCACATCTACGCCGACAACATGGACGACCTGTTCTTCGCCCAGGGCTTCGTGCAGGCGCAGGACCGCCTCTGGCAGATGGACATGTATCGGCGGGCCGCCGAGGGACGCCTGTCCGAGATCTTCGGACCGGAGATGCTCCAGAGCGACCGCGCCGCGCGGTTGTTCAAGTTCCGGGGTCCGTGGACGGACGCGGAGTTCAACAGCTACCATCCCGAGGGGCGCCGCATCCTCGAGGCGTTCGCCGCGGGTGTGAACGCCTACATCGCCCATGCCGAGGCCGCAGGCGAGCTTCCGGTGGAGTACACCCTGACGGGCCTGACACCCGAGCCGTGGCGGCCGGAGTCGTCCCTGCTCAGAACCGAGACCGCGATGCCGCTGGGCGACGCGCGCAACGAGCTCACGCTCGCGCAGCAGGTCGCCGAGCTCGGCGCCGCCGCGGCGAATCGCAGGGCAAACCCAACACCGTATCGCGATCTGGTCGTGCCGCGCGGCGTGGACTACTCCATCATCACGCCCGCGGTGGCGGACGGCACGAGAGGCTTCCAGGGCACGAGGGTCGAGCCGCCGCTCGTGGCCCCGTACGACTCGTGGGCCGGGGCCACGGCCTCGATCGAGCTCGGGGTGAACGAGAACTCACCGGGGAGCAACAACTGGGCGATCAGCGGCTCGAAGACCGCGAGTGGCCGCGTGATCGTGGCGAACGACCCGCACCGCAACGTATCGAACCCTTCGCTACGCTACATCGTGCACCTCGACGCACCGGGATGGACCGTGATCGGCGCCACCGAGCCGGTGCTTCCCGGCGTGTCGATCGGACACAACGGACGCGTCGGCTGGGGCCTCACGATCCTCGGTACCGACCAGTCGGACGTCTACATCGAGACCGTGAATCCGGCGAATCCGAACGAGGTGATGTACAACGGTGCGTGGGAACCGCTGCGCATCGAACACGACACCGTGCAGGTGAAGGGCGCGGCCCCCGAAATCATCGAGCTCAAGTTCTCGCGGCACGGTCCCGTGTTCTACGAGGACACCGCCAACAACAAGGCCTACGCGATCCGCTCGACGTTCACCGAGCCGGGCACGACGGGCTACCTGGCAGGCCTGCGTCTCGACCAAGTGGACACCTGCGTCGAGTTCCTCCAGGAGGTCATGTACTGGAAGGCGCCCACCGAGAACATGGTATGCGGCGACGCCGAGGGTAACATCTCGTGGCATGGCTCGGCGCTCACGCCAGCACGCAGGGGCTGGCACGGTCGCCTTCCGGTCCCGGGGACCGGCGAGTACGAGTGGACCGGCTTCCGCCAGGATCTGCCTTTCGTGCTCAACCCCGAGGCCGGCTACATCGCGACGGCGAACAACGACACGCACATCAACGTGCCCGGTTACGATCCGCCTCTCTTCTTCAAGACCGCGGGCACGTTCGACCGGTTCGATCGCCTGAGCGAGGTGCTTCCGGGCATGACGAACATCACGGTCAACGACGTGAAGGCGCTTCAGCATGACGCGTTCAACGCGGCGGCCCTCAGGGCGATGGAGCACTTCAAGGGATGGACGTCGCAGAACCCCGAGCTCGAGACCTATCGGCGCGAGCTAGCCGAGTGGGACGGCGTGCAGCGGCGCGAGCAACGCGCACCGGCGATCTACGGCGAGCTTCGCTCGCTGCTCCCGGGCGGAGGCCGGGGCGCTCCCCCGGCGGGCGCGCCCTTCGATGCAGAGGCCGCGCTCGCGACGGCCATCGACCGGCTCCGCCAGGAGCAGGGACCCGACCCTGCGACGTGGAACTGGGGGCGGTCGAACCGGAGCGAGTTCCCGCACAGCCTCGTGTCTTCGTACGACTTGCCCGCCTCGGAGCGCCTCGGTGGGCAGGGCACCGTAGCCGCGGTCGGCGCCACGTACCGCGAGATCATCGATTTCTCGAACCTGGACGGTTCGGTGGGCACCAACACGCCCGGACAGTCCGCTCGCCCGGGCAGTCCCTTCTACGGCAATCTGATCGAGAACCACCGGAACGCCGAGTACTTCCCGCTTTCGTTCAGCCGGGAGGCGGTGGAGGCGAATGCCGCTCATCGCCTGCTGCTCCGAGCGTCCACCGAGTAGCTTGACGAAGCTCGACCGTCGCTCGTTCGTGCGCCGAGCCGGCGCCGCCGTTCTGGCGGCGCCGGCCGCGTCGCTCTTGGCCTGCACCCGCGAACAGCCGGGGGCCGGCGCGGCGACCGCAGCCGATGCGCAGATGCACGATATCACGCGACCGATCCTCCTGCCGTGGTCGGACGCCGCTGTGCACATGGACGCACCCCCGCGCGAGATGCCCATCGCGTATGTGTCGATGGGACGGCGGGAGGTATACATCGACAGCGCTTTCCGGGATCAGGTCTACTGGGATCTGCGCGCGCATATCTCGGTGAGCACCGGCGTGTGGCGGATTCCGCTCGTGGGGGATCCTCCTCGTGAGCCGATCATCCCGGGCGACACTCTTCGCGAGTTCGAAGAGTGGTCCGAGCGGGAGTGGGATGCGACGGCCGCGCCGTCGCTCGGGGACATCCGTCTCGTGCGTGGAGTAGCGACCCCGAAGCGTGTGGACCTGGTGTGCGCGCCGCTCGTGGGCGGAGGTGCCTGGTTTCGCGCGGGACCATGGGACATCCTGCAGGGCGGGGGTGCGACGGAGTCGCTCGTCCGAGAGGACTTCATGTCCATCGGCCGGGGGATGCGCTACGCCGATCGGGACTGCACGCGGCCGCGCGGAGAGGTCGAGGTGCTGACCTGGGCGTGCTCGCCCGTCACTCCCGCGGTCGGCTGAAGGCGGCTCTCAGGTCGGTCCAGAGATCTGGGTTGCCGTACGCCAGCGGAAACAGCGCGACTCCACCGAGACCATTGTCGCGCACGAACGCATACTTGGCGCGTAAGCTCTCGGCATCTTCGAACCAGCCCTGGTACCACCCGGTCGAATCCTGGAACGCGTAATACGGCGATCCACTCGGGAGGTCGCGCCGAGTTCCGTACCGCTCGGCCTGGGCAAACGCTCGCGGTAACTCCGGCACCACATCGTCGGCCGGTGCCAGCGGGATGGTGACCGCGATGCCACGTGTGTTCGCTCCCGGAGCGTCGGACGTCACGGGCCATTGGTATCCGTAGAACGGCACCGCCATCACGATCTTTCGCGAGGGAACGCCGAATCCCAGGAAGCGGTCGAGCACGCTGTGCCAGTTCAGGCGATCCCAGCCCTCGAGCCCAGCGACGGGCCCGGCGCGGAGCTCCGCGCTGCTGTGGAAGTCGTAGCCCTGCACGATCAGGTAGTCCACGCTCTCGCTGAGGGCGCGCTCGTTGTAGACGTCGTCGTCGTCGAACGCCAACGTGAACGCCGACAGCGCCAGGGAAGGGTCCGCGTCCGACATCTGTCGGTCCAGCCGGGCGACGAACGCGGTGAAGCCGTCGCGCACGCTCGGATCCACGGGCTCGAAGACCTCGAAGTCGAGGTGCAGGCCGCCGAGATCGGGAGTGGCCCTCACGAGCGCGATCATCTCGTCCACCAGCCGTGCGACCCGGTCCGGCCGGCTGAAGAGCGCGGTGAAGGCAGCGGCGTCGTGGAGCGATACTGTCGGTACGACACGGACACCCTCGGCGCGTGCGCGCTCGAGGAGTGGGCGCCAACCGTCGGGCCACCCATGCGTGTCTGCGAGGCCACCGTCCGCTCCCACGTCGATCTCGAAGAAGTAGAGCTCGTCGAGCGCATCCCACGGATACGAAGCCCACGCGTCCGCAGCCCAGTACGGGTGATAGCCGGCCACGAAGAAGCGGTCCCCGGAGGTCGGTGTGACCGTGGCCAGGCGAGCGGTCGCCGCACAGCCGCCGACGCAGAAAAGGACGAGAAGGCTCGCCGAGCGGAGGCGGATGCGGGTCATGCGGCGGCGACCGCTACGGTGCGGCCGGCTCCGGTGTCGTCGCGACGAACAGCGAGATGCGAGCCGTGTCGCCGGGCGCGAGCGCGGGAACGGGCACGCGCATCCCCCATTCGGTCGAAGCGAAGTCGACGGACCGACCATTCACCAAGGGGAGCATCGAAGCCGGGCCACGTGGCAGGACCAGGTCGACCCAGAGGCCATCGACGCCGCGATCGAGCGGCGCCTCGACCAAGACGTCGGAGACCCGGGCCGACTCGAAACCGTCACCGAGAGAGGGGGAATCCCCTCGGGGCACGAACGTCAGTCGTGTGCCAGTCCGCGCCAACCACCAGTCCGCGACCTCGTCCGCGCGCGCGATCCACCAATCGCCCTGAGCCTTGGCGGAGTCGACTACGGTGCCGATGGCAGTGAGCCGCGGACCGGGCCTCATGATCTGCGTGTGTCCGGCCACGATCGCGACCCCGCCGATCGCGTGCATCTTGCGGACGTCTTCCAGGAACGCCCGCTCCAGGCTCGAGGCGCGAATCACTCGATCCTGCACGATCAGGTTGTAGTCGTCCTTGAGGATCCGTGGCAGCAGTACCAGGACGCCATCGGGGGTCGTGTGCACCTCCGGGCTCGCGGAGCGTGCCTCGTTCGAGGCCAGAAGGTACCGGCCGCCTGCCAGCTGCCACGCGTCGAGCGTGTTCGCATCGAACGACTCTTCGGGCGGGTGGAGGCCACTCGGCGGGGTGCCCGTCCACGCTTCGATCTCGGCCCAGGCGCGACGCAAGCGGAAGCGTTGGTCTTGGGGCGTGAGCCCGGACACGGGCGTATGGTCGGAGGTCTGAGTCCCGACCTCGCCGGCGGCCAAGAGCGCAGCCGCCAGCTCCGTGTCCTCCAGCACGAGCTGCGAAACAGCGAAGAACGTGCCCGGAACCTCCCGCTCCCTCAGGAGTGCAGCCACGGCGATGGCGTTGCGGAACGCGTCCTCCACATCGAGGGTGACGACGAGAGAAGCCCGACGACCGCCCGGCCAAGCCGAGGGAGCGGCGCTCGCCGTTCCCGCGGCCCAGAGGACGCCGTTCTCGAGAAGCCGACGCAGGCGAAGACTGTCCGTCGCGGTGACGGCCTGGCCGTGTCGGAGTCCGAACCATGCGACACGACCGCCTTCGGGCGTGCGGGACGTCACCGCGGCGGCGTCCGCGCCGCCGCCGCTCTCGTCCGGGGCCGGATTGAGGGCCCAGTCGGACCAGTACACGCGTGGGCCGGGGGTTCTCAGTGCGAGGGAGGGATCGGGACGCAGCTCCACACGCGTGCCGGGATCCAAACCGGCGGCGAGCGCCACCCCATCGGGCACCGTCAGGAAGAGGCCCTCGCGCACCGGCAGCTCGCGTACGTCCTCGGCACCCGTGAGCTCGCCCAATGCCTGCCAGCCTCGCCAGGCGCACGCTTCGTCGCGCGCGCCGAAGGCCCAGTTCGCGACGACGCCGCCCCCAGCTCGGAGGTGGGCGTGCACCGCCGCGAGCTCGTCCGACGTCAGGCACGGTGCTTCCACGAGCACGAGCACGTCGTCAGGTCCCGACGCGCGGAGCTCGGCGACCGACCCGGCATCGCGGACCACACCGCCGACGTCGCGCACCACGGATCGCCAGGCGTCGAGCGCCGCCGCATAGTATCCGGCCTCGGGGAAGAAGGCCTCGTTACGAGCCGAGTTGAAGAAGACCGCATCGAAGGTCTCGTTGTCGCGCGCGGCCGACCTGGCGGGCTCAGGAAGCGGGAGGCTACTCGGAGCGGCTGCGGTGAGCTGCGGCACGAGCTGCCTGATGTCGATGTTTTCCCAGAGGACGACGGCAGCGGCTGTCACGCCGCCCCCCAGGATGCCCAACAGGGCGAGACCTCCGAGCCAGACCCACGCGTCGCGTGCGCGTGGGACCGGATCACGCTTCGGTCGCATGGCTCGATGGAGGTTCGGATGCGCCCGGAGGCGTGAATCTCACGAAGTACCGGAGCCCGTCCTCGGCTCGATCGAGCGCAGATGGCTCTCTGGCCAATCTCAGCTTGTACGCGATGTAGGTCACGACAGCGAGGATGATCGTGACCAGAATCGTGACGACGACGATCGTGATGAGGAGGTCGATGACGTCCATGATGTCACCCTGTGCTCGCCACGCGCTGGAGCTTGCCCCAGCCCATCTCGAGCCTGAAGAGCTCTTCCAGCGTCGCGAACGTCTTCACGACATCGAGGAAGAGGATGAATACGAATCGATACAGAAATGCCATGGGCACGAGCGACAACGATTCCTCTTCCATGGAGACCGTCACGAGCGCGGCCACGAGGTCGAGGAGCGTAAGCAGGATCATCCAGTACACGATCAGCTCGCCCGCCCCGAAGAGCAGCGCGACGATCGCGAAGAAGAGGTGGGCGCTGATGTTCATGACGGGCCATACCAGGGCTTCGAAGCCGAGCTGTATGGTCGACACCCAGAGCGGGAAGTCCGGAAAAGGCTTCAGGAACAGGCTCTTCCGCTTCCGAAGCGCCTGGAGAATGCCGCGCGTCCAGCGGTAGCGCTGCTGAACCAGATCTATCCATCGCTCCGGTGCCTCGCTCCACGCGATGGCCCCGTCCTCGTAGACGACGCGCCAACCTGCCGAGATCAGCTTGAGCGTCAGGTCGGCGTCCTCCGCGAACGTGTCGGTGTCGTAGCCGCCAACCTCCTCGAGCGCCTCGCGCCGAAACATGCCGACGGGGCCCGGAACGATGTTCACCGCGGCAACGAATCCCTGCGCGCGGCGCGGCATGTTGAGGCCCTCGATGTACTCGAGCGCCTGGAGGTTCGTGATGATCTTCCCGCGGTTCTCCACTTTCACGTTGCCCGCTACCGCACCGACCGAAGGGTTACCGAAGTGTTCGATGGCGCGGAGCAGCGTCTTCGGGTGGAGGAAGGAGTCGGCATCCATGCACAGTATGAAAGGGTGCTTCGAAGCAGCGATGCCTGCGTTGAGCGCGCTCGCTTTGCCACCGTTTCGCTTCGTCACGACCTTCACCTCGACTGGCCCGCTGCGGCCCTCCCATTTCGCCGCGCGAGCGAGCGTATCGTCCTTCGAGCCGTCGTCGACCACGACGACTTCGTACTCCGGGTATTCGAGTTCCATGAGGCTCGCCAGCGCCCGCTCCATCAGGGCGCCCTCGTTGTAGGCGGGCACGATGATGGAGATCGACGGCATCTCGTGGTGCTTCTTGACCCCGAGCACGTTGCGCTCCGCGTGGCCCAGATACGCGAACCAGAGGAGCGAGAAGTACCGCAGGAAGAGGATCGTCAGGAAGATGACCAGCGTCACCAGCACGGCGCGCACCAGGACCGCTTGGATGCCGGGGCCTACCAGCAGAGCGGTCACGATGAAGGCCACCGTGATCAGGACGGCGGCGATGACCACGGTGAGCGCGCCGAAGACCGAGTGACGACCGGTGCTCACCGACCTCCTCCGAGCGAGCTGAAGTCCCTCGCGCTGAGGGTCAGGCGCGCGCCGTACGTACGGTATCCGTCGAACTGGCCCTGGTAGTAGAAGACGTCGAACGCAGTCCAGTACCGCGCTCCCTCCCGGCGCACGCCCGCCTCGGCCGAGATATGTGGCACGAAGTCGGTGCCCGTAGTGCCTCGCTCGTCGATCAGGGCGACGCCCGGTCCGAGCGTACCGCTCAGACGCCAATTCGCGGAGAGGTCGCGAGTCAGCCGAGCATAGGGCCCGGCCGAGATGACCAGGCTCGGATCCCAGAAGAGGCGGCCCGAGCCTCCGCCGGGCAGGGTCGTCACCGGTGCGGCCCGCGTGAACGTGAGCGCACGCGAGGTGATTCCGACCGTCAGCGTCGGCGACAGCGCGCGCCCTAGGGCGAGCGAGCCCTGGGCGCGACCTACACCGCTCGATGCTCCGCCCGCCACCGAGTCGGGGTCGGCGCTCAGCCAGGCGCCGTCGAGCGCTGCGGACATGTTCCAGCGTTGGCCGAGCGGGCGGGCGTGGCTGACCGAGACTCGGTCCTGCACCACGTCGGCCAGCACGCTCTGCAAGGTGACCGCGATCGGGTAGGCGGGTCCGTGCTCGTACCGCAGCTCGCTGGTCGAGCCGCTTCGGCCTCGCAGACCGAGAGACGCTCCGAAGACTGGATCCAAGACAGCCCGTACCCGCTGCACTCCGAAGTCGACCGCCGTGCGAAGCGTGCCCCATCGCCACCACCGAGCAGCCTCGAGGTCGAGGAAGGCTCCCTGTCGGTGCGCCTCGCCTCCGTCCAGCGCAACGCCGGAGATCCAGCGGTTGCCGGCGGTTCCGCCCCACACCCACGGGCCGCCGACCTCGATCCATTCGCCTCCGATATCGACCCGCGCGAAGTCGTCCGTGTCGGCGAGCGTGTAGGCGGTTCCTCCAATGCGGGGCTGCTCGACCTCTACCAGCGTACGGGTGACTTCCGCTTCGAGGGCGGCCATTCCTGCCCGCGCACGCGCGTTGTCGGGGTCGCTCGCCAGCGCGAGGTGGTAGCGCCCGCCGGCGCCGAGGCGGTCTCCCTCCCAGCGCAGTAGATCGCCGAGCGCCGCCTGGACGTCGGCGGGCGACACCCCGGCATCTTCATCCGCGTCCAGCATGACCAGCAGAGCCTCGAGTCGCCCCTCGGCTTCGTCCATGCGGCCCGTCCACACGTCGAGCTGCGCCATGCGGTACTGGAGGTCGGCGCTCGGGCTGCTCAGTCGCTCGACTTCGAGGAGCGCACTCCTCGCGCCCTCGAGATCCACGAGCTCGTATTCGAGCAGGTCGGCGTAGGCCTGCCATACCACCGCATCGTTCGGATCCTCGCGCAGTGCGTCCTGGAACAGCGCGCGCGACCTTTCGAATTCGTCCGCTTCGCGCGCGGCGACGGCCTGTTCGAGCAGAGTGGGTGGTGTCGGCGGCGCGAGGGGGGGCACGTACAGGGCTGCGAGGACGTCGTTGCGGAGCAACCCGCCGCCCGCGGCGGCCAGGGCGTCCTCGTCGATCGGAGCCAGCAGGGACCGCGCGTCGGCCAGGCGACCGCTCGCGTAATAGATCCGGGCCAGCTCCACCCGCAGCGGGACGGAGCTCGGGTCTCCGTTGAGCGCGCGCTCCAGGACTTGGGCGGCCTCGGGGTAGCGCTCCGCCCATGCGTATGCCTGGGCCCACTCGAGCCAGAGTCCGGCGTCGTTGGGTCGTGCCACGCCCAGCCGCGCGTATTCCGCGACGGCTTCGTCCGTTCGACCTAGCTCGCGAAGCGTGCGGGCCAGGAGCAGGCGGTGCGCCTGATCGTCATGCTCGGCGAGTAGGCGCCTGAGCTCGGTCGTTGCTTCCACGGTCCGACCAGCCGCGAGGAGCGTGAGCGCCAACTCACGACGTGCGTCCGCGTCCGCGGGATGATCCCGCAGATAGGCTTCGAAAACCGGGAGCGCCTCGGAGTAGCGGCGACTCTCGAGCAGGGGCGCCACTTCCGCCCAGAAGAGCTCCGCCGGCCCCGGCGGTATCACCGCCGGTGGGGTGGGTGGGCCGGGCATGACGAGCGCTGCTACCGGCACGAGCGGGAGGGGGGCGAACGGGGTCGACGGGCTCGGGAAGGTGATCCCGGACTCCCGGAACCCCGGCCGCAGCACGTATCGCTCGGGCAGAACGTAGAGCACCAGGACGAGCGTGCCGGCGATCAGCAGGAACGCGGTGGCGCCGAAGCGGACCGAGTAGCGCGAGTTACGATCGCCGCGCGCCGCTCTGGCCACGTTCAGCCTCCCAACAGGGCGCGGATGCGGGCGGCGTCGGCCGGATGGCTCAGCACCGCAATCGACGGCTCGTGCCCCCCCGGTCCCGCGCGCTCACTCAGACGGGCCCGCAGCCGCTCGAGAAAGGTTCCGAGCTGCCCTTCGCGCGCACCCTGCAGGAGCACCGTGCAGCGATTCGTGTCGGTCGCGACGAGGTCTCCTTCGTCGGCACGAACCTGCTCGGTGAGGATCTCCTCGACGACCGACGTAGGAAGGGTTCCCGCGGACACGTCGAGCACGCAGAAGAACTTCATCACGGGGTCCGATGCGCGTTGCCGGAACTCCTGTGCGAACCGATCTCGCGGCACGCTTCCTCCGGTCGTTGCCGCGGAGCGGGCGGCCCAAGTGTCCTCCCTCGTGGTCGTCGGGACCGGCTTCGACCCTGTTGCGATCGCCTGACGGATGCGGAGGTCGAGCTCGCGGAAGTCGATGCCTCCACTCAGGCAATCGTCCGCTCCCGCCTCCATGACCTGGATGCGATCGGTGGACCGGACCGCATCGTCCGAGGCGAACACGATCGCCGCGCGGGTGAGGGGCCGAAGGGCCCGGCACGCGCTGACCGCCTCACGGACGCGCGCGCGTGGGGCATGCACGAGCACGCCCCCGAACGAAGCGTCGGCCTGGACGCGGGTGACGGCTTCGAAGGGTTGCGTCACCACGTCCGCCTTGAACGAGTCTCGCGCCCACATCTCGACGTCAGCAGCGTGGGAGCCGCCGAGCGAGATCAGGAGGAGACGGTTTTCGTCGACGCCCGGACGGTCGCGTCCCCGTCGTGAGGGCCAGCTCTCGGGGATGACCAGTCCGGCCCCGGGCTTGAGCTGTACCGCGACTTTCTCCTCACGCTCGCCCGCATCGGGGACGGCTTTCACGAGCGTGATGTCGTACAACTCCTCGGACCGCCACTCGACGATCAATCGTCCGGTCGCCGCGTGCACCATCCAATCGGCCGACGACGGCAGGGAGTTCGCAGCTCCATCGACGGAGAACGTCGAGCAGACCGTCGCTGGATGCGTGCGCGCCCACTTGAGGTACGCGGCTCCGAGGACGGACTTGGCACCACCCGTCAGGAACATGGAGCCGGGCTCCACCGCGATACGCACGACGTCGCGCCCCACCAGGGCGTCCAGCTCCTCCAAGACCTCTTCTGGCTCGACGGAGCGAATGGCGCGCAGCTCGAAGTCGTCCTTGAAGCCGAGCAGTTGGATCAGGCCCTGCTCCCAGGCGTGATCGAAGTCGAACCCCCATGCCCTCGCCACTCCGAGCATGCCTTCGAGGTCGGCGTTGCTGAGGAGCAGACACGGCTCACCGCGAAGGACCCCGGCGTGCAGGAACTGCAGGGCTGCCACCATCTTGGCCGGCCCCGGCGCACCCACGATGAGGTAGGAGCCGCCGGCCTGCAGCCCGCCCGATCGCTCGTCCAGAGGCCCGATCCCGGAGGAAACCAGGCCAGCGGTCACGGTGGTACGCCGAGCGACGGGGGCGCTCGCGACTTCTTGGTCTCCCAATTGCTACTCGCTCCTCGAAGCGGCTGTTTTTCCAACTGAGGCGGGAGACCCCCCGGCGCCCGCGAACGGTGAATCGTAACGCTTTCTCGCGGGTCCGTCGAAACCCTACCAGCGAGGACCCCCGAGGCCCACGCGGGCCGGGCGGCGGACCCGGCCTTCGTAGATGAGGAGCTTTCGTACGATCACCGATCGGTCCACGTCCGCCGTCAGGATCGCATCGGCTTCGACGGCGGACAGCGGGGCGACCTCGTCCCCCTGCGCGAGCGCCTCGTCGGTGCCTTCTCGTGGCGCGTCCGTCACCTCGCTGTCGTTTTCGAACTCGCGCAAGTCGTCCGACTGCACCCGCTGGTCCGAGTCCGCCGCACCGTCCACGGATTCGGTGCCGGCGCGCCCGCTCTCGGCATTGATGGAATCCAACATCCGATGCGCGAGCGCGAGGTTCCAGCGTGCGTCGGGGCGCCCCGGCTCGAGCCTGAGCACGGACTTGTTGGCTTCGACGGACCGAGAGGCGGAGGCGCGCACCGAGTCCGGCACGTTGGCGTCCCGGGCGCGCAGTAGGTGCCATCGACCCAAGTTGTACAGCGCGTGCGCCCGAAGATCCGGATGGGCGGTGGAGGCCGCTCGCTCGAGAGCTTGGGCGGCTGAGGGGCTTCCCAGCCCGAGCAGCGCCGTACCGAAGTTGTAGTGGAGCCGCGCGGGGAGGGAGTCTGCACGCATGCGGCCACCGTAAACCCCGGCCGCCTCCGGGATTTCGCCGCTCCGGTAGAGGCGGTTGGCGCGTTGCTCGCTCTGGCGCTCCGCCACGACGGCTACACCCAGGCCCGCCGCGCACAGCAGGGCCAACGCGACGGCGCGCCTCACCACGACACCCCCCGATCGGAGGGCGCACGCGCGGCCCGGCGGCCACTGTCCAGCACGCCCTCGAGCAGAAGCAAGGGGAGGGCCAGCAGGGCGAGAAAGACAGTCACGTCCC
The DNA here is from genome assembly GCA_964490285.1 of uncultured Gemmatimonas sp. GTDB lineage: Bacteria > Gemmatimonadota > Gemmatimonadetes > Longimicrobiales > Gaopeijiaceae > UBA2982. The sequence goes on along the minus strand of CAZBCN010000002.1, from coordinate 18,411 downwards.
GCGGAACGGGGCCATCCGAGGCCGGCGCGCCCGCTGCCCCCTGCAGGCCGTTCACGAGCGCCCGCCGTCCGCGCTCGTCGTCGACCCGCTCGTACCGACCGCGACCGGCCGAGGCCACCTGTCGAAGGAGCTCTTCGTCGAGGCGCGTCACGACGGGCATTCCTGCCATGTCGAGAAGGGGGCCGGTCGGGCTCTCGAGCTCGGCTCCCCTCGGTGAGCCGAGTCCAGCCGTCCAGATCTCCACTCCGTCCTCGGTAGCTTCCGCGGCCTCGGCGAGCACGGCGGACGCGTCGTCGTGGGCGCCGCCATCGGTGACAACGACGATCACCCTTCGGGCGCCGTCGCGGGGGCGCGACGCGAGGGCCTCGCGCGCGTGCGCCACGGCGGCCGAGAGCGAGGTGCCCTGATCACGGTCGAGTACCAGGTCCGCCGCGAGCGCGTCCGCGAAGTACCGCACGACGGACGGATCGTCCGTGGGTGGAACGAGCGTGTACGGCCAGTCGGCGTAAACGACCAGGACCGTCCGGACCCCCGGCAAGGCCTCCGACAGGCCGGCCACCACCTCCCGGGCCCGAGCCACCCTGCTGGGGTCCGTGTCGGTGGCTCCCATCGATGCGCTCACGTCCACCGCTACGGCCAGGTCGAGGGCGACAGGCGGAGGAGCGGGCTCGGGAGCGCGCGGCACCAAGCCCACGGCACCGAGCGCGATGGCGGTGGCGGCGAGCACGAGGCAGGCGAGGCGCGCGGCCGGAAAGCGCCGTGCCCGGGAAGGAAACAGGCGGAAGAGCGCGGCGCCGTCGAACGCCCGCTCCAGCCGGTGTCCGCGCTTCCATTGCAGGACGACGGCAAGCGACAGCAGGGCCACGGCCAGGGGCGCGAAGGAGAGCAGCTCCGGCCGGGCTGGCGTCACGGGAGCACTCCCCATGGTGAGGCGCGCAGCATGCTTCCGCCCACGAGCAGCGCCAGCGAAGCCAGGAAGAACCAGTGACCCACGGGGGTGACTTCCGTCCTCTCCACGAGCCGCTCGGACGGCACGGCGAGACGATCGATCTCGGCATAGATGTCGTCGAGGGCGGAGACGTCCGTGGCTCGGAAGTAGCGCCCGCCCGTGATCCGGGCCGCCTGTGCGAGCACGGTCTCCATGCCGGAGCCTCCACGCTGGAGTGCTTCCTCCGACCCGACCGCGATCGGGAAGATCTTCACGCCGAACGTCGCTGCCGCTCTCGCCGCGAGGCCAGGCACCAGTCCGGCCCGGTTGTGCGCTCCGTCCGTCACGAGGATCAAGAGCTTGTTCGGCTGCGGCGCGTCCTTGAGCAGTCCCGCGCCCATGGCGATCGCACCCGCGATATCAGTGCCGTCGAGCAACAGTCCAACCTCGAGCGCGGCCACCGCTCGTTCGACGACGTAGCGGTCGTACGTGAGCGGCATCCGCACGTGCGCCTCACCCGCGAACGAAATGAGGCCGATGTGGTCCGACTCGTTCCGGCTGACCAGAAAACGTTGCACAGCGTCCTTCGCCACCTGCAGGCGTGTAGACTGCGGACCCATGTCGAGTGCCCACATCGATGTCGACAGGTCCATCGCGATGGCGATGGCGACTCCTTCCGTGACGGGTTCCTGATACGTGCGGACCAGCTGCGGACGCGCGAGCGCGACGATCAGGCAAGTTGCCGCCGCCGCGCGTAGAACTCGGGGCGCGCCCTCGATCACGGCGGCGGACCACCGAGCGAGCGACACCGCGCGGGCTTCTCTGCCGCGCGCAACGACGAAGCCCCAGGTGGAGTGGGGGCGGATATACCACCACCAGGCGGGGAGCACCGCCAGGAGCCAGAGCCAGTCCGGACGCGCGAGCTCGAAGCTCACCATCCCCTCGATCCTTCGAGCCAGGCGCGCAGCGAGCGCAGGTGCGTCTCGGCTTCCCCGGTCTCCGGCCGGAAGCGGCCGAACTTCACGATCTCGGCCGTGCGCAGCTCATCGAACAGCGCGGCGCCGTCGCGCTCGTGCGACCGCGCCTGCAGACGATGCATCAGCTCCGAAGAGGTGAGGTCGGCTCCGTAGGCAGGGTCCAACCGCTCTGCGTACCGCCGGATGATACCACTGCTGCGGGTGTACAGCTCGAGGAGGCGCCCCTTCGCGGGAAGGTCCTCCTCGAGTAGACGGTCGAGCTCGTCCATCGCCTGCTTTCGAGATGTCTCGGGCGTCCAGTGCGCGCTGCCCGGCGCCGCGGCGACCCATCGGGAGCTCGGCAGGATGCCGGAACGCACGGCACCCGCCACGACGACACCGAGCATTCCGGTGAAGAAGAGCCCCACGAGGACGGACGGCCAGTGCCAGCTCGATCCCATCACGTCCGCCGAGGGCATGGGCTGCAGTCCGGCTTCGACTTGCTCGGGGGTGAACACGGGGTTCACCCACACGCCGCGCCGCGGGACGCGGAGCGGCCTCACGTACGCAGCGTCCGCCGCTGGGGCGTCTGTCCACTCTCCCACGACGGATCCCCCGGGAAGGGAGATGCCCGCGACGCCGCGATCCCTGGAGCTGACGAGAACATCGAACCCCGGTACCGGCATCATACCCGCTCCGTAGGCGATGACCGCGTATGAAAGCACCAGCGTCGCGCCCCCGGAAGGGTCGGGCTCGGCCTCCCAGCTCACGGGTGCGTAGCTCTCGATGACCTCCGTCGTCGCGACCGTGTCGGGGAAGCGCACGACGCTACCTGCGGGCACAGGAACGCGCACCAAGAGCTCGAAGACCTCGCCAACTTCGACCGTGTCGGCAGACAACCGAGCCTGGAAGCCGGTTTGTGCCGCACACGGTCGTGCGACCAGCAGCAGGACCAGCATCGCACGATATGCCTTCACCTCGACACCCTCGCGACGCCGGAAGAAGAGGACCAGAGGCGACCCGGACGTAATCATCGGCGGCAGCGAAATCCGACGCCAGCGGACCCCGGGGGCCGGGCTCGGTCAATGCGTGTGGTCGTGACGCCCCTGGTGGAAGACCACGTGCACGAGCGACCCCGCCACGAGGGCCTGGTAGAGTCCTACCGCAGCTCCCTCGACGCCCGCGAGGAGCTCGAGCCCGAGGCCGAGCCCGGTGACGGTGGCGAAGAGGAGGAGGGCGATGCCGCCGGTCGCCGCCCCGACGCCGTAGCGCGGGCGGACCAGCCACCAGACGACGAGTCCCTCGGCAACCCGGTGGAGCGTGATCGCGGCCGCGAAGGCCACGGTCGGGCGCGATGCCTCGAGAGGAGCCAGAGCCGCCCCCTCCGCCAGCGAGTGGAGCACCAGGCCGGAGATCCCCACCACGAGCGCAGCCGTGTCGGTACGATGGCGGAGCGCGTGCGAGGCGCGCTCGATCCACGTCGGGATCGCCATCCCCGCGGCGACGGCGAGCAGGGGGAGGACGCTCCTTCGCTCCCAGACGTCCGGCAGGATCTGCCAGGCGACCAGCATGGGGACGACGTAGTACATGACGCCGTCGAGGACCCGAGCAGCCCGCGGGCGCTCGTGCAGGAGCCGGTACAGAACCGGGCCTGCGGCGGGCGCCGCGAGGGCGACGATCAGATACCCCATATCGCGGAGAGCTTCGCCGAGCGTCCATCCGGCGGCAAGCGCCCCCACCCGGTCAGCGGCTTGACACGGAGGCCCTGGGAGTCATTTTTAGTCTCACCTAAAATAGACGCACTCGAACCGTATGGTGGACCCAGCCCTCGCGCTCCTCGTGTTCGCGGCCGTCGTCGCCGTGATCGGCGTGTTGGCCTGGCCGCGGACCGGCGTGCTCGCCCGATTCGCCCGGGCGTCGCGGATCACCGAGAGGGTGCTTCTCGAGGACGCTCTGAAGCACGTGTACACCTGCGAAGCGATCGGTCGTACGACCACGCTCGAGAGCATCGCGGGTCAACTCGAGATCTCGACCGGAAAGGCGGCAGCGCTCCTCGTGCGCCTCGCCGAGCTTGAGCTGGTCCACTCGGAGGAGGCGGGGCCCCGCCTCACGGACCGTGGGCGTGTCTCGGCCCTCCGACTGGTGCGATCGCACCGGCTCTGGGAGAGCTACCTGGCCGATCGCACCGGGGTCCCCGCCGGCGAATGGCACGCCGAGGCGGACCAGATGGAGCACGCACTCTCGGCCGAGGAGACGGAGGCTCTGGCCGCCCGCCTCGGCCATCCCGCCTGGGATCCCCACGGAGACCCGATTCCCACCATGGGTGGAGAGCTGCCGGAGGTGGAGCGCTTGACGCTCGCGGGCGCGGGGGCCGGCCGAACGGTGGAGGTCGTGCATCTCGAGGACGAACCCCGCGAGATCTACGACGCGCTCCTCGCCGACGGCCTGGGACTCGGCGCGCGTCTCGACGTGCTCGATCGCTCCGACCGGACTGTGCGCGTGCGGGCACGCGGCCGCGAGTGGTCGGTCCCCGTCGTGGTGGCCCGGAACGTGTCTGTCCGCCACTTGCCCACGGGCGCGTCAGCCGACAAGCCGATCGCGACCTTGAGGGATCTTGCTCCTGGCGAGGCGGGCCGCGTCGTCGACGTCTCGCCCGCTTGCCGTGGCTCCCAGCGTAGGCGCCTGCTCGATCTCGGCGTCGTGAAAGGGACCGAGATCGTCCCCGAGCTGGTCAGCGTGGGCGGTGACCCGGTCGCGTACCGGATCCGCGGCGCGCTCATCGCTCTTCGGCGCGAGCAGGCAGAGTGGATTCGCATCGAACGCGTGGAACAGCCCATGGATGCGGTCCGCTGATGGCGACGCTCGCGCTCGACGGATGTGCCTCCTGCGCTGAGCACCGTGCCCGGAGTCTCGTCAGGCTCGGTCTCAGCCCCGACCGCTGGGACTACCTGATCGCGCTGGCCGGCAACCCCAACACGGGGAAGAGCACAGTCTTCAACGCGCTGACGGGCCTCCGGCAGCATACGGGCAACTGGCCGGGCAAGACCGTAGTGCGGGCGGAGGGTGCGTTCGAGCACGATGGGAAGCGCGTGAAGATCGTAGATCTGCCGGGCACGTACTCCCTCCAGGCGGGGAGCGTGGACGAGGAGGTCGCTCGCGACTTCGTCCTCTTCGGGCGTCCCGACGTCACGGTCGTCGTGGTCGACGCCACGCGGCTCGAGCGGAACCTCAACCTGGTGCTCCAGATCCTCGAGATCACCGACAACGTGGTGGTCTTCCTCAACCTCATGGACGAAGCGCGCCGCCACGGCGTGGCGGTCGATCCCGGCCGGCTGGAGAAGGAGCTCGGGGTACCCGTCATCCCGGGCGTGGCGCGCCAGGGCTCCGGTATCGACGAGCTGATCGACACGGCGATACAGGTGGCGACCGGCGAGCGGAAGACCTCGCCGTTCCGGGTCGGACGCTACGCGCCCGGCGTCGAGCGTGCGGTTGGGGGCCTGGTGCCGGTCGTCAAAGCCGTCTACCCAGAGGTGCCCAACGCCCGCTGGGTCGCACTCCGACTGCTCAACGCGGACGAGGCCGTGCAAGAAGCGGTGCGCTCCGGAGAGCTCGGGCAGCTCACGAGCGGAGATCCGGATGCAGTGCACGAGCCCCCGCAGGAGTTCGAGCGGCAGCGCCTGCTCGACGCCGCGACTCGGCTCCGCTGGGACCTGCCCTCCGACTTCCACGACATTGTCACGCAGCATACGTACGAGGCCGCGGAGAGCGTGGCGAGCCGCGCGCAGATGGTGGGACTCAAGCGTGTGGGCTTCAGTTTCGACCGTCGCTTGGACCGCGCCCTGACGAGTCCAGTCCTCGGCTTCCCGCTGATGCTGCTCATTCTGGCGGTCGTCTTCTGGATTACGATCGCTGGGGCCAACGTGCCCTCGGGCATGCTCGCCGGGCTTCTCATCGACACGGTGCATCCCTGGCTCAAAGGGCTTGCCGGTGCGGTCGGGATACCTTGGTGGCTGGACGGGTTCGTCTTCGATGGCGTATATCTTGCGACGGCATGGGTCGTCGCAGTGATGCTACCACCGATGGCCATCTTCTTCCCGGTGTTCACGCTGCTCGAGGACTTCGGTTATCTGCCGCGCGTCGCGTTCAACCTGGACGCGCTGTTCAAGAAAGCCGGAGCGCACGGCAAGCAGGCACTGACCATGTGCATGGGGTTCGGATGCAACGCCGCCGGAGTCGTGGCGACGCGCGTGATCGACAGCCCTCGTGAGCGCCTGATCGCGATCATCACCAACAATTTCTCCCTCTGCAACGGGCGGTGGCCGACCCAGATCCTGATCGCGTCCATCTTCATCGGCGCGCTCGCGCCTGCGGGTCTGGCCGGCCTGGTGAGCGCGGCTGCGGTGGTGAGCATCGCGCTGCTCGGCGTGGCGATGATGTTCGTCTCGTCCTGGCTGCTCTCGCGCACGGTCCTCAGGGGCGAGGCGACCAGCTTCAGCCTCGAGTTGCCTCCGTACCGTCCTCCGCGCATCCTGCAGACGCTCTATACCTCGCTCATCGACCGTACGCTCATCGTGCTCTGGAGAGCGGTGGTCTTCGCGGCCCCGGCTGGCGCGGTCATCTGGCTCATCTCGAACATCTCGTGGGGTGACGTGAGCCTCGCGGCACATCTGGTGGGCTGGCTCGATCCGTTCGCCCTGCTGATCGGGCTGAACGGTGTGATCCTGCTCGCTTATGTCGTCGCGATCCCTGCCAACGAGATCGTCATTCCGACAGTCCTGATGCTCACCGTGCTCACGAGCGGCATTGCAGGGGGTGCCGGCGCGGGGGTCATGTTCGAGGCCGACTCGCTGGGGGCGACCGAGGCGCTCTTGAGGGCGGGGGGCTGGACCCTGCTGACGGGGGTCAACCTGATGCTCTTCAGCCTGCTCCATAACCCCTGCTCGACCACGATCTACACCATCTACAAGGAGACCCGGAGCGCGAAGTGGACCGCGGTGGCGACCGGGCTCCCGCTCGCCATGGGGTTCACGGTCTGCTTTCTGGTTGCCCAGGTCTGGCGACTCCTCGCCGCCTAGCCCCTGCGGCCCCCTTTCGCACCGCCGGGGCCCCACGTAGGTTAGTTGAGAGTCAATTTCATTCTCAGCCTGGACTCCCGTGGAACTGCGCCTGCCGGCAATCCCTCTCCGCCAAACGGTCGAGCTCGTGCATATCGACCTGCCGGCGGATCAGCTCGAGCCGCTGCTCGAGCGTGGGGTGTTGCCGGGGTGCAGGATCTGTCCGGTGAGGTCCTCCCCCTCTGGCGACCCGATCGTATCGGTCGACGGCTCGCTGCTGGCGCTCCGGCGGGAGACGGCGGCCTGTCTGTGCGTGCGCCTTCTCACTCAGCTCCAGGAAGCGAGCTGAGGCTCCACCCCTCCCGTGGGTGAGGCGCACTGCGAATCTGAGGGTCAGGGGTCAGCGACGGCCCTGCTCGATCATTCCGAAACGGCGCCGCTCGTCGCGCTCATCGGGCCTCCGAACTCCGGTAAGACCACGCTGTTCAACCGCCTGACGGGCCTGCGTCAGAAGGTCGCCAACTATCCAGGGGTGACCGTCGAGAAGCACGTCGGCCGGGTCCAGGTCGACGGCGACCGCGCGATCGACCTCGTGGACCTTCCGGGAGTGCACGGCTTCTCCGCGCGGACGCTCGACGAGAAGATCACGCGCGACGTTCTCGAGGGGCGCATGCAGGGACTCCGCGCCCCGGATGCGCTCGTCCTGATCGTCGACTCGACCCGCCTAGAAGCGCAACTGATGCTGGTCGAGCCCGTGTTGGAGCTCGACCTGCCGACGCTCCTCGTGCTGAACATGTCGGACGAGCTCGAGTCGCGCGGTGGCAAGGTGAACGACGCGGCGTTGGTACAGCGCCTGGGCGTCGAGGTCGTGCGCACCGATGCGCGCGAAGGCCTCGGCATCGAATCGGTTCGCGACTTCCTCGCCGGCGTCGCGCGCACGGCCGGACCGCATGGGCGCGCGGTGTCGAACGTCCCGCACGGTACGGCACTTCCCATGATGGACGCGTTCGCTGAACGCCGCCGCCGTGTGAAGGACATCGTGACCGAAGCGCGATACGTGCCGCCCGGACCCTCTTCGGGAAGCGAACGGCTGGATGCGGTTTGCCTGCACCCCGTATTTGGGCCGCTCGTGTTTCTGGCGGTCGTCGTCGTGGTCTTTCAGGCGATCTTCACGTGGGCGACGCCCCTCATGGACGGCGTCGACGTACTCGTCTCCACGTCGGGCGAGTGGGTTGCAGGGTCGCTTCCGGACACGTGGTACCGGTCTCTGTTGATCGACGGGGTCTGGTCGGGCGTCGGCTCGGTGATCGTCTTCCTTCCGCAAATCCTCATCCTGTTCCTATTCCTGGGAATGCTCGAGGACTCGGGGTACATGGCCCGAGCCGCCGTGATCGCGGATCGTATGATGTACCGGGTCGGCCTGCAGGGTCGCGCATTCCTTCCTTTGCTCTCTGGGTATGCCTGCGCGGTCCCGGCAATTCTGGCCGCGCGCACGGTGGACGACGAGCGCGACCGCCTGGCGACGATCTTCGTCACGCCGTTCATGACGTGCTCCGCCCGCCTGCCGGTTTACGCGCTTTTGATCGCGGCGTTCATTCCCGATGAGCCTCTTCTCGGGCCGATCATGGGTCAACGGGCGGCCGTCTTACTGGGGCTGTACGGGCTCGGCATCGTCGCCGCGGTCGGCACCGCGTTCCTACTGAAGCGCACGCTCCTCAAGGCGAAGCCCTCGTCGTTCCTGATGGAGCTGCCACCATATCGTTTGCCGTCGCCCCGCTCGATCGCGCTCCGGCTGCTCGACCGGAGCAGAATCTTTCTGCGGCGCGCGGGCACGATCATCTTCGCCGTCACGATCGTGCTCTGGACGCTGACCCAGTTCCCGCGTGTCGACGCCGGGCCGCCTCCGATCGACGACAGCGCGCTCGGGCGCATGGGGCAACTGATCGAGCCGGCTATCGAGCCGCTCGGCTTCGACTGGCGCATCGGCGTCGGGTTGGTCACGTCGCTAGCCGCACGCGAAGTAATCGTTGGCACGCTCGGGACGATCTACGGAGTCGAGGATACCTCCGACGACTCGCAGGGACTCCAGGAGGCGCTCCGCCGCGATCTGACGACCGGCGCGGCGATAGGTCTGCTCGTCTTCTTCGTGTTCGCGCTGCAGTGTATGTCGACCGTCGCCGTCATGCGACGCGAGACGGCCGGTTGGAAGTGGCCCGCCTTACAGTTCGCGTATATGTTGCTACTCGCCTACGTCGGAGCGTTCATCGCGGTACGGATCTTCTGAAGCTCGACATGTGCGCTAGCTTGAGGCTCGTGTCGCCTTCTCCCCTGGAGAACCATGATCAGGAAGTCCGTATTCGTACTCGCGTTGGTCATGTGCGCCGCGCCCCACCGGGGGGAGGCCCAGCGACTCGGCATCGGGGGTCGCGTGGGCACGCTCGGGGTCGGTCCGGAGGTAGCGGTCGGGCTCGGCGAGCGCGTGGTCGTTCGCGGCGGCATGGGTCTCATGCCTCTAGAGCCATCGATCACCTTGGGCGACATCGACGTCACGTTCGAGCTGCCGACGTCGTACAATGTCGGTGTCGACCTGTACCTGAACGGCGCCATGCGCATCGGCGCAGGGTTCTTGTTCCGGTCCGAGGATCCGAGGTTCACGGGAGTCTTCACGACCGATCAGGACATCGGTGGGCAGACGTTCACGCCGCAGGAGATCGGTACCCTGGTTGCCGTGATCGGGTCGGAGCGCCAGGTCCCCTACGCTCTGATCGGGTTCGGCAACCACACGGCTCCCGGCGTCGGGCTGTTCCTGGACCTCGGAGTGGCCTTCCTCGGCGAGCCCCGCTTCCGCCTCAACACCGAGGGCGGCACGTTGGCGGACGACTCGGGCTCGCTTCGCACCGCGCTCGACGCCGAGGCCGCTCAATTCGAGGAGGACGCGGGTCGCTACCTCGAGCTCTGGCCGATTCTGAGCCTCGGGCTCCGCATCGGGATCGGTTGATCGCCTAGCGAAAGCGCATGACGAACGTATCGGAGCACCGCTTCCTCGCGACGGATTCCTCTGGGGAGGTCTCGGCGATCCTCGTTCGGCCGCGGGCCGCGCGAGCGCTCTTCGTCTTCGCCCACGGTGCCGGAGCGGACATGCGTCATGCGTTCATGGAGGCGGTGGCGAGCGGTCTCGCTGCAGCGGACGTGGCCTCGCTCCGGTACAACTTTCCGTACATGGAGGCGGGACGCGGCGGGCCCAACCCAGCCCCGGTTCTGGTCGAGACTGTGCGCGCGGCGGTGGCGGAAGCCTCGAGGCTCGCACCTGGACTACCCCTGTTTGCGGGTGGCAAGTCCATGGGCGGTCGCATGACGTCCAAGGCGGCCGCGGCTGGACGGCTCCCCGACGTGCTCGGCCTCGCGTTCTTCGGCTTCCCGCTGCATGCGCCGGGCAAGGTATCAGCCGATCGCGGCGCGCATCTCGTCGACGTCGCTCTGCCCATGCTCTTCCTGCAGGGCACGCGTGACAAGCTGGCGAGCCTGGACCTCCTCCGGCCCCTGCTCGGGTCCGTGCGACCCTCGCCGGTTCTGCATGTGGTGGCGGACGCGGACCACGGCTTCCATGTCCCGAAGCGCACGGGTCGATCGGATGCGGACGTTCTGGAGGAGCTCTGCCGGACGTTCGCGTCGTGGGCCGCGGGAATTGACGCGAAGCCAGCCTGATCCGAGTACCTCAGCGCGGCGTCGCCCTCGCTTCGCCGCGCGTCGGGAGGATGAGCATCCAGGTGGTATCGAGCACGAACGAGGTCTCCTCTGCGTAGCGCGCCGCCAACTCGGCGAGCAACGCCGTATCGTCCGAGTGGACGATGATGCCTCCTACCGCACGCACGATCGGCTCCGTTCGCGGGCCCGCCGAATCGGGTGGGGCATCACCGGCGGCGAAAACAGCGTCCGGGGCCACCACGACCGAGTCCACGACGTTCCAAGACGTCCACTCGAGAGCGTAATCGACGCGGTCGAAGACGCCGCCCTCCTGCGAAAGACCGATGAGCTCCGGAGGGGCCGCCCCGGGTTCGGCCGAGCTCGGCCAGGAGCCCCCGAGCTCGAGCGCCGAAGCAGCCGCGGTCCTCAGCGCTTCGACGTCTGCGACGACGCTCTCGACCCGACCACGAAACTCCCGGGCGCTCCATGCCGGGTAGAGGAGCGCGGCGGCCAAGCCGACTGTGGCGAGAAAGATGAGCATGTCGCCGGGGGTCGCTCCGGACCTACTCCTCACCAGGCTCACGGGGTGGCCTCCGCGGGTGGCCACGCCGCCATGAGAGCCCTGAAGCCATCGGATGGATTGGCCGAGTCGTAGACGATCGCGTTGCCGTCGGGCTCGTACCCGATGAGCTGATACGTCCGATTGCCCGCGCGCGCATACCGGATGCCGGGGAGCGTCTCAGGCAGCTCGTCGAGACCACTGGGAAGGCGCTGCGTGCGGACGCGGAACGCCTCCACCTGCTGAGCCTGTAGCAGTAGCGCCGTCCGAATGCTTCTCGCCCGGGCCGCTTGATTGAGCTGCGCGGGAGGCTCCGGGCGCACCCACCCCGGCGGAACCACGGCCACCCAGGCCGCCAAAATGAAGATCCCCAGGGCTACGAGCCCCTTCCAGCGTCGTGCGGTTCCCGTGTCCATGGGAACCCGGTACCGCGCCTCCTTATGCGCGGCGTGCGCGAGCGCCTCGGCGAGCAAGCGCGCGCGCGCCTCCGGCGTACTCACCTCGCCGAGATCGATCGGGATGGCGGGATTGTCGGCCTCGTCGATCGCTCCGCGGGCCACCGCCGCGGCGAGGCGCTCGGCCGCCGAGTTCGCAGGCCTTGCGGTGCCCGCGGCAGCCCTCACGGGTGAGGCGATCGGTTCGTCCGCGTCGAGGTCGATCAGCGGCGCCTCGGGCTCTGGCTCCTCCTCCACTACGGGAGCACCCACGACCGCCCTCGCGATCAGTCGGTCGACCGCCTCGGTGTCCTCGTCGGCGTCGAGGTCGAGGACCTCGATGACGTCTTCGACGGGTGCGTCGTCGGCCCGCCGGCGCGTTGCGGTGGCCGCGGGCGTGGGTTGCGGATCGTCGTCCGGCATCCCGGCGACGAGGGCGACGAGGCTCTCGTAGGACACGTCCTCCTCGTCCAAGTCGGCGTCGAGGTCCTCCACGGCGTCAGCGCCCGCCTCCGTGACCGGGGGAACCAACGGGGCCGAAGGAGGTGGTGGTGCCGGGGGCTCCGCGGCGGGGAGGACAGGCTCGACGAGGACGGGCTCGGCGGCTGGTGATGGCGCCGCCGCGGCGGACGCCGCGGCCGGGGCCTCGACCGGGGACGTCGGAGCCTCCTGCTCGACGGGCGGAGCCTGCCGCGCGAGGGCCTCCTTCAGCTTCTGCGCGAGCTGGTCCTTCTTCCTCCGCCCCTTCTTACGCGACAACGGCGGTTTCCGAGTTCATCGCGGGGAAGATAAGCCGAGCTCTCGCGGCATGTCACTCGAACCGCGCGGCCACACCCCCGAATCAACCCCGAACGAGCTTCCGGTACTTGAGCCGATGTGGCTGGATCGCGTCCTCACCGAGGCGCTGCTGCTTGTTGCTCTCGTACTCCTGGAAATTCCCCTCGAACCAGTACACGCGGGAGTCGCCCTCGAACGCAAGAATGTGCGTGGCGACACGATCGAGGAACCAGCGGTCGTGTGAGATCACGAGCACGCACCCAGCGAAGTCGAGGATCGCATTCTCGAGTGCGCGCAGGGTGTCGACGTCCAGGTCGTTCGTCGGCTCGTCGAGCAGCATGACGTTGCCGCCTTCCTTGAGCAGCTTCGCGAGATGCAGCCGGTTGCGCTCGCCGCCCGACAGCACCCCCACCTTCTTCTGCTGGTCCGCGCCCCGGAACGCGAACCAGGACAAGTACGCGCGCGGGTTCACCTCGGCACGGCCGAAGTACAGGATGTCGGCGCCACCACTCACTTCCTCGAAGACTGTCTTGTTCGGGTCGAGCGCCGCGCGCGACTGGTCGACGTATGCGAGCTTCACCGTGTCGCCGAGGGTGAGCGTGCCTGAGTCGGGCTTCTCGCTTCCGAGGATCATCCTGAAGAGCGTCGTCTTGCCGGCGCCGTTGGCGCCGATGATCCCCACGATCGCACCCGGCGGCACGTCGAATGACAAGTCGTCGATCAGGAGGGCGTCCCCGAAGCCCTTCGACACGTGTTCGGCGTGAATCACCGTCTTGCCCAGGCGCGGTCCCTTCGGGATGAGGATCTCAGCCGTTCGTACCGCTTCACGCTCGTCTTGCGCGAGCAGCTCCTCGTAGGCAGAGATACGCGCCTTCCCCTTCGCCTGGCGCGCACGCGGCGACATGTGAATCCACTCGAGCTCCCTGTCGAGCGTCTTCTGGCGGGCGGATTCCGTCTTCTCCTCCAGGCGCAGTCGCTCCTTCTTCTGCTCGAGCCAGGACGAGTAGTTGCCTTTCCACGGGATGCCTTCGCCGCGGTCGAGCTCGAGGATCCACTGGGCCACGTTATCGAGGAAGTACCGGTCGTGCGTGATCGCCACGATCGTGCCGGGGAACGCGGCCAGATGATGCTCCAGCCACGCGACCGACTCCGCGTCGAGGTGATTCGTCGGCTCGTCGAGCAGCAGCAGGTCCGGCTGCTCGAGGAGCACCCTGCAGAGAGCGACTCGACGTCGCTCGCCCCCGGACAGCTTCTGCACGTCGGAGTCGCCCGGAGGCAGACGCAGCGCGTCCATCGCGATTTCGATCTTCCGGTCGAGCTCCCACGCGCCCGAGGCGTCGATCTTGTCCTGCAGCTTCGCCTGCTCCTCGATCAGGGCGTTCATTTCTTCGTCGCTGGCGACCTCGCCGAACTTGAGGCTCACCTCTTCGAACCGCTTCAGGAGGTCGCGCGTCTCCTTCACGGCGAGATCGACATTGCCGCGCACGTCGAGGGTCGAATCGAGCTCAGGCTCCTGCGCGAGGTAGCCGATCTTCGTGCCCTTCGCGGCCCACGCCTCGCCCACGATGTCGGTGTCCAGCCCCGCCATGATCTTCAATAGGGAACTCTTGCCGGAGCCGTTGGGCCCGACGACCCCGATCTTCGCCCCCGGATAGAACGAGAGGTTGATGTTCTTGAGGATCTCCCGCTTGGGCGGGACGATCTTCGAGAGACGGTGCATGTGGTAGATGAACTGCGGTCCGGACATGGCTCGTACGCGTTCGGGGGTCGTGGCGGGGAATCGGGCGGGGGAATCTTGAGGTCCGGGCCGCCAAAACCAAGGGCCCGCCCCCCCCGCCAACGAGGGGACGGGCCCAAGGCCCCCGAGACGACCAGGATCTCGGGACTACTCGGTTCCCGCCGCCGGCCCGAGGCGCCTCGCCAGAGCGAAACGCTCCTCCGCGTCCAACAGCGGGGAGCGCGACAGCAGGCGAGCGCGCTCGCTCAACTCCAGAGCCGGAATGGACATTCCGGACTGCACCGCCACCCAGGCGCCGTCGATGAACGACTCGGCAGCCCGCTCGACGTCGCCGAGCGCGAGGAACGCCTCGCCGGCTTCCGTGAGCGAGGTGACGGCGGCGTGCGGCCGACGCCGGTAGAACTCGATGTAGCCGGATATCCGCAGGTTGTCCGCCCTGATCGGATCACCGATGCCCCTCATCGCGGCCGCGCGCCGATACAGTCCAGCCGCCTGATCCCAGCCGCGGCCCCCTACGACGAGGTCGTAGGCCAGGCTCTCCATCTCTTCGGCTGCGGCGGGCCGCACGGCGACGTCCAGCGCGGCAAAAGCATCCTGTGCCTGGATCTGAGCCTGCGTGGACACTGCGAGAAGAGTCGCGGCGGTCGCGAGGAAGGCGAACTTGCTTGTCGTGTGAGTCATGGTCCTTCTCCTTCGAAACGGGAATGGGTCGCGAACTCGCTTTCTCCAACGAGTGACCGGCGAGTTCGACACACGGCCCATGCGTGAGTCGTGCCACGAGCACCTCTTCGCAATCAAGTGTAAGGCGCGACGATACTTAGCCCGGACATGCGACTGCGATCGGCGACGCTGGATTCCCACGGTCGGGTGGGAATGCGGCCTCGGTGCACCGCGATGTAGGTGCTGCGTGGGCGGTCCCCTCCTGCACGCTCGCGAAGCTTCGCGCAGAGCCGGTGTCCCACCATGCCGTTCCCGACGACGACGACTTTCGTCATGTCGGACCTACACGGATTCCGGGTTCACGCGCGCGTCCGTCAGCCCGTACCTCTCCACGCGGAGTCCCATGATCCGCTCCGTGATCCCGAGCTGGCGCGCGGCCGCGGCGCGATTCCCTCTGTTCACTTTCAGTGCGTCGACGATGAGCTCTTTCTCGAGCGCTTGGAGCTGCGTCCTCAGCGGGCCCGATCGCTTGTCGTCGAGACGAGCCATTTGGAGACTCGGCGGCAGCAGGCGCGCGTGAATGACGTCTCCGTCCGCGAGCAGCACCGCGCGCTCGAGGGCGTTCTCGAGCTCGCGGACGTTCCCGGGCCAGTGGTACGCCATGAGCAGGTCGATGGCGGGCGTGGAGAGCCGCATGATCGAGCGCCGGTGCCGCTCGTTGTACTTCTCGATGAAATGGTCGGCGAGGAGAATGATGTCGGTGCGGCGGTCCCGTAGCGGCGGCACGTGGATGGGAAAGACGTTCAGGCGATAGTACAGGTCCGCGCGGAAGCGCCCGTGCTCGATGTCGTGCTCGAGGTCCCGGTTGGTCGCGGCCACCACGCGGACGTCGGCACGGATGGTCGCCTGTCCGCCGACTCGCTCGAACTCGCGCTCCTGCAGCACGCGGAGCAGGCGGACCTGTACCGACGGCGGCAGATCCCCGATCTCGTCGAGGAAGATCGTGCCCCCGGCCGCGCGCTCGAACCGCCCCGGGCGCTGTTGGATCGCGCCCGTGAACGCGCCGCGCTCATGGCCGAAGAGCTCGCTTTCGACCAGTCCCTCGGGGAGCGCCGCGCAGTTGACGCGCACGAAAGGACCCTCCGAGCGATGGCTGCCGTAGTGCACAGCCTGCGCGATCAGCTCCTTGCCCGTGCCGCTCTCGCCGCGGATCAACACCGTCGCATCGCTCTGCGCCACTTGCCCGATCATCTCGTACACGGGCGACATCTCGCGCGAGTTGCCGACGATGTTCGCGGGCCGATAGCGGTCTGCGAGCTCGCGCTGGAGGCGTTGGTTCTCCGCGACCAACTCCTCCTCCTCATGCGCGAACTGACGCAACCGTACCGCGTGCGCGATCAGCGAAGCGAGCACGGAGAGCGTCCGCACGTCCTGGTCGAGTGTGGCGGTGTCGCCGTACGGACACTCGGCGCTCAGCGCACCGATTGTCTCGTTGCCGTGCTTGACCGGCACACAAATGAAGGCGGTCTGGCCGGCCCCGCGCTCCTGCGGCTGACGCGTCCGGCTCAGGAACTTCGGCTCGGTCGCGACCGAGGGCACGATCACGGGAGCGCCCGACTCGACCACCTGGCCCGTGATGCCCTCACCCAGGCGGTAGCGGGCGCGTTGGCGTTGTTCGTCGGTCAGCCCGACGGCTTCGTGGAGGATGATCTCGGACGTACGGCGGTTGAGCACCGTCAGCGTGGCGCACTCGATGTCCATGTGACGCGTGAGCGCCGTGAGGACCGGGTGCACCGACGCCGCCAGATCCTCGGCCTCGTCCAGGCGTGCACTCGCCTCCTCGAGCAGAGAAAGCGCGCGTGACGAACCTTCGGTCTCGGCCGGCATCATCGGACGGGATGTCCTAGGGGTGGACGACGCGTCCAGGAGGTCGGAAGCCACATTCTCGTAGGATGAGGGCACCGGATACTCGTGCGTGGTTGTGCGGACTTCAGGGGCTCCAATCCCGCAAAGGCTTGGAGTTTACGGGGTCGGCGGGCCCTCGAGCGGTGGTGCGCGTGTTCCCACCGGCGTGTTGCCTCGCTGACCCGTCGCGCGTCGATAACGCGATTCCCGTGCCACGGGCGACTCCCGGCCTCGCGTCCGCTGATCTTCCTTTACCGCAAGGACTTAGGAGGTGGATACTCCTCCGTGGGCCGCGAACGCGGAGCTACATCTTCGTAGGGATGGCACCGAGGGCCTACGCGAATGTAGGGGCGGAAATACGAAGGGGCGGCGGGTCGCCCCGCCGCCCCTTCATCCCTGCGCCGCCCGGGGCGGCCGGAGCCTAGTTGCCCGCTGCGCCCGGCTGCGTGCGCGCCAGGGACCGGTAGTATTCCTCGACCAGCGCCCGATACCCATTGGGTACGTCGTCCGACCCCGTGAGCGTAGCCCGCCGGTCGGACTCGCCCTCGACTTCACGCCTCAGGCCGAACTCGATCCGCTTCAGCTGATCGAGCATGTCTTCGTGGATGGCCGCGAGGTCCCTCGGATCGGTGATGCCACCGCGGCCCTGCAGGCGCTCGAGGTTCTCCAGTACGGCCTCCAGGTCCTGCACGGGCCTGCCCAGGTCACGGAACTGGTCGCGCAGATCTCGCACCTGCTCGGAGCGTTGCCCCAGCTCGCGTTGGTACTGCCGCATCTCGTCGGGAGTGAGCTGACGCGGCTCCCCGCGGGCGCCCCCGAAGTAGTCGTAGTTGCCGCCGGCCCAGCCGTCGGCACCGCCGCCCATGCGGTCGCCGCCACCCTGCTGCTGACCGCCCTGTTGACCTTGCTGGCCCTGCTGGCCCTGCTGGCCCTGTTGACCTTGCTGGCCCTGTTGACCTTGCTGGCCCTGTTGACCTTGCTGGCCCTGTTGGCCCTGTTGGCCCTGTTGGCCCTGTTGGCCCTGTTGGCCTTGCTGGTCTTGTTGACCCTGTTGGTCTTGTTGGCCCTGCTGCGGCTCGTTCAGCCGGCGGTTCATCGCCTCCATGCCGCGTACGAGGTCGCGCGTCTGGTCCAAGGCGCGCTCCATGGGATCCTCCGCGCGCTGGCTCGACGCGCCCTGAGCCCGTTCGAGCTGATCACGGAGAGCCTGCAAGTCCGCTTCGATGTTGAGCTCGAGCGTAACGGCCGACTGAGGATCCCACTGCTCGACCGTGGCACGCGAGTACTGGATCTTCTCGCGCAGCTTGGACTCACGAATCAGGTTGGCGGCGTCCTGAAGGGCCCGAGCGGCTTCCGGGTTATCCGCACGCGCTCCGCTTGCGGAGCGGTCGAGGTCCCGCTCGAGGTTCGCGACCGCCTCGTTCATCTGCTCCTTGCGCTCGACGAGGTCCCGGACCTGTTGGGTCCGCTCCGGTCCCCGGTTGGCGGGCAGCTCACGAACATCGCGCTGAACTTCGCGCTGTTGCCGCTGGAGCTCCTCGACGCGCTGGAGAGCTTCTTCGGTGTCCCGGCCCGCGCGCGCTTCGCGCGCGTCCTCCAGTTGACGCCGCGCCTCCTCGAGACGCCGCAGCGCGGACGCAGCCTCGGACGACGCGGCGGGCCCCGACTGTGAGGCCGACTGACGCATCGACTCGGCGGCCTGCTGCAGGTCGCGCG
>CAZBCN010000001.1:0-197359 GCA_964490285.1 uncultured Gemmatimonas sp. | reverse complement strand
CTCCAGGGAGCGATTCCGAAGAGCCAGCCGCGCCTCGCGGCCGCCATCGGCAAGACGGTCGGCAACCGGCTCCTCACGCCCGAGGATCTCGCGAGCACCTTCGCCGAGCCCGAGTTCCGCGACGCGTTCGACGAGCGGCTGGCCCACGTCGTCGATGAGGTGCTGAACCGGGATCGTGGCTCGATCCGATCGTTGATCCCCGAGGGCCTGGCTCCCGACATCGACGCGCTCATCGACGACGCACTCGACCGCGGCCTCGAGCAGCTCCAACACTACATCGACTCCGAGCGCTTCGAGGAAGCCGTGCTCCGGCGCACGGACGACCTCGTCGGTGCGATCGCCGACGACCCCATCGGCGGCGTCCTGACGCCTGCGCGCGGCGCCGCCATGGAGTCCATGGTCGAGGAGTGGCTCCAGAACGCTGTCGAGAGCGAAGACTTCACTGTCGCGGTCGACGATTACCTCGACCGCGCGGCGCGCAAGCTGCTGAGCCCCGGCAGGACGTTCGAGGAGATCCTGCCGCTCGGCCTCGTCGGCTCGGTCGAGAAGGCGATCGCCAGCTACCTGCCCCTGGCTGCGGAGCGGCTGGGCGGGCTCCTGGAGGACCCGCGGGCACGCGCCCGCTTCGAGGCGATGCTCCACGACCTGATGCACCGACTCCTCGGCGATCTCAAGTTCCACCAGCGCGTCGTGGCGCGCCTCGTCATGACCGAAGACACGGTCGACAAGGTGCTCGACACCATCGAGGCCGAGGGGGCGGAGCGGCTCTCGGAGATCCTGCGCGACCCGGCCGTACAGGAGGCGATGGCCAGAGGCGTGAACGCGGCGATCGTCGACTTTCTTCGGCGCCCGGTCGCTGGCGTGCTCGGCGACTCGCAGGACCCCAATGTCGTCGAGACGAAGAAGACGCTTTCGGGCTGGGTCGTGGGCATGGCACGCGATCCCGCGACGCGCGAGTTCCTGGTCGAGAAGCTGCATCGGGGCCTCGAGCGGGCGGGCGCGAAGACCTGGGGGGAACTGCTCGAGCGCGTGCCCAGGGAGCGCATCGCGGAGGCGCTCGTCGCCGCCGCGCGGAGCGAGGCGGCGCGCACGGCCCTGGCCGGCGGCGCGCGGAACCTGGTCGCGCACATCCTCGACCGCCCGATCGGCACGCCGGCACGCTGGCTTCCGAGCGACGGCCCCGCGCGCATCGAAGCGGCGCTCGCCGACCCGATCTGGGACTGGCTGCAGACTCAGGTGCCCAACGTGGTCGAGCGCATCGACGTGGCGCGACGAGTGGAGGAGAAGGTCCGCCACTTCCCCATGGAGCGACTCGAGGAGCTCGTACGGCGCGTCACGGACCGCGAGCTGAAGCTCATCGTTCGGCTCGGCTACCTGCTCGGCGCGATGATCGGGGGAGCGACCGTGGGCCTGCAGTACGTGCTGAACTGAGGCGCGCCCTACGGGTCCTTCGGCGACTCCAGCTTGAAGCGGCCGCGGCGTCGTGGCGTCGAGGCGGTGTTCCGCATCAGCCAAGCCAGCGGGGTGAATACCCGCTTCACCGCGCGGCGGCGCCCCCCGCCCTGCTCCAAGACCTTCTCGATCTCTTCGGGGGTCTGCGTGTAGCGGCCCGGTAAGCCCAGCCAGACTCCCCAGATCAGTGCGAGCAACCCGGCCCCGATCGTGAGAAGCGAGCCGAGCGACACGTCAGCTCACTTCTGGGTGGCGGTCTCGAAGACGAGGAGGCCGATTCCGATGGAGAGGATGATCGCGACGGCGTTCGTACCCACGCCGACCAGTGCGACCACGGTCCAGAACACCGCGTGCGTGAAGAGGTAGCCGCCTGGGACGAGATCGCGCATCGGTCTTGGTCGGTGAGGGTTCCAGTGAGCCTGGGAAGAATATGTCGGGCGCCGGAAGCCGTGTCACCCCCGACCCAGCCCTCAGTCCACTCCGCCCGGCCGACCCTCGATTCCCCCCTCCACCCGGCGGCGGGCTTCGGCGAGGTAACCGGGCTCGATCCTGAGCAGGTTGCAGATCTTCCGCATCAGGTAGTCCTCGCGGCCGGCCAGATTTCCGTCCGCGTAAGCCAGTCCCCACATGATCTCGGCGAGCACCATCTTCTGCCCCATCGAGTAGTTCTCGGCGATCAAGTTGGTGAACTGCCAGAGGTCGATCGCCTGAGCCCGCTCCTGCCCCGCGAGCGCCAGCAGCTTCTGGGCCTCGGGAGCATCCAGGCCGAACTGTCGCTGGACAGCAGACTCGAGGTGCCTGCGCTCCTCTTCAGTGAACTCGTCATCGGCATGCGCCAGCTCCACGAGAAGCGCACACGCGGCCAGCCGGATGTCCTTTCGCGAAGCGGTCGGTTCGGCATTGGTCGGAGGCGTCATCGAGGACCGGAAGAAGCTCTTGATCGACTCGATCATTGGGAAAGTCACCGCAAGAGAGAGGAACGGAAGCCGTGGTCACGCAGACCACGGCGCCCGATCTTAGGCGGAATGACGGCGGTCGTGCCATAGCTGGATGGAAGGTCGACCGAACCCCGTGGGTCGCCGTGCCGCTCAGCGCCAGTCGCCCGACGCGATGAACGGGGCCCAGTACAGTGGGTGCCCGTGCCCTCGCTCCCGTCGTGTCGCCGCCAGCGCATCGCGGTAGGCCTGCCGCATCGAGCCGGCTGTCGACATACCTCGATCAAAGCGAGCCCCGTACAAGGACTGCATGAAGGCCTGGGTCGACAGGTCTTCAACAGGCCACAGGCTCATGATCACGGTTCCCGCGCCCGCCGTGCGGAAGGCGCGGCGCAGCCCAAGGATTCCCTCGTCGACCTGGATGCCGCCGAGCCCCGTGTCGCAACCGGAGAGAACCACCCAGCGCGCTCGCCCGAAGTCCATCGTCACCACCTCTTCCGCGAGCAGCACCCCGTCGCTCGAGCCGCTCTCCGCTCCAGCGACCGCCGTTTCGTCGTCCGAGAACACGAGTCCGGAGAGCTGGAGCGGAGTGGTCCCGGCGGCGGGGTCCGTCCAGCATTCGTTCGCGGAGAAGAACCCGTGGGTTGCCAGGTGCACCACGCTCTTGCCCTGGGCCTCGCGCTTGACGGCGGCCTCCGTCGCGGCGCCGCCCGCGAGTTCCACGGCGGATCCTCGCTCGTTCCCCCTCGAACGCTCCCATATCGACGCGATGCCGCGGATCTCCGAGAGCGATCCCGGCAGCACCGGGAAAGCGGCCCGGGACATGTCCAGGCACGCGACGGTAGACGCGGCGCTCGAAGTCGACGACGGGGATGGCAACCCCGATCGCGACCCGCTCCTCCGTGCCTCCACACCCCCCACGGCCAGGAGGTCCTGGCGCGCCGCCTGCGGTGCCTGCGCTAGCAGATCCCGTTCGCTGGATAACTCGTGAAGCATCACGTCGGTTTCCGCAAACACGCGACCGGGCGACGCAGGAAGAGCCGCGAAGTTCACGAGATGTACCGCGCCGTCGGGTACGAGTAGTACGAGCCGGTCCCCCGCCGCCTCGATCTCGAGCGGATCCCAGAGTAGCTCACGCACGCGGATACCCGCCGGCTCGTGTCCGTTGGGGTCGCGCGCGACGGCCTCCGGCACCATCTCGTCGCGCCACCTCCTGATCGCGGTCTCGATGTCCCGGGCCGCCCCGAGCTCGGCTATGCGGGGTGCAGCGCTGCGGTCATCGAGCACCAGGGCCACGTACTGCGCAGGCCCTCGCGCCGCCAGCGATCCCGTGGCGATCCGCGCATAGGCTACCAGAACAGCCCCTTCGGGCAGCGCGGCACGCACCTCTGCGAAGCCGACGTTCTGTCGGGCGAGCCCGAGGCGGTTCGCCTCCGAGAGCGTGGCCACGGCGCGCTCCGCCTCCTCCAGCTCCACGCGCAGCGCCGCGACCTGCTCTGCGTACCGCGGCAAGTCGCCCGCGGGCCCGCGCAGGAGCACGTTGGACAGGCGCTCCGCTGCGGTGCGGTACGATTCGAGCGTACTCCTCGCCGCCGGCGTGCCGGCGTCGTTGGCCAACCGGAGTCGCGTCGCCATCTCATCGAGGACCACGGCTCGCGAGCGGATGAGCGCGTCCCACGCCGCCGTCGCCGCTGACGGGTCTCCGAGCTCCGACGCCACTGACAGCGCCATGTCGAGGCTGGGGAGGCGCTCAGCGGCATACCGCAGCGCCTGCCGATCGGGAGATCCCCGCGCTGTCAGGCGGAGGTGCTCTCTCCCGATCGCTTCGGCGTGCAGAGCGAGCTCGAGTGCCTCCCGTCGGTCTCCGTCGCGTGCGACGGCCTCGCTCAGGAAGTAGAGCGGCGGCACGACGAGCGGGTGATCGGCACCCAGGGTGCGTGTGCGCAGCTCGAGCGCCCGCTCGAGCGACCCGCGGGCGCCCACCCGATCGCCACGGGCGCTCCGCGCACGCCCGAGGCTCACCAGCCCATAGGCGAGGTCCACGTGCTCCGCACCGTAGGCCGTCTCCTGGATCGCGAGGGCGCGCTCGGCCAACGTGTCGGCGGCGGTCGGCTCTCCGCGATCCGTGTACAGATAGCTGAGGTTGCTCAGCGTGAGTGCCACGCTCGGGTGCTCCGGGCCCAACGTGCGCTGCTTGGTCTCGAGGGACTGCCGATACAGCTCGACCGCCTCGTCGAACCGACCCATGCGCTGCTGGAGCTCCGCCTGGTTGTGCTTGGAGGTCGCGATGAGCGGGTGCTCGGATCCCAGCTGGCCTTCCAGGCTCGCCATCGACTCGCGGTAGAGCGCCAGAGCCGGAACGTAGTCCCCGACCTTGACCAGCAGCGTCGCGAGGTTGTTTCGGGACATCGCTACTCGTGCGTCGCTTACGCCGACCGCGTCGATGAAAGTGCCGAGCGCGCTCTCGTAATGGAGCCGCGCGGTGGAAAATCGACCCAGCTCCTGGTTGAGGGGACCTAGGTGAGAGTGCACCGTGGCGAGGGCCACTCGCTGCTCGGGATCTTCGGCGGCCGCGGAGTCGAGGATCGCAAGCGCGGCGTCGTACCGTTCCCCTGCCAGCTCGTACTCCCCCCGCACGAAGAACAGCCAGCCGACGTTGTCGAGGCTGGTCGCGACGGACGGATGCCGCGGGCCGAGGAGCTCACGCTTGATCTCGAGAGCCTGCTCGCCGAGCTCGACGGCATCGGGGGCGGAGGCCTTGCCACCGCGAGCGAGCGCGATGACCAGCGCGTCGGAGAGCTCGGCCGCCTCGAGCGAGCGACCTCTCCCGTCGGCGGTCAGCTCCGCGAGCGCGGCTCGCGCCAACCGCTCGCCCTCCCCGTACTCACCCCGGTCGAGCGTGGCGCGCACCTCGGCGACGGGGCCCGACGCCGCCAGGCCGCCACTTTCGACGTCCGAGCACGCCGCGACGACGCACGCCAAGCATGCGACGATGCCGGCGAGGCGCAGGTTCACGGCCGCGGGGAGACCCGCTCGGAGCGGAGGAGCACCTGCCCGAATCCGTCCAGCGCGACCACGTCCAGCGCGGCCACGCCCGGCACACCTCCGAGGTCGAGCACCTCGATGTCCACCTCGGTGGTGCGGCCGTCCACATCCGAGGCGCGCAGCAAACGACCCTCCGCGTCGTAGAGACGCACCTCGTATGCCGCGGCCATCGCGAGCGGCGCCCAGCTCGCGCGCAGGGAGCCGCCGTCGACGACGACGTCGAGCGACAGGGTCTGGCCGGCGCCGCGGAAGACCTCTCCCGGCGTTCCTCCCGGCCCGATGGGCGCGTCGGCGCTCCAAGGCCCGAAGAGGGCCAAGCCCGCGAGCACAGCCGCGAGGCCTGCAGCAGGAGCCAGCACCACCCACCGCCGCCGAGAGCGGCCCAGGGCGATGGCCAAGGGGGTAGCTCGCGCAGCGTCTTCGGTGGACGCCGCGAGCGAAGCCCGCAGGCCGGTCGCGGCACCTACGAGCGCCCAGCACTCCTCGCACCCGAAGAAGTGCTGCTCGAACGCCTCCGTTTCTTGCTCGCCCAGACGGCCGGCCACGTACGCGGCCAGCACCTCGCCGTCGAGCGCGGTCTCGCACGTGGCTCCCACGGGTCGATCGTCCATGGCAGTCTTCATTCGGAATCCTCTAGGAGCGCGCGCAGTCGATGGAGCGCGCGAAAGCGGCGCACGCGGATCGCGCCGGGCGTGGCCCCCAGGCGCCGCGCGACCTCGCCCGTATCGAGCGAGAGATAGAAGGACATGCGCAGGAGCTCTCGGTCGTCATCGGCAAGCTGCGTGATCGCGGTACGCACTTCGCCTCGCCTCGATTCCGAGACGAGGTCCGCCAGCGGATCCGCGGTCGACTCCGAGTGCGACGAGCGCCATCGCAGTCGTTCGAACGCCCGTCCCTCGCGGGCCGCGGTTCGGTGCCGTTGCCTGCAGATGTTGCGCGCCGTCTCGAAGACGAACGCCGGCAGCGCCTCCTCTGCTCGCAGCCTTCCTTGGCGGACAGCCTCCAGCACCCGGCGGATGGTCTCCTGCGCGACGTCCTCGCCCTCGGCGGCCGTGGCCAGCCGGCGACCCGCGAAGAGGCGGATCCGATCCCAGAACCGCTCGACCAGCGCCGCCTCGTGGAGGGCGGAGGAGGGCAGGCTCGCGCGGCTCCCCGACTCCTCTGTATGCGGAGGTGGCGGGCCTTCCATGGTCATGGGGCGTGCGTTCAAGTGGGGGCTCATGCTGAAGGACCTCTTCCACTTGTAACGCCCCCGGGGTCGGCGGAACAGACGGAGGTCGCGCGCACAGGCCCGAGGCGGTCCGAAACGCCGACACGCTCACCACCGGTGTGACCAGCGGGTCGTCAACATCGTCTCCGTAAACGGCTCCGCTGCCGCGCGCAGCGACGACCAACGGATCTGGGCAGACAGGTTGTCGCTCTCGGTCAGACGATAGCTCACGGTCGCGTCCTGCCTGAGCTGCCAGCCTTCACGGAGCTGCGTGTAGGTGGACAGCGCGGAAGCGGACAGTGGCGACCCTGGCGCGCGCCGCGAGAGGCCGACGCTCATGGAGCGCAGTCGCTCGGCCCCGGTCGCTCCCTGGAACTCCTGGTAGGCGGGCCGGACCGACACCATGTAGACCTGCCATACGAGAATGCCGTAGTCGAGCGCCACGGCCCGCGAGCGCGTGTCGAGAACGCCGCCGAAGCGCGGGCTCGCATCCTCGATCCTCTGCTCGGTCACGCTCAACGTCACCTGATTCGTGAGACCCGCGAGCTGATAGCGGACCTGCTGCACGAGGGACACGGAGACGGCGACGTTCTTCAGGCGCAGCGAGTCGAGCATGCCGGGATCGGGAGCGGTCGGGCTCGATGGCAGAGGATCCCGTGTCGTGCCGTTGACCAGCACGTTCGCCGAGCTGACCAGCGAGCGGCCGAGCGCAGCGGTCAGCCCGAGCGTCCCGGTCTTGCGATACGTCGTTCCTCGCTTGTCATCCGCGAGGTTGTCACGGCGTTGGCCCACAGACGCGTTTCCGCTGAGTCGCCCACGCAGGAGCCTGAAGGTGCCGAAGAGGCGCGCTTCCCGGCGGTCGTTCACGAAGTAGGGATTGCCGAGGGACGTGAACCCCGGGCCCACCTGTTCGAGCTGTCCTC
This sequence comes from uncultured Gemmatimonas sp., assembly GCA_964490285.1. Lineage (GTDB taxonomy): Bacteria > Gemmatimonadota > Gemmatimonadetes > Longimicrobiales > Gaopeijiaceae > UBA2982. The sequence continues at coordinate 189,794 of CAZBCN010000001.1, read as the reverse complement.
CGAAGCTGAAGGCCCGGAGCGCGACGCGTGCCTCCGCATTCCACGAGTAGTCGAGTCTGCTGCTCACGCGTGGCGTGAAGACGTCGCCGGTCCACTCGGGCTGGCCCACGTCGTCGAGCTCCCCCGCGCGGGTGTCCCGACTGAAGAGGCTCGCCGCCCCTTCGGCCCGGAGCCTGAGCGTGCCGCCGAAGAGCACCAACCCACCTGCCCCCGCTGCGACGACGTTCTCCTGGGGGGGAGCCGAGAGCGTGTCCGTCCCAGCCTGTGAGTCCTCGGCGCGCAGCGCCGAGAGCTCCAGGAAGGTCGACCCAGGATCGCCGATCCCCACCATGCCCGCGAAGAGGGTGCGCTCGGGCGCGGCGTCGAACGTCGAGAGATCCGTGGCGTCCTGAACGCGCCCGGCGGTGAACCCGAAGCGGAGCCGCCAGGGCGTGAGCTCGACGCCCCCGCCGCGAATGCGAACGGAATTGGCCGTGTAGCGCGACACGGTGGGCACGTAGTCGCCGGCGTGGAGCTGACCCCACGACCAGCGGGGGTTGAGGTAGTAACGGTTGAGCGTCTGAGCGGCGAACTGGTTCTCGGTGCTCCAGAGCAGATTCGCGCCGAACGACATCCCCATCCACGAGAGGGTCGGCGAGGCGTAGAAGCGCAGCGTCTGGCCCGGACGCCGGCTCGCGCGCCCCGAGATCCCGTAGGCCTCCGCATACGCTCCGGTCTCGCTGGTGAACGTCGGCGAGCTGAGCTGCGCGAGCGCGGTGCGCGGCGCCGCAGCGACGACGAGCGTCGTGAGCAGGATCTGACGAACGACTCGATCGATCATCGCACGCTCCCACGCACCGCCTGGCTCGGAGCCGACTCGTTCGCCGACCGATCCACAGCGCGTATGATGTAGTAGTGCTCGGCCCGGCCTCCGGGGTCGGAGAATCTCAGGTCGACTACCGGCGTATCGGTGAGTCGCTCGGGAACGCCCGTGGGCACCAGCGCGCGATACACGTGATAGCCGGCCAGGTCGTCTTCGGCGACGCGCTCCCACGAGACGTCGACGCCAGTCGCGCTCACCACGGCGGCCACGTATCGCGGTGCCGGCGGCGGCGTCCGGTCCCCGAACGCGAGCGATGCGCCGGCGGCCTCGCTGCGATTGCCGGCGGAGTCCACCGCGACGACCTGGTACGAGTAGGTCGTGCCGGGAACCGCGGTGCTGTCCCTGAGCGAGCGCTGCCCCGCCGACCCGTCGGCGATCGGGATCGACGGCTCGCCCGTCGCCGAGCGCAGCACCTGGTAGGCCCGAACGTCGAGGGACGGGCTCGGCGACCAAGCGATTTCCACCCAGCGCCCGAGCGCGTTGGTCACCCGCAGACCAGTGGGCGGGCCGGGCCGCTCGTCGTCCGGCACGGCGACCGAGGCGTCGACGGGCTCGGACTCGTTGTACGCGTTGTCGACGGCCGAGACGCGCACCATGTACCGGCCTCCGGGCGTGAGCCCGGCGCCGCCATATCCCGCGTCGACGAACGACGTTCCGGCGACAGGCTGCTCGACGAGCCGCACCATGCGATCGGCCGCCTCGCCGCGGTACACGTAATAGCCGCGCACATCCGACGACGGGGAGGCGATCCAGCGCACGTCGAGGCTCCGGCCGCGGGCTTCGACCGCGACGCCCGTGGGCGGCAATGGCGGCGTCTGGTCGACGGGGAGCGCGGCGATCGCGTTGCTCGGCCGGCCCTCGTTCCCGCTCGAATCCACGGCTACCACGCGGTAGAAGTACGGCGTGCCCCCTATCGCGGTTCGGTCCTCGTAGGGCGCGCCCGCAGGCACCGGAGCCGACGTGAGGCGCCGGTAGGGCTGGTCGAGACCGGTGGAGCGCTCGACGTGGTAACCGCTCAAATCGGTGTCGGATGTGGGCTCCCACGAGACCGTGACCACGCCGTCGCCCGGCACGGTGACCACGTTCGTCGGCATGCGGGGCGGCGTCCCGTCGATCGCCGTGGCGACCGCGGCCCCGCTCGGCGCGCTCTCGCGGCGCACGAGGTCCACAGCACGCACGTCGTAGCGGTAGCGGACGCCGTTCGCCACGAGCGTGTCGGCGAACTCGAGCGGGCCGCTGTCGTTGCGCAGGACGGGCCGTCCGGTCACCAGGGTGGTGACCCCCGTGGCGATATCGGCACGGTAGACGTGGAAGCCGATCACGACGTCGCTCGGGTCCCCCGTGTAGCGGGGATACGACCAGGCGACCGTGATCGCTCCCGGCCCCGACGTCGCGGTGACGCCGGTTGGCGGAGCGGGCACCACATCCGCGATCCGGACGCTGCCGATGATCTGCTCCCCGGTCTCGTCATCGTCGTTGTCGGTCATCGACACGCGGTACTCGTAGGACGCGCCGCGCTGGAGTCCGCCGTCCGCGAAGTGGCGGCCGAGCACCACCGCGACCTGCGGATGCAGCAGGCTGAGCACGTATCCAGCGAAATCGTCGCTTCGGAGCCTGCGTAGCAGCTCGGCCTCGTCGTTCGTCCCGAATGCCTCGCGCACCGCCGGCAGGTCCGGCCCGATCAGCCCGGCGGCCATCGCTGGCTGCGTGACGCGGCGGATCGGCTGCGGTGTGAGGCGCTGCCAGCTCGACGCGCCCCCCGCGAGCCTGCGATCCACGACGAAGCCGCCGAACGGCGGCGGCGACTCCGTCAAGAGCAGACGGACCGAGTCGCCCCGCGCGACGAGGAACATGCGGAGGGCGTCCGGCGCGACCTGGGCGGCGAGCGGCGTGCCAGTGGCTGTGAGCCCGAGCATCATCGCGCATCCGAGCGCGCGCATGCGGTCACTCATCGTCCGCTCCTCAGCGGCGCCGGAGCCGTCACGCGTAGCGAGGGCACCGTGAACGAGGCGACGTAGATCGGGCTCGCCAGGCCGGCCTGGTTCACGGTTCTGACCTGGAGCCAGTAGGTGGCTCCCGCCGTGAGAGCCGTGATCAATGGGATGTCCACCACGTACTCGCCCGGCACCGCCCCAGGGATGTTTCGCCAGGCGACGACGTTGGCCGCGCCCTGGCTGGTACCGACCGCAAGGTGCTGCGTCATGAACCCCGAGTGCGGGTCGGCCGCGCCGGTGATCCTGAGTCGGAGGACCGTCGCGGGGCTCGAGCCGAACAGCGCGGTGGCCGTGGGGGTGGGCGGCGGCGAGGCATCCACGTAGACCGGGCCCGTCGAAATCGTATCGCCGAAGACCCCGTCGCCGTTCCTCGCGCGCACGTCGACGTGGTAGCTCAGTCCGTCGACGAGAACGAGCGGCTGCGTCGCGACGTTGCCGGGGGAGGCGACGTCGGTCCAGTCGAGGGCCTCTGCGGGCCAGTCGCGCAGGGTCGTGGAGCCCGAGCGCACCCGATATTGGTAGCCGACCACCCGCGTTTCGGGGTCGACGGCCAGCGTGCTGAACTCGACTGTGAATCGATCCGCCGCGCGGCCGACCGCGGCGCACACCCGGGGATTCGTCGGACGCGTCGGGTCCGGAACCTCGAACGGGCCGAACGTGAGGGCCTCCGTGAGCTCGCCGGCCCAGTTCTCGGCGACCACGGTCAGGTAGAACTGACCCTGGTACGCGAGCGGCGCACCGCTCACCGTGATGCTCGTCTGCGAGCCCGGCACCTCGGACCATCCCCCACCCTCGAGGCCAGTCGGAGGGCTCGTATCGATGCGCCAACGATAAGCCGAGAGCCCAGACTCCGAATCCGACGCCGAAGGCCAGCTGAACGAGCGCTGCGGAGCCATGCGCTGAGGCGTGCCGGCCGTGTTCGCTCCGCCATCGGAGTCGCCTCCGAGATACCCACCCCATTCGTCCCCCCTCTGGGTCGCGGTCGGATCTATCCCTCGCGTGGGCGGCGTCAGCGGGAAGGCGGGCTCGGGCACGGTGCACGCGGGCAGTAGGACCGTGCGCGTCGGGGTCGCGGCGCCGTCCGCCGGGGCGCTCGCGCTCACCGAGGCGCCGAGCGGGAAGGCAGGCGGACTCGGATCCCAGCGGAACGCGGGGGACACGCCGACCGCGCCCCACAGTGCGCGGCCGTTGCGGGCTCGCACCGACACGAACACCGGCGTGGCCTGGCTCAGGGTGACGCCGTCCAAGCGAATCTCCGAGCGCCCGCCTACCGACGTCCACGCACGCACGCTCGTGTCCTCGGGCGCGGTCCCGACCGCGACTTCGTACTCGGAGATCCCCGACTCCGGGTCGCTCGCCGTCCAGCGCACCAGCGGAGCGTCCGGGCTGCTCGTCCAAGCTTCCGACCCACCGGTACCCAAGGGGCGGGCCGCACTCCCCACGAGCTCGATCACGGGAGCGCTCGGCGGCGTCGCGTCGACCAGCTCGACGTACGTGGTGCTCGAGCCCGCGCCGGTGCCCTGCTGTTGGAAGGTGACCGTGTAGTCGGCGCGACCGAGACCGATGAACCCCGCGCCGCCACGAACGCCCGCCTCGAAGCTGCGCGTAGGCTCCGTCCATCCGCGCGCCTGCAGGAATCGATGCCCGACCAGTGTCCCCATCGCGCCGTTCGAGAAGAGCGGAGCGCCCAGCGCGCTCTCGGCCTGCCCCACGTCGCGGAAGAGGAACTCGTAGGCGCCCCTCGGGTGCGTGCCGCTCCATTGGAACGTCTGAGTCGAGCGGTACCCCTGGTTGAGCGACGTGACCTGCACGCCGCTCAGTCGGGGCACGGTCAGCTCCAGGGCCAGCTCCTCCTTCCTCGCCCGAAACGCATCGAGGCCGGCGCGAGGGGCCAGCGCCGAGTCGCCGAGCGTCTCCGTGCGCCAGCCGATGTAGCGGTCGTACGCGTCGTACAGCACGCCCGTGAGCGCCGCCTGGCTGCCGTAGAGCCGGTCGAGGCTCGAGGAGACCGCGCCGTGCTGAGCACGGATGGCGCCGAGTCGCTGCCCCGACAGGCTCACCACGTCCGCGAGCGCGTCGTCGGCCCCGGCGTCCGCGGCCTGCATGCCGGCGCGCGCGAGGTGATACCAGATCCACATGCCCGTGCTGTCGGCGTGCGCATCGTAGCGGGGATCGGACGGCCCGCTCCACGTCCCCTCCATGGCCACGAACGCGGCGAGGCGCGCGCCGTTCGTGCCGAGCCACTCATCGAGCAGGACCTCACGATAGATGATCAGCTCGCGCAGCCGGTTGAAGCTCTCCGCGCGTAGCGCCTTCGTCTTGTTCAGGATGATGTTCCGGATCGCGGTGTAGCGGTTCACGAGTGCGTACACTGCCTGGGAGCTGTACTGCGTTGGGCTCGTGGGCGTCGTGGCGAGCGAGACGGACCGCGATTGGGTGGTGACGCTCTGTGTGGTCATGGGAGTCACGGAGCTGGCGAGCAGCTGGGCCTGGAAGTCCGGTGGACCCTGCTCGATGAGCCGTGCGCGCATCCAGTCCTGCTTTCTGAGGATGTGGTCCGCTTGTGTCGCGTACTGCCGCTCGGCAGCGGACACCGCCTCGGCATGCAACCGCGCGTAGGCGAGCAGCGAACCCTCGTCGCCGCTCTGCGTCACCGCGCGGATCTGCTGGAGGCTCGTCTCCAGCGCCTGGAGCTGCGCACGCGCCTGCTGGTCCGCGCGCTCGGCCTCGAGGCGCCACTCGTCGAGCGCGGAGCGCACCGCCTCGGCCGCCTGGGGATCGACGTCGAACCCTGGGCCGCTCTCCAGGATCTTCGTGGTGTCCCCCGCGGCGTCGACGACCGTGCGCGTGACGGGCGGAGCGAAGGAGATCTGGCGGACGGGGCTCCCCGGGATGAGGAGCTCGGCCTCGGAGCGGGCCTGCTGAATGTCCGCGGTGATCTCGCCGATGCGACCCGACACCGCCGCACGGCGCGCGGCGATGCGATCGAGCTGCGCAGTCACGGAGTCGGCGTAGCTCCGGATGAGCGCCGTGTCCGCCGGGGCGCCGGCCTGTTGCAGCACCTGTAGATACCACCCGAACTGCGCGCCCTCGCCGGGCTGCGGCGCGTAGTTCGACTCGACCCCCGTCGAAGCGGCGGCCACGGCCTGGAAACGGGCTTGCGGCCATCCCTGGATGCGCTCGTACGCCGCGGCCAGCTCGTCGTAGCTCAGCCCGAGCAGCCCGAGCTGCGCCTGCTCGGCCGCCTCCTGGGCCTCGTCCGCCGCGGCCATGATCTCCTCCGCAACGGCCTCGGCCTCGTCGAGCAGCTCGTCCCACTCCGAGTTCCGGCCCGTTCCATAGTCTTCGACCCGGCCGTCACAGAACTTCACCCACACGCGCTTGTCCGCGCACTGCCCGACCACGCAGCCCTCGACCCTACCCGCCGCGTACATCATCGGGTCGCCGCTTCCGGGAAAGAGCAGAGCCGCCTGGAGCCTGCCCGATGCCTCGATCGTGCCGTCGACGAGCTCCGCCTTGACGCGGATCTCGGCGTGTGCGCCCCAGTCGCCCGAGCTGCGCTCGTACCAGCCGGTCGTCTCGAAATCCGAGTTGATCTCGAGGATCCAGATGTCGAAGTTCCTCTCGACGTCGACCGAGACCACGAAGCCCGGCGGTCCGATGAACAGCTCCGACGCGCCGTCGAAGTAGCCGACGACGCTCACCTCGGTCGCGCCGGAGATGCCCCACACATCCGGGCCGTACACGTAGAACTGCATCTCGCCGGCGCCGTTCAGCACCGGATCGTAATCGATGTCGAACGCGATGTTGCCCTCGGCGTACGTCTTCTTCGTGCCGAGCACGAGATGCGCGTCGCCGCGCAGGCGGTTGCCTTGGTTGAGCACGGTGACCGCACCGTCGATCTGGAGCGCGTTCGGCATCACCGTCAGGAGCACACGGCCCTCCGCCACGGCCGCAGGCGTGATGATCGCGGCCCCGTACAGGAGCCCGGCGAACCTGCCGACCGGCGCCTCGATCTTCTCCTGCGCCGTCTGGGACACGCCGGCGTACTGGCGCACGAGCTCCAGATACTCGGGCTTCGGGTTGTAGAAGAATCCGCCGCCGAGCTGCGAGATCACGACCACGGGCACCGCGGGGATCGGGATCGTGACGCCGGTCGCCAGGAACATGCCGAAGCGGTTGGTGCCGTTCCCCTGCTCGATCGCGCCGACCAACATCACGTCGTACTGGTCGAGCAGCTGGCCCTGGGCGCCCAGCACCATCTCGAACCCGCCGGGGATCTCGCGGTAGCTGAGGTCGGCCTGCATCGACACCACGTCGTACACGTCGAGCGCTGCCTGCCGCACGATCAGACCGGTGCGCCCGTCATCCGCGGTCTCGTAGAGCAGGACCTCCTCCACTCCGCCCGCGAGCACGTCGACGACGTCGATCCGGCCGCCGAATCGGACGTAGGAAGAAACGTCGATCGACTGGGTGGATGCCGCGCCCGCCGAAGAGGTCGTCGGCATGGTGCCGCCGGCGACTTCGATGGTCGTGGGTGTGTTGCTGTACGCGAAGCCCTCGACCTGGAGGTTCACCATGCCGCCGATCGTGATCTCTCCGCCCTGAACCTCCGCGGAGCCGAAGTCCACGCGGCCCCCGTCGTCGATGCGCACGTCCGTGAACGCGAGCGCTCCCGACGCGGCCGCGATGTCGAGCGCGAGCTCGCCGCTCATCCCCACCCAGAAGCTACTGCCGGTGCCACCAGCGGAGACCTGCGAGAGCGTGAGACGCACCGCCTCGAAGTCGAACTCGAACTCGCGCGGGAGGGAGACGTTGCCCCACTCGACGCTCCCGTCGAACCCGACCGTCAGGCCGGGGCTCACCGTTCCGCCCGTCACGTCGCCGATCTGGATGCGGTTGTCCTCCGAGTCGCGCAGGTAGACGTCGGCCACGACCTCGACGCTGCTCCGGTCGAGCTCCGTCGGATCGATGGTGAGCCCGATGTAGCGGGGATGCACGGTCGCGATCCCGGCCGAGACCTGCGTGCGCTCGCCGCCCAGGCCCGGGTCCTCTTCGCGCACGACCACGGTGCCCGTGCCCTCCACCGTCCCGTCCGGCGCGATCGACACGGCAACCCGCTGCACTTCGCCGTCGCCGAGCGGCTCGGGCAAGGTTACGCCGAACGCCGCGCGCAGTCGGTCGTCGACGATGGCGAGGCTGTCGAGCGTGAGCACGTTCTCCGCCAGGGCGATGGGCTCCGCGAGCAGGTTGGCCTCGGCCAGCGAGACCGCCCCCTCCGACGTCACGCGCAGCCCGTAGAAGCGCGCCGCGTGGCCCAGGAACGTCACCTCACCCGACATGACGACGCCGACCACGCCGCCCTCGTACTCGAGCGCGATCGCGGGATAGACGCCGGTCGAGTCCCTCAGCGCGAACGTGGCGCCGAACAGGCTGAACACCTGCTGGTCCTCGGACTCCGCGAGCGAGACCGTCGGGAGAACGACGCCGCGCGTCCCGATCTCCAGCCCCTGGATCGTCGCGGCGAACTCGTCGCTGAGAGTCGGAGCGCGCAGCACGCCGCTCATCCGGACCGTGAGCTCCTCGTCGGTGACCGTGATGCGCGTGGCGGGCTCCTCGCCGATCGCCTGGGGCTCGAAGGTGAGGAGACCGAGAGGCAGCGTCCCTTCGGGTAGGCTCAGCGGGTCCACCGCGAGGGTCAGCCCGGAAAGTCCGTGACTGCCCGCGAAGAAGATGGCCGCTGGCCCACCCTGGGGGGGTGAGAAGAACGGAGTCCGCACGACTCCGGATACGTCGATGCGCGTGCTGTCCCCGAACGCGACGCGCGCCCCGAGGACGTCGAGGTCGACGTTCTCGGCGAGCGCTTGGCTGGCGACGGGCGTCAGGTTGGGGTCGAAGCGCTCCGTGTACGTGCCGACCTCCGCCGTGCCGCTGAGCCCGTTCTCTCCGACCAGGAGATCGTTCAGCACGACGTCCAGGCCGCCGAGGGCCGCGGGCAACGTGAGGCGCGCGTCGACGCGGAGTTCGTGACCATCCTCGCCCGGCTCGTACGCGACCTCGCGCACCTCGAGCGGCACGCTCGCCATGCGGAAGAGCGGGTCGCCGCCCTCCTCGGCCACGGCGCGCACGCTCCCGCCCGTCAATTGGTAGGACGCGGCGTTCGCGGTCACGTCGAACTCGACGCTCACCCGCGCGGGCTCGCCCGACGCATCCGTCAGCGCCGGGATCACGAGCTCGATGGACTGGTTGTCGCGCGTGCGCAGGGTCACACCTCCGTCCTCCACACGCGACTCCACGAGCAGCTGATCGGTGGCGTCTCGCAGCTGGAGGTAGGCGATGTCCTCGCTCGGCAGCCCCAGTCGCGCGGGAATCGGGAGGACGCCGAAGACGTCGCCGGGCCAGAAGCCCGTGGGATCCACGTACGCGATCGCGCTCCCGTCGAGGAGGAACGTCGCGCGCCCGCTGGTGACGCCGACGGGGTCGTAGCCGAAGAGGAAGTCGTCGGCAAAGGTCACGGACAACGCTGTGAAGGCCTCGGTGCCGAAGGTCAGCTCCGCGGTCGCGGTGCCGCCCACCTCGATCCCGTCGGCGGACAGGCTGACGTCGGGCGGCAGCGTGACGCGCAGGCCGGGGCCGTCCCTCCGGGGCTGCGACTCGTCCGTGGCACGCCACCTGGGCTTCGATTGCTCGAAGCCCGCATCGAACGCGAAGCTCTCGGTGAAGCCGACGCTCCCCGCGCTGATCTCGTAGTCGGGCAGCGCGAGGGTGAGGTCCTCGAAGACGACCTCAGCCGTGCCCTCGGCGATCGCCCCCGCCTGGCCCAGGGTCCCCACGTCGACGAGCTCCCAGTCGTAGAACTCAGCCTGTCCCGACCCTGTGAGGTGGAGACCCTCGTCGTCGATCGCGGCCTCGTTGACGATGAAGCTGAAGAGGGGAACACCTTCCGTGCTCTGCTCTGCGCTCTGGCCCGACCAGGGCAGGTTCCAGCGGAACGGCGAATCGATCTCGAGCGTGCCACGCGTGACACGCGGAACCGCTAGATCGAGCCCGATCTCGCCGGTGGCGCTGACGGTGTCACCCGCCGCCAGCCCGGGGAGCCGCAGCTCGGCGGCCGCGAACAGCTCGGCGCGCTGCCGCCCGTCGGCACCGACGTCGAACGTCAGCAGAGAGCCCGACATGCGGAGTGCGAGGGGACCCACGAGCGCCGGGCACTCGGGGAGCACACCGCTCGCCGACCCGGAGATCCTGCCCGTCGAGGACAGCATGATCGTGGCGCCCGGTAGCGCCAGCTCTCCGCTCGGTGCAGCCTCGCAGCGCATGGTAGAGGGCAGGACCAGCGATCCTTCAGCCGTGATGGCGACGGTCTGCGCGCCGACGCTGTCGATCCCGAGGGCCCCTCCGAGTGCACGGAGATCCAGCGCGAGGCCATTCTCGGCGAGCGGGAGTCTGAGCGGCTCCGGCAGGTCGCGAGGCTCGATGGTCCCGTTGAGGCCGCCCGCCGAGTAGCCGGCGTCGAGCACCGACAGGCGGGTCTGGCGGAGCTCGGGGGGCGCGGACGTGGGGAACGCAACCTCGAGGTCGAACGCGAACCCCGGATCGGACTGCATCTGGCCCGAGAGCCAATCGAACGCGAGCGCGTCGCTGCGGAACGCGAGCGGCCGGACCGAGAACCCGGAGAGGGCGAAGGGCTCGAGCGCGAGCTCGGGCACCGACCAGGCCGGGATGCTGATGCCGGTCGGGCGGAGCACCACGTCACGCACAGGAGGTAGCTCGAGCGAGTCGAGCGCGGGGAACGAGAGGCGCGCGTCGAACAGCAACTCGAAGTCCCACACGCCGGTCTCGTAGGCGTACTCGAGCCGAGGCACACGGAGGTTGGTGAACCCGAGGCGCACGATACCCGCATCGAAGAAGGCCGGGATCTCGTCGCCCTGGGCCTCGATGCGCGTCACCGACACGCCCCGCTCGGAGAGGTGCAGGGTCGCGTCCACGGAGCGGCTGTCGCCCGCCGCCGCCGTCAGCTCGACCGCGCCCGTCAGCTCCAGGTCGTGCGTGAGCGCGCCGCCCGCGAGGTCCGCGTCGAACGTCCCCTCCGCCCGTGTCAGCGAGAGCGCGAGGCGTCCGTCCCCTGGCAGGAGAGGCACCCGCTGCGTGAGCTCGGCAGCCACTTCGCCGGTGAGGCGGCCTGCTCCATCGAGTGTGAGCTCCACCGCACCGCCGGTGATCGCGCTGTCGCCGAACAGCACGAGCGAGCCCCCCAACGTGAACGCGTACGCGGAGCCACCGTCGCTCTCGTAGGCGAGCGTGTCGATGCGCAGCGGCAGCCCGCTCGACGACAGGTCGAACACTTCGCGCTGGCCCGGCGGCACGCGCACGCGGATGGCGCCCGCACTCAGGCCGTCGCCGAGATCGTTCAGGACGACCTCGAACGCCACGTCGAGCCTGGGCGCCTCGGCCCGGTCGAGCTGGAGCGCGGGCACCACGAGCGGCACCGTCGCGGCGGGTCGCGTCGCCACGCGGGTGCCGGAGCCCGTGCTCTCGCTCTCGACCAGCAGGTTGCCCGCCTCGTCACGCAGTTGGAGGTAGGCCACGTCGACGGTGGGCAGACCGAGCTGCGCGGGCAGCAGCTCACGTGCGAAGTACGCGAAGTTCGGGCTGAAGCCCTGCCGGTCGACGTGCGCAACGCTCTCCCCGGCCAGCAGGAGGTCGGCGCGCCCGTCAGTGACGCCGAACGGATCGAGCGCCACCGCGAAGTCGTCCGAGAACGCCACGCGCAGCGAGTCGACGTCGCGCCCACGGAACCGTAGCGCAGCGCCAGCGTCCCCGGCGGACACGAGACCCTCCGGCGTGAGCGCGACCTCGGTGGGCAAGTCGATCCGTAGACCGGTCGCGACCGAGAGGGGAGCTTCGCGGGCGACCGCGCGCCAGGTCAGCGAGCCTTCATCGGAGATCGACACCTCGAACGCGAACGGCGCCTCGAAGCGGATGGCTCCGCCGGTGAGCGCGAGGGCGGCGGGGTTGATCGTCACGCGGTCGAACGTTGCGTCGATGTTCTGTCCGCCGGCCAGCGTGAGGCGCTGCCCACCGGCGATGTGGACGCCGGCGGTGTCGAGACTCGCCTCCTCGATGAGGAAGGACAGCGCGGGGCTCGAGCGCGGCAGATCGAGCCGGAACGGCCCGTCGAAGTCGAGCGTGCCCGACAGCATGCGGCCTCTCACCAGATCCACGGCCATGGTCCCGGAACCGCTCACGGGGTTGTCGGCGAGCGCGAACGTGCCGGCCGCCGCGCCGGCTAGCACCACGGACTGAGTGTCGGCAGCGACGGTCAGCTCGAGCGCCCCTTCGGAGATCGTGACCTCGAGCGCCGCGAGGTCGATCGGGCACGTGGGCGCGAGACCCGTCACGGTTCCGGTGAGGCGCCGGTCGACGCCCAGCCTCAGACTGCCGGGTACGGCCATACGCGCGGACTCGGCGTTCCCGCAGACGAAGAAGCTCGGCAGGAGGAGGGCTCCCTCGACATCGGGCGTGCGCTCCACCAGCAGCTCCGGCGCGACCTGAACCGCCACCGAGCCCGACAGCCTCTCGACCTCGAACGCCAGCTCGGGTCCGAGTGGGATCGGACATCCGGGTGTGTAGCGCCGCTCTCCCAGGTCGAGCTCCACGCGTCCGGACGCCAGCTCGGCGGAGCCCAGCAGGATCGGGTCGGCGTCGAGGCACGCCAGTGCCCCACCGCCGACTTCGGGTAGCGTGAGGTCGCCCTCGAACGCGAACCGGAACCCGTCCGCAGACCGCGCCTGCCAATCGGTCCACGCGAGCGTGAACGCAGGCAGCCGCGCACGGGTCACACGCACGCCGAACCCCGCCACGTCGAGGCGCTCCGTGGTGAGCGGTGCGTCGACCTCGGGGACCAACATGCCGTCGGTACCGATCTGGATGCCGATCAGCTGCGGGAGGTCCAGCTCGGGCAGCGCGGGGACCGACGGATCGGCGTCCAGGCTGAGGGCGAAGTCGAAGCCCGTGCCCGGGCGATACTCGAGACGCTGGAGCTCGATGTTCGAGAGCCGGAGCGCGAGCCAGCCCATCTCCGTGTCGCCCTCCGCCGCGTCGCAGTGTGCCTCGAACGAGTCGGGGGTCACGACCACCACACCGTCGGCGATGGTGAGCTCGAATTCGGCGCTACACAGGGCGGGCTCGCCGCTGGTCGAGAGGTTCGCGGTGCTGTCGGCGGCATCGGCGATCGCGTCCAGCCGGATCTCGCTCGCGGCGACGAGCCGGTGCGCGAGGAGCTGTCCGGAGGTGACATCGACCGAGGCCGAGCCCTCGATGGCGCGCAGCCCGAGTTGCAGCCGATCGACGTCGTCGATCAGCCCGACGGGACGCGTCGGCGCGCATGAGACGGCCGCCGTCAGCGTGTCCCCCGCGATCCGCCCGGCGACCTGGTCGCAGCCCAGCTCCTGTCGGAAGAGATCCAAGCTCGCAGCCACGGTGACGTCCGCGCTCGGCAAGGCCAGCGAGGCGCGGCTCACCCTGAGGCGCATCGGGTCCTCGCCGACCGTGAGAAGCGTCGTGCCGGGCGCGGCGTCCGCGGTCAGCGTGCCGAACAAGCCGAGCGCGGTGACGCGCGCGCGCCCCGTGAAGCGTGTGGCCGATGCGCCCGGCAGCATGAGCTCACCGCCGAGCGTGAGCCCTTCGTCGGATCGATATGTCAGATCGGTGACGCGCACGCGCTGCGGCCCATCTGCGAAGAGCGCGAAGTCGGCTTGCTGACCGGGCGGGACCTGCACCGCGATCGTGCCGTCCCTCACTTCGCGCGCGAGCCCGTCGAGCGTGACGTCGAACGACGCCATCACGGTCGGCGGGACCAGCGCGTCGCGCTGGAGCGCGGGCACCGCGATCGGCACCTCGTCGTCGGGTGTGAAGACGCGGATGCCGGTGGGCGTGTTCTCGGCCTGCACGAGGAGCTCGCCGTCCGCGTCGCGGAGCGTCGCATACGCCACGGCGAGCGTCGGCAGCGGCAGCTGCGTCGGAATCAGCACGTCGCCGAAGTAGTCGAGGTCTGGCTGCAGACCGGACGAGTTGAGGAACGCCACCCGGTCGCCGTCCAGGCGGAACTCGGCTTGGCCTGTACGCACGCCCGCCGGTGAGAGCCCCACGGCGAAGTCGCTCGTGAAGGCAACGGTGAGTCCGTCGAGATCGCGCTCTGCGTACACGAAGCGCGCCGTGCCGTCACCCGAGGCGGTGAACCCGGCGGGCCCGAGCGCGATCTCGCTCGGTAGGTCGGCGCGCACGCCGATCGACGTTCCGATGGGCTGACCGGTCGGCACGGCCCGCCAGCTCAGGTCTCCGGTTGCGGCGAGGCCCACCTCGAGGCCGAAGGGGGCGTCGAACAGGACCCGGCCAGCGGTGATCGCCAGGCTGTCCGGATCGAGCGTCAGCGCCTCGAACGTCGTGTTGATCGACTGATCATCCGCGAGCAGCAGGCGGTTGCGCCCGTCCACGCGCAGCCCTTCGGCGTCGAGCCTCGCGAGGGCCACCTCGAACGAGAGCACCGGACGCTCGCGCGGGAGATCCAACCGCAGCGGACCCGGGAAGTCGATGTTGCCGGAGACCAACCGGCCGGTCACCAGGTCGATGGCGGCGCTCCCGGTTCCGGTCGTGGGAGTGGCTGCGAGCCGGAGAACCGCGGAGGCATCTCCAGCGAGAACGGCACTCTGCCTCGCATCGATCTCGCCGAACGTGAGCGTCGCGGCGCGCAAGCTCACCTCGGCCGCCGGCAGCTCCAGCGGACACGCAGGCTCGAGGCCGCTGACTACACCTGTGACCCGTCCGCGCGCGCCGATGTTCAGCCGTGCATCGGGTAGCTCGACGCGGCGCGCCGTCGAGTCGGCGCACTGGAACAGAGGCGGCAGTGTGAGCGAGCCTTCGACGTCCGGGCTCGCTTCGAGCGCCAGCTCCGGCGTGAAGCGCACGGCGAACGGCCCCCCCACGCGATCGATCTCCAGCCGCACGTCCTCGGCGATCGCCAGGGCGCACGACGGATCGAAGCCCTGCTCGTCCACCGATCCGCTCAGCCTACCGCTCCCGAGCGACACGCCGCTCAGCACCAGCGGGCGAGCGCGACACGACGCGGGCGTCGCCGCGACGTCCGGAAGCGACAGCTCGGCCTCGACGTCGAAACGGAAGGCATCGGGCGAGCCGAGCCGCCAGTCACTCCAGGCAAGCGTGAAGGCCGGCAGCCGGTACCGCGTGAGGCGGAAACCGAACCCGAGCACGTCGACTCGGGTGCCGGCGCGATCGATCTCGGTCGCGGGCACTCGCAGGCCGTCCGTTCCAACGCTGACACCGACGATCCTGGGGAGTGTGAGCCCGGGCACGGCGTCGACTCGCGGCTCGATGTCGAGCAGAAGGCTCGCGTCGAAGCCCGTGCGCGTGTCGTACACGAGGCGCTCGAGCCGCACGTTGGTGAGCCGGAGCCCGAGCCAGTCGAACTCGGCACCACCATCGGCTTCGGAGTCCTCCATGCACTCGGACCCGAAGGCTTCGATATCGGCGAGCACTGCCCCGACGTCGCCGGATGACATGCCAAGCGTCATCCGGAATGTAGCCGCGCAACCTATGAGCAACTCGTCTCGCGCGATGTGCACCGCCCCCGTCGTCTCGAGGTCGTAGGCGGTGATCCGGCTCTCCGCGAGATCCACCTCGACATCGCCCCTCACCGAATCGAGTGCGACGGTCACGTGCTCGACACCGGGGAAGAGTCTGAACCGCTCGAGCGCCGAGCAGGCGACGGCGGCCGCGGCCACGCCATCCTCACCGACCGTGGCGGTGACGCCGTCGCAGGCGGTGCCCTCGGCGAAGAGGTCGAGACGACCGGTGAGCCGCGGCACGCCAGCCGGGAACGTCACGTCTACCCGCCGCACCGCGAGACGCACCGGGTCCTCACCGACCTCGAACAGCGTCGAGCCGTCGGGAGCTTCCGCCGACAGCGTTCCGGCCACGGTCGTGCCGTCGAGGCGCACTCGGCCCGAGAGCGGGACCGCGTCGCGGCCCGGGAGAAGAAGCTCGGCTCCGAACGCCAGGCCAGCCGCCGGTGTGTAGTCGACGTCGCGCAAGCGCACGAAGCTCGGACCGCCCGGGCCACCCTCCGGGAACGCGAGCGTGTCGAGCACGCCGCGGATGCGACCCGACAGCACCTCGGCCGGCTCGTCCTCCGATATCACCCCGTCGATCAGGTCGAGCAGCCATGCGCGCTCGATGGACACGTCCTCGAGCGAGACGGTGGCTTCGGCGGTGAACGGAGACAGGATGTCGAGTGCGACATTCCCATTCAGAGTGTACGCCGTGGGTGACTCGGCTCCGTCCACCCCGCGGAGCCCGCGCAGCCGCGCCACTCCCGGCACGAGCGTGAGCGTGTCGGGCATGCGCGCAACGATCGGCTGCGGGATGCCCGTCCAGCCCGCCATCGTGAACGTCCAGACTTCACTCTTGCCCTGCTGCTCGCCGAACGGCTGGCCGGCCGCGTCGAGCGCCTGCACCTGCCAGACGTACCGCGCGCTGTCGACGAGCGGAAGCTCCGTCTGCGGGTAGGCGAATAGGGAGATGGGAAGGTCGATCTCGACCTGCGGTGTGTTGCCGTTCACCGCCTCGAGCGGCGTCTGGTTCGGCAGCACCTCGGCGATGCGCAGGTGATAAGTCACGCCCGCGTTGAGACCGGCGGTGACGGGCGTCCACGCGAACGTCGGGAGCGGTACGAACACCGTGTCGCCGTCCGCCGGCGTGACCAGCGAGGGCGGTGCGGGCGCGGTGATGGAGAAGTCCACGCACTCGCGGGCGAGCAGCACGCCGCCCTGGGACTCACTGAGACCCTCGCGGACGTCGACGCAGAACTGATACTCGCCGTCCGGCATGCGACCGGTGCGCTGAAGTCGATCCGAGACGGAGGGATCGTAGGTGACGCTGTTGGGCTCCCAGATGCCGTCGCGCGTGGTCAGCAGGAGCTGCGAGGGCCCGATGAACTCGAACGTCGTACTCCGGCCCGCGAGCACGGGGGAGCTGCCGCGACGGATCTCGCCGTCGAGGTGGAACACGGCGTTCCCCGAGCCCGAGTACGAGAGCACGAGCATCACGACGGACGGATCGGTCTCCCAGTCGGCGAGGTACGCCGATGGGTCCGGGCGCACCGAAAGGAAGGCGTTCCAGTCGGGCGACTGAGCGCGCGCGGCGATCGGAGTCAGGACCGCCCATCCCGCGAGCGCGAAGAGAGACAGGTGCAGTCGCATCGACGTGGTCGGATGAATCATCAGTTGGGAGGAAGGACGGCCACGGGCACCGAGCTGCCCGTCGTGGTGCCGTCGCCGAGCTGGCCGGACCCGTTGGATCCCCAGGTGTATCCAGCGCCGCCCTGGGCAACCGCGCTCACGTGCGAGAAACCGGCGTCGATCGAGGTGAGCGTGAGCCCGCCTGAGACGGCGCCAGGCGTGGTCCGCGGAGTGTTGTTGCCGCTGCCGAGTTGCCCGACGTCGTTGAGCCCCCAGCAGTACGCGGCGCCGCCGGTCGTGAGGGCGCACGTGAACTCACCGGCTGCAGCGCTGATCGAGCCGAAGCTCAGTCCCCCCGCGACCGCGACGGGCACGAGGCTCGCGGTGGTGTTGCCGCTGCCGAGCTGGCCGGAGCCGTTCCAACCCCAGCAGTCCGCGGCGCCCGTCGTGGTCCTGACCGCACACGTGTGCGACGCTCCGGCGCTCACGCTGCTGAACGCCAGGCCACCCGAGACCGCGACCGGCGATACCTGTTGCAGACCGCTGCCGTCGCCGAGCTGGCCGAACGAGTTCGAGCCCCAGCAGTACGCCACGCCCGCGGCGGTGCGTGCGCACGTGTGCAATCCGCCCGCGCTCACCGAAGCGAGCACCAGGCTCCCGGACACGGCGGTCGGCGTAAGCCGATCCGTCGTGGTTCCATCACCCAGCTGGCCGTTCCCGTTGCCGCCCCAGCAGTAGACGACACCTGCAGCGGTCCGAGCGCAGGTATGCTGCTCTCCTGCGGAGATCTGGCTGAATGCGAGACCTGTCACCACCGCCACGGGCACGAGACTGTTGGTGGTGGAGTTGTTTCCGAGCTGGCCGTATCCGTTCGAACCCCAGCAGTAGGCGGCTCCAGCCGCGGTCAAACCGCAGGCATGCGCGAGACCGGCCGACACACCGGTGAACGTGAGTCCGCCCGAAACCGCAGTCGGTCGGTTCCGCTGCATCGTGGTGCCGTCACCAACCGTACCATCGAAGTTCTGCCCCCAGCAGAACGGCTTGCCGCTCTGTGCCAAGCCGCACCCGAAGGCGTTGCCGGCGCTCACGCCGGCGAACGGCGGCGGCTCTGCGCCGAGCCACGTCACCACCGCGGCCGTCGTGGTCGTGCGCGCAGAACCGTCGGCGGGCTCCGACGAGGCCAGCCGGATCGTGAGCACGCTGCCGTCGGCCTGCGCGCTGTCAACCGCTGCGACGTAGTAGCCGGTAGTCGGTACAGTGAGGAAACGCAGGCCGGTGAACGTGTAGGGCGACCCCAGGCCGGAGTGTGCGACGGCAAGCTGCGTGGCCGCCGTCGACATGTTCTGGAACGTCACATTGTCGAAGCGGGCGAGCGTCCCGCCCCTGGTGGTCAGGGTCGCGCCGTCCATCACGAGGCTGTCGACGTCCACGCCGCGGACCAGGAGCGAGTTGCCGCCGCCCGTCACGGTCCGCATCCCGCCGGAGCGCGCCCGCAGCTGTCCGTTGGCGAACACCGTCGATGCGAGCGTGACGCCGCCCGCGCTGGCGATCTCCAGGTTCTGGAAGAACGACGCCTGTCCGCTGAACGCCGGATTCGTGAAGCTGATCGTCTGCGGGGCCGAGCCGTTCAGCACCGTGCGGTGCGTGCCCGACGCCTGGAACGCCTCCCAGTTGCCGCCCACGTACACCTGGCTGAAGCCGCCCGCCACCAGCAGCACACCCGCCGTCAGCCGACCCGGCAGCGGCGAGCCCGCGAACGTCGCGTCACCCCCCACCGCGAGCGTGTCCGCCGCGTTCTGCATCGTCAGCACGCCCGTGGCGTCGCCGCCCTGACCCGTACGTAGGTTCCCCGTCACCGTCAGCCGTCGGCCCGCGATCGTCAGATTCCCCGACGCCTGATTCACGATCCGCCCGATGGTCAGGTCGCCGTCGAATGTCGTCGTGCCGCCGAGCGAGACCTGCCCCGTCACCAGTACGCTCTGGTACCCGAGCCCGGGCTGGACCTCCGTTCCGTTTCCGAACAACTCCGTCAGCGTCGGACTGTATGTCCCGGCGACGGCCATCCCGCCGCCGAGTCGCATTCCGGCAGGTGCCACGCTGCTGCCGGCCACCGTCACCAGCGAGTCGCCGACGCTCACGGTTCCGGCTCCCGCAACTGGCGCCGCTGCGCTCACGCGCAGCTTCCCGTTCGCCACCGCGCTCGTCGCGAACGTCACGCCCACGGGGTTCGCGACCTCGAGATCCTGGAAGAACGACGCCTGACCCGTGGCCGCCGGGTTCGCGAAGCTCACCGTCTGGGCCGCCGAGCCGTTCAGCACCGTGCGGTGCGTGCCCGACGCCTGGAACGCCTCCCAGTTGCCGCCCACGTACACCTGGCTGAAGCCGCCCGCCACCAGCAGCACACCCGCCGTCAGCCGACCCGGCAGCGGCGAGCCCGCGAACGTCGCGTCACCCCCCACCGCGAGCGTGTCCGCCGCGTTCTGCATCGTCAGCACGCCCGTGGCGTCGGAGCCCGACCCGGTGCTCAGGTTGCCCGTCACGGTCAGCTTGCGACCCGCGAGCGTGAGATCACCCGCCGGTTGGTTGACGAGCCGGTGGATGACGAGGTTGCCGTCGAACGTCGTCGTGCCGCCGAGCGAGACCTGCCCCGTCACCAAAACGTCTCGGTAGCCGAGTCCCGGCTGGATGACCGCGCCGCTGCCGAAGAACTCCGTCCGCGTCGGCGCGAACGTGCCGCTCACGGCCATGCCGCCGCCGAGCCCCACGCCCGCGGTGCTGATGCTGCTGCCGGCCACGGTCACGATCGAGTCACGCACGCTGACCGTGCCCGCTCCGCTGAGCGCGGACGCCGCGCTCACGCGCAGCTTCCCGTTCGCCACCGCGCTCGTCGCGAACGTCACGCCCACGGGGTTCGCGACCTCGAGATCCTGGAAGAACGACGCCTGACCCGTGGCCGCCGGGTTCGCGAAGCTCACCGTCTGGGCCGCCGAGCCGTTCAGCACCGTGCGGTGCGTGCCCGACGCCTGGAACGCCTCCCAGTTGCCGCCCACGTACACCTGGCTGAAGCCGCCCGCCACCAGCAGCACACCCGCCGTCAGCCGACCCGGCAGCGGCGAGCCCGCGAACGTCGCGTCACCTCCCACCGCGAGCGTGTCCGCCACGTTCTGCATCGTCAGCACGCCGCTCGGGCTGCTTCCGTCGCCGGTTTGGAAGTCTCCGCTCACGGACAGCCTGTTGCCGTTCAGCGTGAGGCTGCCCCCGGCGAGCACCAGCCGAGCGACCGCGGCATCGCCGGTGAGCAGGGTCGGATTCGCGGAACTCACGATGCGCACTGTATCCACGGCATTGGGTACGCCCGCGGGCGACCAGTTCGATGCCGTGAACCAGTCCGTCGGAGTTCCGGCCGCGCCGCCCACCCACGTGCGCGTCACCGGGATGACCGGCGCGGCAACGGTGAGTGTCACCGTATCGGGCGGCGCGATGCCTGACCGGAGCACGACTCGGCTGGTGCCGGGCGCTACTGCGGTGACGAGACCGGTCGAATCCACCGTGGCTCGCGTCGGATCGAGCGCGGTCCACTGGAAGCCACCCGCAGGCACGATGGGCTGGCCATTCTGGTTGAGCGCGGATGGCGTGAGCTGGCGAGTGCCCGGCAGCGGCACCGGGTTGGTCACGTCGCCCCCGATGACGACCGACGCGACGTAGGGCGCTGGCGCGAGCGGCTGCCACTCGCCCGACGACGAGAACAGGAAACCGTTGGGCTCTTGGCTGCCTACGGGCACGAGGCCGGACTGGCTCGAGCCGTCGGCCGACATGACCATGAGCTGCCCGTACTGGCTGCTGTTGCGAGTGCTCCAGAACAGCACCAGGCCGTCGGAGCTGATCGACGGCTCGTGGTCACCAGCCAAGGCGCATACCTCGAGGCCACACCCCGTGGTCAGGTCGGTGACAGCGCCCCCCGCGAGCGCCCGCCGCCGAATACGCGCCGGAGATCCGCCGACAAACAGCAGGGTATCGCCGGCAGGCGTCCACGCCGGGTAGCGGCCCCCGAGCCCGAGCGACCATGGCGCGCCACCCTGCGGTCGAACCGCGAACATGTTCGAGCCCGTGACGGGGAACGCCGCGAAGGCGATGATCGATCCGTCGGGGCTCCAGGATGGATCGACGTGGTCTACGGTCGTCGGGAAGGTGAGCTGCTGAGGTGAGGAGCCGTTCGCGGCCATCGTCCAGAGCGCCCAGCGTCCGCCCGCTCGGTCCGATGTGAACACGAGCCTCTGCCCGTCCGGCGACCACGACGGGTAGGCGTCGAGCGCGGTGTTGTCCGTGAGCCGCTGCTGGCCCGATCCGTCCGCGTTCATCACGAAGATCTCGGCGTCGCCGTCCTGATAGGACGTCCACGCGATACGGCTGCCGTCCGGACTGTACGTCGGGTCGTTCTGCGTGTTCGAGAGGTTCGTGAGTTGCACCACGTCAATCCCGTCGCCACGCATCGAGAAGAGCTGGTAGTTCGCCCCGAAGACGAGACGCCGGTTCGACGGCCCCGTCGCGGGCGCGATGGACACGGAGGCACTGTCGGTGCGCCAGCCTCCGTAGGTGGCAACCAATGCCGTCGTCCCAGGCGCCACCGCGACCAGCACGGAATCAGCAAGGGACGCGGTCCGGCCGTCCATCCGCCGGATCCAGCGGAGCGGCACGCTGACTGGGGTCCCGTTGACGTCGCGCGCGCTCGCCGCAAACGCTCGGCGCTGCTGATCGGACGTCAGATCCACGGGGCTCGGCTGCACATCGATGTCGTCGACGTAGATGCGACTGGCCGGAGGAACGTGATCGGGCTCGAATTCCTCCGTACCGTCCGGTGACAGGCGGCTCGTGGACCCGGCGCTCGTGCGCCAGTACACGCCGCGCACGCCGCCTGCGGACTCACTCTCGAAGGCCAGCACGTTTCCCGCGCCCGCGAAGGCCGCGTTGCCGTCGAACGGGATCGAGACGTTGGCCACGCTCCCGAGCGGCCCGACTCGGTCCTCCAGCGTTCGCGATCCGAGCTCCGTGTTGCCGGAGGATCCGACTCGCGTGTACACGATCTCGCCACCGAGCGGGCTCCAGCGCGCGGCTACCAGATCAGGGTAGGAGCCGTCGTCGTCGCCGAAGACCTTGCGAAGGGAGCCGCCGTCCGCGTCCGCGATCCACGCCTCGGAGTCGCCGCTCCCCACGCTCGGTCGCCGAATGAACACGAGCCCGCTTCCGTCGGGCGCCCAGTCGGCGAACACGTCCGACTGGCCTCCAGGATCGATCAGTCGGCGCTGGCTGCCTCCCCCCGCGTCCATCGCCCACACCTCCTTCGTGCCGGCGCGGTCGCTCGTGAATCCGATCGTCGTCCCGTCGAGCGAGAACCGCGGCCCCGTGTTCTCGCCCACCGACGTCAGTTGGGTCTCGGCGGAACCGTCGGCGCCGATCCGGAACACCTGGCGCGAGCCGGCGACATCTCGCTCGAACACCACCGCGCTGCGGTCGGGGGCCCAGGCCGGTTGGTACTCCTCTTCCGGCGTGCTCGTGATGCGGCGCGCACCCGAGCCGTCGGCCTCCATCGCGTAGACCTCGCGGTTGCCGTCCCGCGTGGAGATGAAGACGATCTCCTCGGGCGCGTACCACGGTCCTCCGGGGACGACCGTGACCTGAGCGGTTCCCATCACTGCTCCCACGCTCGCCGAGATCGTCGCAGTGCCGACCGCCACGGCCTCGACGGCTCCCGCCTGGGTCACCGAGACGACGCTCGTGTTCGACGACGCCCACGCGACCGTCATGCCCGACAGTGGCTCGCCGATCGAGTCGAAGACGGCAGCGGTCAGGATCCGCGACGCTCCGACCCCCGTCAGGGTGACCGTCGCCGGAACCACCAACACGGAGTCCGGCGGCAGCGCACCGGCCGTCGCGGCGACGCGAACGGGAGCGACGCCCTGAACGCTCACGGTCGCCCCCTGCTGGCCCAGACGTGGACCGAGCGTCCAGAACGACGACGCCCGACCGATCGAGTCCGACTGTGCGACGGAGGGCGCGAAGCTCCCGCTCGCCGAGTCGGCCGCGAAGGCCACAGGCTCACCGACGACCGGGAGGCCATCGTCCCCGAGCACCTGTATCGTGATCGGCATCGCCAGGCGGTGGAGCCGTTGCGCGGCTTGATTGTCACCGCCCACGGTGGCGATCGAGGCCGCCCTGGAGAGGACGGTCACGAGCAGCGAGTCGCCGAGGCCCATCGGCAGATAACCCGCGATCCGTGCGGTGTCCGGCGGAACGGGCTGGGCCGTCAGCAGACCCGTCGGCGCGACGTCCACCACCGTGGGGCGTCGCGAAACGTAGCGCGCGGGGACGTTTTGGATCTGCTGGCCTAGTGAGTCCAGCACCGTCGGCAGGAGGCTGGTGGTGTCGCCCCGCCGGATCATGGGCGCCTGCAGGCCGAGGGCGTACGATGCCGCGCGCGCCCCGGGGCCGACATAGGCGGTCGCGATCGTCAGGGTCGTGTCCGCACCCGCTCGCAGGCGCACCGCCTCGAAGCCGAGGAAGTAGACCGAGCCCGAATACACGAGTTCGGCGCTCACCACGAAGCTCTCGAGCGAGTGGCTGAACGGAATGGTCAGCGATTCCGGTGGGGATCCGCCGACGGCGACCCTCGTCTCGGCGATGGGCTCCACGCGGCCCGCCCGCCGCAGGGCGATGCGGAGCGTGTCGCCGGCGGGAAGCCACACCGCCGGCGTCTCCGGGGGGAGCGTGATGCCCACCGAAAGTGTCCCCGCGGGTTGGTTCCCGGGGCCGAACGGACCCTCGACGCACGAGAGCGCGGCCAAGGCGACCAGCGTGGGCGCGACCATCCGCCTGCGGTTGCACGGGGGGATCACGGGAGGGGTCGGGGTCGGTTCGCGGAGATCATCGCAGATCCCCAGAGGTTGCCGGAGCCGTCCCGGCGTTACAGCCCCCGGTCAGCGCCCCCGCCAGGCACTCCTGCGCCACCGGCCGTCCAGCGTTGATCCCACCCGGGGCAGCAGCAATCTTTTCGCGCCAATCCACGCCGCCGAGGCGACCCGTATGCCCACGACCCTTCCCCGCAAGATCCGCCGCTCGCCTCCGGCGGCGCTCGCCTGCGCGGCCTGTGGGGTCATCGCCATCGTGTCCCCCGCCGATGCTCAGGAGCCTGTGCCGAGTCCCGACTTCCGCGGAATCGCCATCGAGGGCCCTCCCGCACCCGTGGCCCCCGCCGTCGTGAACCGGGACGAGGCGGGCGGCGCAACGATCCGAGCGGTGCGCGTGGCGGAGCCACTCAGGCTCGACGGCGTGCTGGATGAAGCGTTCTATGCCACCACGCCTTCGATCTCGGACTTCGTGCAGACGCTCCCGGTCGAGGGCGCACCGGCTTCGGAGCGCACCGAAGCCTGGGTCGCGTTCGACGGCGAAAACGTCTACGTGTCCGCGCGTGTGTGGGACTCCGCCCCTGAGGCCGCCTGGGTGGCGAACGAGATGCGACGCGACGCGGCTTCCCTCGAGCTCAACGACCAGTTCGGCGTCTTCCTCGACACGTACTACGACCGTCGGAACGGCTTCGCCTTCTGGGTGAATCCGCTGGGCGGCTTCTCCGACGTCCAGATCACGAACGAGGAGGACGTGAACATCGACTGGAACCCGATCGCCGAGGTGCGCACAGGCAGATTCGACGGCGGCTGGACGGTGGAGATCGGGATTCCGTTCCGTTCACTCCGCTATCGAGCGGGACGAGAGCAGGCCTGGGGCATCCAGTTGCGGCGCGGCATCCTACGCAAGAACGAGTGGGACCATCTCACGTTCCTCCCGTACTCGGTGGCCGGAAACGGCACGCGCGCGGCGATGAGGGTCTCCAGGTACGGAACGCTCGTCGGCGTGCAGCCTCCGCCGCCCAGCGTGCGGCTCGAGGCGAAACCCTACGGGATCTCGGGCATCGAGACGAACCGCGCCGTGAGCCCGGCGGTCACGAACGACGCATGGGCCGACGCGGGTGTGGACGTGAAGTGGGGCATCACCGAAAACCTGACTGCGGACTTCACGTACAACACGGACTTCGCGCAGGTGGAGGTGGACGAACAGCAGGTGAACCTCACGCGCTTCGGCACGTTCTTCCCGGAGAAGCGCGACTTCTTCCTGGAGAGCCAGGGAATCTTCGAGTTCGGCAACGGCGGGCGCGGCCCCACCAGCACGGGCGGGGGCGGCCCGCCGGGGAGCGAGAGCGTGAGCAGCAGGGGCCGCTCGCGCGGCGGCCGGAGCGCGAACCCTCCGACGCTCTTCTACAGCCGCCGGATCGGACTCCAGAACGGCGCCCCCGTGCCGATCCTCGGGGGCGGTCGGATCACGGGGAAGGTCGGCCCGTTCGGTGTCGGGGCGGTTGCCATCCGCACGCAGCGGGAATCTGCGATCGGAGCGGACCCGACCACGTTCTCGGTCCTGCGCGTACGCCGCGATGTCTTCGGACGGAGTAGCGTCGGCGCGCTCTTCGGCGGTCGCTCCAGGTCGGCGGTAGCTGCAGACGGATCCAACGAGATGTACGGGCTCGACTACAACTTCGCCTTCCTCGAGAATCTTCAGATCTTCGGCTACTGGGCGAATACGCGTACCGAAGGCATCCCGGATCGCGAGTACAGCTATCGGGTGCGCGCCGGTTGGCGCGGCGACATGTGGAGCGGCTCGGTCGACCACGTGGTGGTCGGTGACGGGTTCAACCCCGAAATCGGCTTCGTGCGGCGGTCCGACTTCCGGGAGGTGAACGCGTTCGGCCGCTTCAGCCCGCGGCTCCCCGGAGCGATCCGTCGCCTGAGCCTCGTCGCGCTCCTGAACTACATCGACGGCGAGCGGAGCCGCGCGATCGAGTCGCGTATGCAGCAGGGGCGCGTCGAGCTCGAGTTCGCGAACGGGGACTGGCTCACGATCAACGGAACGGACAACCACGAACGCCTCACCGTGGACACGCCGATCTCGGGTGCGCTCATCCCCGCAGGCGCGTACGACACGAAGGACACCGACGTCACCTACTACTTCGGACCCTCCCGCAGGATCTCGGGAAGCGTCTCGCTCACGTACGGGACGTTCTACTCGGGGCACGTCACGTCGCTGGGCCTCACGCAGGGTCGCATCGAGATACTCCCTCAGCTTTCGCTCGAGCCCAGCGTCGAGCTCAACTGGATCGACCTCCCCTCGCTCGAGCAATACGACGGCCAGTTCAACCAGCACGTGGCGCGCACGCGGGTCACGTACAGCCTCTCTCCCCGCGCTTTCGTGAGCGGGCTCCTGCAGTACAACCAGGGCAGCAACACGTTCGGCGCGAACGTCCGCTTTCGCTGGGAGTGGGCCCCGGGAAGCGAGCTATTCGTCGTCTACACCGAGGCTCGCGACACCGACGTGCTCGACCGCTGGTCCGCGCTCACGGGCCGCGCGCTCGTCATCAAGGCGACGAGGCTCGTCCGCTTCTAGGGCGACTCCGCCGAGGACCACGTCACCGGGATCACCGGCCGTGGGGCCGCGGGACAACTCAGAAGTCGACCGACTGCACCTTGGCGATCCCCGCCCGGAGCGGTGCGAAGATCGCCACCAGCGTGAGCACGGCCGCCCCGCTCACCCCGAGCACGAGCGGCGCAGTGCCGACCGCCGCCTCACCACCCTGCATGCGGGAGTTGAGGAAGAGATAGACGGGCCACGCCTCCAGGATGATCACGCCCGCCAGGTACGTGACCGCTGCCATCATGAACAGCAGGCCGCCGAACGAGGTGGGAATCTCCGCGACGTTCTCGGTCTCGTAGTTCGGGTAGAGTGCCCCGAACCCGAGCGCGAGCGCCGTCAGCGCGAACGTCACGCCGACCATGGTCAGCGACGTCAGTACCAGGATGAACACCGACGCGTCGAGCACGATGTTCGTGATCACGATGAGCGGGAGCGCGACCACGAGCAGCGGCACCGTGCCGATCCAGTACTTCGACCAGAAGAGGCGGCTCACGTCGAGCGGAGACGAGCGCAGCAGCCACATCATGCGCCCCTCGATCGACATCGCCGGAAACACGAAGCGCGCGGCGATGGCGGCGACCACGAAGCCCGCCAGTCCGAGGTTGAGGAATGACACGACATTGATGAGCAAGAAGGACACCTGCTCACCCGTGTAGAGCGGGAGCACGGTGATGTTGTAGACGTACACGGCGACGAGCACGCCGAGCAAGATGAGCTGCGACCACTGCGTCGTGTCGCGGAAGAAGACCCGCACTTCCTTCGCGATGATGCCACGGGTGCTCGGCTGCGCACCCGCGAAGACGCGGTCGAGGATCGGTGTGCGAGCGCGACCTGCCTTCCGCTGTGCTCCCTCCTGCGCGCGGGTGAAGCCCGTCTCGAAGTAGTGGCGGTGCAGCCACGCACCGAGCACCACGCAGGTGGCCGCGGTGCTCCAGAGGAACGCGAACGGGAACCACTGGAACGCGCCGCCGAGATACGACATCAGCGCGTCGGCTGCCCACTCGGACGGGAACCACGACGACGTTGGCGTGCGCAGCACCGCGATGAAGTCCACGAGATCACGGAACTCCTCGGGGCGCATGAGGCGCTCGGGTCTGAGGAAGCGGAAGAGCGCCACGACACCAGCCGCCGCGAAGATCCCCACGAGCGCGAGGAGGTCCCTTGTGCGGCGCGCGGGAAAGACGTTCACGAGAATGAGCGTGAGCGCGCTCCCGAGCACCGCCGGAATGACGAAGAACGGCACCAAGGTGCCGGCGGCGAGCAGGTAGTAGCGGAAGTCGGCCGCGTAGACCACGCCGTAGGAGAGCAGGAGCGGAACGGCGAGTAGAGCGACCATCCACGACGAGTCGACGATGGTCTCGATGAGCCGCGCTCCGTAGACGGACTCGGCCTCCACCGGCGCGGCGACCACGAGCTCCAGATCCTCGGAGAGGAAGAATGTCGACAACGCCGTGATCACGTTCGAGAGCACGAGGATCATCAGGAACGTGAGGAACGCCATGCCGAGCAGCTTGGACGCGAGCAGGTCACCAATCCCCTGCGTGCCCCGGAAATAGATGAGCATCCGGAAGATCACGGCGAAGATCAGCGACCAGAAGAAGAAGAGCACGAAGCCGAGGAGCAGGCCCTTGAAGAGCTTGCCCTCGTCGGTGCGCGCGCGGTTGAGCTTGGTGCGGAGCTTCGGCCGGAGCAGCCAGAGAAGCCCCGCGCGGCGAGCGGCGACCCCGTTCACACGCCGCCCGTCACGTGATCGCCTCGCGCAGGCTGGCGACGACGTCCGCCATCGCCTCGTCGCCCGTGACCTTGAGGAAGATCTCCTCGAGGTGGGCGCCGCCCGTATGCGACTGGGTCCGGAGCTCGTCCATGGTGCCGAGCGCCATGATCTCGCCCTTGTTGATGATGGCGATGCGGTCGCAGAGCGCCTCGGCCACCTCGAGCGTGTGCGTGGACAGGAACACCGTCCCGCCGTTCTTCACGAACGTCTTGAAGAGGTCTTTGAGGAGCCTCGCCGCGCGCGGATCGAGGCCGACGAGCGGCTCGTCCACGACGATGACCTCGGGCTGATGGATGAGCGCCGAGCTGATGAGGATCTTCTGCCGCATGCCGTGCGAGTAGCTCTCGATCAGTTCGTCCTTCCACTGAGACAACTGGAAGAGCTCGAGCAGGCGGTCGGCGCGCGCCTCCACGGCCTCGCCGTCCTTCCCCCAGAGGCCCGCCACGAAGCGGAGGAACTCGCCGCCGGAGAGCTTCTCGTAGAGGTACGGCCGATCGGGAATGTAGCCGATGCGCGCCTTCGCGCTCTCTGGGCTCTTCTCCATGTCGTCGCCGCCCACCAGCACGCGGCCCTCGCTCGGCTGGAGCACGCCGGCGACCATGCGGATGGTCGTGGTCTTGCCCGCGCCGTTCGGACCCAAGAAGCCGAAGATCTCGCCGCGGTGGACGTCGAGGTCGACCCCCTTCACGGCGGCGAACTTCCCGTAGCGCTTCTTGACTCCCCTGAGGGAGATCATCTCGGTGCCAGTCGTTCTCGCGTCCCCGCGCGGGGCGAGGACCGCCGTATCGCCGGCCAGTCCGGTCGTCACTGGGCGACCGCCGTGCTGCCGAGGACTTCGATGTCGAGGTTGCCGATGAGTCGCACGATCTCCACCTGTTGAGCGAGTCCGCCGATCACGAAGCGGATGTGGGAAGCGTCCGCAGGATACTGGCCGAACGTGGGGTCGACGGCCACCCATTCGTCGAGCCAGACCTCGGGCCAGGCGTGGTAGAAGAACGAACCATTCAGGTACACGAGTCCAACCGCGGTGCGCGCGGGCAGCCCGAGCGCCCGGGCGAGCGCGACGTAGAGCACCGTGTGCTCGTTGCAGTCGCCCTGACGGGTCTCGAGCACCTGCACCGCGTTCGGCACGGAGAAGGTCACGCGCTTCTCGAGCAGGCCGTACACCGACTCCGTCAGGCGTTGAGCGACCGCCTTCGGATCCTGGCGCCAGACCGCGCTTCGCACGGTGATGGAGCGCGCGTGCCGAATGATGCGCTCGTCGTCGCTCTGGATGAGCGGCTCGGGCTCGAGCGCCTCCCGGAGGTCCATGAACGAGTAGGGCAGCTCGTAGCCAGGGTCGATGTCGCTCCAGCGCTCCCTGCGCACGATCAGGGTGTCGCCGCGGAGCGTTTGGCGTCCCCCGTCGAGCTGGAATCCCGCAAGGTCGACACCCGTGAGGCGAAACCGGATCTCGTCGAACTGCTCGACGTCCTCGAACTCCACGTTGCTCTGGACGGCGGTCGAGAGGATCACGTCATCGTCGATCCCGGAGGCCGAGGCGAGGCGCGAGTCCTCCTGCGCCTGGCGCACGAGCTCGTACTCGGTCTTCTCCATCGCGAAGCCGAGCGCGCTCGAGGACCGGAGGATACGCCCGTCCGCGTCCACCCAGCTCTCCACGCGGATCCCGCCGAAGCTCTCGGCGATCTTCCAGGCGGGCACGGAGTCCGTGCGCGCCGGCGACCAGCGGCCCGAGCTCGAGTCGAGTGAGGCCGAGTCGGTCACGAACACCGTGTCGAACTCGAGCACCTCGACCTCGACCGTGCGGGTGCTGAGGCTCGTGGGGTCGAAGACCGGGAGGCGAATCGTCTCACCCACCTCGAGTGCGCCACCCATCGCGATACGGATCGGCACCACGCTCGACATGACGGGGGGCTGGGAGAGGCGGAAGCTGAGGTTCTGCTCGCTCCCCGCGGACACGATCGTGACGCGTAGCGTGGTGTCGGGTCCCAGCGTCCCGTACGCCTCGAAGCGGCCCACCTCGCTGTCGAGCGTGAAGGAGAACTCCTCCATCACGAGCGCGTCGGAGAGCTTCACGCGCGTACGCGCCACGGCGGTCCCCGTCTGCCCCAGCGCCGGCAGCTCGAGGCTCATGAGGTCTTCGAGCTCGAACCCGTCGGGCAGCGTGTCGAGCCGTGACGTGGCCTGCCCGACCGTCCGGTCGCCCATCGTGAGCGTGTAGAAGTTGATGCCGGGCGCGAGCGCGAGTGCGGCTTCCGCCAGACGCGTCGACTCGGGCTGGAAGTACTCGTCCCGGACCTGCCAACCGACCATGCCGAGCCAGACGAGCACGATCGTCGTGCCGACCACCCGCTTACCCATCCTGCATGTGCTCCCCCAGGGCTCGATGACTACCCAAGATGGCGTCGCCACGCGGAACGAAGGTAGGGTTTTCGCGCGGGCCGAGTGTTTCGGAGTGTTGCGGCGGAGCCTCCCATTGCCGACCGTTCACACACCCCTCGCCCACCCACACGAACCCGGGAACCTGGCATGAGTCGTCTCCTTGACTCCCCATCGCGTAGCCTCAAGACCACCGCGTTGTTTCTCGCCTCCGCGCTCGCCGCGTGCGGCGGCGACTCCTCCACCGACGTCGACCCCTTCGCGACGTGCGGCACCCTGGTCAATCTCTTCCCGACCCCAGTCACCGACAGCACGTCGCTCTTTCCGGACGTGGACGACTCCTTCCTGCTGGTGCCCTTCGCCAATGGATTCGACTTCGCCTTCTACGGATCCACGTACGGCGAGGTCTACCTGAACTCGAACGGGGGCATGACGTTCGGCGACGGTGAAAGCGACTACGACGTTGCCGCGTCGGACGTCATCTATCCCGGCATCGCGGTGTTCTGGGGCGACTTGGATGCGGGTGACAACATCGCCGCGTCGGCGCGCCCGAATCAGATGAGGTACGAGGCATGCGCGGATCGCTTCATCATCCGCTACGCGCAGCTCCAGGACAACGACAACGACCTGTGGAACAACACCGCGACGGTCGTGCTCGAGGAGAGCGGCAAGATCACCATCCAGTACGGCGTGGTCCTCAGCGAGGACATCCTGGTCGGGGTCTTCGACGGAACCCACACCGGCGACGACTACGTCCCGGTGCAGAACAGCTACTCCGGCTACTCGACGTCGGGCACCGGAACGATCCTGTTCGATGACTGGGGCCCGGGCCCGACACATACGGGCGGACAGCTCTCGAACCGCACCATCGTCTTCAACCCGTAGCGCCCAGGAGCGCGGGAGCGGGCGAGCCGCCCTTAGGCCGCCCGCTCCCTGCTTCAGTTGCTGCGGGAGTTTCGGGCACGGCTCATGTCCGCGACGAGTCCCTCGAAGAGATCCACCTCGTACTTGGACCCCACGACGATCGTGAGGTCGAGCGGCGCGGCGCCTTCATCGAGGTGATTGAAGAGGATCTCGACGAGCGCCCGGGCCGACTCCTCCGGTTCGGTCAGGCCGACGCTGAGCCCGAGGGGCGGAAGCGCGATGGAGTCGAGCCCCCAGTCCGTCGCGCGCCGGAGCCCGTTGCGGAGCGCGCGCTGCACGGAGAGGCCCGTCTGCGGCTCCTCCTCCGACTGGACCACGACGTGGATCAGGAAACCGGCGGACAGCTTACCCGAGGGCGTCAGCACAGCCCCCCCGATCGGAAGCGCGCCCAGCCTCGAGAGACGCTCCTCGAGTTCCTCGCCGGCCGCGACGGCGATGTCGCGCGAGGCCGCGCTGACCGGGGCCAGGTCCGAACGCACGGGGCGCATGAGCGCATCGACTCGTTGGGCAACCAATTCGCCCATCACGACCCGAATCACGGATTCTGCAGGCGCCGGGCACGGCGATACATCTCGGCAGCCTCCTCCGGCATGTGCTTGCGGTCGTACAGATGGCCGAGAGTATAGACCGGTCTCGGGTCGTCGGGCAGGAGCGTTGCCGCCCTCTCCAGAGTCTGCGTAGCCTCGTCGTAGCGCCCGAGTCGATTGAGTGCTTCCCCGCGGTAGTAAAAGGCGGTTCCGTTGTCCCGATCGCGAGCGCAAACCCAACGCAGCTCGGTCTCGGCCTGAACGTAGAGACCGCGGCGGAAGAAAAGCACTCCGATCGCGAGATGCACCCCCAAGTCGTCCGGGTCCACCTTCTGCGCGCGCCGAAGGATCACCTCCGCCTCGTCGTATCGCGCCAACGACGTCAGCGTCGACGCGAGGTTCGTCAGTACTTCCACGTTTTCGGGCTCGAGGCGCACCGCGGCCTCCAAATGGTCGCGCGCGGCGTCGAACTGCTTCAGCTCGTCGAACAGGATGCCGAGGTTGTTCCGCGCTTTGAGGTTCGCGGGGTTCACCGTGAGGATGCCGAGGTATAGCTGGATCGCCTCGTGGACTCGTCCCTGCTCGACCAGCATGCGCGCACGCACGAGCGGCTCGCCCGCGGGCCTCGTCTGTGCGGCCGTGTGATCACGAGCGGACTCGTGCTTATCGCGCGACGAGGCCGGGGGCGCGGTCGGCGTCGCGTGAGTGGACTGCTTGGGACGGCGAGCCGAAGGCGTCGGAGTGGTGGGGAGACTCGGGAGTCGGGGAGCAGGAGCGGCCTCCCGAGCCTGAGCTTCCGCTGTCCGGGGCGTCGCGGAAGGCTCCTGGGTCGTCGCCGGTGCGGGCGCAGCGGCTCGCGGCGGGCCGGGTGCGCGTGGGGCCGCGAGCGCAAACACGGGCTCCGTCGCAGCCGAGGTAGCGGGGGCGGGCTCCGGCGTAGGTGCTGGCGGGCCCGCGCCCACGGAGACGGGCTCCTCCGTTCGCGGCGCAACAGGCGCGGGGCCCTCGTGCGTATCGGGGGACTGAAGGAGCGGCTCCGGCGCATCCGCCTGCGGAACCGCCTCGCTCAGGAGCTCCACCTGGAGCGACTCGGCCTCGAGGGCCCGCTTCTTCCGTCGACGCCTACCCATCAGGAGCCCCGACCGACCTCGGCACGCACCCAGTCGAGGTAGGCGGGGAGCCCGTCGCGCACTTCGAGCGCGAGCACCTCGGGGACCTCGTACGGATGCAGCTCGACGATGCGTCGCTTCAGAGATTCGACGGCATCGGTCGTGGTCTTCAGGATCATCAGCACTTCCGACTCACGCGACACCGCACCTCTCCACCGGAAAATCGACACCATTCCGGGGACGAGGTTGACACACGCCGCGAGACGCTCCTCGACGAGCGTTCCTCCGATCTGCTCCGCGACCTCCGTGCTCGGCGCGGTCGCGAGCACCGCCACGACCCGTGAGCCCGCGGCGTCGCTCATTGCCTGTCGTCCGCCGCTTCCTCGGCGTACAGGCGATCGATCACCGGCGCCAACCGCTCATGCACCACCCGACGCTTCACCTTGAGGCTCGGTGTGAGGAAGCCGTTCTCGACGGTCAGGTCGTGCGGAATCAATGCGACCTTCTTGGGCCGCTCGAATGACGCCAGGTCCCCGAGCGTACCGAGCACCTCGGACTCAACGTGCGCCACGACCCTCGGGTCCTGGACCAGCTCCTCGCGATTCGCGTGCGCGATCCCCTGGGAGCTCGCCCACTCTTCCAGGAGGCCGAACGCCGGCACCACGAGAAGGCTGCAGTAGCGCCGCTTGTCACCGATCATCACCACCTGCTCGACGAGCGGGTGCGTTTTCAGGCGATTCTCGATCGGCTGCGGAGCGACGTTCTTGCCGCCCGCGGTCACGATGAGATCCTTCTTCCGATCCGTGATCGTGAGGAAGCCGTCCGCGTCGAGCACACCGATATCGCCGGTCGCGAACCAGCCCTCGGCATCGATGCACTCCGCGGTCGCCTGCGGGCGATTGTAGTAGCCCTTCATCACCTGGGGACCACGCACCAGGATCTCGCCGTCCGGGGCGATGCGGATCTGCGTGCCCGGCACCGGCTTGCCCACCGTTCCGATACGGAGTCCGTCGAACGTGTTCACGTTCGTGACCGGGCTGGTCTCGGTGAGTCCGTATCCCTCGAGGATCGTGAGCCCGATCGAGTAGAAGAACCGATTGAGCGTCGGCGAAAGCGGACCTCCACCGCTCACGAAGAAGCGGATGCGCCCGCCCACCGCCTGCTTGACCTTCGAGAAGACCAGCCGATCGGCGAGGCGATATTGCAGCGCGAGCGCCCCTCGAGGCTCGTGCCCCGCCAAGCGCAGGCCCGCCACCTGGTCCGCCACGCGCACGGCCCATCCGATCAGCATCTTCTTCAAGCCGCGCGCCGCCATCACGCCGTTGTAGATCTTCTCGAAGATGCGCGGAACCGACACCACCACCGTCGGCCGCACGATCTTCATGTCGGCGACGAGCGTATCCACCGAGCGCGGATACACGATCCGGCAGCCGACCGAGAAGAAGAGGTAGTCGACCATCCGCTGCAGGATGTGCGAGAGCGGCAGGAAGCTCACCGTCGTGTCGGTGGGCCCGATGGGGAAGCACGGGGCGCATGCGCGCACGTTGGACGCGACGTTGTTGTGCGTGAGCATCACGCCCTTGGGCTCACCGGTGGTGCCCGAGGTATAGAGGAGCGTGGCCACGTCACCCGGGCGAGCGCTCATCGCCGACCGCCGGAATTCGGCGTCGGGCCAGGCGTCCGCGCGGGCCTTCGCGGCCTCCAGGAAGTCACTCCACGAGGTGACGCGCCGCGTGGCGTCCGATGGTCCATCGAACGACACGACTTCGATCTGCAGGCCTCGCTCCTTGGCGGCTGCGAGCGCCTTGTCCACCTGCTCGGGGGTGGACGCGAACACCAGCTTCGCCCCGGAATCCTGGAGCAGATACCCGACCTGGGGGGCGGTCAGCGTCGTGTAGATGGGCACGCCCCACACACCGCCGCACAAGCACCCGTAGTCCGCGAGAGACCATTCGGGCCGGTTCTCCGACAGGATCGCCGCGCGATCCCCGCGCACGATGCCGCGCGCCTCCAGACTCGAGGCGACACGCTTCACGAGGCGCAGCACATCCGCGTGAGACAAGTCCGCCACCTCCGTCTCGGAACGCACCCGACTCAGGGCGATTCCGCCAGCGTGACGGTCGATGGCTTCGAAGAAGAGCTCGACGAGGGTCGACTCGGACACCCGCAGGTCGTTAGCCGCGTAGGTTACGCTCGACACTCACCATCCTCCGCGCGTCTTAGACGCGCCGCACGCGGATGTCGATCTCGATTGCCGGATCGAGAGAGTGCATGACGCTGCAGTACTTCTCGCGCGAGAGATCGATCGCGTGCTGCAGCTTCTTCTCGTGCTCTTCCGTCGGTCCCTTCACTTCGTACGTGAGCCGGATGCGCACGAACTTACGTGGTGGCGTCTCGGCACGCTCGCCCTCCGCGTTCACCTCGAGGGACTCCAGAGGTACGCGCGACTTCTCGAGGATCATCTTCACGTCGACGGCCATGCACCCCGCGAGCGCGAAGAGAAGGTGGTGGGTCGACGAAAGACCCTGCTTCGCATCGCTGTCCAGGATCGCCACGGGCCCACCGTCGGGACCGCCCCGGAACACGAGCCCCTCCCCCGCCCAGCGGAGGCGCACCTGCCTGAGATGGGATGGATCGGTCATAGCGGCGGTTCATCCATGGGCGCGTCGTGCATCTCGCCCCGAAGCTGTGCAAGCGTCCAACGCGCGTGCTCGACGTGAGCCCCCGCATCGGCCGAGCGCGGCGCGCGCGCCAGGAACGCCTCGAGGTGCGGGATCGCCTCCTCCGGGCGCTCGCCGCGCAGCAAGATGAACGCCAATCCGTAGTGGGCACCCGCCGCCTCCGAGTTCTTCTGGAGCACGTGCCGATACGTCTTGGCGGCTTCGTCGGTCATCCCGATGCGCGTGTAGCACATCGCGATCTCCTGGAGCACCATCACGTCACCCGGACGAGCCTTGAGCGCGAGCCGGAACGATGTGAGCGCTTCGTGGAACTTCCCGGCCGTGAAGAGGTCCTTGCCCTCCTCGTAGTAGTCGACGGGCTTCGGACTGTCGCTTCCGAGTAGCTTCTTCCAAAACGCCATTCGATCACTCGGGTGGGGCCGAAAACCTGCGCCTCAGGTGCGCCACGGGGTAAGCCAACGAGAAGTTAGCCAAAATGGCGCGCGGGCGGCCCTCGCGCGCCCGCCAAGGTAGACGGACGCCGGGGGGCCACGCAACGCTCAACTCCTTGCGGCGACGGTCGTTTCCGGGTCCGCGGCGATCACGCGGAGACCCTCGGCTTCGAGTCGGCTCGCCGTGTCCGCGGACGACCCGACGACGACTACCCTCCCCCGGGGCGCCACCACGCGCGCCGCCTCTGCAAGCCAGGTGTCGCCGAGCCTCCCGTCGACGGCGACCGCGCGAAGGCTCGAGCCGAAGAACGGCAAGCCTGGCGCCGCCGCGAGACGGCTGACTCGCTCCTGTTCGGGCCAGTCCAGAAGGTCTGCGTCGATCGCCACCACGTGGATCTCCGGGAGCGCGCGCGCCGCCTCGCCCGCGGCGCGAGCCGGACGGCCCACCAGCGCCACGGTGCCGGGACCGCCCACGATCCCGAGGAGCGCGATGAGGCGCGCGAGTTCCTCCGGCGCGTCGCCCGCCCGGGGCTCGCCGGCGAATCCCCGGCCGAGCTCCCCGCGCGGCGGCGCGCGCAGGTCGCCGAAGCCATCTCGAATCGGGAACGAGTCGCGGCAGTTCGGACACCCCAGAACGCCCTCCAGGACCACACGGTTCGCGAGTCGGTTCGCCAACAGGATGAGCCCGAAGTCCGGCCCGCAGCGCGGACAGGTCAGCCGGTCGGTGAGGAGGAGGTGCACCCGGGCTCGTGTGGAGGCGGCTCGAGCCTCAGCTGCCCGCCGGGCCGTACTGCGCCCACTGCGTGGGCGACTCCCACACCCGCGCGTACAGCAGCCCCGACGCCGCGGGCTCGGGAAGCCGTTCCCTCAACTGCTCGAAGAAGTAGCGCGCCTGGTTCTCGGCACTCGTCTCCACCCCTTCGAACTGCGGCAGCTCGTTCAGGTTCTCGTGATCGAGACCGTCGGCGAGCGACCTCAGCGCCTTCTTCAGATCGGCGAAGTCGAACGCGATGCCCGACTCGTCGAGCTCGGTGAGTCGTACGACCGCCTCGATCACGTACCGGTGACCATGCAGCTTGGCACACTTGCCCTCGTAGTTACGCAAGTAATGCGCTGCGTCGTAATGCGCCTGTGCGCTGACAGTGTAGGCGTACGTAGTCATGCTCTCTCGATTTGCAGCAGCGGGATGCGCACCGTATTCGGGCGTGTGGCGACGAACAGGACCGCCTCGGCCACGTCTTCAGGTCGCAACATATCAGCCCTACTCGGAAGCTTGGGGTTGTTGTCCGGATCCAGGTGATCCCAGATCGGCGTGTCCGTGGACGCGGGCTCCAGAAGCGTCGCCCGCACGCCGGTTCCGCGGATCTCCTCCAAGAGCACCTCGTGATAGCCTCTCAGTCCGAACTTGGACGCCGAGTACGCGCCGTTGCCCCGATACGCCTTCCGGCCGGCCACCGAGCCGACGTTGACGATCAGCCCCGAGCCGCGCTCGAGCATCGACGGGAGCAGGACTCGATTCACGATGAACGTTCCGCGCAAGTTGACCGCCAGCATGCGGTCGAACGTGGCCACGGTCTCCTCGACGCTCGGCGCGACCCCGAACACGCCAGCCGAGTTGACGACGAGGTCAGGGGCACCGCCGATCGAC
Organism: uncultured Gemmatimonas sp.; assembly: GCA_964490285.1. Lineage (GTDB taxonomy): Bacteria > Gemmatimonadota > Gemmatimonadetes > Longimicrobiales > Gaopeijiaceae > UBA2982. The sequence goes on along the minus strand of CAZBCN010000001.1, from coordinate 151,700 downwards.
TCCATCATGCCGTCGAGCGCTTCCCAGGCGGCCGCGTCGTCAGTGAGGTCGGCGATGAGCGCCTCTCCCGCTACTTGCGCTGCGAGCGAGCGCACGTCGGAGGCGGAGCGTGCGAGGCACCAGACGCGCGCTCCGGCTTCGGCGAGCGTCTCGACCACCCGTCGCCCGATGCCGCGGCTCGCACCGGTCACCAGCGCCGTACGCCCAGCGAGCGTGCCCCTCTCGCTCATGAAAGCGGCCGGTGCGCGCTCGTCGTGAGTCGGAGGAACTCGTCGCGCGTTCGTTGGTCGTCCAGGAAGACGCCTCGCATGGCCGACGTGATGGTCTTGGAGTTCTGCTTCTCGACACCGCGCATCATCATGCAGAGGTGGTAGGCCTCGACGACGACGGCCACGCCCTGCGGTTGCGTCGTGTCCCACAGCGCCTGCGCGATCTGCTCCGTGAGGCGCTCCTGCACCTGGAAGCGGCGCGCGAACACCTCGACGAGCCGCGCCAGCTTCGAGAGCCCGACGATGCGCCCGTTGGGCACGTACGCGACGTGGGCCTTCCCGAAGAAGGGCAGCAGATGGTGCTCACACAGCGAATAGACCTCGATGTCCTTCACGAGGACCATGTTCCTGTGCGACTCCTCGAAGAGGGCGTCGTGGAGAACCACGTCCGGCTTCTCCGCGTATCCCTTCGTCAGGAACGCCATCGCTTCGGCGACACGCTCCGGCGTCTTCTTCATCCCTTCACGCGTCGGGTCATCGCCCAGGCGCCGGATCATTTCCGCCACGAGGTCGGGGAACGGCACACCCGTGAGATCGACGTGCGGCTTCGCGGCCTTGCTCATCTTCCCCCTCCCTGCGCCGGCCCACTGTATTCCACCCAGTTCCGCGCCGTTTCGCGCAGGAGCACCGTGGCGAGGCGCACGCCCGCTGGGAGCTCCTTCGCGAGCCGGTCCCAGATCGCGACCGCGACGTTCTCCGTCGAGGGGTTGATGCCCTTCAGCCACGCGACTTCGGTGTTGAGGTTCTTGTGGTCCACGTCCTGGAGCACCTGCCGCTCGACGAGATCCTTCAGGCGCTTGAGGTCCATGACGAACCCCGTCTCGGGATCCACGGGACCCTCGACGGTGACGTCGAGCTCGTAGTTATGACCGTGCCAATTCGGATTCGCACAGTCGCCGAACACGGCTCGGTTGCGCTCATCCGACCAGTCTGGGCGATGCAGGCGATGGGCGGCGCTGAAGTGCACCCGCCGCGTGGCTCGCACTACGGCCATGGTTGCGACCTGCCAGGATCCGCGAAACGTGTCGAGGAAGCGAAGGGCCGGCGCCCGACCACCATCGTGGCCGGGCGTCGGCCCCCGAATGCACGACGGAGGGAGTTATTGAAGCCCGGGATGTTACAGATGGCGACCTCCCCGAGCCCTGTCGCTTTCCCCTCGAGGGGGCCTAGCGTCGTTCCCAGGAGTCAGTCCCGGCTTCGGTACGTTGGCTCAATAAGTGAGCCCCCCGACGTGCATCGCGAATATACGGAGACGATTGCGACCGGGACAGGCCACGATGTCCCGCGGAGCTCGTGTCCTCGAACCGCGTTCGCCCGGATCCGGACTTGCGGTCCTTCGACACGATCACGGCGAGACAGCGCGAGGATCCTGAAGGCAACCCAGATCGCCCCCCGGGGTAATCACTGGGTCCTCTTCGGCGGGCCGACGGCCCGCCCGCACCGGAGAACAGTCGGGCGATGCTGAGTTCGGAATCCCGCGCGCGCAGGCCCCTGGGCCTGCTTCTGTGCGCGTTGATCCTGGGCACGAGCGTCGCCGCGCCCCTCCTCGAGCGAGGGGGGTTCCTCGCCCATGCGGCGGTGGAGAGCGAACACGACCCCGCGACGTGCGCACATACGCACGACCATCGCATCTGCACGCAGGTGGGCGCGAACCTGTCCTTCGCGGCGGCCGGGCACGACCATCGCGTCGCGCACGTCTTCGTGGATGCGGCCCCCCCGTGCGACTTTCGGTCGACGTCGGCGAAGCCCCTGCTACAGGGGCCGCCGTCCAGAGCACCGCCGCTGGCCTGACGAGCTGAACGCACCGCGCCGCCTCTGGCGGTCGGCGGGCGTCCTCCACATCGCGGCTACCCGGCCGCGGCCGTCATGTCATCCGTCGAACCCGTGCTCGAACAACCATGACCATTCGATATCTCAGAACCGGGGTCTCCCTCCTGGCATTGTTGGCCGGCGCCGGCGCCGACCTCGGGGCACAACAGGCCACCGATTCGCTACGCGCCGAGGTCGCCCGCCTCGGCGCCCTCGTCGATAGCCTCAGGGGCGAAGTCGCGCGCGCCGCGCCCCCGGCGGACGACCCGGTGGCTCAACTGCGCGCGGCCGCCGCTGCAGCCGCGGCCTCCGGGAGCGCACCGGCCGCCACGCCCGAGCCTCAGGACTTCGCCGGCAGGGAGCGCTCGCTCCAGGCGCTCAATCCGGAGATCAGCGTCAACGCCGACGTATTCGGCTTCGTGAACCCCGACGATGCCAACGCCGACAACTTCACGCCGCGCGAATTCGAGATCTCCATGCAGGCGTCGCTCGATCCCTTCTCGCGCGCGAAGATCTTCCTCTCGCGACATGCGGTCGGCCCCGAGATCGTTCCCTTCGCAGAGGCCGGCCACGACGACGAAGGAGAGGGCGGGGCTGGGTTCGATCTCGAAGAGGGCTATGTCGAGTGGGTTGGCCTTCCCGCGGGTCTCCGGCTCAAGGTCGGCAAGTTCCAGCAGCGCTTCGGCACGCTGAATCGCTGGCACAGCCATGCCCTCCCCTTCCAGAGCCGCTCGCTCCCCCATCTCGCCTACCTCGGCGAAGAGGCGCTCACTCAGGCGGGCGCGTCGGTCAGCTGGCTGGCTCCCTTCGGCGGGGGATCGGCAGGGACGTACGAGGCTGCGGTGGAGGTCACCCGGAGCGGCGCCGAGCTGTTCGGTGAGTCCACCCGGCCGAGCGTGCTCGGACATGTGAACGGTTTCTGGCAGTTCGGCGCGTCCACCGACTTCGAGCTCAACCTCTCGTGGATCAACGGCTCCTACGAGGACGAGACCGAGTTCTTCGACCGCAACGTGTACGGCGCCGAGTTTGCCTTCAACTGGATCCCGCCGGCACTCACGCGGCAACGCGGCCTCACGGTCCGCGGCGGCGCGATGATGCTCGAGGGTCTCCTCCCGGAGGAGGACGACCCGGGCGGATCCGTGGACGTCGACGGTCGCGCGCTCGGGCTCTGGTCGATGGCCGAGGTACGTCTCTCGCCGAGTTGGCTGGTGGGCGCCCGACTCGATTGGGCGGAACATCCCCACGACCCCGCGCGAACGCAGACCCTCCTCTCGCCCACACTCACGTGGTGGCAGAGCGAGTTCGTGCGCGTACGCGCCGAGTACGACGTGCTCAGCAGCTTCGACAGCAGCGGGACCCTGGGCCTCTTCGCGCTTCAGCTCACGTTCGCAATGGGTCCCCACAAGCACGAGAGCTACTAGGAGACGACCATGATCATCAGGATACTCGCGGTGGCGGCGGCCCTCGTCGCAGGGCCCTGCGTCGACCTCGCGGACGCACAGCAGCGCGCCCCGGTGCGCGTCGTCACCACGCTCCCCGTCTACGCGGCATTGGCACGAGAGGTCGGCGGAAGCGACGTGCAGGCGATCTCGGTCGCGGACCCCAACGAGGATCCCCACTTCGTGCGGCCGCGCCCGAGCTACGCGCTCGAGCTGCAGCGCGCGGACCTCTTCGTCACCACCGGCCTCGACCTCGAGCTCTGGGCCCCCGCGCTGCTCGACAAGGCGGGCAATCCCAATGTGCTGGAGGGCGGTCGAGGCTACGTGAGCGCCTACACGGGCATTTCGTTGCTCGATATACCGCCCGTCGCCGACCGCAGCCGCGGCGATGTGCACATCTACGGCAACCCGCACCTGTACACGGACCCGCTGCGCGCCGTGCGCATCGCACGCAACATCGCCACCGGCCTCAAACGCGTCGCGCCCGAGCGCGCCGCGACCTTCGACGCCGGGCTGGCACGGTTCGAGGCCGAGATCCACCGTCGACTGTTCGGCGCGGAGCTCGTGCAGCTGATCGGCGGTCCGACGCTGGCCCAGCTGGCGGAGAACGGCACGCTGTACACGTTCCTCGCGGGTCAGACGCTCGATGGCCGTCCTCTCACGGCGCGGCTCGGTGGGTGGCTCGGGACGGCGTCCACGCTCCGCGGCGCACGCATCGTGTGCTACCACAAGAGCTGGGCGTACTTCGAGCAGCGCTTCGGCGTCGTATGTGCCGAGTACGTCGAAGCCCAGCCGGGTATCCCGCCGACGCCGCGGCACGTCTCACGCCTCCTCGAGCTCATGCGCAACGACAACATCCGTGTCGTGCTGGCGGAAAGCTACTTCGACCAGGGCCGGGTCGGCGGCGTCGCGGAGCGCGGCAACGCGCGCGCGGTGCGCGTGCCCATGCAGCCGGGTGCGCGGCCGGGGCTCGACTCGTACTTCCAGCTCGTGGACGTCTGGATCAACGACCTGACCGCCGCGCTGCGCGGGGCATGACGACCTTCATGGAGCAATCCGGATGCTAGAGCTGATGCTGCCGCCCTTCGTGGCGGCCATGATCATCCTCATGATCCACTCGTACTTCGGACTGCACGTCATCCAGCGCGGGGTCATCTTCGTCGATCTCGCGCTGGCTCAGATCGCCGCTCTCGGCGCGACCGTCGCGTTCATGCTCGGCGCGGCGCACGGATCTCCCCTCGGCTACGCGTTCTCGTTCGGGTTCACGCTGCTCGGGGCGATCATCTTCTCGGTGACGCGGCTCGACGACCTGCCCGTGCCCCAGGAAGCGCTCATCGGGATCACATTCGTGGTCGCCTCCGCCGCGGTGATCCTCGTCTCCAGCTTCTCGGCCGAGGGCACCGAGCATCTCAGCGAGACCTTGACCGGCACGCTCATCTGGGTGACGTGGCCCACGGTGCTCTCCGTCGCGCTGTCCTACGGCGCGATCGGGCTCTTCCACTTCGTACTTCGACGGAAGATGCTCGCCATCACGTTCGCCCACGGTGAGGTGCGCCGGCTGCGGACGTGGGACTTCGTCTTCTTCGCGACCTTCGGCGTGGCGATCACATCGTCAGTTCAGATTGCCGGGGTGCTCATGGTCTTCAGCGTGCTCGTGATTCCCGCAGTGATCGCGTTCTTCTTCACGCGCAGCTTCCGGCGCGCGCTCTTCATCGCGTGGGGGTCGGGCACGCTCGCGATCCTCATCGGACTCGCCATCTCGTTCACGTTCGACATCACGACCGGTCCGATGCTGGTGGTCTCGTTCGGGGCAGTCCTCCTGCTGGCCCTTCTCCTCCGCACCCGGTTCGGCGTCCGGGTCACATCCCCCGAAGACCGAGGACTCAAGGTCGCGATGTTCGAGGACTCAACCGTCGCGGAAGCTACGAAGTAGCGAGAGGTTCGCGCGGTCCGCGCTCACCTCGTCGTCGCCCTTCGGTGTCTCGAGGATTTTCGGCACGCGCCGGAGTCGCTCGTCCAGCATGATGCGGCGGAACGGCTCCGGTCCGAGCGTGCCCGCTCCGATCACCTCGTGCCGATCCTTTCGGGAGCCGAGCGGATGCTTCGAGTCATTCATGTGGATGAGGCGAAGCCGCTCGAGGCCGAGGACGTCATCGAATGCGGCCCACACGCCGTCGTAGTCGGACACGAGGTCATAGCCGGCGCTGTACCCGTGGCAGGTGTCGAAGCACACGCCGACGCGGCCTCGCTGCTCCGCTGGAATGGCGGCGAGGATGGCGCGCAGGTTCTCGAACGAGCCTCCCACGCTCGTGCCGCTGCCGGCAGTGAGCTCGAGGAGCACCATGGTGTGAGCCTCGCCGAGCGCCTCGAGCGATTCGGTGATGCCTTCGGCGTTTCGCTGGATGCCCGCGGGCATCCCGCCGTCCGTGGCATTGCCCGGGTGGGTCACGACGAAGTCGAGGCCGAGGGCCGCCGAGCGGGCGAGCTCGCCCGCGAAGCAGCGCTGAGACATGCGCCACAGACGACGGTCGGGCGACGACAGGTTGATCAAATACGAGTCGTGGCTCGCGGCCGCTGTGATCCCGTGCACGCCCCGCTGGTCCCGGAAAGCCCGGATCGTCCGGTCATCGAGCTTCGGCTCCGCCCACCGGCTCGGCTGCTTGGTGAACAGTTGCAGAACCGTCGCGTCGATCGCGGCTGCGCGCTCGGGAGCTCGGTCGATTCCGCCTTCGGTGGAGACGTGGGCACCGAGCTCGTCGGGGGCGGGGGGCGTCACGCCGCGAAACTCTGCAAAGATTGCCACCTGCGGAAGGCTATGGCCCGCCTCCTGCCCTGGAGGACGCCGGGGACCGGAACCGACGCGGCATCCATAACCACATGCAGTATCTACACTTGTGCAGACGGCTCCATCCCCGCCAGGCGTTTGCCTCCATCGGCACGGGACTTGTCCCTAGGGAGGCCGTTGTCGCACTCCCCCCATGTGGCGTAGAGCCGAGCGGAGGAAGGATGCGCGTGTCAGCGGATGGGTACATCGACCTGAGGGCCACCCGGGTGAAGACCCCGGGCGACCCCACGCACGACCGGGACCTGGACCCCGTGCCGGAAGGCGAAGCGGTAGCATTCCTGCTCTCCCACAGCTTCCGTGGTCATCGGCGGGTGGTGCGGCCCATGTCGGTGCAAGACCGCAAGCGAATCAGGCTGGCCCTCTGGGCCGACTCGGTCTCGGAGAGAATGACCCTGGTGGATCGCGTCTGGCGTTCGATTACGGAGGCCGTGGCGGTCCCCGCAGCCAAGGGCCCCCGCCTTGCACAGTTGATTCGGTACGGCTCCTGGGTCTATCCCTTGTACTTCGACGGCGACGTGACCCGGGTGATCCCGCTCAGCGGCACGCCCTTTGCTGAAGTTCCCGAGCAGGTGGTGTTCGAGTTCGACCTGGAGAGGAAGACGGCCTAAAGCTTCGTGCCGGCGTGGTTCGGCCTCAGAACCGTCCCGCCGGCACAAAGTCCCACGCCAGGATGGGTGGGCAACACGCCCTGGGGGGGCGTGCCAAAGGTGGCGGTAGGTGCTTGCACCTACCGTCACCTGTTTTTTTTGTTGCCGCGTGGCGTGGGGGGGCGTCGCGGGGGACCCATTCTTCGCTTAGCGGACCCCACGTGGGGCGTGTAGGCTACGGTAGTCCCGGCGCAGGGGTCCGAGGGCGCTGCGAATGGGTCTCCCACGCCGCCCCCCCAGAGCGGGAAGTCAGGTGAGCGGTGCATGCACTACCGCCATGGACACGGCAGGAGGAGACCACCTCCGCTCTTGGGGCGAACGTCGCGGTCCGGCTATATGTTCGCTCCTAATGGCCGACCCGCTTGCCGCTCTCGGCAGTAGGATGAAGCATCCCCTCACCCGAGGCTCGCACATGAGATCGTCACTGGCCGCCGTACTCGTCGCGTTCGCAGCCGCGGAGGTCGCGGCCCAGAACCCACCCCCCGCGGTGGACGTCAGCGCCGCGCGCATCGACGAGTTCATCGATGGGCTACCCGACGACCGGATCAGCGACCTCCCCATCCGCATCGCCGACGTCGGCGGCTACCGCGTGGGCGTATACGGAGTGTTTCGCCCGCGCGAGATGCCGGGTGGCGCCATCCGTCACCAGACCAGCGTCACCGAGATCTACTACATGCTCGAGGGGTCAGGCACGCTCGTCACCGACGGCACCCTCGTCGACGAACGGAGCACCGGCAACAGCCCCAACACGGGTCGGCCCAACTTCGGGGGGAGCCGCATCGAGGGAGGCGTGAGCAGACGCATGGTGCCGGGCGACGTCGTGATCATCCCGGGCAACGTGAACCACTGGTGGAGCGCGCTCGACTCCGACATCCGTTACCTGATCTTCCGGCCGGATCCGGAGAGCCTGCAGAGCGTACGCTGATCCACGACGGCGCGAGGACGCGGCGAGGGCGCTGGCACGACTCCGGAGGGGACATCGGCGCCGGGGCCCGGACGACCCGGCGCCGCTAAGCGAGGCGGCAAGGACGACAGAGTACCTGTCCGGCCGCCGGCCGAGCGGTCCCCGAAGGAGTCGTGCCAGCGCCCTCGCCCCGCCGACTCAGCCGCCGCCGCCCCCACCCCCGCCCGCCGGCCGCCCCGGCACCGGCATCACCCCCACCGCCAACCCCGCGGCGACCGTCTGAGCGGGGAGGAGCTTCTTCTCCAGCACGACCTGGCGCACACTCACGCCGCGCTTCGCCGATTCCTTCGCGACGACCGCCGCCGCGTCGTAACCGATGTAGGGGTTGAGCGCGGTCGCGATCGACGGGTTCCGCTCGAGCAGGTCCTTGGCGCGCGCTTCGTTGGCTTCGATACCGACGATGCAGCGGTCCGTGAGCTCGCGCGCCACGGTGGCGAGCAGGGTGATCGACTCGAGAAGCGCGTGCGCGAGGACCGGCATCATCACGTTGAGCTCGAAGTTCCCTCGGCTCCCCGCGACCGTGATGGTGGTGTGGTTCCCCATGACACGCGCAGCGACCATCATCGTCGCCTCTGCCATCACCGGGTTGACCTTGCCCGGCATGATGCTCGAACCCGGCTGGATCGCCGGCAGCCGGATCTCGAAGATGCCGCTCGTCGGGCCCGAGCCCATCCACCGGATGTCGTCGGCGATCTTCATCAGGCTCGTGGCTACCGTGTTGAGTGCGCCGGACGCACTCACCGCTGCGTCCTTGGATCCCTGGGCCTCGAAGTGGTCGTCGGCCTCCCGGAACGAGATGCCCGTCGCCTTCGCCACCCGGGCAATCGCCTTGGCGGCGAACTGCGGATGGGTGTTGATGCCCGTGCCGGTGGCGGTGCCGCCGAGCGCGAGCTCCTCCAGCTCCTTCGACGCAGCCTTCACCCGCTCGATGCTCTTGGCCACCTGCGTGGCGTATCCGCGGAATTCCTGACCGAGCCGCACGGGCGTCGCATCCATGAGATGCGTCCGCCCCGACTTCATGACCTTGTCGAACTTCTTGCCCTTCGCCGCGAGCGCCTTGCGCATGTGCTCGAGCGCAGGAATCAGCTCCTTCTCGATCGCGACCCGGGCGGACACGTGGATCGCCGTCGGGATGACATCGTTCGAGGACTGGCCGAAATTCACGTGATCGTTCGCGTGCACCGAGCCTTTGCCTTTCAGTAGCTGCGTGGCGCGACGAGCGACAACCTCGTTGGCGTTCATGTTCGTCGAGGTCCCCGAGCCCGTCTGGTAGACGTCGAGCACGAACTGGTCGTCCCACGTTCCGTCCGCGACCTCGGTGGCGGCGGCGACGATGACCTTCGCGAGCCCACGGTCCAGGTGCCCCAGCTCGGCGTTGGTCTCGGCCGCCGCGCGCTTGATCAGGCCGAGCGCCTCGATGAAGCGCCTCCCGAAACGCTGGCCGCTGATCGGGAAGTTCTCGACGGCGCGCTGCGTCTGCGGCCCGTAGAGCGCGTCGGCGGGCACCTTCATCTCTCCGAGGGAGTCCTTCTCGATCCGGAATTTCTCGGCCATGGCGTGCGTCCTATGATGTCCGTGCGGGGCCCGCGGCGGGCCGCAAATCTAGAGGCCCGAGCGGAGCGGTGAAGGTCAGGGGAGGTGCCGGGTGATGAATCGACCCGTAGCCCACAGCCCGAGAGCGGTACCGATGACGCTCACGATGAATGCCGCGAACGTGGAAACTGGGGCGCCCGCCACCCATCCCGCCCAGCCGCCGATCGACATGCCGATCGTCTTCAGGAGCCCTTTCATGGGCGCTGTCCGCTGATGGCGTCCGCCACTACTTCGGCCGGCTGGGGCGCATCTCGACGCGGCTCACGTGAGCACCTTTGGGATAGTCGAGAAGCTGGAGGACGGTCAACGCGACGTCGTCCGCCTCGAGCGGCCACGACCGCACCGGACTCTGCGCGCTCCCGCGGAAATCGGTGTTCACGCTCCCCGGCATGATCACCGACACGCGTACGTCGGAGTGGCGCACGTCCAGCATCATGGCCTCGGTCAGGCCCATCAGCCCCGCCTTACTGGCGTTGTACGCGGTCCCGCCGGCGAAGAAATTCCGGCCCGCGAGCGAGCCGATATTGATGATGAATCCGTCGCCGGTGACGCTCAGGTGCGGGAGGGCGGCCTTGGAGCAGTAGAAGGGCCCACCCAGGTTCACAGCGATCTGCCGCTGCCACTCTTCGACCGTGAGTTCCGCGATCGCCTTGAAGACCCCGAATCCCGCGTTGTTCACGAGGATGTCGAGGCGGCCGAAGCGACGCACGGTCTCGTCCACGAGGCGCTGGCACGCGCCGGGATCCCCGACGTCGCATGTCACGCCGAGCGCGCGCGGCCCGAGCTGCCCCGCGGTCGACCGGACGTCGGCTTCCGTACGGGCGCTCACGACCACGGACGCTCCGGCCTCGTAGAGCCTCTCGGCGATGGCGCGGCCGATCCCCTTGGTACTCCCGGTGACGATGGCGACCTTGCCCGTGAGATTCGGCATGATGGAGTGTGGCGATGAACAGCCCTGACCCGCAACGCGTGGCGCTGGTGACCGGGGGCGCGGTCCGCCTCGGCCGTGCGATCGCGCACGGGCTCGCCGACGCCGGATACGACCTGTTGGTGACGTACCACAGCTCGTTCGAGGCCGCGCGCGACCTCCAGCGCGGCATGAGCGCGCAGGGCCGACGCTGTGAGTTGGTGGCGGCCGACCTGGGTGACCCCGCCGCCGCGGAGGAGGTCGTGGACGCCGTCACGCGGACCTTCGGCCGGCTCGACCTCCTCGTCAACTCCGCCGCCAGCTTCGAGTCGCGGCGACTGCTCGACGTCGACGCGGCGTCTTGGGACGCGGTCATGGACCTGAACGTGCGGGCGCCCCACCTGTTGGTCCGGGCGGCAGCGGAGCTTCTGCGCGCAGCCCAGGGGAGCGTGGTCAACATGACGGACCTGTCCGCGTTCCAGCCGTGGACCGAGCGCGCGCATCACGCGGTTTCCAAGGCCGCGTTGGCCCACCTCACCCGCGTACAGGCCCGCGCGCTCGCGCCCCACGTGCGTGTGAACGCGGTGGCGCCCGGAGCGGTGCTCCCGCCGGACGACCTGACCGAGGACCGCCGAGAGGCGCTCGCGGCGGTCACACCGCTCAAGCGGCTCGGCTCCCCGCAGGACGTCGTGGATGCCGTGCTCTACCTCGCTCGTGCCCCGTTCGTGACAGGCCAGATCCTGGTCGTCGACGGCGGGAGGATGGTCGGTCCGACCCCGCCCTGACCCGGTGCCCCTTCCCGGCCAGAGTCGCTATCGTTGTGCCCTTTCGAACCTCAGGGGCGGGGAGATTTCATGACGTCGGAGTTGAGGGTCGCCATCGTCGGTTCTGGCCCGGCGGGCTTCTATGTCGCGGAGCACCTTCTCAAGCAGACCGAAGTCCCGGTGTGCATCGACATGTTCGATCGGCTGCCCACCCCGTTCGGCCTCGTACGCTTCGGAGTCGCCCCCGACCATCCGAAGATCAAGAGCGTCACGCGCGTCTTCGACAAGATCGCGAAGAACCCCGCCTTCCGGTTCTGCGGCAACGTCGAGATCGGCAAGGACCTGACGCTCGCCGAGCTGCAGGCCCACTACCACCAGGTCTGCTTTGCGACGGGCGCGCAGACCGACCGGCAGATGGGGATTCCCGGCGAGGACCTACCGCGCAGTCACGCCGCCACCGAGTTCGTCGCGTGGTACAATGGCCACCCCGACTACCGCGACTGCCACTTCGATCTCACGGCCGAGCGCGTCGCCGTGGTGGGCGTCGGCAACGTCGCGGTCGACGTCGCGCGTATCCTCTCCAAGACGCCGGAGGAGCTCGCCGGGACCGACATCGCGGACCACGCGCTCGAAGCGCTGCGGAACAGCAAGGTGCGCGAAGTGATCATGCTCGGGCGCCGCGGTCCCCTCCAGGCGGCCTTCACGAATCCGGAAGCGCGCGAGTTGGGTGAGCTCGAGGGGGCGGACATCAACGTGCGTGCGGAGGAGGTCCGTCTGGATCCCGTGAGCCAGGCCGAGCTCGATGCGAGTGACGACGACACCCTGAAGAAGAAGGTGGCGATCGTCCAGGAGTTCGCGGCGAAGCCCCGTGCGGGCAAGCCGCGCGTGCTCACGTTGCGGTTCCTGGTGTCACCCGTGGAGCTGGTCGCGGGATCCGACGGCGGCGTGCGTGCGATGCGGCTGGCCCGCAATGAGATCTACTCCGAGGGTGGGAAACTCCAGTCCCGTGCCACCGGCGAGATCGAGGAGATCCCGGTCGATATGGTCTTCCGCTCCGTTGGTTACCGTGGCGTTCCCGTTGACGGGGTCCCGTTCCAGGAGCGCTCGGGCGTGATCCCGAATGAGGCGGGTCGCGTGATGGACTCCAGCGGCAGACCCGTGCGCGGCCTCTACGTCAGCGGGTGGATCAAGCGCGGGCCCAGCGGAGTCATCGGCACCAACAAGAAGGACGGGACCGAAACCGCGACCTGCATGCTCGAGGACGCCGGCAAGTCGGCGACGCTCGCTCCGACCCAGCTCGATCCAGCCGCTATCGACGGCTTGGTGCGCGCACGTCGTTCCGACGTCGTGACCTATGCCGATTGGACCCGCTTGGATGCGGTCGAGGTCGCGCGCGGCGAGCGCGTTGGGCGCCCACGAGTCAAGTTGGTCACGCGTGCCGAGGTGCTGGCGGCGCTGGCCCAGAGCTGACACCAGTCTCCCACGTCACCTCCCCCACCCAAGAGGACCCACCGATGACCCTCCAGAGCCTGGCCCGGACCGCCGCGGCGATCCTCGCGCTCTCCGGAATCGCCCCCTCACTCGCCCATGCGCAGGCGCTCACCCTCGAGCAGGCGAAGACCGCCATGGACGCCGCCGAAGCCGAGGCTCGTCGCAATGGCTGGAACCTCACGATCGTCGTCGCGAGCGCCGACGGCGTCCCCATGTACCTCCGTCGCATGGATGGGGCGAGCACGCGGAGCTACGACATCGCCATGGGGAAGATCCGCACCGCCGTCACCGCACGCATGGCTACCGGAGCCTACGGTCAGGCACTGGCCGCCGGGCAGGTCCGGGACACCATCCCGAACGGAATCACGTTCGAGGGCGGCTATCCTCTCATGCGAGGCGGCGAGCTGATCGGTGCGATGAGCGCAAGCGGCGCGCGCGGCTCGGAAGACGCGCAGGCCGTACGGGCGGGCATGACAGCCATCGGCATCCAGCCGTAAGGGCGACCGGGCGCGCGAGAACCGTCGAACGGTCACCGCGCGTTCCCGCAACAAGTGCGCCTAGTGGTCCGCGCCCCCATGCGCGAGCCAGCGCTCGGCGTCGAGAGCGGCCATGCAGCCAGTCCCGGCGGCGGTCACGGCCTGCCGATAATAGTCGTCCATCACGTCGCCGGCAGCGAATATACCCGGTACTGACGTCTGTGTACGCCACGAGGTCGGCGTCCGGACGTAACCGTTCGGCTTGAGGTCGACCACGCCCTTGAGAAAGGCGGTATTCGGCTCGTGGCCGATGGCCACGAAGAGACCCCCGACTTCGAGGTCGCGCTCGGATCCCGTCCGGGTGTCTTGCAGACGGATCCCGGTGACCACGTCGTCGCCGTAGACTTCCGTCACGACCTGGTGCCATTCGAAGCGGATCTTCTCGTTCGCGTGCGCGCGCTCCGCCATGACCTTGGACGCGCGTAGCTCGCCGCGGCGGTGCACGATGACGACCTCCTTGGCGAATTTCGTCAGGTACATCGCGTCCTCCACGGCCGTGTCTCCGCCGCCGATGACTGCCAGCGTCTTCCCCCGGAAGTGCGGCAGTGCGCCGTCGCACACTGCGCAGGCGCTCACACCCCCGCCGGATTGGGCCAGGCGCTGCTCGTTGGGCAGGCCCAGCCACTTCGCGTTGGCGCCGGTCGCGACGATCACCGCGTCGGCAAGGACCTCGCTTCCGGATGTGGTCACCATACGGAACGGGCGGCGCTGGACATCGAGCTCCAGAACATCCTCCGTCAGCACGCGCGTGCCGAAGCGTACAGCCTGCGCCTTCATGTCGAGCATGAGCGTCTGGCCGTCGACGCCATCCTTGAAGCCGGGGTAATTCTCGACCTCCGTGGTGAACATCAGTTGGCCGCCCGGAATCATCGTGCGGTGGAACGACCCTTCGATCACGAGAGGTTTGAGCTCCGCTCTCGCGGCATACACGGCGGCGGTCCAGGCCGCCGGGCCCGAACCGATGATGACGATGGTCTCTTTCACGCGGCCTCCGCGCCACGATAGAAGTCAGATGCTTTGTACTTACTAAGGCCCCGCACGATGAGAAGCTTCCCGATCGCCGCCGCCGGAACGCCGATCAACAGCCCGACGAAGCCGAAGAAGAAGCCCCCGAGCGCGAGCGCGAGCAGGACGAGGACCGGGTGGAGCCCGACCGATTCGCCCACGATGCGCGGGCTGATCACCGTGCTCTCGAGAAGCTGCGCACCGCCATAGACGATAGCGACCTTGAGAAGGGCGATCCCGATGCTCCCGCTGACGAGCGCGATGAAGATCGCCGGAATCAGGCTCAGGACTATCCCGAGGTACGGCACCACCGAGAAGACCGCGACGATGAGCCCGAGCGTCCCGGCATAGGGGAAGCTCGCCAGCCAGAGTCCCACGCCCGTGATGATCCCCATCGCGATCGCAACCGTCATCTGACCCCGCAGGTACCGAGAGATCATCCGGTCGCACTCGCCCGCGAACGACACGATGTCGTTCCGGCGGGTCCGCGGAAGCAGCTCCACCGCCGCCGCCGTGAGTTTGTCCCAATCCCGCAGTAGGTAGAACGTCAGGACGGGTGTGAGCGCGATGTAGCCGAGGATCGTGAAGACCGTACCGAGCCCCCTCCCGAGCCCGAGCACGCCGCTCCACACGCGAGCCCCGAGCGCCGCTCGCTGCTCCTCGAGGGCGACAACCACCGCGTTGGCGTCGAGGCTGTCCAGGCGTGCCGTGATCTCCTCCTCATCGACGAGCGGGAAGTCGACCGTCTGAATTCGCTCACGCAGCGACTCGAGCCAGCCGCGTAGGCGCTCGAAGAAGAGGGGAGCCTGCTGTACCAGATCACCCAACTCGCGAATGGCAGACGGCAGGACGAACAGGAACGCGACGGCGAGGAGCGCGAGCGCCGGGAGCGCGAGCAGGCCGATCGCCCATGTGCGGGGGACGCGTCGGCGCTCCAGGCGATCCACCAGCGGATCGAGCACGTACGCGAGCATGACGGCAAGCACGAACGGGGCGAGCAAGGACCCTGTCGAGGCGAGTACCCACACGAACGTCATCAGGCCCGCGACGCTCACCAGGGCAGCGTACCCCTCGTTCCCCCTGAAGGGGAAGAGCACCGCCCAGAGCAGGGCAAAGAGCAAGACGGGACTGAGGATCGTTCGCGTGGCAAACAGAAAGAGCCCCATCACCAGCACCACAGCGACCGCTTCGACCCCGCGCCAGATTGTCACCCGAGCCTGATCGTTCATGGTTTCTCGCGGGTCACCCGTGGGTTGGCGGCACCAGCCATGCTCAGAAGATCGACAGACGAACGTACCGCCGCGGATTCTCCTGGATGTCACGAAGCAGGAGATCGAGCTCTGCGAGTACCTCCTCCGCCCTGACAACGAGCGTGCTATCGCTCAGCAACCGGCCGAGCGACCCCTCGCCCGCTTCGACCCGGGCGGCGATCCGGTCGAGTCGCGCGAACGCCGAGTCCGCCCGTCCGAGCGTCGGCGAAAGTCCTGTCGTCGTATCGGCGAGGGCCGCCGCCACAAGGCGAATATCCCGCGATGCTGCCCGCATGTCCCCCAGGAGCGAATCCAGTTCCGCCGCGTCGATCGTCCGCTCCACGCTCTCGAACGAACGTCGCGCTGCACTGGCAGCAACTTGGACCTCGGCGAGCGCGGTATCCGCATTCGCGGCGATGGACGCCGCCACCGCGCCCTGCTCACGCACCAGGGTCCGCACCTCCTCCGTGATCACCTGGATGTTCGCGATCGCCGCGGCGAGGCTGGTGGCGGTCTCCTCGTTGAAGGCCAGCTCGAGCCGACCGGTGAGCTCTTCGAGGTTCGTCGCGATCTGATCCGCGGTGCGTGTGAGCCGGGAGATCTCAGGAAGCGCATAGCCCCCCACGGCGTCGGAGCCGGCGGGAACATCGAAGAAGGGAAAGCGCGGATAACTCCTACGACTGACGATCTCCGCTTGCCAGTCTCCGAACAGCGATTCCGGCTGGAGGATGGCTACTGCATCTCGAGGCAACGTCACATCCCGATCGAGAAGCAATGAGACGCGTACGCCGCTGCCGTCCGGCAGGACCGCGATCGTGGTCACTCGCCCGATACGCACGCCCCTGTACGTGACCGTATTGCCTTCGCCGAGTTGACCCGCGCTCTCCGTGAGAACGTCGAGAGTCACCACGGGGCCGAAAGTGGTCCCTTGCAGCCATAGCGTTCCCACCACCGCGACCGAAACGGCCACGATGATGACCAGACCGACGAGGAACTCCTTTCCTCTGGTCATGCGATGGTCTCCAAGAGCGCGGGCCTCCCTTCCACGAACCCCCGCACGACCGGATCGTCGACTCGGCGGAGCTCGTCGGGAGTGCCCTCGAAGCGAACCCGTCCCTGGTAGAGCATCGCGATGCGGTCCGAGATCCGGAAGGCGCTCTTCATGTCATGCGTGATGGCCACCCCGGTGACGTGGAGCTCATCGGCCATCCGCACGATCAACTCGTCGATGACCGCGGCGGTGACGGGGTCCAGCCCCGTCGTCGGCTCGTCGTATAGCAGATACTTGGGATGCGCTGCGATGGCGCGGGCCAGGCCGACGCGTTTCTTCTGCCCACCCGACAGCTCCGCCGTGTTCCGATCCTCGAAGCCCGCGAGGTCCACGAGCCGGAGGCAATCCGCCACTCGCTCCGCGATCTGGTCTTGCGACGTCCCGGGGATTCGCTTGAGGCCCATGCCCACGTTCTCCGCGATCGTCATCGAGTCGAAGAGTGCGGCGGACTGGAACAGAAAACCCAACTTCTGTCGGACCCTGTAGAGCGAGTCCTGGTCCAGGCGGCTGACGTTCTCGCCGTCCACCCAGACGTCACCTTGATCGGGCTTGAGCAGCCCGACGATATGCTTGAGCGCGACGGACTTCCCCGACCCCGACCCGCCGATGATCGTGGTGGTCTTCCCCTCGGGGATCGAGAGCGTGAAGCCCTCGAGAACGCGCTTGGCTCCGAAGGCCTTGTGGAGGTTGACGATCTCGATGCTCATGGGAATCTCACAGCAGCACCGCCGCCCAGAACGCATCGAGCGCCAGGATGATCATGGTCGCGATCACGACGGAGCGAGTCGTCGATCGACCGACACCCTCGGCGCCGCCCCGCGTATGAAATCCGAACGAGCAGCCGACCCCCGTGACCACCAGGCCGAACGAGAACGACTTGATCATCGAGAACTGGACGTCCCAGGGGTCGAAGAAGATGCGCAGCCCCTTCAGGAACTCCTGGGACGACATGTCCAGCAAGGATAGAGCCGTGCCCCACGCCGCCACGATCCCCACGGCATTCGCGAGGATCACGACGACCGGAAACATGAGGGCGCCCGCGACCACGCGAGGCACGACCAAGTACGCGACCGGCTCGTAGGCGAGCGTCTCGAGCGCATCGATCTGCTCCGTCACCCGCATCGTGCCGATCTCGGCGGCGATCGTCGCGCCCACCCTACCGGACAGGGCGAGGCCCGTGAGCACGGGACCCAGCTCGAGCACCATCGTCTTGCCCACGAGCGTGCCGACGAAGTAGAGCGGCACCGCGCCGGTGAAGGTGTACGACGCCTGCAGGGCGAGAACGATGCCCGTGAACGTCGCGATGAAAAGGGCGATCGGGACCGATTCCACACCGATGCGCGACATCTGGGGGATCAGCAGCGGCCCCCACAGGTCCCACTTCCGCAGGGCGCGAACCGCCTCGATGCCCAGGTAACCCGACCGCCCCACCGCCACCGCCGACTGGACCGCGCCACGGCCCACCGCCTGCACCGGGCGAACGAACACGGCGTGCATGGGTCGCGCGAACTCGGACATCATCGAATCTACCACCCAGGCGGGGCGAAGGGAGCCTGGGGCGCGCCGACCTACTCGGCGTCGGGCAGGTCCTCGCTCTCGAGCGTGAACTCGACCTCTTCCGGCCGGCCGTTCTCGCCCGGGACCATGTAGGCGATGCGCACGCGCTTGACCGCGGCGCGCGGATCGATGAGCGCCACCTCGAAGTCCAGGCTCTGGTCGGCCGACGTGATGCGGGTCCGGACGCGATCGCCCGGCTCGGCCTCGGGCTCGTTGACCGGGTTGCGGAAGAGCGTCTTCGTGGACTGACGCCCGCTCTCGAGCTGGCGGGTGACCTTCACCAGCTTGAGCCAGTCGGGCTGGTAGCTGACGCCGTACTCGTAGCCACGCTGATCGGCGCCCGCACCCTCGCGGTTGTGTCGAGCCACGGAGAACCTCTTCGGCGAACTTCGGGTTTTCGTGAAAACTCTGGAAACTAATGTTTCCGGTCATCCGAACGAAAGTCAAGATTTCCCGGCCGCCGCCCGCTTGACCTTCCCACAATGAAGCGGCATTCCGGCCCAACGGGCGGAACCAGATTCCAAACTATGGGCTTCCCCCCAAGGTGCGAAAGGAGGCGAAATCCTTCCGAATCGACCCCGGTCCGCTTTCAATCCCTCCGCCACCCAGGGGAAGCCCCCGAGCTCCCCGGCAACGGCCCCCGCTTCGTGGGCGGCGCGTTCACGCGAGCGCCCAGGTCCCAACCTTGACCACCTCGGAGGCGCCACTTACTATCGCCCCGTTTCCCACACCCCGGGTCCAGCAGGATCCGCGCGCCGGCACGTTCCCCGCGGTGGAACTCGTAGTTTGGCCGGCTTGAATCCGCACTCGACGACTCGACGTCGTTCATCGAACCTCGGCGCCTGCTGAACGGCGCTTCACCGGCTTGTCCCGCCGGCTCCCCTCAACAGCCCTCCCGTGGACATCGCAGAGCTCAAGAGCAAGAACGTCGCGGAGCTTCACGACCTCGCGGAAGAGCTGCAGATCAGTGACTTCACGGGACTGCGCAGACAGGACCTCATCTTCCGCATCGAGCAGAATCTGCTCGAGTCCGCAGTTGCGCTGCAGGCGGAGGGCGTGATCGAGATCCTGCCCGAGGGTTACGGCTTCTTGAGGTCTCCGGACTGGAGCTACCTCTCCGGACCGGACGACATCTACGTCAGTCCGTCCCAGATCAAGCGATTCGCCCTGCGCACCGGGGACACGGTCAACGGTCAGGTCCGGCCGCCCAAGAGCGGCGAGCGCTACCTGGCGTTGCTGAAGGTCGAGACCATCAACGGGCTCGACCCCGAGCGAGCACAGAATCGGCTCGACTTCGAGAATCTCCGCCCGCGCTATCCCGATGAACGCCTTCGGCTCGAGGTCGAGGGTCCGAGCGGTACGCTCGGGATGCGCGTCGTGGACCTGATCGCGCCCATCGGGAAGGGACAGCGGGGCCTGATCGTATCTCCGCCGAAGGCGGGCAAGACGACGATCCTGCAGCAGATGGCCAACTCCATCGCGCAGAATGCTCCCGACGTCCATCTCATCGTCCTCCTCATCGACGAGCGACCCGAGGAGGTGTCGGACATGGAGAAGCACGTCACCGCCGAAGTGATCTCGTCGACGTTCGACGAGCCAGCCGAGCGCCACGTGCAGGTCGCCGAGATCGTGCTCGAAAAGGCGAAGCGACTCGTCGAGCAGGGCGGAGACGTCGTGATCCTGCTCGACTCCATCACTCGGTTGGCGAGAGCGTACAACACGACCATGCCTCACTCCGGGCGCATCCTTTCCGGAGGCGTAGACGCCAATGCGCTGCACCGACCGAAGAGGTTCTTCGGGTCGGCGCGCAAGATCGAGGGGGGCGGCTCGTTGACCATCATCGCCACGGCGCTGATCGACACGGGCAGCCGCATGGACGAAGTGATCTTCGAGGAGTTCAAGGGCACAGGAAACATGGAGCTGATCCTCGATCGCGAAATTTCGGATCGGCGCATCTTTCCGGCGATCGAGCTCAATCGCTCGGGCACCCGCAAGGAAGAGCTGCTCCTGAGCGAGACCGAGCTGAACCGGGTCTACCTGCTCCGCAATTTCCTCGCCCACATGCCCCCGGCGGAAGCGATCGAGTTCCTGCTCGCCCGCATGGAGAAGACCAAGAACAACAAGGAGTTCTTGGACTCGATGACTCGGGGGGAGTGACCTGCAGGTAGGCGGACGGGGTTGAGGGGCTCGCCCTCGGGCTCCGGCTGCCGCGGTTCCTCCAGCTACGCGCAATCGTGGGCTGCGGCAGAGTCGCCTCGCGCGGGTCTCACAACCCGCGCCGATACACGGCGGCCGGCTCTGCGTCAACGTGGGTGTTGACATGGTAGCGGACAGGGTGCGAATTGCTGTCCAGTGTACCTGCCTGCTCACCTGAGTGCTCTGGGAGGCTCCCATGAAGCGAGCGTCACTCCTGGCGATGGGCTTACTCGCCGCGGCCGTGCCCGTCGAGGCACAGATGTTCAACTTTCCCGATTACTCGATTCGATCCGGCGCTCCGGCGACCGTGATCGCGACGCACTATGGGCGCGGGCTCAATGACAACTCGGGGAAGCTGAACGCCTTCGGGCTCATCGTCGCCAGGAGTGGTATCGGAGGAAGATTCTCGGCCCGGGCGGGCCTTGGCATGGTCGACGCTAACCCGGACAACGAGATCACCTTCGGGGGTGCCATCCAAGCGAGGTTCACGGAAGCGACTTCGCCCACGAGCCTCGCTGTGCTCGCGGGCATCGGCTACATGAAGGTCGACCCTTTCACATTCACGCGTTTCCCGATCGGCGTGAGCGTCGGCCGGAATATCGTCGGCGAATCGGCCACCGTGTCGCCCTGGGTGATGCCCCGGCTCGACATCAGCCGAGCTTCGGCCAGCGGCCTGAGCACCACCGAAACCAACTTCGGCGCGTCCGGGGGAGTCACGGTGATCATGACGAGCGGGCTGGGCTTCCACTTTGCGCTGGACATGGTCGCGGGGGACCCCAGCGTCTGGCAGGCAGGCGGGGGCGTGCAATACGTGATTCAGTAGGCGACGGGACCGCCTGCCCGGCAACATTTCTGTTGACATATCCGTAGGGGCAGTGCGAATTATCGCGGGAAACAAATGTTTCCATCCCTTGCCTCAACCAGTTCTGGAGACCTCTCATGAAGCGTCCTCTACTCTTCGCGCTCGGACTGGCCGCCGTGACGGCCGTCAACGTTCATGCGCAGCTCACCAACGTCCCGGTGTACTCGCTGCCTTCGGCCGGCGAAATGCCGGCCACGTTCCTGGCCGGCGGCTGGGGCCGTGGCCTGAACGACAACTCGGGCAAGATGAATGCGTTCTATGGGGCCGTGGGCCGCACGGGCCTCGGTGGTTCGATCACGGCGGCCGCCGCCGTCGGCTATGCCGACCTCGGCCCTGAGTCCAAGATCAATTTCGGCGTCAACGGCGCCGTCGACGTGCTCCCTGCCGGGGGGACGACGCAGGTCTCCGTTCAGGTCGGCATCGGTTACATCTCGCCGGCCACGGACTTCTCGACGATGAACTTCCCGATCGGCGTCGCGCTCAAGACGCAGATGGCAGCCGGCTCGGGCACGCTCACGCCGTGGGTCATGCCCCGCGTCCACATGTTCCGCATGTCCACCCCAATCGCCGATGCGACCGAGACCGAGTTCGGCGCGTCGGGGGGCGCAGGGTGGACCTCGGCCGGCGGCTTCGGCATCCACGCTGCCATCGACTGGTTGGCCATCGAGAACGCGGCTCCGATTCTGTTCGGCGTCGGTGCGCACTACATGATTCCGTAAGGCTCAGCACGTAAACGTCCGCAGTTGGAGGCCCCGCCCACATCGCGTGGGCGGGGCCTCATGGCTTCATCACCACCCTATTTCCCGGAGACCTGACCCATGCGATCCCTCGTTCTGGCGCTCGCGGTCATCGCCATACCCGCAGCCGTGACGGCCCAACTCGAGGTCGGCGTCGACGTGGTCGGCCTCACCTACTCCGACGTGGACGGTGCGCAGGACGCGGAGATCGGAGTCTCGCTCCCGATCTCGGGCGTGCGCGTGGCGTTTCCCGCGGGTGAGCGCCTTCGTGTGGAGACCCGCATGGACGTCGAGTGGGGCAAGCAGGGAGACTCCTCGGGGTCCAGCATCACGCTCTTACCGGGCGCGAACTTCCTCGTGAACGAGCAGGTCTACGTACGCGGCGAAGTGGGTCTCTTCCGACTGGCGGGGGGCAACGCCACCTCGAGCGCCTCGGGAACTCAATACCTGTTCGGCGGCGCCATCGGCATGCGTCGGCCGCTGGGAATGGGCATCCTCCGGCTCGAAGCCGGAGCACTGAAGGGGGTCGAGAACCTCGACGGGGACATCCAGTTCGCGGGCAGACTCGACGTCCACGTCAGCGCCGGAGTCTCGGTCGTCGTCAACTGACGACGGCCGTCTCGTCAGGGCCTACTCGATGACTTCGCGGTAGCGCGGGTTCACGACGAGGTCGCCGCCCTCGAAGACCTTGCGATCCCAGGGGAAGATCACCTCGGCGTCCATGGTCAGCGCGGTGTAGTCGGGCTGGTAGCCGCCGGTCCGCGCGAAGCTCGTCGCGGTACGAACCTCCGCCGGGTGCTGGTCGCGCACGGCCGCGAGCGCGAGCCGCATCGTGTCACCCGAGCTGGTGATCTCGTCGACGATCAAGACCCGCTTGCCCCGCACCGCGCGAGGCACCTCCGAGAAGATCCGGGGACGCTCTCGCACCTGTTCGTCCCCGTCTCTCCGCGTGATCTGGAGAGAGTAGAAGTCGACGTCCAGGATGGATGCGACGACTCCCGCGGGAATCACCCCTGCGCGAGCGATCCCAATGACCACCTCGGGGTCGTAGTCACGCGCGACGCGGAGCGCCAGCGCGCGACAGAGCTCCCCGAACATGGCCCAGTCGAGGTCCAGAAACTCCGTCGGCGTCGTCTCGGGCTTGGTCATGTAATAGAGGGGCTCAGGCATGTCGGAAGGTAAGCCCAGCGCCGCCCCGCCGACACCCGACGGACAGATCGCTGGTGGGGCACATGGACCCATCACCGCTGGTTGACCCGGCTCGGAGCGGCAGCGACCGTTCGCCCATGTCCGAATCCCTCGCCGCTGCTGCCGAGAAAGTGCTCGAGGCCGCGCTCGCGGAGTCGGGCTCGCGGGATCCGCGAGACTTCTACCGGGAGAGGCTCCGCGAGCTCAAGCGCATCCGCCCCGAGGAGTATCAGCGTGCGGTGGCCTACTACTCCGACATTCTCCTGCCCGAGGTCGCGGAACGACGCAAGGAGCCGTTGGCAGCCTGGACGGAGTACGGCCGCCGTCTCGCCGAAGCGCTGGCCCCGGGACGCACGGTGAGCGTCGATCCGACCGGCCGCGCGCACGTCTACGAGAGCGCGGCGCCGGACCGTCTGATCCTGCACCTGCCCGAGGACACGGGTGCCAAGGCCCTCCTCGTGGCGCTGCCACGCGCTCTCACCCCCGAGCAGCGGGCGACCTACGACGTGCTCGTGTCGGGTAAGCAGCGACCGAGCGGCGAGACCGAGCTGCCCTAGTCAGTCCTCGACCATGTATGCGACACCCCACGCTCCGATGCCCAGGTGCGTGGCGATCACGGAGGTGGCCGGGGCGGTGAGGATCTCCACGTCGGCCCCGTAGGCGGCGCGCAGCTCGCCTGCGATCTCCTCGGCGAGCGCCGGGACTCCCACCTGGACGATTCCGAACCTGAGGCGCCGCGCACCGCCCGGAATCTGGCGCCGGAGCTCGCGGAGCAGCACTGCACGGGCCCGGACGCTCCCCAGCGCCTTGCCGAACCTCGCGACGCTTCCGTCGGGGCGAAGTCCGAGGATCGGCTTCAGATCCAGGACACGACCGACGAGCGCCTGCCCCCGCCCCACTCGTCCCGAAGCGAGCAGGCGGTCCAGGGTATCGACGGTGAACAACAGCCCTGACTGTGCACGCACCCTGCGAACCTCGCCAGCGATCTCCTCGGGGGCCTTGCCCAGCTCGGCGAGCTCCGCGGTCTTGAGCACGAGCAGGCCCTCGAGCAGCGAGGCGCCGAGCGAGTCGATCAGGTGCACCTTGCCCTGCTGAGTACGCGCTGCGGCTGCCTCCGCGGACCGGAGAGTTCCGGACAGCGTGGAGCCCACCATCACCCCGACGACGACTTCACCTTCCTCGAACGCGCGCGCGAACGTGTCGATGAACGCCTGGGGCGACGGCTGACTCGTCGTGGGCAGGACGCCCTGTCCGCGCAGGCGCTCGTGGAACTCCTCGGCGGTGATGTCGATGCCGTCGAGATACGTGCGATCGCCCTCCACGAGACTCATGGGCGCCACGTGGATGCCGTGGGCGCGGATCACATCGTCGGAGAGGTCGCACGCCGAATCGGTGACCACGGTCACCGGCCGTCGCGCGAGGCGCACATGACCCGCGGCGGCCCGTTCCACCGCGGCGTGTTGAGCGTGCATGTCCTCCGCCTTGTGGGTCACCAGGGTGCCGACACCTCTCAGGTAAGCGAAGACGCGCTCCGGCTCGTCCGTGTGCACGTGCACCTTGAGCACGTCGCCCGCACGGACGACGATGAGCGAGTCCCCCGCGTCACGAAGCGCCTCACGAATCACGTCCTGCGTCGGCAGTCCCGTGCCGCGCACGAGCGCTTCCGTGCAATAGCGGAAGTGCTCGTCCACCGACGGATATTCCGGACGCACCATCACCTCCCCCAGCGGACTCCCGTTGGTCGAGGCCACAGCGCCGCTCGCAAGGTCGCCTCGCACGAAGAGCAGCACGCCCTCGAGCAGGCTCACGAAGCCCTTGGCGCCCGCGTCCACCACACCGGCCTTCTTCAGCACCGGGAGCAGGTCCGGAGTCGAGGCGAGCGAGCGGCGCGCGGCGCTCACCATGTCGTCGACCAGCGGCACGAAGTCGGTTGCCGATGACGCGCGCGCAGCCGTGGCCGAATCGCGCATCACGGTCAGGATGGTGCCCTCGACGGGGCGCTCGAGCGCCGCCTGGAGCTTCGCCGAACCTGCGCCGAGGGCCGCGCCGAACTCGGCGGTCCCCACCCGTGCACGGGAAGCGAGGCCCTCCGCAAATCCGAGCAAGAAGTGCGAGAGCATCATGCCGCAGTTCCCCCGCGCCCCCAGAACCGCACCCTCCGCCGCCTGGTACGCCACCACCGAAACGTCCTCCTGCCTGGCAGGCCGAAGGTGGTCGGCAACCGACTGGAGCGTGAGCGCCAGGTTGGTGCCGGTGTCGCCATCCGGCACCGGAAACACGTTGATGCGATTGAGCTCCGCGCGTTCGCGCTGGGCGTACTCGCACGCGGCCAACAGCGCCCGACGGAGGCGCGGGCCGTCCAGATAGCGGATCTGCATGGGAGGGCCCAATCTACGTCGTGCCCATGGGTCGGGCATAGCAGGCGGAACCACCCCGCGATGCTGGCCCGAACTCCCGGTGGGGGCGTGTGTACCTAACGCCCATCTCGAGCGCGAGGTCTCACCGGTACCATGACCAACGAGAGTCCCCGGTCCGGCCCTCTGTCCGGGATAGGCCAGTTCTGGGCCGAGGTGAAGCGGCGC
Organism: uncultured Gemmatimonas sp.; assembly: GCA_964490285.1. Classification (GTDB taxonomy): domain Bacteria; phylum Gemmatimonadota; class Gemmatimonadetes; order Longimicrobiales; family Gaopeijiaceae; genus UBA2982. The sequence continues at coordinate 126,008 of CAZBCN010000001.1, read as the reverse complement.
CACGTAGCGCGCTTCTCGATCGGATACGCCGCGGCGGCGTTCGTCGCCCTACAGCTCGCCGAGATCGTTTTTCCGGCGTTCGGCATCGGCGAGGGAGCGCTGCGGTTGCTGGTGGCCGTGCTCGCCCTCGGATTCCTACCGGCGGTGGTGATCGCCTGGCTGTACGACGTCACCGCTCAAGGGATTCGTCGGACCCAGGAGAATCCGTCCAGCGATCCCGAGCCCCGCCGCCTGAGCGTGATCGCGTTCGCCTTGATCACGATCGGCATCACCGGAGGCGTCACCTGGTACGTTCTGGACCAAGATGTGCTGCGGTCGCTCGCCACCGGGCGTACGACGTTCGACCCCACGGACCCGATCCGCTCGCTGGCGGTCCTCCCACTCGAAGACTTCTCCGCCGGGGGCGATCAGGCCTACTTCGCCGCCGGCATGCACGAGGAGCTCATCGCGCGACTCAGCATGCTCGAGGGCGTACGCGTCGTGTCTCGCACCACGGTGATGCGCTACGCCGGCACGACGCTCACGGTCCCCGAGATCGGCCGCGAGCTCGGCGTGGACGTGCTGCTCGAGGGCTCGGTGAACCGTTCGGGCGATCGCGTGCGGATCACGCTGCAAGTCATCCACGCTCCGAGCGACTCCCACATCACTACGCTGCAGTTCGACCGTGAGGCAGGTGACGTCCTCGCGCTCCAGTCCGAGGTCGCGCACGCCGTGATGCACGAGATCCAGGGCGCGCACGAAGAGGCGAGGTTCACGCTCGCGGTTGCGGGGATCTCCCCCGAAGCACAGGAAGCCTACTTCCGCGGCAAGCACGAGTACGAGCGCGGCACCACGGAGGGGTATCGCACGGCCCTCGAGTACTTCGAGGACGCGCTCGCGTTGGACTCGGCGTTCGCTCCGGCGATGGCGGGTCTGGCGGGCACGAGGTTCCTCCTGGGCATGGAGGATCCCATCACGGGAGCGGGCCAACTCCAGCAGGCACGCGCGGAAGCGCTGTCCGCGCTCGCGCTCGACACCACGTCCCTCGAGGTCCGCGAGGTCGTGGACCTGATCGACCGCAGTCTGCCGAGCGTCCTTGCGCTGGCATCGACGCCGCCGACCGCAGACGGACTCGACACGACCCTGATCGTGGCCACCACGGGCCTGGGCCAGAGAATCGAGCAGCAGGTGAGGCTGAAGGCCATGTCCCAGAGCGAGTCCTCACCGGGGCGGATGGCGTTCGAGGCGCGTCGGCTCATGGCTGGCGGACGGCACGCCGAGGCAGCCGCGATCATCGAGTCCCTAGTGCGGCAGTCCCCGGAGGCGTCTCCGGCCTGGGAGTTGTTGGGCAAGTCCTACATCGGCTCCGGCAACCCGACCGCGGCGGCGGAAGCGATGCGGCGGTGGCAGCGCTCCGGTGCCCCCGGCGCCCCGAACGCGGAGAGCGTGGGCCGCCTCGCCGGCGCGGTGGCCGAGCTCGGCGCGACCGGCTATTGGACGTGGAGGCTCGAAGAGCTCGAGGCAGCGGAAGCGGCGGGTCGCGACGTGTCCGCTACGGAGCTCGCGGCTGCCCACGCCGCGCTCGGGCACGCCGAGGAGGCCATCGCGTTACTCGCCGAGGCGGTCGAGGACGGCGACCGCGGGCTCTCCACGCTGCGCTCCGACCCGGTCTGGGACGAGCTCCGCGGCAATGGACGCTTTCGTGAGATCGAGCGGCAGGCGCAGCTGACACGCCCTCCGCTTCCACCGAACAGCCGACCACGCCGTGGGGGACCCGACGGGAGCTGAGCCCCCGCCCCCGGCCCCAGTCGTCAATCGGCCTTCAGGGAAGCCACGGGGTCGAGGCACGCGGCGCGCCACGCGGGGATCGCGGTCGCCGCCAACGCGACGACCGCGAGCCCACCGGCCACGCCGGCGTAGAACCTCGAGTCCGTCGAGCTGACGCCGTAGAGCAGGCCCTCGAGCAGCCCGGACACGGCAACGGCCCCCACCAAGCCCACCAGGATGCCGAGCGCGGCCATCGAAGCCCCCTGCCACACGACGACGCGCACCACGTCGGCTCGTGTGGCGCCGAGCGCCATACGCACACCCACCTCGTGGCCGCGCTGCGCAACGAGATAGGCCAGCACTCCGTGCACCCCGAGCAGCGCAAGGAGAATCGCGATGCCGCTGAACACGATGAGGACCCGAGACGCGAAGCGCTCGCGGGAAATGGCATCGGCAAGCGTGTCCTCCATCGTGGCGATGTCGAAGAGGGGAATTCCAGGATCGACGCGCCGCATGGCCGTACGCACGCCATCGGAAACTGCGAGGGGTGCCCCGTCCGTTCGCACCATGAGGGTGATCTCACCGCCGCGCGGTGGCGCTTGATACATCGTCACGTACATGGCGGGCGGCGGCGCGGCGCGCAGGCCGTTGATGCGTTCGTTCTCGACGATGCCGACGACTTCCCGGTAGACCGGACCCCAGAACGCGACCCGCTGCCCGATGGCGTCGCCCTCCGGGAAGAAGCGCGTAGCCGCCTCTCGGTTCAGCAGCATCACCTGTGTGGTCCCGACGCGGTCGCCCTCCTCCAGGGAACGCCCCTCCAGGAGGGTCAGGCCGGTGGTCTCGAGGTAGCCGGGTGTGATCAGGCGAGTAGCCATCTCTCCCTGCGTCGGATCGTACGCGCGGCCCTCGATGCGGAACGAGTTCGTGAATCCGGCGTCGAGCGGATGGCTCAGGGTGATCGCCGCCGAGCGCACGCCGGGGATCGACTCCAGCTCGGACTCGAGCGATCGCAAGAAGCCGTGGATCTCCGGCCAATCCGGGTAGGTCGTGTCGTCCGTGGGATAGCGCGTGAACGGAAGCGCGAAGTTCGCCCGCAACGTCCCATCGGATCGAAAGCCGGGGTCGAGCGACTGTAGGTTGCGGAGCGTCCCGATGAGGAGCGTCGAGCCGACCAACAGGACCACCGCGAGAGAGAGCTGACCGGCCACCAACAGGCGCCGAACCGTCATCGCCGCCGACGCGCCGCTGGTCGTGCGTCCGTCCCTGAGCTCCCGCTGGAGATCCACACGCGTAGTCTGCAGGGTCGGCAGAAGACCGAAGCCGAGGCAGATGAGCAGGCTCACGCCGAGCGCGAAGGCCAGCACGGGAGCATTCAGCTCCGGCTCTCCGAGGAGCACGAGGTTCGCCGGTGCGAGAGCGATGAGCGACCGCACGCCCAGCCCGGCGAGCACAACGCCGAGGGTGGCCGCGAGCACGGTGATGATTACGCTCTCGGCGAAGAAGCGCCTCGTGATCTGGTGTGCGCCCGCCCCCACCGCAACGAGGACGGCGACTTCCCGATGCCGGCCGGCCCCTCGGGCCAGCATCAGGTTGGCGACATTCACACACGCGATCGCCAGCACGGTGAGCACCGCGGCGAAAAGCACCCAGAGCGTCATGCGCAGGTCGCCTCGCCCAACGTCCGATAGACGTTCGACGAACGCGCCTCGATTGGTGTTGTCGCTCGCGAACTGCACCTCCAGATCGGCCATGATCCGCGTCATCTCGGCCTGCGCCGCGTCCACAGATGTGCCATCCCTCAGGCGGCCAACCACCTGCACCCAGTGGTTCGATCGAACCGCGGTCGTCGGGATCTCTCGAATGGGGGCCCAGAGGTCGGTCCGCCGCTCGGGGAAGTCGATCGCGGGCGGGAGCACACCGAGAACCGTGACCGTCACGTCGTCGATACTGATCGCCTTCCCGACGACTGCGGTGTCCCCGCCAAATGCGTCTCTCCAGAGGCGATCCGCAAGCACAGCAACGTACGCGCCTCCAGGCAGACTCTCCTCGGGCGTGAACATGCGCCCGAGCTGCATGTCGAAGCCCAGGACCTGTTGGATGTTCGGGGTTACGACGGCGGTATTCACGAGCAGCGGTTCCGCACCCTGCCGGGCGAGGATGTTCGGCCCGAGCCCCACCATCGCCAGACTCTCGAACGTCTCGCTCCGTTCCACGTAGTCCCAGTAGTCGGCCGTGGAAGCGTTCTCTCTCAGCGTCCCCGTCGCGCGGTCGTTTTGCCACACCACGGCAAGCTCATGTGCCTCGGGAAACGGCAGCGGACGTAGGAGCGTGCTCTCCACCACGCTGAACACGGCGGCGCTCGCGCCCACACCGAGGGCGAGCGTCAGCGCGACCACCGTCGTGAACCCGGCGTTACGTGCGAGCGATCGAGCTGCGAGCCGAATGTCCCTGAGCCACGCTTCCATCGTCAGCCTCCAGGTCTCCCCCTCCACCCGTTGCGTGTCGTAGGCACGGCACGCGGCCTCCACCGACCCCACATCCCCGAAGCGCTCGAGGGCGAACGCCCTGGCTCGCTCCTCGCTCCATCCTCCTCGCACCAGCTCACGGACGCGCTCCTCGACGTGGAAGTCGATCTCCTCGTGCACATCCGGCTCGATCATCCGTTTGGGAACGATCGTCCGCCACACGTCCCGCCACTCCACGGCCGAGCCCTACCCGTTCCAGCCCGGGGACAGCCTCAGTAGCCCGGCGACCGCCTCTGCATGGCGCGCCCAACGCGCGGACTCGCGCTCGAGGTGCGCGCGACCCTTCCTCGTGAGCCGGTAGAACTTGGCCCGTCGGTTCTCGTCGGTTCGCCCCCACTCGCCTTCGACGAGACCGTCCCGCTCCAGTCGGTGCAGCGCCGGATAGAGCGCGCCCTCCTCGACCTGCAGCGCGCCACCCGTGCCACCCGCGATCCGCCGGCTCACAGCCAGACCGTGGAGCGGCCCATCACGGAGTGCCTGGAGGACGAGCAGGTTCATGGTCCCGTAAAGCGTGTCGGAGTCGATCCCCACGCGACCTCCCGCGAGCGAGCCGTTACCTAAGCGGATGATACAACTACGGCAGCGGGAGCGGCAATGTTTCGGGCGGGACCCTCAGCCGAGCGGTTCGAAGACGCCGGTGTCGCGATTCTTCTCGACGTTGTCCCAGTCGAAGATCCGCCCGTTCATGGCGATGTACACGCCGGGTGGAAGGATCTGCACCACGGAGAGCGCGCCCCCGAGGTTGAAGAGGCCGTCCGAGCTCCCGAACGCGATCGGGATCATCGCGCCGGTGAGCACGATCGTCTTGCCGGGGACTTCCGCCGCGAGCACGCGCGCGGTCGTGACCATCGTGTCGGTGCCGTGGGTGATGACGATGTTGAGCTCCGGCGCTTCCCGACAGTTGCTCGCGATCAGCTCGCGGTCTGCGTCGGTCATGTCGAGCGAGTCGACCATCATGAGCATGCGCACGCGCACGTCCAGCCGAGAGCGCGCCATGGCGAGCATCTCCGGGAGGTGCGTATCCCGGAACTCCAGCGTGCCGTGGATCTCGTCGTACTCCTTGTCGAAAGTCCCGCCGGTCACGAAGAGCCTGATCGGCCCGCCTCTCACCGTCGACACGTGGCCTCCCTCGAGATTCGTCCGTCCGCGCGAGAGAAGCTTCGGCGTCGGCGAACCCCGTCGCCAGAGCCGCTCCGCCGCTCGGTACTGGCGGGCGGTCCGACGGAGACACAAAGTGACGGGACACCCGAGCCGACCATGAAGGAAAGGAGCAGAGCATGACACGCGGAACGCTGTCTGGACTCCTCGCGACGCTGTCGATGATCGCGGCTTTGGCGCCCGCGGGGAGCGAGGCCCAGAGCCTCGCGGGTTGGGGGACGGGCAGAGTTTCTCTCGAGCCGGTGCACGCGGGGCGCCCGTGGGGCTGGGCGGTGCAGGACTTCATGGACGACCCGGAACGCCCGCTCTACAACACCGCCAAGCGCAAGCTGCTCGCCGGACAGCAGGTCTTCAGCCATACCATCGCCGCGTTCGACATCGAGCGGTATTGCGCCGAGGCTCCGCACTTCGACTTCACCTGGTTCGAAATGCAGCACAGCACCATGGATTACGACGAGGTCGAGGCGATGGTCGCCGCGTGTCCCCGAGTCGGCGCGACGCCGATCCTGCGCATACCCGATGCGCTGGAGGGGAGCGTGCAGAAGGCGATGGACATCGGCATGCTCGGCATCATCGTGCCGACGGTGGACGACGCGTTGGAGGCGCGCGAGGCCGCGCGGTACGCTCGCTTCCCCCCCACGGCGCGCAGGAGCTCGGGTGGGGGTCAGGCCACCGGCCTCTGGACACCGGCCGTGCCGAGCGGATCCAACTTCCGCGAGTCGATCAACGACAACATGCTCGTCATCGTCATGATCGAGACGCTCGAGGGCGTGGACAATGCGTTGGAGATCGCCTCCGTGCCCGGTGTCGACGTGGTCATCCTGGGCAACGCGGACTTGACGAGCTTCTCGGGCTTCGCCCAGACCAGCCCGGAGTACCACGATCTACAGGCCCGCACGCGCAACGCCACGTATCGCGCGGGCAAGCTCTGGGGGAACGCGGCGTTCGGGAATGCAACCGGCAATCCGCTGAGCGCCGACTCGCGCTTCCACCAGAATGGCCCGTCGAACGACGGCTGGACACGCCCGGGCGGCGGCGGGGAGTGACCCGTAGGGCACGCCCCTACTGGAAGTCCCCCGGCACCGCCTGATACATCTCCGCCGCCACGTCTTCGGCGGAACGCATGCGGGTGAGGTCCAGCTCGAAGTCCGGTCGATCCGGCGCCTGGAGCTTCTCCACCAGCTCGCGGATCTCGCGAGGTGACAGGCCGGCCTTCTTCATCTCGTCCTTGCCGACGCTCGCGCCGCCACGGCCCGACACCGCGTCGTCGGAGGCATCGACGACCCGTGAGAGGATCTCTCGCTCGGCGCGCGTGAGCGGGCGCGACTCGAGGTCGTAGTCCACCCACGCCTCGTACGACAGCGGAGCGACGCGTTTCACCATACCCGCGATCGCACGCCCGAACTCCTGGATCTCCCACTGCGCCCTCGGATCGACGCGCAGCGACAGGAAGTGGAGCAGGTTGTGCAGGTCGACCTTCCAGTACCACTGCGTGTACATCGAGAGTGGCAGATCGATGCGTGCGATCTCGCGCGCCACGTCCTCCTCGAGCATCCACCGATACGTACTGCCGGCGTCGGCGCGCAGCTTCTCCCACCGCGCTACCGCCTCGCGATACACCTCGGGCGGCGCCCCACCTTCCCTGCCCTGCTTGTTCGAGCGGCTCTGGAGCTCGTACTGCTCCTCCTTCGGCATGTAAAAGAGGAGCGGCATGAGCGAATATCTTGCGGACAACTCGTTCACTGAATTGTGTGTGACGATGCCGTTCGCGATGAAGTTGTGGAACGGGCCCTCCACCTCGAGGTCGTACGTCTCCCTCTCTCCGATGTACTCGATGTGCTCGATCCGAACGAGCTTGGCCTTTTCGAGCCGGTTCCAGGCGACCCTGGGCCGTGGAACCCATTCCGCCTTCACGGGGGGGCCGCCGAGTCGCTCGACGAAGTCCAACTCACGCCCCTGCAGTGAGCGGTGACAGTCGCCGCAGAGCGTGGTGAGGTTGTCGATGGCGCGCGCGCGGTCGATGTCCGCCCAAACCGGAACGATGTGATGGCAGTGAAGCTCGGGCGCACGGCGAGCGCAAAGCTGGCAGGTCCAGCCGTTCTTCTCGTGCACCTTCGCGGCGACTTGGGTCGTCCACCGACCAATCGACTCGCGCTCGGTCGAGAGGCCACCACGCCAGAAGTTCGAGGCGGGTCCGCTACGGGCCGCGCGGATCCTGGCCAGAGACTCGGGTGGAAGCTCCTTGGGCCCGGTGCGATACGTCCTGCCCCGGTTCCAAGGAATCGACCCCGCCTTGAAGCCGCCTCTGTCACGGTCCGTCAGCCGATACCGCGTCAGCCACTTCCGAATGGTGGGATAGGATACACCGCATGCGTCGGCGATATCTGCAATCGACCGCCGGTGCCCCCGGTACTCGCGCTGGAGCCACGACGGATCCTGGTACATCGCAGGGATGTCTTCCGCCGCTCCGTTCACGTAAAGGAAGTGCTCACCCGCGAGCCAAACCGCTTTCCCGCCCGTTTCCCTGAGACCCGTCGCCGCCCCGAGCGTCCGCCATCCCTCCGCGAACAGGAAGCGGTGGTCGCGCGTGGCCTCGATAGTCTTGCCGTCCGCCAACACGACCCGGAAGACCGGCTTGAGACCGTTCTTGAACACGTCGACGACGCGCGTGTGCTGCAACTGCAGCGAGTGCTCGTCCACTTGGCGGAGTAGCATGCCACGCACTCGGTCCCGCCGGAAAAAAGGATCACGTTGCTTGTCCGGGCGCGTCCGATTGCGAGTGGGCTGGAACTTCTCCCAGATCTTCTCGATGGGCAGCTTGTAGAGTTGGTTCCCACTCCGCCGTACGCCGTTCGGTAGATCGAAGTACACCTGCGTGCCCTCCGCCAGGCACGCCGTCCGGTGCCGTATCCACTGCCTCGCCACGAACATCGGCATCGCGCAGTGGAACTTGAGCTCCACCATCTCGGAGGGAGTCGTGTGCCGATGGCGGCGGAGATAGCGAATGAGCCCGCGCGTCTCGGATACCTTCCGTGTTCCGGCGCCGTAGCTGACGCGCGCCGCTTGCTCGACCGCGTCGTCGGAGCCCATGTAATCGACGAGCGCCACGAAGCCGTGGTCGAGCACTCGGTAGTATCGGCCCAGGATCTCTTCGGCCGCGGGAACGGTCGTTCTCTTGGTGTCCATGGGCGACGAATATAGCCCCGCGCTCAAGTCCCCTTTCGCCGGGATTGAATCACCCGGCCTCCTCATCCGTAGGGGCGTCGAGGGCATGCGACCCGGAGGCGACCATGACGCAGTGCGCGGGAACGACCCAGCGGGGAGAACGCTGCAAGCGCGAGGCGCGCGAGGGCTCCGCCTATTGCTCCATTCATCTGGAGCAGGAGAGCCGCCCGCGGGGCGAGCGCGCCCGTGCGGAGTGGACGTCGGACGACCTATGGAAGGCCGCGATCGGCTTCGGGCTCATCGCGGCCATCGTCCTCCTGCGGATCCGGCGCTAGAACGTCTCGGGGCCCACCCGGAAGCGGTGGCTACGGACCACGTCGGGGGTCGAAAAGCCCGACTGGAGCCGATTCAGCTCCAAATTGACCCGGAAGATGGGCCCGTTGCCCGCGCCATTGACGGGGAACGCGATGTCGGTCCGCCAGACGTTGCGCGTGCCGTTCGGAAGACCGATGCGTAGACCGAAGCCGAGCGCGGCCTGCCAGCCCGAGTTCACGCCGTAGGGGGCCTCGCCGGCCCATACGCGACCGAGATCCCCGAAGAACGTCAGCCCCAGGTCGGCGGTGTCCGTCGGCCAGGGGAGCACGATCCTGTCCTCCGCCACGAAGCGAACCATGCGGCCGCCGGGGAGCTGATCCTCGGCGAGAGAGCGCACGCCCTGGCGACCCCCGAGACTCAGCTGGTACGGGAGCGTGGTGTCCCAGCTTCCTGCGCTCGACGCCCTGAAGAACAGCGTCTGCCACGGGAGCCAACTCGCGCGCCCGTACCCTACGAGCTCCACCTCGGCGAGCACGTCGCGCCAACCGGCCGAAATGTGTCGGGCCTCGAACGACACCCCGCCGTGGAAGATCGAGGAGCCGAGGGGTTCGGTGAAACTCACGTGTGCCCGTGTGTACCAGTCGTTCTCACGCGGTGCGCGCGACGACGTGAGAATCGGGAGGGAGCGGCCGACGCTGACACCGGCATAGACGCCCAGACCGACCAGGATCGTCTCCCTGAGGGCATCCAGCCCGACGTACTCCGCATATCGGAGCCGGCGCGTCCCCAAGTGAAGCGCCACTCGAGTCGCCGAGAAGGGCCGAAGCTGATCGTTCAGTGCCCTCGGCACGCTGTCCGGATCGAGCGGAACGCGCACGTCGTAGTCCCCCGCGGTGCCCTCGATGGGAAGCGGGAACGTCACGACGTCCCGGGTGAGGCTGGCGCCGAGGATGACCGACGCGCCCGGGTCACCGAATCGGTAGGCGGCCGACAACTCCGCCTGCTGTTGCCGCACCTGCACGAGGACCTGGTTGAAGAGGGAGTCTGCGCCGTCGGTGCCGTAGGCGAAGAAGTCCGTTCCGTAGCTGTACCCCTGCCGCACCGCAAAACGGCTGGCCTCCCCGAGAAACGGGTAGCGCCAGTACTGGTCGATGAAGCTTCCAGGGCGCGCGCTGCCGGCAGCGATTCCGGCGTCGGACCGACCGAAGAATCGAGGCGTGCGCAAACCGAACGACCGGGTACGCGTCTCGCGCCGTGCATAGTGGGTGAACTCCGCGAAGACTCCGTTCCCGAGGAAGTTCTCCTCCGTGACCTGGAATCTCTCGATGTTGAAGCCATCGTCGTAATCGGGACGAACATCGACCTTCGTCGACCACTCGTCCCGCGTAATCACGCTGATGCGCTGACCACCCGCTCCGTCGTCGTAGTTGGAGATGTCCTCGACCATCATGAAGCCATACTGGTCGATGAGTCGGTACGACTCCGTTAGCAAGAACGGGTCGAAGCAGTCGCCCTCCTCGAAGAGCAGCTCCCGCCGGATGAAGGACTGGTTCGTGTTGATGTGCAGGAGGTTGAGGAAGCCGTAAGTCCACGCGAGCGGAGCGATGCGCGTGGACTCCGGATCGTAGACGGAGCGACTCTCGACGTCGATCGCGGTGATGATTCCGTTGGTGCAGATCTCACCTCTGATGGAGTCGGCGACCGGCACGTCCTGCCCCCGCCCCGGAGCGGCGAACGCGAGCAAGATCGCGCTCGCCAGCATCACCGAAGACGACCGGTCTAGGAGGGCGCGGGTGGCGAAGCCGAGGACGTCCCGGGGCAGGCTTGGAGCCATGATTCGTAAGTTACCTGATCGGTCGGGGGCTCGGGCATGGCACCATGGGCCGCACAGGGCCGGCCGAGGGTTCCGCCATCGGCCGATCTTGGATACCGTTTCCGGCCCTCGAGTGTTGCGTTCAAGGGTAACCCGCGCCCCTGAGTCCATGCAGGTCCTGATCTCATTTCTCTATTCGGTCGCCGCGGTCCTCGCGTCGGCCTTCGCGTTCATCGAGCTGCGGATGCTGTGGCGCTTCCTGCGGAATCGCGCGGCCATCCACGCGACCTTCGAAGGCACATCCGACGTCGGCCCTCGGCGCACCGATGAGGTGGCGCCCCGCGTCACGATCCAGATCCCGCTCTACAACGAGCGGACGACGGCCGAGCAGATCATCCGGGCGGCGGCGGCCCAGGACTACCCCCGTGACCGCTTCGACGTCCAGGTCCTCGACGACTCGACCGACGAGACCCGGGAGATCGTGGCCAAGGTCGTGGCGGAGATCGGCCGGACCGGCGTGCGCATCGAGCACCTCCACCGAGACAACCGTGAAGGATACAAGGCCGGTGCGCTCGCCGCGGGCATCGACCACACCGATGCGGATTTTCTCGCCGTCTTCGATGCGGACTTCGTGCCGGAGCCGAGCTTCCTCAAGCGGCTCCTCATCGAGGAGCGGGCGTTCGATGACCCCAAGGTCGCTTTCGTGCAGGCGCGCTGGTCGTTCGGTGGGCCGGTCAAGAACCTCTTCTCTTCGGCGCTCGCCCTCCTGATCGACCGACACTTCTTCGTGCAGAAGCCTACCCGCGCATTCGTAGGTAACGTTACCACGTTCAATGGATCCGCCGGCATCTGGCGACGCAAGGCGGTGGAGGAGGCCGGCGGATGGTCCGCCGACACGCTCACCGAGGACCTGGACCTGAGCTATCGTTGCGCGCTGCGCGGCTGGCGAGGAGCCTACGTGCACCGCGTCGCGGTCGTGAATGAGATTCCCGGTCACATGCGCGCGTTCAAGATGCAGCAGCACCGTTGGGCCAAGGGCAACGCGCAGTGCTTCAAGATTCTCACGGGTCGGGTGATGGCCTCGAAGGGCATCCTCCAGGATCGGTGGGACGAGGCCTTCCTGCTCGCGGGCTACGCGATCCACCCCATCTTGCTCACGAACCTTCTACTCTGGCCGTGGGCGGTGCTGGAAATGGACCGCACGCTCTTCTGGATCCTGCAGGCGCTCATGGGCATCGCCATCCTGGTCGCGCCCTTGAGCTTCGTCATCACCGTGATGGAGCGAGACGGCCGCTTGTCACTCGACTCGATCGCCGAGATCGTGGCTGGCATCTGCGTCGGAATCGGCCTCATGGTGAACAACTCGGCCGGGCAGCTGCAGGGGTTCGTGGAAGCAGGAGGCGAGTTCGTGCGCACGCCGAAGTCCAATCGCCCTCCCGGTGCCTCCCCCTCGAAGGCAGCGAGCGGCATCCGGACGTACTCGAGCCCCCTCCACTGGACGTTCTTCGCCGAGCTCGCCGTCATCGGGTACTGCGCGCTGACGACCGCCCTCCTCTTCAGTCGGGGGGAGGCGCTCTGGGCCGTGCCGCTGGTCTTCTGGGCCATGTGCCTCGGCCTCGTCGCCCAGATGCAGATGTCTCCCCGGCTCGCCTGATCCACGACGCCTAACGCGGTGACCTCCCCGAGTCGCGGCTACCTGACCCTGGCGGCGCGCGACCCGCGCTACCTCGAGATGGCCGTCGACATGGCGCTTTCGCTCAGGGAGCATACCGAGCTACCGATCGCGCTCGCAGCCGACGATGTACTGGCGGCCGTGGCGAACGAGCAGTACGCCGCCGCCTTCGACGTCGTGACGCTCGTGCCCGAACGCTTCCGCCGCGGACGGGCCCTCAAGTACGGCACCGCCGAGGCCAGTCCGTACGACGAGACCATCTTCGTCGACGCCGACTGCATCGTGCTGGGCAGCCTGGACCATCTGTGGCCCGTCCTGCAGACGACCGACATGGCGATGACGGGTGAGCACCTGAGCGTCCACGAGGACCGTCGACACCACGGCTTCTCGACGAGTGGGCTGATTCGACGCTTCCAGCTCGACACCTACTTGAAGACGAACAGCGGCCTCTTCTGCTTCCGCCGCGCGCCGGCGCTCCAGATCATGGAAGAGTGCCGTTTGTGCCACCTGAACGAAGTCGTGCGGCGGCTCCGGTGGCAGGCCCTCCTCGGCCGGTGGCTCGGGGACGAGCTCGCGTTCGGCATCGTAGGCGGACGGCGGAAGCTCGGTACGCTGCCGAAGCCCGACGCCATGTACTGGCCCGAGGAGATCGAGGCGCTCGATTTGACTCGCCCGACGAAACCTCTCCTTCACATGCTCTGGCCGCTCGACCCCGCTCAGCTCGACCAGTTGGTCTCTGGTACCAGCGCGCGTCGTAGGAGCGCGGGGCTACCGGGTGACGCCGAGGCGCCGTGGCGCGAGGAGTCCAGACGACTCGAGCGCCTCCGGCGGAAGCGGAGGAGCGCCTAGCGACGGCGCCCGTGGCGGCTACGCGCCGACGGTGGCGTCCTGCCCGTACTGGGCCTGGTGGAGTCGATAGAACGCGCCTTCCTTGCGCAGCAGCTCGTCCCACGAGCCCTGCTCCACGACGCGACCCTCGTGCAAGACCAATATGAGATCGGCATCGCGAATCGTGGACAGCCGGTGCGCGATCACGATGAGCGTGCGTCCCTTGGCTCGCTGCTGGATCGCGCGCGCGACTCGCTGCTCCACCAGACTGTCGAGCGCGGAGGTCGCCTCGTCCAGGATCAGGATGTCGGGATCGCGCAGGAGCGCGCGCGCCAAAGCCACGCGCTGACGCTGACCACCCGAGAGTCGCACGCCCCGGTCACCGATCTCGGTGTCGAGGCCCTCACGCAGACCGGCGACGAACTCGCTGAGCTCCACGTCCCGCAGCGCCGCACCGAGCTCCTCGTCGGACGCTCTACGCGCCAGCCCGAACGTGAGGTTGTCGCGCAGCGTTCGGTTGAGCAGCCAGACCTCCTGGCTGACGATCGCCATCTTGGCATGGAGCGAGGCCAGCGAGTACTCCCGAATGTCCACTCCGTCCAGGAGAATCCGTCCGGGCTCGCAGTCGTAGAAGCGCGCGATCAAGTCGACGAAGGTGGTCTTGCCCGCACCCGTGCGGCCCACGACCGCCGTGACCTTACCTGCCGCGATCGACGTGTGGATGTCGACCAGCGTCTCCACACCGGGCTGATACTGGAAGGAGAGGCCGCGCACCTCGATCTCGCGCTCGAGATGCGTGAACTCCCGCGGGCCCGACGGCACGATGAACTTCCCTTCGTCCGTGAAGAGCCCCGCCACTGCCTCGAGGCGCGGCCATTCCTCGGCGAGCTTCACGCTGAACATGCTCATGTGCTTGTAGTCGGGGAGCGCCTGCTGCAGCGTGAACAGAAATGCACCGAAGGCCGCCAGGTCGCCCGGCCGGAAGTCCCCCGCGATCGCGATCACGGCACCCTGCACCACCAGCATCACGAGCAGAACGACCATCTCCTCCACGGGATAGCGCAGACTGACCACGCGATCGCGACGCACGGCGACGTCCTCAGCCTGCTTCAGTACCTCGACGTACGTGTCCGACGCCGCCTTTTCCTGCGAGTACGCCTTCACCAGAGGAATGGAGCCGAGGATGTCCAGGATGCGCGAGCGCACGCGACGATCGACCTCGACGCCCTCGGCGGAGATCCGTCGGACGCGGCTGTTTATCGCGGTCATGAACCACTGCACGAACGGAAGCGTCACGATGAATGCGATCGAGAGTGGCAATGAGATCGCGATCATGACGATCGCTTTCGTGACGAGTCCGATCACGTAGCGGAAGACCTCTTCCGCGGCGGTGAGGAGTCCGATCACGGAGCTGGACCAGCCGATCTCGGCGTCGACCTTGCCGAGCGAGTGTCCCTCGAAGTATTGGCGCCCGAAGCCAAGCACGCGCCCAAACGTCTCCTCGCCGACGGCGACTCGGTAGCGCTCGGTGCGGGCCACGACATAGAGCTTTCGAACGTACTCGAAGACGAGCTTGCCGATCCGGCCGATCACGATCAACGCGATGGTGATGACAACCAGGTACGCATCGCGCGAAGGCGACGCCGCGACGGAGTCGGGGACCAGCGCCAGGATCCAGCCGAACGCTCGCGATTCGCCGAGGAAATCGAAGGAGTTCTGCGCCACCGCATTGGTCAGGGGGAGCAGGAGTCCGAGCGACATCCCTTCGAAGACCCCCGCGATCAGCACGAGCACCGTCGGTAGCACGATCTGCCATGGACGAACGCCCGCCACGTGCCAATAGTGGCGCAGCACGCCGCGTGGCGTGGCTCGGATGGGGCTTGCCGCGGGGGTCATCCCCGGAGTATAGCGTCTCACCACCATGCATGTCCTCGCCGTCGTGATCCCCGCCTACAAGCCCGAGTTCTTCCGGGCGGCGCTCGAGTCCGTGGTCGCCCAAACGGACCGGCGCTTTCGCGTCTACATAGGCGATGACGGGGGACCGCCGGAAATCGAACGCATCTGCACCGATCTCTCGACGTCGGGGGTCGAGATCGTGTACCGCAGGTTCGACGAGAACCTGGGCCGCCGCTCCCTGACCGCTCACTGGAATCGATGCGTGGCGCTCTCGAGCGAGCCGTGGGTGTGGCTCTTCTCGGACGACGACGTGATGGCGCCCGACTGCGTGGCGTCGATCCACGAGGAGCTGGCGAAAGGCGCCGCTGGCGACGTGTTGCGCTTCGATACCGACGTGATCGACGGGCAAGGCAAGACGCTGGCCGAGAACGAGCCGCACCCAGCGCTCGAAACGGGCGTGGACTTCATCTACGCGCGGCTGCGCGGAGAGCGGAACAGCTATGTGGTCGAGTACGTCTTCCGGCGCGATGCCTTCGACCGTGTGGGCGGCTTTCCCGACTACCCCGTGGCGTGGTGCTCGGACGACGTCGCCTGGTATTCGTTCGCGGGCGGACTCCCGATCCGAACGCTCTCGAAAGGACGAGTCCAGTGGCGCGCGAGCGGGCTGAACATCACCGACGCGAAGCGGAAGCACCGGCGCGAGAAGCTGGATGCCGGGTCGCAGTTCCTGCGTTTCGTCCGGGACGAGGTGGCCCCGCGCGACCGCGCCGCTACACGCTCGCCCGCCGCCTGGCGCCGCGCCGAGGAGATCTGGTGGATCGGCCAGATCCGCTACCTGATGCCGATGGGCCCGTCGCTCTGGATCCCGGTGCTGCGAGCCTCCCGCGCGATATGGCGACGAGCGGGCGTCGCGAAGCTCGCTTCGCTCACGCTTTGGAACACGATCGCGACGTTCCGGGCCCTACGCGGCGTCGGCCGGCGGCTCCTCCGTCGCAGCTGAGAGGGCCCTACTCAGGTCGACGCTTTCTTCTTCCGACCCATCGGGATCAGCCCTTCGGGCGAGGCCGTCCCGGGCAGGAACGGCACCCAGTTGCGCACCGCGAGCCGCGCCGCCTCGTCGGTGACGTCCACCTGGAGGCCGACGAACCGATGCGCGACGAAGAGCGTAGGCATGGCGATCACGCCTTCGGGAAGTAGCTGCTCGGGCGAGCGCACCGCGACGAAGCGGTGGTCGGAGCCTTCGACGGGCTTGAGCTCGTGCGACTCACCTCGGAGGACGTGGCCGCCCACGGTGCGGTAGTAGTGGCTCTTGAGCGGGCTCGCCGCGTCGCGCAGATCCTTGAGCGCCGAGGGATTGTCGGCGCGAAAGTCGAACGCCACCTCCACACGCACGCGGTCGATGCTCACGGGCGCGAACTCGCGGCCCGCCCGTAGGCCGGTGAGGAACTGCGGGATCTTCTGGTCCTTGTGGGGCAGGAGCGCGTTGAGCCGCCGCTCGTGTCCTCCCGTGCCGGGCGCCGGAGTCGAGAGGTACGTCGACAGGGACTCGCGCGAGTCCGCCACGCCCTTCCGGTCCAGCCGCTCGAACCGCAGCGCGGCCAATACGACGACGGGGCACCCCTGCAGGCGGAGCCCGACCAGCTCCCAGAAATGGTCCTTCTCCTGCCGGCCCAGGTAGACCTGGTCGGGATCGGGGATGAACTGGTACCCGTCGCGGACCCGGGCCAGGTGCTCGGCTACGTGCTCGAAGTGCGGATGCGACATGGGCCTAGCTCGATCGAAGGGACTCGACGCTACTTCGCGAGCCGCCCCTCCACAAGGCGTCGGCGCGGGCGGCCGACTCGCGAGGGAGTTGCTCCGCGAGGGAGCCGTCGGTTCTGTTGTGCTCGATGATGCCCTTGTTCGAACGCGCACGCGCGCACGCTCACCGCACGGCCCTCGTGGCGCCGGAGGGAACGTTCTCCTACGCGGACCTCACGGCTGCGTGCGAGTCGGTAGCGACACGGCTCCTCGCGGGCCGCTCCGATCTCGAGGGAGAGCGCGTGTGTTTCTTGGTTCCCCCGGGTTGGATCTACGCGGCCGTGCAGTGGGGGATCTGGCGCGCCGGAGGCGTCGCGGTCCCGATGGCGGTCTCGCATCCGCCCGCGGAGCTCGAGCACGTGCTCGACGATGCGCGGCCGATCGCCGTCGTAGCCCACCCCGAGCTCGCGCCCCGACTCGCCGACGCGGTCGCGGCGCGTCGGGCCCGGCTCCTCGATACGACGGGCCTCGGCGAGGGCCCACGCCGCAGCGACCTGCCCGCTCTCGCAGCCGCACGGCCGTGCCTGATCCTCTACACGTCCGGCACCACCGGTCGCCCGAAGGGTGCCGTGCTCACGCACGGAAACATCCAGGCCCAGGTGGAGTCTCTCACGGAGGCGTGGGAGTGGACCGCAGATGATCGCGCGCTGCTCCACCTTCCCCTGCACCACGTGCACGGCGTCGTGAACGTGCTCACCTCCGCGCTCTGGAACGGCGCGGTCTGCGAGATCCTTCCGGGCTTCCGCCCGCTCGACGTGTGGGAGCGGCTCGCGAGCGGCTCGCTGACGCTCTACATGGCCGTCCCCACGGTGTACGCCCGCCTCATCGACGCCTGGGACGCGGCCACACCCGCGCAGCGGGTCGCGTGGACCGACGGCGCGCGGGGATGCCGCCTGATGATCTCGGGATCGGCGGCGCTTCCCGTGCCCACCCTGGAACGCTGGGAATCGATCACGGGACACCGACTGCTGGAGCGCTACGGCATGACCGAGATCGGGATGGCCCTCTCGAACCCGTTGAGGGGAGATCGCCGGGCGGGCTTCGTCGGCGAGCCCCTGCCGCGCGTCCAGGTCCGCCTCGCCGACGATGGCGACCGCCCCGTGGCGACGGGGACCCCCGGGGAAGTCCAGGTGCGGGGCCCGACGGTCTTCACCTCCTATTGGGGACACCCCGACGAGACCGCGGCCGCGTTCACCGCAGATGGTTGGTTCCGCACGGGTGACCTCGCCATCGTCGAGGACGGATCGTACCGGATTCTGGGCCGCTCGAGCGTGGACATCCTCAAGACCGGAGGCGAGAAGATCTCGGCCCTCGAGATCGAGGACGTCCTGCGCTCGCACGGGGCCGTCGCCGACTGCGCGGTCGTGGGCGTGCCGGACTCCGAATGGGGCGAACGGGTGTGCGCCGCCGTGGTGCTACGCCCGCCAGGTGAAGTCTCCGGAGACGAGCTGCGTATCTGGGCCAAGGGTCGCCTGGCTCCGTACAAGGTGCCCAAGCAGATCCTCCTCGTGACCGACCTGCCTCGCAACCCGATGGGGAAAGTGACCAAGCCGCTCGTCCGGGAGCTGTTCGAAGAAATGACGCGATGAGCGTCGAGCAGCAGCCCACGATCCTCGCGTCGCTTCGGCGCCTCGCCGGGCGGGGCACCGTGGGCGACGTCGCTGCGGACGCAGGCTTGCCCACCGAAGACGTGCGCGCGGGTCTGAAGTCCCTGCTCGAATCCCACCGGGGACATCTCGCCGTATCGGACTCGGGCGAGCTGGTCTACCAATTCGACCCGCGCCTCATAGAGCGCGGCACGGAGCCCTGGCTGCACCGCGCGAAGAGCGCGCTGGCCAAAGCCCTTCGCGGCGGCTTCAAGGCTTGGATCGTCGTCATGCTCGTCTCGTACTTCGTGGTGTTCGTGGCGTTGGTGATCGCGGCGCTCTTCGCGAACAAGGGCGGCCGCGACTCGCGCGGAGGGGGATGGGGACGGGGACGTCACCATGGCGGGTTCCACTTCCCCAACTTCTGGTTCTGGTACTGGATCTGGGGCCCGCGCTGGCGGATCGGGCGACCCTACTACGGGCACAAGTGGGAGCGCACGCTCGACAAGGACGACAAGGTCCCGTTCTACAAGAAGGTCTTCGCCTTCGTGTTCGGACCGGATCGCCCACGCCCCACCCAGAGCCAGCGGGACCGCGGGACCATCCGCCTGATCCGCTCCAAGTCGGGCGTGCTCACGACCGCGGAGCTGGTCGAGCACACGGCACTGACGTTTCCGGAGGCCGAGAGCGAAATGGGCCGGCTCGTGGGCGCGTACGGTGGTGAGGCGGTCGTGTCGCCGGACGGGGAACTCGTGTACGCTTTCCCCGATTTGATGAAGAGTGCACACGAGCCGCAGCGTGCGCGCACCCCGAACCCGGCCTGGCTGCGCCTCGAGCCTCCGGTGGAGCTCACCGGCAACACCGGTGGCGCCAACGCCGCGGTCGCGGGGATGAACGCGTTCACTCTGGTCGCCTCGGCAACGTCACCTTGGTTCATTTTCCCTCGGCTCGGCATCGGGGGCACCGCAGCGGTCATCGGGCTCGTGTGGGTCCCCGTCGTCTTCAGCACGACCTTCTTCGCGATCCCGCTCGTGCGCGCGCTCGGAGTGAAGCTCGAGAATCGCCGCCGCGCGGGGCGGAACGTGAGACGCGTCCTGCTCGGATTGGTATACAGGAACGCGTTGGACGATGGGCACCCCGTGGCCGTGCCCGACGCGCACACCTACGTGGCGTCGAAGCTGCGGGACCAGGTCGTCGAGGTTCACGAGGTCGAGGCAGCTCTGCACCGCCTCGCCGCGGAGCTCGATGCGGACGTCGTCGTGAGCGAGGACGGCATCGCGCACTTCGCTTTCCCGGCTCTGCGACGTGCGTTCCTCGCCGGCGACGCCGTGCGCAGGAAGCTCGAGCTCGAGAAGCGCACCCTGGGCGAGATCATCTACTCGACGTCCGACACTGCAAACCAAGCCGACGCCCGGGACGCGAGGCTCTTCGACCGCGCGCTCCAGGGAGGGCGTGTGGACGTGGAGCGCCACGTACCGGCACTCGACAGGATCGCGTTCGAGGACGATTTCGAGCTCGTCGCATTCGACGAGGAGCTGGCGCGGTCCAGGCCGGCGCGTGCCGCTGCGGGATCGTCGAGGCGGCGCGGCGGGTAGAGCACCTCATGAAATCGCTACGCCCCGCCGCGAGCCGGATCATGGCCATGGTCCTCCTGATCGCGGCCGCCGGGTGCGGCGGCGGCGGTCGCCCCATCGGCAGTGGCGTGGGCGATCCGTTCTCCGGCGACAACATGGCGACGGAGATCAGGGTCCGCGTTCGCAACACCAACTTCTACGACGCCACGGTCACGGCCCTGTCCGATAACGGTCGGCGGCGACTGGGCAACGTCGGCGGAAATCAGACGGCCTCGTTCACCATGCCGTGGACGTTCACTGGAGGCCTTCGCCTGGAGATCGATCTCCTGGCCGGCCCCACCTGCACTACGGAGTCGATCACGGTGAGTCCCGGCGAGACCGTGGAGATCGACATCTTGCCCGACTTCACGAGCTCCTCGTTCTGCCGATGAGCCGCGATCAGTCGTAGAGGTGGTAGGGCGCGAGAGCCCGGGCGAACGCCTCGATCTCCGCCTCCACGCCCGCCAGGACCTCGGCGGCCGACTCCCCCCGGTCGATGCTCTTCCGGAGGCGGTCGCTCCCCCAGAGGATGTCGATCGGTGGCTTCTCCGCCTCGTACTCGTAGGGCGGCGCGCGCCACCCGAAGTCGTCCGGGGCAATCGCTTTCGCCGCCGCTAGAATCGCCACCGCCGTGTGAACCGGGCGGAAGGCTCGACGGTCCGTGACGTGGAGTTGGCCGCCCCCGCACATCCGCCCCGCGTGCTTCTGGAAGGTGGGCTCGAAGTGGCATGGCCGGATCGTCACCCCGGGCCCGAGCTCGCCGCGCAATCTATCAGCTAGCGCGTAGGCATCCAGGAACGGTGCGCCGAACAACTCGAACGGACGCGTGGTTCCACGCCCCTCGGAGAGGTTCGTCCCCTCGAACAGGACCATGCCAGGATAGACCGCGCACGAGTCCGTCGTGGGCAGGTTCGGGCTCGGCATCACCCAAGGCAGGCCGGTGTCGTCCCACGTCATCGGTCGCCGCCATCCGTCGCAGGTGACGACCTCGAGGTCGCAGCCGATCCCCCGTCTCTCGTTGAGCCAGCGTGCCATCTCTCCGCACGTGAGTCCGTGGCGGAGGGGGACGGGATGCAGCCCCACGAACGACTCGAAGCCGGCCCGGAGGACCGGGCCCTCGCGCACGGTCCCACCCACGGGGTTGGGTCGGTCGAGCACGACGAAGCGCACCCCCGCTTCGGCGCACGCCTCCATCGCGAGCGCCATCGTCCAGACGAACGTGTAGACGCGAACCCCGACGTCCTGGAGATCGAAGAGGATGGCATCGAGGCCCCGAAGCATCTCGGGCGTCGGTTTCCGGACGGCCCCGTACAGGGAGTGCACCGGCAACCCGCTCACGGGGTCTATGTAGGGCGCCGACTCGACCATGTTGTCCTGCTTCTCGCCTCGGGCGCCGTGTTGAGGCCCGAAGAGCGCGCGCAGGTCGTACCCAGCGTTCAGGAGTGCGGTCGCGGAGTGCGTGAGGTCATCCGTCACCGAAGCTGGATGAGCGATCAGGCCGAGCCTCAGGGGTCGTAAGTGCGCGGGCTCGCCGGCGAGAAGCCGCTCGATCGCGCGGCGGACCGGCCGCTCCATGCGTCAGCGAATCGCTCGCGCGCGGCGAATCTCGTGCAGGGCCCCCGCACGCCCCGGGCTGATGGTCAGGCCTCCGGCGGACGCTTCCGCCTCGCCCATGACCGTCACGACATCGAGGCGCTCGCCTCGCGGCACGCCGCAGAATGTGTACGCTCCGCTCGGGCCCGTGACGACTTCGAAGCCCGAAACGTTGCCGAGCAACCGGCGAGCCTGCCCAGGCGCACCGAGCGCCTGGAGGGTGGACCACGTCACGCGCACGGTCACCCCTTCGAGGGGCTGCCCGACATCGTCCACGACGCGCCCGACCAACGTTGCGCCACCCGACGTGCCCGGACCCTCGGCACACACGTCGCGTAGGAGGTCGCTCACCGAAGGCATGTGGAACTCGACGTACGACACTTCGCCGGTCAGGACCTCACGAGCGAGAGGCGGCGCGACGAGTCCGAACGACTCCACGCGGGGATCGGCGAAGCGCACCTGATAGTTTCCTTCGCTCAGGCCCAGAATCCCGAACCTACCCTCGGCGTCCGTGAAGAACGCCTGATTCGAGCCGATCACAGCGACGCGAGCACCTGACACAGGTGCGCCCGCGCTGTCCACGACGATACCCTCGATGCCTCCGGTCTGGGCGCGTCCCCCGAGGCTCCGACCTCCCCCTTCGTGGACCTGCACCACCCGGCCGCCGGACCGACGCAGGCGCGTGAGCGCCGCGCGGGAGGTTCCGCTGTCGATACGCGTGCCGATGATGGGCATCTCGATCCACCACTCCGGCACGATCCAGGTTCCCGCGGGCATGCGCCGGAATTCCACCCGTCCTCCCGCGGACGCCGAGCGAACCTGGAGGTCGAGATTCCAGTAGGTGTACTCGAGCCAACGGAGCTCGGCCGTCTCCCGGTCCAGCCAGAGCGTGCCCGATACGTCGGTGACACGCCGGCGCGTCTCGGTCGGCTCGAAATTGAGCCCCACCACCTGCTCGGCCTCGTTTTCCCCCGCGAGCCTGAAGCAATGCGTGTCCAGGAAAGCGTCCGACAGGAGGACGTTCGCGTCAGGAGCGTAATACACGAGCTCCGTGCCTTCGCGCCGCACGAAGCCACCCTCTACGAGATCCTCGGGCGGCAGGCTCTCGAACGGCGTCCGCATGTACCCGTCACGATGGGACTCCTCGTCGCGGAGCACGGTTCGATCTTGCGGGTCCATGTCGCGCTCGTAGAGCATCGTCTCGTAGCGATACAGGCCTTGCTGCTCGGTGAGTGCGGCCGCGCTCAGAGCCTTGCGCGCCTCGTCCCAGAGCGTGGCCACCGCGAGCCCCTCTGCGCTGGGACGGGCGGTGCAGCGGCGCCGCTCCGCCGTGACGTTGATCCCATCGAGGTCGATCGGGCGCGGGTCGAGACTCAGCTCGCCAGGCTCCGTCGTGCCCTGGGCTACGTCGAAGGGCGCGGTCTCCAGTGTCCCCATCCCGATCATTTCTGCACGCACTCGGTAGCGCGCCGGCGGCACGGACACGAAGAGCGCGCGTCCCCTTTCGTCGGTCAGCACCGATCGGACGACCCGTCCGACCTCGTCGACCAGGTGCGCGAGCGCGCCGAAGATCGGTTGTTGGGTGTCGCTGCTCGTCACCCGCACCAGCACCGTCTGCGCCGACGCCCCCGTCGGGCGTAGCGTAGCGGCGACCATCAGTGCGACGACGATGATGAGCAAGCGACGTGGAGTCATACCGAGCAACGTAACCGGGCGCCGGTGCGCCGAGCCAGCGTGCAGCCTCAGCCCGCGAGGCGAGCGGCGCGCTTCTCGTCCAGCACCGCGACCGTGCCTGTGCCCACGAGTGCCAGAGCCAGCGAGCCCGCCGCGGGCAGGCTGGTCAGCGACACGATCGCGCCGGCCGTTACCGCCGCCATCGCGAGCCGCGTGAGGGGGTGCCCGCAGGCGGCCCTCCACATGGCGAGCGCAGTCCCGCCGAGGAACAGCAGCAGACCGAGCGCGAGCGCGAGTCGCGCCGGCAGCGCGAGCGGATCACTCGGGTGCGCGATCGCATCCTCGAGCGCAACAGCGTACGCGATGACGCCGCAGAGCATCGGGAAGTGGGCGAGGCTATATGCGTCGCGCGCCAATGCACCACGCTGCTCGCCCGGAGTCGACGCCAGCGCGTGCTCGAGCAGGGGTCGGGCCACCGGGAAGTACGTCCACCACAGCGCGCAGGAGACGAGCACACCCAGGAATGCGACACCGACGATGTCGCCGATGAAGCTCGCCTCCACCAGGCCGGCGGCGGCCACGATGAGGGACTCGCCGAGCGCGATGATCACGATCAGCCCATGTCGCTCGGCGAAGTGCTCGGCATGGATGCCCCACTGGTCCGCCCGGGCCGCGATGAGCGCGGCGACGATGTCGAGAACGATCGCGAGCGTCCAGAGCCATATCTGCGCGGGTCCCCCGACGAAGCCGCCCGCGAGCACGGCGACCAGGCCACCCACCGACACGGCAGAGAACAGGCGCACTGCGGCCAGCTGACCGGAGTCGTTCGCGCGCGCGACCTGCGCGTAGATCCAGAGACCGAGCCCGCGCACCAGCACATACGTGACTGCGAACCCGAGGGCCCGGCCGGAGAACGCGCCCGGAATCGAGACAGCCATGAAGAACGCGATTGCGGTGGCGGCGAGCGTGCCCAACTCCACGAACGGATGCGTCGCGTCAGCCGGGTTCAGCGCCCAGGTGAACTGCGTCCAGGCCCACCAGACGAGCCAGAAGACGAGGATCGAGTGGCCCACGCCGGTCCAATTGAAGTCGTGATGGATCAGCGCCACGACCTGGGTGACGCAGAAGACGAAGACCAGGTCGAAGAACAGCTCCACGAACGTGGTGGAGTGCCCCTTCGGAGCGACGATCGAGCGCGTCAAGGCACCCAGGTCGTGAGCGACGGCGCAGGCTTGCGAGGCTTGGGAGCCACTTCACCCGCGGGCTCGCCGAGCTCGAGTATGGCCACGATGCGCTCCCGGTCGGGGACCCCGACCGCCGCGCGGGCGCGTGGATCGTTCATGACAGCACCCGTCTTCAGGTGCGTCCCGAGTCCGAGCGCGGGCGCCGCGAGCATGAGATTCTGGATGGCCATGTGCGTCGCCGCCACGTCCTCTTCGCGCACCTCGGGATCCTCGGCGAGGGCCACGCTCACCGCGAGCATGGCCGGCAACGCCGCGTGCTTGTCCTCGACCTTCCGGCTCACCTCCGCGGCTGCCGCCGGATCCTCGACCCGCTTCGCCTTGCGCGCACCGAGCGCGGCTCCGTAGGCACGCCGCGCCTCCGGACCGAGCACGTAGAAGCGCCACGGCTCCGTCATGCGATGGTTGGGCGCCTGCACGGCGGCCTCGAGCAGACGCTCGATCTCATCGCGTGAGATCGGCCTGTCCGTGAATTCCTTGATGGAGCGCCGAGCGCGAATCGAGTCGAAGATCGTCATTACCATGCCTCTGTTCTCCCCTGTGATGTGAAGAATAGCACGCGTTCCTTCACCGAGTCCCCGGTGAGCCTCGACCACGCCCCCGCATAGAGGTCCACCTGGCGCCGGTATGCCTCTTTCCGAGCGGCGAAATCGGGGTCCGTGCCCACGTCGGTCTTGTAGTCGGCCACCACCCACCCGCCCGGCTCGAGAAATACGAGGTCGATGACACCCTCGAGCACGATGGGCGGCCCATCGCCCTTGGGCGATGCGTTCTCGGAACCCGTCGGAGCCCGGGCCGGACTGCCGCCGAAGAGATCCAGCTGCGTCTTCCCAGCGGGCGAGCCCGGTCCTGCGGGCGGCTCGGCGTCGCCTTCTCGCTCCACGCGCCACCCCGGCACCGAGAACGAGACCTCCGAGCGGACCTTTTCGGCTCGCATCGCGCGCCCCCACAGCTCGGAGGCTTGCACTACCCGCACGAGCTCGACCAGCTCGTCGAGCTCGAGAGGATCACCATGGTCATCCACGGGCCTCCCGTGTTCGATGAGAAGATCACGGCACGTGGCGCGCAGCGGCTCCACACCGGGGGCCCTGGCGGCCGCGGCCAGCGCCCCGTGGACCGCGCTCCCCCACGAGAAGCCGCGGAGGTCATCGGAGTTCGTCGACGCCGGGCCCGCGGACGAACGAGTGCGTGGCTCCGGGATGGACGCCTTGGTCACGTCGGTGACCGAACGATGGACGTACGTCGGAACGCGCATGGCCGACAGGGCGTCGGCAGCCCCGGCCGCCGCGCCTTCGATGGCGGTGGCGGTCGTCTCGAGGCGGGTGCGCGGCGAGGGGACGCCGGGCTCGAGCTCGAGGGCCTCCGCGCGGTCGTCGAGCCAGGGGTGGAGGGCGCGCCACGGGGACACGCCGTCGTTGTCCGGCCAGCGAGCCACGAGGAGCTCTTCCCTGGCGCGGGTCACCGCGACGTACAGGAGCCGCACCTCCTCGGCGGCCTCGAAGCGCGCTTCGACGCGAGCCATCGCGTCCCACGCCGAGGGCCTGGCGAGGTCCTTGCCGCCCCCCCACCCCTCCTTGGCCTCGGCCACACGCGCGAAGCCCAGCGCGCCGCCGTCTGCGCCCCGCTCGATGTGCAGGTCGCGCTCGCGTCCGCCGCCGCCCGCCGGGTCCGCGAGGATCACCACGGTGGCCTCGAGCCCTTTTGCCTGATGCAGGTTCATGAGCCTGACGACGTCGGGCCGTGCGGGCTCCAGGGGCGCCTCGGCCTCCGCCAGCGCCAATGCCGACTCCATGGCGACGATCGCACCGGGAAGGGATGCGTCGCCCGCGAGCGCAGCGGCCCGGATCGCGTCGAGGGCGTACACGAGCGCCCCCGCGCGGACCGCCCCGAGGTCCCCTGCCGCCGCGAGCGGAAGCAGGCCGATCTCGCCGACGAGCCTCGGGACGAAGACGTCGGCGGGCTCGGCGCTGGCCGCGCGCCACCAACCGTGCAAGGCGCGCAGCGCGTCGAGCACGTCCGGATGGCCGCGCTCGCCCGGGTGCATGACGTCGAAGCCCCCACCCTCCAGGCGATGGGCGAGGAGGCGCTCGTAGTCGATGCCGAAGCAGAGCCCCACCAGCGCAGCCACGACCTTCACGGGATGGGTGGGGTCGAGGAGGCTCCGCAGCACGGTGGCGAGCTCGCGGATCTCGTCCTCCGCCCCGATTCCCGCGCCCGTCACCTCCACCGGAAGCCCGTAGGCCTCGAAGGCGCGCGCGTACGTGTCGATCCGCGCCTTCGTCTTGGTGAGGACGAGGAAGTCCCCGGGACTCCGCTCCTTCCGGTCCACTCGGCCTCGAATCCAGCACGCGAGGCGGGCGGCGTCGTCCTTCGCCGCCGAGGCGGCATTCTTCTCGAGAGGAGCGAGGCGGTAGATGAACACACCCTCCGCGCTCACGGGGTCCGCGGGCGGGCGCGTGTTGAGCGGCTCGAAGGCTGCTTGCTCGGCAGTCGCCTGGGCCGGGAAGAACTCGGGAGTCCTGAAATGCTCGTTGACCACGTCCCCGATCGCCGGCCGCGACCGGAAGTTGGTGGTCAGCTCCACGACTTCACCGAACTGACGGAAGAGCTCCTTCACGAGGCCATACAGCTGGATATCCGCACGGCGGAAGCGATAGATGCTCTGCTTGGGATCGCCCACGACGAAGAGCGCACCCGGGCGGGGGCCCGCACGCCGCCAGGCGGGGGCCGACGCGCCGTCGCCCGCCTCACGCGCCGCGTCGGGCTCCGACGCGAGCAAGAGCATGATCTCCGCCTGGAGAGGATCCGTGTCCTGGAACTCGTCCACCAGGAGACGGCGGTATCGCGTGCCCAGGTCGCGCCGCACCGCAGGATTCGACCGGAGCAGCTCGGCGGTGAGCACGAGCAGATCCCCGAAGTCGAGCTTCCCGATGCGGCGTCGGTGTGCGGCGAACTCCTCTGCGGCGGCTCGAGCGAGCCGGACGGCCAGCGCGTAGCGGTGGGCCAACCACCGCAGGAAAAGGTTGCGCGCGGGCGTGTCCCCGACGGCGAAGCGATTGACGTCGTCGCGTAGCGCCCTCGCCTGCGCACCGTCGCGCCATCGGTTCAGCGTCGTGGTGTGCGGATTGCCGTCCTTGCACAGGACGCCGAGCGCATCGTACAGATCGGCGGGTTCGGACCAGCCCGTCACGTCACGCGTGAAGTGCAACGTACGGAGCTTCCTCTGGAAGGAGTCCCAGTCCCGCTCGGGCGCGCGCTCGGGCATCAGCTCCCACGCCCGCTCCACGAGCTCACCCAGCTGCGTCCGCACCGCATCGAGTTCCGCGGCCGTGCCATTCACCGCCGGCTCGACACGAAACTCCACGTCCGGGTTCTCCACTACCGCATCGAAGAGACCATACAGAGCGAGGGGCTTGAGACCAGCGCGAGCGAGGTCCTCCAGGATGGGGTCGCTCTCGCGCGCGAGCCGCTCGAGATACGATCGCCAGAACGTACGCCGAATGGTGACCCGCTCCTCGAGCTCCATCTCCTCGAACGATGGATCGAGGCCGACCTCGAGGGGTCTCTCCCGAAGGAGGCGCGCGCAGAACGCGTGGATAGTGCCGATGAACGCGCGGTCGATGTCGTCGAGCCCCCTGCCGAGGCGCTCGACCGCCGAGGCCTCGGGCCCCCTCGGGGTGCCGCGCTCGGCGAGCCGGCGTTCGACGCCCGTTTGGAAGCGCTCCCTCAGCTCACCGGCCGCCTTGCGGGTGAACGTGACCGCCGCGATCTCGTCCGCGCGTGCCGCGCCCGTCTCGAGCAGCGCCACCATCCGGGCGATCAGCTCCGTCGTCTTGCCCGACCCCGCACCCGCCTCGACCAGGAGGTTGGTCTCCAGATCGGTGGCGATCCTCGCCCGGGCCCCCGCGTCGGGAAGCGGCAGCTCCACCACGTCGCTCGAGCCAGGGCGCTCAGGACTCAAAGGTGCGCACTCGCTTCAGGGCGGCGAATGCCGGCCAGAGCGCCGCATTCGTCTGCCCCGCCGACCACTCCGCGAGCGGCGACGCCGTCTTCCCGTAGCCCGCCTCCTCGGCACGACAGATGTCGGCGAAGTTGCAGAAGCGGCAGTCGTCCGCATTGTCGGTGGGCACGAAGTGACCGCCCGCGACGCCGTCGAGCATCAGGCCCAGGAGGCCGTGCACGCCCGCCATTCGGAGACGGTCGAAGGTGTGTACCTCGTTCTGCCCGCGGATCGTGGGGTAGTGGTACTCCCCACTGACGACCCGCCCGCCGAGGCGCGCCTCCGCCACCAGCGCATAAAGCGCGAGCTGGAGCCGCCGTCCCTCACCGAACGTGTCGCCTCCGGCGAAGTCGCGGGGCACGCCCGTCTTGTAGTCTATGACCCTCAGTCCGTGAAGGTCTTCATCGACACGATCGATCGCCCCGCGCAGTCGCACCTCGCCGCCCGTGACCTCGATCGTCACGGGTTCGTCGTCGCCGAGCCCGAACGGTAGCTCCAGGGCGATCCACGGCGCGCCGCGTTGTCGGACCATGCGCACGAAGGAGCGAACGTCGCTCCGGAGCGAAGCCGACTGACGCTGCAGCGCCCCCTCCCCGGGCACGGGCATCTTCCCGCGCATCCGCTCGATGCCGCGCTCCAGCGCATCCAGCGCGAGGGACTCGAAGGCGGCGTCGGTCATGGTCAGGCCCTTCTGCTTCGCATCACGCAGGGTCGACTGGAAGACGCCGTGCAGGAGCTCGCCGGTGCGAAGCGCGTCGAGCCAGCGATCCGGATCGAGCTCGGGGTCATCGGGCGGGTGCAGGCCGAGCACGGCCTCGTGCAGGTAACGGAGAGGGCACGTCCCGAGCGCCTGCAGCCGACTCGCCGAAACCACGATGGATGCGTTGCGGCGGGGATCGAGTAGATCCGGCCGGGCCTGGACCACACCGTGATGCGCTCCCGGCGGCCCCTCGCGCGACGCACGGGCGGCAACTCCGGCCCCCAACCTCGAGAATGCCCCGGCGACATGTTCCACGCCCGTGCGAAGAACGTCGCCCTTGCCGAGCTCCGCCATCCAGGCGTCGTCGGCGTCGAGCACCGGCCTGTCCGAGCCTGGGACTGCGCATACCACGCGCCCAAGGGCAACACCCAGGTCGACGAACGTCAGCGACGGAGAGCGGCGCGCGAGCCGTAGGACCTGGAGCAGCAGCGGAGAGGGCGCCACGGACCGGGCCTCGGTCGCGTCCCAGGCGCTGTAGCTCAGCGTCACCGCCCCGCGCAGCCGCGCGAAAAGCGCGGCGAACTCGAACTGTCCCTCGCGGAGGAGCTCGAGGGACGTCGGCAAGTCCTCGCCGAGAACGCGGCGGTCTCCGTCGAGGAGCAAGGGATCCTGGGTGTGGGATCCCAGTGCCCGGTCCGCGTCCATGCCCACGAGGAACACCGCCTCGCGTCCCGAGAAGCCACCGTGCTCCAAGTCCGACAAGTGGAGATGGCCCCCCTCCGACGTCCAAGGTGCCGCGCCCTCCCCGGAGTTCTCGGGCGTGCTGGCGCGCACACGGAGCTCGAGATGGCGCCGCAGGACCGTCACTGCGGAGCGGAAGGCGGTTCGGCGCACGAGCGTCGCTTCCACGCGCTCGAGGACCCTGTCGACTTCCTCCCTCGCCGCCCGGTCCGGTCCGGCGCCCTTCGGCACGCGGCGAAGGAAAGCACGGAGCCCCCTCGCCAGCTCGGCGGGTGACACGCGCTGCCCTTCGTGGCCCATGTGGTCCGGCACGGAAGGCGTTTCGCGCAGCGTGGGATACAAGATCGACCGCAGCGCCTCCAGCTCGCTCCTTTGGCGCTCGCGTCGACGGGCGAAGCCTTCGTCGGTTTCGTATCGGTTCGGCGCCAACCGATCGAGCGCGGCGAGCGCATCGCGAATCTGAGTGCGATATCGCGACCGCCCCCACCCGACCCTCAGGGCTCTGAAGCGACGAGCGAGCGCCGCACCCGTGTGCTCGCGACGGGACGGCGGAGGGCGGAGGTCGCCGGCCTCGAGCAGGCGGCGGATCGGATCGGCCTGGAACCCCTCCTCGATCCACTGGAGATAGGTACGCACCACTCTGCCGGTGCGCGTGCGCTCGATCGGGAGCCCGACGGCGAACGTCACCGGGACGCCGAGCCTCACGCACAGCGCGTGCAGCGCCGAGCCGTACGCCGCCGGGTCCGGCGTGATGATCTCGACCTGGTCCCACCGAAGGCCTCGGGCCATCACACGTCTCAGGACCTCGCGCAGCTCTTCGTGGATCGATGCCGCTCGGAAGAGCTCCGTCCCGTCGAGCGGTTCCGACTCCGCCGCCTGCGCGGGAGCGTGCAGGTGCGCGCGTGGGCCGTGCTCCTTCGCGGGTCTCCAAAGCGTGCGTGGCGGTACCTCCATCCCCACGACCGCATCGGTCTCGAGCACCTTCGCGCCGCGGGCCGTCAACGCCGCGAGCAGCCGGCCCGTGAGGCCTCGAGTTCCCAGTCCCGGCATGAGCAGAACGAGGTCGGCGTCCAATGAGGCCGGCAGCCTGGCCCCCTCGGTCTCCAACCCGGCCAATCCGAGTCGCAAGATGTCG
Source organism: uncultured Gemmatimonas sp. (assembly GCA_964490285.1). Lineage (GTDB taxonomy): Bacteria > Gemmatimonadota > Gemmatimonadetes > Longimicrobiales > Gaopeijiaceae > UBA2982. Next base: position 94,804 of record CAZBCN010000001.1, on the reverse strand, counting down.
GCTGTATCCGCTCGTCTCCGAGACGCCAGGAGGTGCTCGTACCGCTGCAACATCTTGAGGAGGAAGCGCCGTTTCGCAGCGTCGGACAGTCGCGCGCGCTCGAGCTCTCTCGGGCCGACTCCCGCCAGGCGAAGCGCTTCGATGGCGCCGTGCGCGCGCTCCCGGAATCCGACACCGTCCGCGAGGTCACCGAACAGGGACCCATCCGCACCCAGCGCGTAGTCCATGGCTTCGTCGAGCAGCGCCCGCGCCTCGAACGCATCCAGAACGGTCGTTTCGGCCTGCTCCATCGCGGGCCGTGCCAGGCGCGTCGCCAGCGGGCGTGGCGTGGTGACCTCGAACCCGATCCAGCCATGGCCCGCCAGGGACACTCGCCGAAGGAGCTCCCGTCCCGCGGCGGTCGTCGTCGCCACGAGCAGCTTGCGCGCTACAGGATGCCTCGCGGCGACCCTCGCGAGGAAATGAACCAGCTGTGGAGCGGCCGGGGACGCGGTCGGATGCATGGGGCTCCGACGCTCCGACCTAGACGTCCAGGTTCTTCACGTACTTGGCGTTCTTTTCGATGAACTCCCGGCGCGGCTCGACCTCGTCGCCCATGAGTCGATCGAAGAGGTTCGACGCGATGGCGGCGTCTTCGATCTGCACTTTGAGGATGGTGCGGGTCTCGGGGTCCATGGTCGTCTTCCAGAGCTGGTCCGGGTTCATCTCGCCGAGGCCTTTGTAGCGCTGGATGCGGACGCCCTTCGCCTCCCCATCCCCGTCCCCACCGCCGCCGAGCCGCTTCACGTACTCGTCACGCTCCTGCTCGGTATAGGCGTAGAACTCCGACTTGCCCTTCGCCACACGGTAGAGTGGCGGCTGCGCGATGTAGATGTAGCCCGCCTCGATCAGCTCCGGCATCTGCCGGAAGAAGAACGTCAGCAGCAGCGTCCGGATGTGGGCGCCGTCGACGTCGGCGTCGGTCATGATCAGGATCTTGTGGTAGCGCGCCCCTTCGAGCTCGAACTCCTCCTTGATTCCCGTACCGATCGCGGTGATGATCGCCCGGATCTCCTCGTTGGAGAGAATCTTGTCGATGCGAGCCCGCTCCACGTTGAGGATCTTGCCCCGGAGCGGCAGGATGGCCTGGTAGCCGCGATCCCTCCCCTGCTTTGCCGAGCCGCCTGCGGAGTCACCCTCGACCAGGTAGAGCTCGCACATCGTGGGATCCGAGATCGAGCAGTCGGCGAGCTTGCCGGGCAAGATTCCGCCCTCGAGCGCGCTCTTCTTGCGCGCGAGGTCGCGAGCCTTACGCGCGGCCTCGCGTGCACGCGCGGCTTGCAGCGACTTCTCGATGATCCCGCGTGCGGCCTTCGGGTTCTCGTCGAGGAATATCGACAAGTGCTCGTTGACGGCTGCCTCGACCGCGCCGCGCACCTCGGAGTTGCCGAGCTTGGTCTTGGTCTGGCCCTCGAACTGCGGCTCCCGCACCCTCACGGAGAGCACGCAGGTGAGGCCCTCACGCACGTCGTCACCGGAGAGGCTCTCGTCCTTCTTGAAGATGCCGTTGCGGCGCGCGTAGTCGTTGATCGTGCGCGTGAGGGCCGCCTTGAGCCCCGTCAGGTGCATCCCGCCTTCGTGCGTGTTGATGTTGTTCACGAAGGTGTGCGTGTTCTCGCTGTACCCCTGGTCGTATTGGAGCGCGAGCTCGATCTCGGCTTCGGGCTTCGAGCACTCGAAGTAGCAGACCTTCTCGTGCACCGGGGGCCGGGCACCGCGCAGGAACGTCACGTACTCGGCGATGCCGCCGTCATAACGGTACTTCTCGTGATGGCCACCGTCTCGCTCGTCGACCAGGACGATGTCGAGCCCCTTGTTCAGGAACGCGAGCTCCCGGAGGCGATTGGAGAGCACTTCGTAGGAGTAGACGAGCTCGGTGAAGATCTCGGCGTCAGGCTTGAACGTGACCTTGGTGCCCGTCCCCTTCGCCTTGCCGAGCTTCTTCAGCTCGGTCGCCTTCACGCCACGTTCGTAGCGTTGGTGATAGAGCATCCCCTGCCGCCTGATCTCGACCTCGAGATACGCGGAGAGAGCGTTCACTACGCTCACGCCCACGCCATGCAGTCCGCCTGAGACCTTGTAGGTGTTCTTGTCGAACTTTCCGCCGGCGTGGAGCACGGTCATGGCGAGCTCGACACCCGGTATCTTTTCGGTCGGGTGCAGGTCGACCGGTATGCCGCGGCCGTTGTCCTCGACGGTGATCGAGTTGTCCTCGTGGATCGTGGTCTTGACCTCGGTGCAATAGCCGGCCATCGCCTCGTCGATGGCGTTGTCCACGACCTCGTACACGAGGTGGTGCAGGCCGCGCGCAGAGGTCGACCCGATGTACATGCCGGGCCGCTTCCGCACGGCCTCCAGGCCCTTGAGGACTTGGATCTGGCCCGCGGTGTATTCGCTGCTGGCCTGCTCTTGGTTCTTCTTCGCCATTACGCCGTCTCCGCAAGTACGAACACGATGCGCTCCAGGGGCTCACCCTCGAGTCGCGCGTTGACCTTCGCGAGCACCTCGGTCTTGAGCATGCTCAGCTCCGTCAGCCACGCGCTGCTTCGCACCTCCACGAAGAGCGCGTCCCGGTCCAGCCCCTTCACCCGCGTCACACCCGCCACGCGCTCGCCGACGATCTCGGGCCAAAGCTCGAGGATACCGATCCGCTCCACCGTCTTGCGGACTCCGTGCTTCTCGAGCACCTGCGCGAGGACGGCGCCGACGCGCGTCGGCCGGGAATCCGAGCTCACGTCGTGACTCGGCCGGCCTTGATCCGCCAGCGCGCCAGTGTCTGCCGCTTGAGGCGGACATCGGTCTCTTTCGGGGCCGTGAGCACGACCTGCCCGGACTCCGAAGCCTCCATGAGATCGAGCACCCGCTCGCTCCGACCCTCGTCCAGCTCCGCGAACGCGTCGTCGACCAGGATCAGCGGCGCCTCACCGCGTCGCTCGCGAATCGTCTGTGCCTCGACCAGGCGGAGCGCGAGCGCTGCGGTGCGGCGCTGCCCGCCCGAGCCGTACTCCCGGAGATCGAGCCCTTCGTCACCCCCGTCGAGGCTCAGTCGCACCTCGTCACGATGCGGGCCGACCGTGGTCGTCCCGAGTCGCCGGTCCCGCTCGCTCGCCCGGGTCAGCGCGGCGCGGAACACCTCCCGCACGGACTCGGTGGTCTCGGCGGCTCCGAGGTCCAGACTCGATTGGTATGACATGCGAGCGCGCCCATCGTTCGCGATGCGCGCGTAGTAATCCCCGAACTTCGGGCCAGCGCGGTCGATCCACCGCTTGCGGGCGCCGATCACCTCCGCGCCGGTCTCCACCAGCCCGGGATCCCAGGCCTGCACGACCGAAGCCGGAAGCGCATCGCGCAAGGCTGCGTTCCGCTGCACCAGCACGCGTCGGTACTCCTGTAGAGCGCCCAGATAGCCAGGCTCGTTCAAGGACAACACGATGTCGAGGAAGCGCCGGCGCTCCCTCGGGCCCCCGCTGACGAGATCGAGGTCGGCGGGCGAGAAGATCACGGCAGCGAGGCGCCCGAGCGCCGCCCCGAGCCGCTCCTGCTCCGCACCGTCGACACAGACCTTCTTCCGCTTCCCCCTGCGCTCGAAGGCCGCGGTGACTTGCGCCGTTCCACCCGAAGCCGCGCCCGACGCGGCGTCACCCACCACCCGGAACACGTCGGCTCCGAAGGAAACGAGCTGCTCGTCACGCGCGCCACGGAAGGACCGAAACGTCTCGAGATAGTAGATCGCCTCGAGAAAGTTGGACTTTCCCTGGGCGTTGTCCCCGATCAGCGCGACGCCCTCGGGCGGAAGCTCCAGATCCTGGTCGCAGAGGTTCCTGTAGTGACGCAGGGTCAGCGCGCTCAGACGCACGGACCGCCGCTCGGGAGGAGCCCTGAAAACATGGGCAAAGCTAACCGCTCTGGGCCCGCCGGACTACCCCGCTCGACCCACCAAAAGCGCTTGTGCGGTAAGGATTTTCGCCTGGTTCGGGGTCTTGACGGATGGGCTCGGGGACGTGCCGGAAAACACCATCGGGGACGGACCCCGAGCCCCACCCGCGAGCCGGGGGTCAACGACCCGTGAAATCCGGCTTCCTCTTCTCGAGGAACGCGCTCATTCCTTCCTTCATGTCGCTTGTCGAGGCGAGCACGCCGAAGAGCGCGGACTCGAAGTCCTGGGCCTCGGCCGACCCGGTATCGAGCCCCCGATAGATCGACTCGAGGGCCAAGCGCACCGCGGTGGGCCCGTTCTTCGTGATGCGGCGCGCCCACGCCTTCGCTTCCGTGAGGAGCACATCGGCCTCGACCACCGCCGACACGAGCCCGATCTCCCGGGCGCGCGCGGCATCCACCGGCTCCCCGGTGAGCGTCATCTCGATCGCCCGCCCCAGCCCGACCAAGCGGGCGAGCCGTACGGTCCCCCCGTAACCCGGTATGATCCCGAGACCGACCTCGGGAAGCCCGAAGCGCGCACGTGTGCTCGCGACACGGAGGTGGCACGCGAGAGCCAGCTCCAGCCCGCCGCCCAGGGCGAACCCCCCGACGGCCGCGATGACCGGCTTGGGAGAGCGCTCGATGTCCTGAAAGACTCTCTGTCCTTCACGGCTTACACGCACCGCACCGAGCGAGTCCATCCGCGCCAGCTCACCGATGTCGGCACCCGCGACGAAAGCCCGCTCACCGGCTCCGGTCAGGATCACGGCCCGCACGGCCCCATCCGCCGCCAGCGCGGAGAACACCTCCCCGAGCTCGCGGATCACGTCGGCATTCAGGGCGTTGAGCTTGTCCTGGCGATCGATCGTCACGACGGCGATCTCGCCGTCCCACTCCACGCGGATGAAGCTGAGGTCGCTCATGCGTGCAAAATAGCGGCCCATGCGAAAATGGAAAAAAAGCAGAAGCCGGCTTACCTTTTCGCCCCGTTCCGCCACGAGCCAGGAGTCGCGCGCCGATGAGTCGGTCCCTCAACAAGGTCATGCTGATCGGAAACGTGGGCAGCGAGCCCGAGATCCGGGCGACGAGCGGCGGAACCCGTGTCGCAAAACTCTCGCTGGCCACCAACCGGTCGTGGCCCGACCGTTCGGGTCAGCAGCAGGAGAAGACGGAGTGGCATCGGCTCACGTTCTTCGGCCGCCTCGTCGACGTCGTCGAGCAATGGGTGAAGAAGGGCGACCGTCTTTACGTCGAAGGGCGCATCGAATACTCGCAGACCGAAGGAGAGGGCGGCCCGAAGTACTGGACCGACATCGTGGTGAACGAGATGGTGATGCTCGGCTCGGCAGGTGGTGGGGGCGGCGGCGGTGGGGGCGGCGGCGGGGGACGCCGCGGGGCAAGCAGCTTCGCGGATGCGGGCGGAGGTGCGCCACAGCCGCCGAGCAGCGAGCCGGACGACGACCTGCCCTTCTAGCGGTGGGTCAGCTGTCGGAGGAGTTCTTCACATCGGTTTCCCACAGGCCCATGAAGTACTCTTCGTACTTGTCGGGGTGGGCGCGGTAGTCGTCGAGCCAGATCTCGAAGGGCGGAAGCGCGATGCGCCGCGACAACCAGTCCGTCGCGACACGGACCATCTCCACGTACGAGATATCCCCTTCGCCGCCGCTCTCCCGATACGCGCGATGCGCGAGTAGGTAGATCTCGTCGGGACTCATGTAGACGAGAAGATCCGCGACCTGCGCCGAACAATAGTCGTGATACTTGGCGCGCAGGACGTGTAGCGGCTCTTCAGGACTCTCCTGGCCGCCGTCGTCCATTGGGGGGATCCTCCCGCCGGGCGTGAACGAGCCTCAGGAATCGCGGAAGGTATGCACCCCGGAAGCTGCCTGACGCAAGCTTCCTACGGTGCGGGGGGCGCCTGCTCGGAAAGCAACTCGAGGGACGAGGACTCGTCGCTCTCGCGCAGATGCCTGTAGATGGAGCGACGGGTGAGACCATACAGCACGACGCGGCTCAGAAACTCCGGATCGGACTGCTGAACCTCTTCCGCCTGGGCCGCGATGTCGCGTGGCAAGCGTACGGAGAGCTGCACGGAACGCGTTTCCCACATAGACACACCTCGCCCAGGAAAAATTGTGGAAAAGTTACGCTTTCAGGGCACCGGCTCGGCGCGTGGGGCGCGCGACAAGTCGTTGATGAGGTGCTAGCGATCCTCCGAACGGACGGTACTCTAAGGAGTGACATCTCGTGGCGCAACCCCTTTGTCGGCACGAGAGAGAAAAAATACGCGCTGCGTAAGTGCTTGTACTGCAACATGTTACAGAATGGTACTTTCGGCCAAACCATGTGTTCCCGCGCCGCAGCGCATCCTACCCGCACTTTGACGGTCACGCCGGAAGTGCAAGTGGATCACGGAGTTTGGCGGGAGCTTCGCGGTGCGAATCACCGAGAGCCGTGTCTCCGTTTTTTCCGAAAATCGACTCAGGGGAGCGCGGACCGGAGAAACGCTTCGAGAGCGACCGTTTCGAAGCCGAGGAAGCGTTCGCGGAGATCCGCAGGGTCGGTTTCTCGGAAGATCAGCGCGGTGCGATGCACGCTCCGCGAGTTCCTGTCCTCGAACGCGATGTAGCCTCGCCACGCCGCTCCGTCTCGGAACGAGCGCAGGTAGGCGATCCAGGGCGTGCCCGCGAACTCGAACAGGCGCGCCTCGACCGTCGTCGGCGCCTCGGCAGTGGGCGCGGCCGCCGAGTCGTCGAGATCCCTCAGGTGCGCCACCGGGAAGCGTTCGAGATCCTCACACCACTCCTCGAAGGGAGGGAGCGGTAGCAGAGTCTCGCAGTAGGCCACGAGCGCGGCGAGAGGGTCGGCGGGCGTGCTCTCTCCGAAGCCCTCTTCCAGAGCTCGCCGATAGAGTGGACGAACAGCCTCGCGCGGGAGCATGCGAACCAAACGGCGCGCCTGGCGCTTGCGATAAGCTTCGTACTGAACGAGCAGCTCGGCGTGCGCGAGGTGCCGCTGCTCGGTGTCGGGTGCGCGCAGATCCTCGAAGACCAAGGTGGAGGGCCGCGCTAGTGGACTACGTGCGAGCCCGCGAACGGCGGGGGAACCGCGACCGCGTGCGTTGCAGGTTCGTGAATCCGCAGTCCTCCCAACGTCTCGCGCTCCCCGAACGTGTCCATGACGGGCGCGAGCGAGGCGAGGCGCTCCGGCTCGAAGCGGGCCAGCATGGACACCAGCCCCCGCCGCATCTGAGCCAGGCAGGCACGCGCCTCGGTCAGCGTCGTGGGCAAGGCGAAGCGTACCTGGTATTCGACGGTGCCGGCGTCGTTCATGGGCTCCACGCGACGCAGTTCGGCAGTCAGGAACGCGTCCGCGAGTGCGTGCTCCAGGTGTGCATCCGGCTCCGGGAACGCAGTGCGGAAGACCACCGCGCATGCGTCGTAATCCAGATGGGCCCGCGTGATGCGGCCGTGCCCGAGCACGAAGCGGATCGACGTCCCCTCATGAAGGTCGAGATCCCGGCAGATGTCGCGGTACCCGAGACGCAGGAAGGTCGAGCGGGTGAGAGGACCGAAGCCGATGCGCTCGAGAACACGCAGACCGAGCTGGAAGCCGTACTTCCTGAGCGCCTCCCCGTCCCGCGTGGCCGCGGTCGCCGTGATGAGCTCCGCGACGTGATGGAGCGTCGGCTCGTAGACCCAGTCCAGGACGACGAGCTCGGTGCTCAGGTCGAGAACCTTCACCTGCCCGCTGCCGAGGTCGATCGCCTCCGCGGTGGCGGCGTACCGACCCTCCACCACCAGCGCGAGCCCGATGTCCTCGATCCGCCCACCCGGCGTGTCCATCTCGTGGACGTCTCGATACTGGACGATGGCGCGGGTCAGCGACAGCTCGCAGATCCCAGGAACGTCGCCCATGGCCTCGGGGCGGGCGTCGGTGTGCACGTTCGGCTGCATCGAGTGAGCGACCCCCTATTCGACAAGAAACCCGGCCGGAGCCGGGTGTCGGACCCCCACGATAATGTTCGGTTCGTGGGAGTTGCAAGAAGAACGTCGCCTCGAGCTCGGGCCCGGCTCCGGTCGCGGGACGTTGCTCCCCCGACCGGGCCCATTTACCTTTCCACGCTCATTTTTATCCACTCCGAGGTGCCGCCGCTTGGAAGTCGTCATTCAGGACAACGAGAGTCTCGACCGCGCCCTGCGCCGGTTCAAGCGCAAGGTGCAGCGTTCCGGGCTCTACTCCGAGCTGCGCAAGCGCCGCTATTACGAGAAGCCCAGCGCCCAGAAGAAGCGGAAGCGCGAGGCTGCCATCCGTAGAGAGCGTCGGCGTCAGCGGCGGACCCGCCGCTAGAACGCCCCTCTCATCGTCAGGCCGCGCGCCGCTCGAAGAGTCGGTCCAGTCCTGCCCAGGCATCGAGCGCCTCGGGCGTCAGGTGCGTCCAGGCGAAGGTGATCAGCAGCTTGTTCCATCCGCGGATCGTACGTACCTCGGTCGGAGTCAGCTGCGCGAGCATCGCCATCGTCCGACACAGATTGCCGGCCGACGTGAATCCGAGCCTGTGCGCCGCCGCGGCCACCGTCGTGGAGCGATCGGACAGCATCTCGGCGGCTGCCATCAACCTGAACCACCTGAGGTAGACCGAGGGCGATACGAGGCCCCGGCGGCGGAACCTCGCCTTGAGCGCTCCCCGGCTCAGGTCGCAAGCCCGCGCGACTGCATGTAAGCTCGTGTAGTGGGTCGGAAACTCCGTCACGCGTCTGGCAAAGGTGCGAAGCGGACGAGGAAGCCTCGCGCCCGCTGCTCGGCTCAGGTCGGCGAGCGCCGCGTCGACCCAATTGGCGTCACTCGGCACGCGCTCGACGAGCACGCCAAGACGCCGAATCAGGAAGTCCAAGCGGGGCAGCGGCGGTTGCTCCGCGCGCCGCTCGCTCTCCCAGCGCCGGAGCGTCGCTTCGTCCAGCTCCAGCACGGGAACGCGCGATCCTCGTTCCTCGCTGGAGGTGCCATTCGCCAAGACGAGAAGACGTGCGAACCGCCATTGCAGCGCCTCAGCGATCAGGTCCGGGTCCGTGACTACGTCTTCCTCGACGGGCGCTGCGGCACGCAGAGCGTGACGGAGCAACGGGTCGGGGCAGCGCGCGACGATCATGGGACTCTGCAGTGACAGGAGGCTCTCGAAATCCTCTTCCAATGTGGAGCACGCACATCCGCGCGCGCCACAGATGTCGGATACATCACGCGTCAGGCTTCTTCTCTGCCTTGGCTTCTTCGTCGCCCAAGATGTCGCGGGCGACCCCGTGGAAGTGTCGCTTGACCCACTTGCGCCAGGCCGGCGGCGGCGGCTCGAGCGAGGCGCCCGTTTCGAGCGCGTCGAGCACACCCTCCACCTCGCCGCGCACATCGGTCGCCTTGCGCCTGTGCGCACTCCCGGTGCTGAAGAAGATGACGGACCACAGCCCGCCGGCGACCACCACGCCGGCCCCCGCGGCCAGGACCACCGGAGCGACCATGGAGAGTCCGAAAGCGGACGCCGTCCCGACGGCCCCCGAAGCCAGAGCACCGCCGACAATCGCCCCAGCCAGGTCGTTGCCGCGCGTTCCGGGGTCGACCATGAACGCCACGAGCGTTCGCTCATCATCGACCGCATCGAGCTGCACCTCGACCGACCTCGCCGACGCGATGTAATACTTCCGTGAGCTGAGGCTGGCGGCGCGCGCGACCTGCGACGCCCAGTCGGCAGCGGGCCGATAGTTGAGCACGCTGGCGCTGCGTCGGACGCGCTGCAGCAGCTGCGTGCTGACCAGAAACTCGTCGATGCTCTGAGCCAGCTTCTCCGGCGTGCCTGGTACGACGCGCGAAACCCGCACGTTGGCGGGCCCGAAGACCCTGTCGAGGAAGTTGCCCTCCCCCACCTCGCCGCCGCTGCGCACCTCGGCCAGCGCAATGCGAACGTGGCCCTCCGTGAGCCCCACCTCGCCCGCGATGCGGAAGAGCTCCGCTTCCGTCAGGGCACCCTCCGCCCCGTCGGGATCCGACGAGGCGATCTCGGCGGCTCTGCGGATGACTGCGTCGAACTCGCTCCGCGTCAGGCTACGACCCTTTGTGTCACTCATGAACCGCTAGACGAACTCCGCCGTGGGAACCTCCTTGAGGTGCTCACGGAACGCCTGCTTGTTGTTGGCCCGCATATAGGCTTCCTCAGGAGTGATCTTGCCCATCATGAGGAACTCCATGATGTGCTGGTCGAGGAGCTGCATTCCGTCCTTCTTGCCGGTCTGAATGATGGACGGGATCTGATGGATCTTGTTTTCACGGATGAGGTTCCCGATCGCGGACGTCCCGACCATGATCTCCCAGGCAGCCATACGACTCTTCCCGTCCTTTGCCTTCAACAGGACCTGGGCGATCACGCCCTTCAACGACTCCGCCAGCATCGAGCGGACCTGCTCCTGCTCGTGCGCCGGGAACGAGTCGATGATCCGGTCCACGGTCTTGGGCGCGGAGTTGGTGTGCAGCGTCCCGAAGACGAGATGGCCCGTCTCAGCGGCGGTGATCCCGAGCTCGATAGTCTCCTGGTCGCGCATCTCGCCGACCAGAATGACGTCGGGGTTCTCGCGCAACGCCGCCCGGAGCGCATTGGCGAAGTTCTTGGTGTTCGTCAGCACCTCGCGTTGATTCACGAGGGACTTCTTGTTCTCGTGCACGAACTCGATGGGGTCCTCGATGGTGAGGATATGGTCCATCCGGGTTTCGTTGATCAGGTCCACCATGGCCGCCAGCGTCGTGCTCTTGCCCGAGCCCGTCGGCCCGGTGACCAGCACGAGCCCCTTGGTCAGCATGCACATCCTGCGGACCGCTTCGGGTAGCCCGAGCTGCTCGGCGCTCAGGATCTTGGACGGAATGGTGCGGAAGACGGCCCCGAGTCCCTTGCGCTGCCAGAAGACGTTCGCGCGGAAGCGGGCGAGCCCATCGATCTCGTACGCGAAATCGTAATCCAGCTTGTCGAGGAACTTGATGCGCGCGTCCTCCTCCATGATCTCGTAGACGAGCGCTTCCAGGTCCTTGTTGGTGAGCTCGCGGAACTTGATGCGCTGCATTTGGCCATGCACGCGCATGACCGGCGGCGAGCCCGTGGTGAGATGGAGGTCCGAGCCCTTCTGTTCCACGAGGACCTTCAGGAATTGATCGATCTGTGCCATTCGGGCACTCCGTTTGGACTCAGGTTGAGAGCAGCGGCTCGAGGGACCAATCGAGTTGACCATCGCTCCGGCGAAGCACGTGCAGGTGCCACCGAATGCCTGCCTCGTAGGCAGGGCCGACGTCGGCGCCGTCGGCCCAGAGCAGGAACGCGACCGATCCGAGGTTGGAGGCACTCGGTGCCCAGTCGGCCTCACCTCCCGCGAGGTCGACCGTCACGGCGTCGAACTGGAAGGGAAGCAACGACTCGATCTCGGCGCGCCACGACGCGCGGTCGTCGGAGAGACGATGGCTGAACACATGGGAGGCCACCGGACGATCGCGCGTATGTAGATAGATGCTGCGCCAGGAAGGATCGAGAAGGAGCTCCGGTAGATGCGGAAGCATCTCGCGCCCCAGCTCGGTCGGGGCGGCGGTGAAGACGAAGCGCGCTGTTCCCGAGCGGGCCAGCAACCGTACCTCGGAGACAATGCCGCCCGCGGGCGGCGGAAAGCTCGCCCGCTTGGTGGCAGGAGTCGGTCGCGGGCGGAACAGGTACTCGCGGCCCGACTCGTCGGCGAGGAAATGCACGTCTACGCCCGTCGCGACTCCGACCCTCACCAGCTCACCGAGCCAGTCGCGCCTGGAATGGCCCTTCGCCATGGCTTCGAGACTCGGCCGGAGCGCTCGCTCCAACTCGCCCTCCCAGTCACCCGAGAGCGGACGACGACGGATCGCGCCGCCCTGCTCCCACCAGATCCAGCCTCGCAAGCCGCGTGCAGAGACGCCGAAGCGGGACGCGCCCGCCGAGATCACGATGTCGAGCGCATCGGACATGCCGATGGGCGGCCGGCTGGCATCCTCATCGGCTGCGGATGCTCGCGCGTACACCTGTCGAATGAGCTCACGAATCTTGGAGGGAGACGCGAGCGCGAGCGCGATGTCCAGGTCGGTGCGTGAGCGGAGTTCCTCGACGGCCTTCGTCTTGATCGGCGAATCGACGACGACGGTGACACTCGTCGACGTACGAAGGATCGGGAGCGCGAGGTTCGCCAGCGCCCACTCCGGCGACACCAGAGCAGCAGTGTCGTAGTCGATCTCCTCGGCGTTCGGAAACACGTACGGAAGGTCGAACTGTGAAGCCAGGCCCCACTTGATCTCGTCTTCGGACACCAACCCACACGCGATCAGCGCCTCACCGAAATACCCTCCCGCGAGACGCTGGTACTCGAGGGCCTTGGCGACATCGCTTTCGGTGATCCGGCCGAGCCCCACGAGGATCTGACCTATCGTGCGTTGCTGGGTCATTCGTGCTCCAAACACCGGGAGGTCGAGGCTGGACAGGACGAGCCGGAACGGCCCGCACCCCGCGGAAGGCCTCGCAGATTACGGGTTCACTTTGGCCGGCGCTAGCGGGACCGGCGGGTGCGTCCGGGCTCCGTCGGGGGCGCCACGACGATGACCCCACGCCCCGTCCGGCCGTTCCCCTCGAGCCGGTACGCATACCTTCCGGGCGGAGCCCCCGAGAACGAGAGCACGTACCGGCTCGCACGCTCGATCAAGGGCGGGGAGGCAACCTGGTCCGTGCCCTCCAGGAAGGAACGCTGCGCGGTGCCGAGGCTGTCCGTCTCGAAGATGATCTCGTGCACCAGCCAGTCAGCGGTGATGAACTCCACGTAGGCCCCGGGCTCGATCGACAGTGCGGCCGGCTCGGCACGCTCTCGTTGACCACCCGTGACCGTCACGCGGAAGACGCGATCCTCGAGGGTGAGGCCGAGCTCGGCCTGCAACGTGGAGTCTGGCTGCAACGTCCGGTCGGGCTCCGCGGCGCACGCGGCGGACAGTAGCATGAGGACCGACGGCACCCCCAGGAGTCGTCGGCCGAAGCCAACCGTCAACGCATGACCTCGACCCCGCAGGCGATGCAGAAGCGCCACTCCGGCTCGAGCTCCTCCCCGCAATGATTGCACGGCACCACCTTCAAGTCCGTTCCACAGAAGGGACAGAAGTTGAGGTTGTCCCGTGCGGGCAGCTCGGCGCGGCACCACTGGCATGCGTTCGGGGCAGCGGTCGCCGTCGGGGACGCATTCGGCATCCGGCCCTGGAAGACGTCGACGCCGGGCGGCACGATGGACATCGTGTCGAGCGCAGCCTCCGCCGGGGCGAGATCGGCCACCGAAAGCGTCTCGATGGAGGCGACCTCGTCGGAGAGATCCGACGGCGCCTCTTCCGCCAGGAGCGCGAGGTCCAGAGACGCCTGGTTCAGGCGCACGTCGACTGCAGCGTACTCGCGGTACAGGCCCGTGTTTGGATCGGGGGTGGCGAGTTCGGCCCGCAGGTCTCTCAATGCGGGCTCGGACTCGAGCACGAGATAGCCACCCTCGCCGGCGAGGAGCCGTAGCAGCGCGTCCTCGTAGTCACCGTTCATCCGGACACCGATACGATCCCGGTGCGAGCTGTAGGGCACGAGGTTCTGGTAGATCTCGGCGACGGTGAAGGGACCCGTGAGGTACTCGGGCCTCTGCGTCTGGATCTCCTCGATGAGCGCTCGATGAAAGCGCTCCAGGATCTGATTCGAATCGCTCATGTCCCCGCCTGACCCTCCCTCTCCAACCGCACCAGCCCTGCCTCGAGCGCGGCGCGCAGGAAGGCCTCGGGGTCGGTGAATGGAATCTCCGCACCACTCTGTTCGTGCCACCGCTCGGCGAGTCGCCGCATGTACTGGGCGGTCGACTCGTGCGAAAAGCCGGCATGGTCCCGCATCTGCCGTACGATCTCGTACCAACTACCCCGGAACCGAGTGCCATCGCTCAGCCGAATCGCGTACGAGCCCTGGTCCCCGGTCGAAAGAGCTCGCTCGAAGAGCTCGAGCTGACTCGGATCATACCGTACGTCGCCGTCCCCGCCACCCATGCGCGTCTCGACCTCGGCGAGCAGCCGGTCGATGGGATCGTCCAGCTCCTCGAGCTCGCGGAGCCGCTGCTCCCACGGCGCCAGCCGGCCGTCGCCCGACTCCATCTGCCAGAGGGTTCTCTTCAGCTCCATCAAGCGCCAAACGCCGAGGGCGTCCCAATGCTCCTGGGGTGGCACGCGCTCGAACTCGCGGAGCGCCGCCTCCCAGTCGCCCCGGTCGTAGAGCAGGTGACCCAGATAGACGCGAGCCTCGTGCAAGTCGGGATCCAGCCTCAGGGCGCGCCGGATCTGGCGTCCCGCGCCGACTTCGTCGCCGAGCCGATGGAGCGCGTACCCCAGCGAGGCAGCCGCATCCGCGCTGTCCGGCCTTCCCGCGGCCGCCTGACCGAAGATGTCCCTGCAGTCCGCATACATCGCCGCGCGATAGAGCGCCCGGCCGATGGTCAGCATCAGCTCGATGTCGTCGTCGTACCCCCGGGAGGCCACGTCCCGGAACAGCCGGAGGGCCTGCTCCTTGTCGCCGAAGCGGAGGAGCACCTCGCCGAGCCCCACTTGCGCGTCCTCGTGCGTCGGATCGAGGGCGACCGCCCTCTCGAACGCGTGCCGAGCCCAGGCGAACTCCTCGCGCGCGAGCCGAGCGTAGCCCAGCCCGACGTAGAGCTCCACGGCATTGGGATAAAGCGAGAGGCCCTCTTTGAGCATCTCGAGGGCCCCGTCGTAATCACCGTCGTTGTACAGCTTGTGCGCCTGCTCGTCGTATTCCTCGGAACTGAGGAACCGTTCGGGCATGTACGAGCTCCCTGGCGACCGCCGCTGGTCGCCCGTGAAGGCCTGACCCGGACAACTATAATGCGCGGGGGCACCCGCGCCCAAGGGCGCCAGCGAGGCCGCACGACCTCGAAGACGGGCGCTACTGAGCCTTCCCGTAGGCGACCCCGCACGCCATGCAGACGAGGTCGCGGCCAGCCCGTACGAGGCGCGTGCCCTGGCCGTGCCGGGGGCAGTCGGGATCCTCTCCGTCGTCCTGGGCGTCCTTCACCTTCTTGCGCTCTCCCCGGGTGGCTTTCGGAATGACGAGCTCGTAGCGGAGGGAGGAGGCGCTGCACTCGAAGATCCCGACGGAGTCCCCGCCGTCCCCCTGCCGCAGCCCGAGCAACATGAGGTATCCCCCGTTCGGAGAGGCCATGCGCTGGCCGGCATAGTAGTGCTTCAGAAGCTGTTTCTCGTTGTCCAGCTTCAGGGGGGCCTTGGGGTCGCGCCGCTTCGCCAACGCTGTTCACCTTTGCGGAAGGGAGTGCCCGACGCCACTCCCGGACTCGGAAAAAAATCGGGCGGAAGTATAGATGGGACGCCGCTTTCCCGCCACGGGGTGCGCGACCGGGCCCCCTAAAGCGAACGGAGCGGGCGGCCCACTCGGCCGCCCGCTCCTGAAATGACCTAAGCCCTTGCGGGCGATCGCCTTAGGCGACCGTCGCGTCCACCAGCTTCGTGGTGGCGTTGGGACGGCCGTGCGCGATGGCCGGTTTGCAGAACCGGATGCCGATCTCGCGAAGCCCCTGGAGATCCCCATCCGTCAGGTCCGGATAGCGCTCACCGATATATTCGATCGTCTCGTCCATCCACTGGCGCTGGTCGTCCTCCCCGGCATCGAGGACCCCGCACCGGTTGATGTGGCTGAACAGCTCGTCTCGCGCGCGGTCTAGGAGTTTTTCCTTGGACAAAGTCACTCTCCGTTATCGTCGATGCTCTCGCGTGCCTGCAGCACGTCGTGTTTCGGCCTTAAGCCATATAACGTAACCGAGAAACGACTTGCGACAAACCGGAGAGGTGGTGGCTGGAGCGGGTTCCCCGAGCCCCTTGGAGCTCGAGGTGTATCGACACCTGTTCACCGCGATCGCCGAGGAGATGGGGGCGGCGCTCCGCCGCGCCGCGTTCTCACCGAACATCAAGGAGCGCCGTGACTATTCGTGCGCGCTCTTCGATCCTGCCGGGATCTCCGTGTCGGTCGGGGACCACATGCCTGTCCACCTGGGCGCCATGCCCATGAGCGTCGAGGCGGCGCTTGCCGAGCTCGGGACTCTCGATCCCGGCGACGTCGCGTGCCTCAACGATCCCTTCCGAGGAGGAACCCACCTACCCGACGTGACCCTCGTCGCGCCGGTGCACGCGCCGGACGGAGTGCTGCTGGGGTACGTCGCCTCGCGGGCCCATCACAGCGACATGGGCGGGTCCACGCCAGGCTCGATGCCGCTCGCGCGCGAGATCTACGAGGAGGGGCTCCGGATCCCTCCTGTTCGTCTGTATCGTGGCGGCGACCGCAACGAGGACCTTTGGCGGACGCTGCTCGCGAACGTCCGCACCCCGCGCGAGCGCGCCGGAGACCTCGATGCCCAGCTCGCGGCGCTGAACACGGGGGCCAAACGGCTCCTGGAGATCGCGTCGCGCCGCGGAACGGAGGCGACGCTGGCCGCGATGCAGGGGCTCGTGACGTACGCAGACCGACTCGTGTCCGCGGGACTCGACCGCATCCCGGACGGTACCTACCGGGCCGAGGACACGCTCGAGGACGACGGCTTCGGGTCGGGACCCATCCCCATCCGGGTCGAGCTGACCATCTCGGGGTCGAGCGCGACCATCGATTTCGCGGGGACATCGCCGCAGGTGCCCGGGGGCGTGAACGCCGTCGCCGCGATCACGGCTTCGGCGACGCGCTACGTGGTGCGCTGTGTCGTGGAGGAGCTCATCGGCGAAGCGCTGCCGGCGGGCGGTGGCACGATGGCCGCCGTGACACTCCTCCTCCCCGAGGGATCCGTCGTGAACGCCCGCCCTCCCGCGGCGGTCGCCGCCGGCAACGTCGAGACGAGCCAGCGTATCACCGACGTGCTGCTCACGGCGTTCGCCGAGGCGCTCCCCGAAGTCGTGCCCGCGCACTCCCAGGGGACGATGAACAACACGACCGTTGGGGGCACGGATCCTCGCAGCGGAGACGCATTCGCGTATTACGAGACAATGGGCGGTGGCATGGGAGCCGGCCCGACGGGGGACGGCCTCTCCGCCGTACACGTGCACATGTCCAACTCCCTCAACACCCCGATCGAGGCGCTCGAGCACGCGTATCCCCTGCGCGTCACGCGGTACGAGATCCGGAGGGGCACGGGTGGCGCGGGGTTGCACTCGGGGGGTGACGGGTTGCGGCGCGACCTGATGGTGCTCGGGCCCGCGCGCGTCGCGCTACTCAGCGAGCGGCGGGTGGCGGGACCCGTGGGGGCTCGCGGCGGCAGCCCTGGAGCACCTGGCGAGAACGTCCTCATCCGAGGAGGTGTAGAGGAGCCCCTTCCGAGCAAGGCGACCTTCTCCATCGAGGCCGGCGACGTGGTGAGCATCCGCTCGCCGGGCGGAGGGGGGTGGGGCGCCCCCGCTCGTACTGCTTCCTAGGAACCCATGCAACTACGCTTCTCCGCCATTTGTGAGGACGCACGGTCGACACCCGACGGCAAGCTGGACATCCACGGCGTCTACCACGACCTCTCCGCACCCGGATTTCCGGCCAAGCAGGAACGGCTCGTCCTCGTACTGGTCCTCGAATGGGACCGCGAGGACCACGGTCGATATCTCTTCAAGGCCGATCTCGAGGACGCAGCAGGCAAGCCCTCCCTCACCGTCGAGGGTGAGACCGAGGTCCACCGGCCGGCCCCCGGCAGCCCGCCGGCCCGAAGCCAGCTCATCATGCCCCTCGATGGCGTCGTGTTTCCGCGCGCGGGTCAGTACCAGTTCCGGGTGAAGGTGAAGGGGCAGACCTTCGACGGCCCGAGCCTCTATCTCATGGAGCTGCCGACGGAGAGCGTGGCCTCGGCGTGAGCGCGCGGCTCCCCGAGGGTTACGTCTCGGTCGAGGCAGCCGGGGCTCGGGGATTCGCCTGGTCGGCAGGCACGACTTGGCTCGAGTCCGTGCTGCGCGACGGGGGCACTCTGGCAGACTGGGCCGGCGCGGGCGCGCTTGGTACACGTGGCGGTGGAAGGGCTCCGGTGCTCGTCGTCGCGGCGGCAGTGAGCGGTCCCGACGGCCGGGCTCGATGGGCCACGCGGAGATACCGGCGGGGAGGGGCCGCGGCGGCCCTCCTCGGCGACCGGTACCTGCGCGGGCGCCGTACCCGGCCCGAGGCGGAGCTACGGGCCTCGGTCGCCGCACGGGCGCGTGGCGTGCGCACCCCGGCGGTCGTGGCGGGCGCGGTCTATCCGGTGGGTCTCTTCTATCGAGCGGACCTGGTGACCGAGCTCGTGCCCGACGCGCACACGCTCTCGGACTCGCTCTTCGGAGACGACGCACACGCCGACGCGGACGCGGCACTGAACGCGGCCGGCCGCCTGGTGCGCTCCCTCGAAGAGGCCCGCGTGGAGCACCGTGACCTCAACGCCGGCAACATCGTGCTACGCTCGGTGAGCGGCGGCATGGAGCCCTGGGTGCTCGACCTCGACCGGTGTCGGGTCGTCGAGGTCGGCGGCCCACGCGCGAGCGGCGCCATGCGCGGCCGGCTGGAGCGCTCCCTCACGAAGCTGGGGCATCGGCATCGACGTCCTCTGGCACGCGCCGCGTGGGAAGCGCTGAGGGTCGGTTACGGGGAGCGCCCGTGAGCGAAGCACCTCCGCGCGACATCTGTATCGTCATGCTCTCGGCGATCGGGGATGCGGTGCACGTCCTCCCCGTGGCGCACGCGCTCAAGCGGGCATGGCCGGACTGCCGCATCACGTGGGTGGTGCAGCCGGCAGCGCACTCCCTCGTCGCGGGCCAGCCGGCGATCGACGACTTCGTCGTCTTCCATCGCAGGCGCGGTCTGGGTGCCTTGCGAAGCTTCCGCGACGTCGCGGCGGAGCTGCAGCCGAGGCGGTTCGATCTCTTGCTGGGCCTCCAGGTCTACCTCAAGGCCGGACTGATCACTGGGCTCGCACGCTCGCGCGTGAAGCTCGGCTTCGACGTGCGGCGCGCACGCGACGCGCAATGGCTCTTCACGAACGCCCGGATCGCCGCGCACCCTCCGCAACACGTGCAGGACCAGTACTTCGAGTTCCTGGAGTACCTGGGCGTCGACCCTCGGCCGGTCACATGGGGACTCGTGCTCACGGACGCCGAGCGCTCGGCCCAGGCAGCGTTCTTCGCGAAGCTCGACCGGCCCGCGTGCGCGGTGGTGGTCGGGACGAGCCGGCCCGACAAGAACTGGACGGCCGAGCGGTACGCGCGCGTGCTCGAGGAACTCGAGTCGACGCACGGACTGCGGCCCGTGCTGGTGGGCGGGCCGTCCGTCGGGGAGCGACGCATCGCCGACCAGGTGCTCGCCGGCACGAGCGCTCGCGTGGTCGACGCGCTCGGAGACGACGTCCGGCGCCTCGTGTGGCTCATCGAAGGAAGCGCGCTCGTGGTCACTCCCGACACCGGGCCTCTCCACATCGCGCGCGCGCTCGAGAAGCCCGTCGTGAGCCTCTTCGGGCGCACCAACCCGAAACGCTCGGGGCCGTACCGCGCGTACGAAGATCTCGTGGTCGACGGCTACGCCGAGTATCCGGGGGAGGACTATCCGCTCTCGGCCGCGCCACGCGACGGCATGGCGCGGGTCACGGTCGAGGGCGTGCTCGCGAAGATCGAACTCGCGATGAGGAAGTACGTGCGCGGCTAGGTCACCCCAGCCAGGCCATCTTCAGCCAGAGGAGCGCGAACGCCGCGAAAGCGCCGAGGAGCGCCTCCCATTCGCGGTTGCGCTCGTATTGGCTCCACCGGAATCCATCGGCGGACTGGACCCTTTCGGATCGGAAGGGCGTGAGACGGGGGATGAACGCCGGCACCTGGGCCGCGTACTCCACATAGACGTGGCCGAACTGCTCCGTGAGCCGCTCCGCCTCGGCCGCGACGGTGGGTCCGTAGAGGGCAGCATAGAAGACGAGAAAGAGCACGAGCCAGAGCCAACTCCCGCCCGCGACCGAGAGGCCCCCGCCGATGAGGAACGATCCCACATAGAGCGGGTTGCGCACAAACGCGTAAGGCCCGGAGGTGGTGAGGGTCTCGTTCTTGTGGAGCGTGCCCGCCGACCACCCGCGCAGAGCGAGGCCGATCGCGCTGATCGCGAGCCCGATCGCCAGGCGTGCCGGCGTCGGACCCGCCAGAACGAAGAAGGGAACCGCGATCAGCCACGCCGATTTGGTGCGGACGCCGGAGCCGAGGATCAGTGGCCTAGGCACGCTCGACCAGGTACTTCCCGACCCTGCCGGAGACCCCTCGTGGACGTCGCGCCGAGCGCTCCGGCCTGCGCCCCCTCGTCACCGGCTCCGTCGCCGCGCCTCGCGCGCACCGAGCACTTCTGCCCGCGACCGCGGGTTCACAGGAAAGCCTTCTTGGATCGACTTGAGATGGAGCGTGAGCGACCCGGGGACGCGGGGCATGTCCACCTTCATGTAGACGAGCAGTCGGCGCTCATCGTCGCTGAAGTGCAGCTCGGCCTTCCCACCCTCGGAGAAGAGTCCCTCGCTCTGGAAGTTGGGGCTCACCACGATCGTGTTGAACTCCCCCGCGTCGGTCTTGCGCCTATCCTTCCGAAGAACCCGCACCACGACAGGGTTTCCTTCTTCTTTGAAGTACCGATCGAACGTGTATTCGTCTCCGACCTGGAGGGGCAGGGTCCTGAGGAAGTACACGAACGAGATGTCGTCGAGAGGATCGTCCGTCCGCATGGGCCCGAACTCGTCGTTGTCCTCACGGTCCCACAGGTCGCGCTCGGGATAGAACTCGTAGTGGCGTTTGCTCGTGTAGGAGCCGCCGTAGTCGCGCACGAAGCGCCAACTCTGGAGTGAGTGGGTGTCGAACCAGGTCGTGTAGCGGTCGTTGATGCTGAAGAACGTGAAGCGCCCCGCGATGCCCATGACCGCACGGTACGTCGGATTCCCGCGCACCCAATCGAGCCCCTCCATCGTCAGGGAGCCCGACCCGACATTGAACCAGCCCACCTTCACGTTGTAGACGAGGTGCTCGCCCGGCCCCCACGGCGCCGGCGCCGCGAGCGTGTCCGTGGGCACGACGTCGGCCGACCATCCGGAGCTCTGCGCGCGCACGGGCTGTGCAACCGCGAGCGCGATCGCCGCGCTTGCCACCGCTAGCCTGTTCACGCGGCCTCTGCGCTGGGTGGAGGCGACCATAGCGACGGACGGAGACGAGCGAGCGACAAGAGCGTGCGTACTGGCCGGAAGCGCGAAGGGCGCATCTGTAGGTCGTACCGCAGCGAGAGCGGCGCCTCGGCGATGCGCCGCGCGTGCGGCGCCAGCCTACCGAGGAGCTCCACGTTGGCCGCCCACCCGTCCGAGCCGAGCAGAGGCTCCGCTCGGTCCCGGAGCGCCTTCTTCAACACGATCACCCGATATGCGCGCAAGCCACCCAGCGGATCCGATACGGGCGCGCTGCCCACGACCTTCTTCAGGAGCCGCTCGGTGACCCAGCGCACCAGCTTGACACCCTTGGGCGGCGGGCCCTCGGCCCCCGCCACACACCCGGCGACGATGTCGGCGCCGCCCTCGATGAGCTTCAGCAGGGGGACCATGTCCTGCGGGTCCTCCGTGAAGTCGGCCTGCATGACCACGGCACAGTCGCGCTTCGGGTAGGGCGCCTCTGCCTGCACGTGGCGGAGCAGCGCTTCGACGGAGCGACCGTATCCGATCCGCTCCTCGGAGCGGAGCACGGTGAGGGGCAACATGCGCTTGTAGCGCGTGAGGACCTCGGCGGTGTCATCGGTCGAGGCGTCGTCGTGCACGACGATGGCGAACGGGCGGTCGTATTCGCTGAGGACCTTACGCACCTTCCACATCAGGACGCCGACCGTTGCGGCCTCATTGTGCGTCGGAATGCAGACGTAGATCACGGGCGGGCGGGCTCCGCACTCACGTTGGATGTGGACAAGGGATTGTAACCTAGCGCTCGGAAGCCGGTTCCGGCCGACTTCCGGGCGAGGGAGCGTTCTTCCAACGCCGGTGCTGCCAGAAGTACTGTTCGGGGGCCAGGCGAATCGCCCCCTCCAAGGCGGCCCCGTACGCGCCGAGCAGGCCCAAGGCGTCCGCGTCGGCGTCCCCGGAGCGCGGGAACGGCAGGGGGTCGAACGTCACCGTGTACCTCGCCGCGGCGCCGGGATCACGCAGCGCGAACCCCACGAACACCGGTGCGCCGGAGCGGATGGCGAAAAGGGCGGGTCCCCGCGCCGTCGACGCGGGTCGCCCGAAGAACGGCAGGAGGACTCCTCCCCGGTGCGCCTGCTGGTCGGCGAGCAGCGCCACCACCCTCCCCGCCCCCAGCGAGCGCAGCGCCTCACGCGACGCATCCCCCATCTCGATGACGCGCATGCCGAGCCGCGCCCTCATCGCGAACAGATCGTCCTGGAACCGGCGGTTCGACATCCCCTTACCGACCACGTCGAGCGAAACGCCATGCGCGGCGATCGCCGCTCCGCCGATCTCCCAATTGCCGAGGTGACCCGTGAGCAGCACGACCCCCCGCCCGGCCATGATGGCCTCACGAAACGCCTCGAAGCCCACCATCCGTGCTCGCTCACGGATGACCTCCGGCGACCAGCGGTCGGCGCGGAGCAAGACCGCGGCCTCGCGGCCCAAGTGCGCGTAGCTCGCGCGCGCCACACGCCGCCGCCATGACGGGTGCGCCTCGGGAAACGCCCATGCGAGATGCCGGTCCACGTCCTCACGGCGCAGCCGCACGGCACTCGCGATCGTCCTCCCCAGCAACGCCCCGGACCCGAGCGCGACGCGTTCGGGCACCACCGATGCCACACCGCGTGCAAGGCGGAACACGGCGTGCTCCAGACGATGCACCAGCGGCGGGGTCGTCACGGCACCCTCGCCGTCACCGCGTCGTCGAGCTGTAGATCGTACAAGCGTCGGTACATGCCACCATGAGCCAGCAGCGACGCGTGCGTTCCCCGCTCGACGATCCGACCTCCGTCGACCACCAAGATCTGGTCGGCGCGCTGGACGGTGGAGAGCCGGTGCGCGATGACGAAGACGGTCCTTCCCTCGAGCAGCTTCAGGGTCGCGTCCTGGATGACGCGCTCGGACTCCGAGTCGAGCGAGCTCGTGGCCTCGTCGAGCACGAGAATCGGCGGATCGGAAAGCAGCGCACGCGCGATCGCGATGCGCTGACGTTGGCCTCCCGAGAGCTGGACGCCGCGCTCTCCCACGACGGTGTCGTAGCCGTGCGGGAGCTTCTGCACGAAATCGTGTGCGTGCGCGGCGCGTGCGGCCGCTTCCACTTCTTCCTCGGTCGCGCCAGGACTCGCATAGGCGATGTTGGCGCGCACGGTATCGTGAAAGAGGATCGTCTCCTGAGAGACGATTCCCATGAGACCGCGCAGGTCGCGGATGCGCACGTCCCGAATGTCAGCCCCATCGATGGTGATACGGCCACCCGAGACATCGAAGAAGCGCACGAGCAGATCCACGATCGTGCTCTTCCCGGATCCGCTCGGGCCGACGAGGGCGAGCAGCGAACCCTTGGGCACCGCGAACGAGACGTCGTGCAGCGCCGGCTCGCCCTCCCGGTACGCGAACGAGACACGCTCGAAGGCGATCTCCTTCTCGAAGCCGCCCAACGGGACCGCGTCGGACCGCTCGGCGACCTCGACGGGCGTGTCGAGGAACTCGAAGACCCTCTCGGCCGCCACGAGTCCGGGTTGGGCGGTCGCGGGGAACTTGGCCACGTTCTTCACCGGAGAGTACAGCTTGAGCGAGAGCGCCAGGAACCCCACGAACTGGGCTCCCGAGAGCTCGCCGGCAGTTACGAGCCGCGCGCCGTACCACAGAAGTACGGCCGTACCGACCGCGGCCAACAACTCCGTCATGGGAAGCGCCAGCGCACGTGCGCGCTCCGCGCGCATGACATGCTCGAAGTACTCACCCGTGAGACGCCGGAAGCGTGATCGCTCCCGCGGCTCGGCCGAGGCGGACTTCACCAAGCGGATCCCCGACACGGTCTCGGATACGTGCGCATTCACCTCGCCACCGAGGTGGAGGACGCTGCGGTCTCGACGCCGGAGCACCGCAACGAGCGGACCCCAAACGGCCATCGCGAGCGGGATCACCACGAATGCTGCCAGTGTGAGCTTCCACGAGATGAGCAGCATGGCCGCGAGCGCGACCGCGAACTCGAAGACGGAGGACAGGAGCCGTGACAGCTCCGCGGTCACCAGCATGCGCAGCTGCTCGATCTCGGTGGTGAGTCGGCTCACGATCTGACCGGTGCGCATGCGGGCGAAGAACGACAAGTCGAGCCCGACGAGGTGATCGTAGACGGTGTCGCGCAGGTCGCGATTTACGCCCTGCTCCGCCCGGGCCAGCAGGTAGATCCGCGTGAACTGGAAGACGTTCTTCAACAGGAACGCGAGCAGGATCAGTACGATGATGCGGGAGATCGCTCCCAGCGGATCGCCGGTGGGGTCCACCCACTGGTAGACGGTCGCGTCGAGCAGGCGCGCCATCGCCGTGTCGGTGCCGGCCGAGCGCGCCCCACCGCCGACGAAAAGCGTCTCGACGAACGGGATCAGCAGCACGAACACCGCGGCGTCGAGCACCGCGAAGAGCGCGGTCGCCACGACCGCCGCGACCAAGAGGCCGCGGTGCGGCCGCAGGAACGAAAGAACTCGCGTGAAGACGGCCACGGACGCGACGTCGAGGAGTGCGGTGCCTAGGCCCTATGGCCTCGGCTTCAGGCTAGCGACGGGGACGATCATCTCCTCGGGGCTGATGCCGCCGTGGAGGAACGCATTGCGATAGCGCGCCTGATACTCGCGCAGCTTCGTCGGATAGACGAAGAAGTAATCCTCGAGCGCGATCAGATACGACATGCCGAGACGACCCCCCGGCAGACGGAGGTCCTTCTCGTCGTGCGTGCAGTACGCGGTCGAGGGCACCTCGGCGCGCAGATCCTGGCCGAACTTGTAGCGCAGGTTGCTCGTGACGTCCTTCCGCGCGAAGACGGTCGTCGGGTGCTGGCAGAGGATCGAGCCGTGGTCCGTCGTGAGGAGGACCTGATGACCCTGGCGGGCGGCCTCCTGCAGGACGGCAAACGCGGTCGAGCGCTCGAACCACGAGCGGGTGAGGTCACGGAGCGCGGCTTCGTCGCGCGCCACCTCCATGAGGATCGGGGACTCCGACCGCCCGTGCGTCATCAGGTCCACGAAGTTGAACACGAGCGCGATGACCGAGCCGGGGGTCTTCAGCGCTGAGCTGACGCGCGCTCGGACCTGCTCACTCTGGCGATCCGAAAAGATCTTGTCGTAATGGACAGGCACGTCGCGACCGGTGAGGCGCTTCAGCTGCTCCGCGAGCAGCTTGTCCTCGAAGGCGTTCAGGCTCCCTTCGTCGTCGGACGCATCCCACCAGCCCGGATGGTCCTTGGCGATCTGGTCGGGATACTGGCCACTGAAGATTGCGTTGCGCGCGTACGGAGTCGCCGTCGGCAAGATCGAAAAGTGCCATGACTCCTCGATGTCGAAGTAGGTCGCGAGGAGTGGAGCGATCGCGCGCCACTGGTCCAGGCGCATGCAGTCCAGCACGACGAAGTACACGGGGTCGGTGCCGAGGCTCGGAACCAGGAAGTCGCGGACCACGTCGACCGAGAGCCGCGGCCGATCCTTGGCTCCCTGCAGCCAGCGAGGGTATTCCCGCATCACCCATGTCCCGAAGTCGCGGCGCAGATCGACGACGAGCGACCGGACGGTGTCGAGAAGACCCTGTTCGCCCGCTTCCTCGAGGGTGAGCTGCCAGTCGACCAGCTCGGCGTAGGCTTGGGCGTACTCGTCCGCCGTGCGTGCCTCCTGACAGAGGCGCGCGAGCGCAGGGAATCGCGCCGCCAGATCCTGTGCGACGCGCTGCTGGCGGATCGAGGTGCCCTCGAGGACGCGTGTGACGACGGACAAGACCTGGCGCGGACTCGTCGGCTTCACGAGGTAGTCGTCCACGCGCCGACCGATCGCCTCCGTCATCGTGTGGTCTTCCTCGGACTTCGTGACCATCACGACGCGTTGGTGCGGGTCCTCCCGGCGCAGGATCTCGAGCATCTCGAGGCCGCGGCGGCCCGGCATCTGCTCGTCGAGCAGCACGAGGTCGTAAGGCGAGCCACGCATCAGCTCGAGCGCGTCGTCGCCGTTGGTGATGGCGTCGACGTGATAGCCGCGCGCCTGCAGGAAGAGCAGGTGAGGCTTCAAGAGGTCGACCTCGTCGTCGACCCAGAGGATGCGCTTGGGGGCACGTGCGGTCTGCAGCATGCCGAACAATACCCCCGAGCGGTCCAGGGGCAACGCTTCGACCCGATGGGCCATCTCAGTGTTGTCGAATGCGGTCTCCAGCCCCCTCGCCCATGACACCCCTCTTCGCGGACCTCCGCTTCGCACTGCGAAGCCTGCTGCGCTACCCGACCTTCTCGGCGGTGGCCGTCCTCACGCTCGCGCTCGGGATCGGCGCGAATACTGCCGTTTTCACGATGGTCGACGGCGTGCTGCTCTCCCCCCTCCCCTTCGAGGAACCGGACGAGCTGATCGCCATCCGCCACCTGGGGCGAGGTGGGGCCGACCAGCTCCCGATGTCGCAGGGCCTCTACGCGCTCTATCGCGACCAGGCCGCCTCGATCGAGGAGATCGCCCTCTACGGTTCGGCGGCGCCGAATCTGGTCACCGAAGGCGTGGCCGAGCGGGTCACGGCGCAGACGGTGACGCCTTCGTTCTTCGCCGTCCTCGGGGTGGAGGCCGCGCACGGCCGTACCTTCGCGGAAGAGGAGGGCGCCCCCGGCGCCGATCCGGTCGTGATCCTGAGCGACGGGCTCTGGAGGGATACGTTCGGCGCCGACCCGTCCGTGATCGGGCGCACGCTCGATCTGAACGGAACGAGTCGCGAGGTGATCGGCGTGATGCCGCCCGACTTCGGGCATCCTTCGCGCGAGGCGCGCCTCTGGATCCCCATGGTGGTGAACCCGGCCAACGCGCCCCTCGCAGCATTCGGTGCCAGTGGCGTGGCGCGCGTCGCCCCTGGCGCGACCGCCGACGGCGTCCTCGTTGAGCTCACGGGCCTCATCGGGCGCTTGCGGGAGCTCTTCCCCGACTCGGGAGCACCCGCGTTCCTCGAGGAAGTGGAGTTGCGCGCGGTCGTGACGCCCCTGAAGGAGGCGATGGTCGGGGACGTCGGGTCCACGCTCTGGATCCTGCTCGGCACGGTCGGCTTCGTGCTGTTGATCGCGTGTGCGAACGTGGCCAACCTGCTGCTCGTGCGCGCCGAGGGGCGGCAGCGCGAGCTCGCGCTGCGGGTCGCCATCGGCGCGGGCCGGGCCGACGTGCTCCGCGCGAGCATGAGCGAGAGCTTCTTGCTCGCGATCGTGGGTGGGCTGCTCGGAGTCGGCGTTGCCGCCGCCGCCGTGCGAGCATCGATGGGCTTCCTGCCGTCCACGCTTCCGCGCGCCGCGGAGATCGGCGTGGACCTCCGAGTGCTGACCTTCACAGCGGCCATCTCGATGGGCTGCGCGGTCCTCTTCGGGCTCGTGCCCCTGCTGCGCGGCGGTCGCGACCTCGTCGGCCAGCTGCGCGACGGCGCGATGCACGGCGCGACGAGCGGGCGGGCTCGCCACGGAGTGCGCAACACCCTCGTCGTGGTGCAGATGGCGCTCGCACTCGTACTGCTCGTGGGCTCGGGGCTCATGTTCCGCAGCTTCCAGGCACTGCGCCGTGTCGACCCGGGCTTCGACGCCGAGCGCGTGCTGACGGCGAGCTTCAACATCCCACCCGCCGAGATCCCGGGTTGGGCGGAGGCCGCGGGCTTCTACCGGCAGCTCGGTGATGCGCTCCGCGCGCAGGCCGGCGTGGAGGCCGTCGGCTTCGGCGACGGCGTTCCGCTCACCGGCAACGTGAACTTCTTCTCCATGGACATCGAGGACCACCCGCGCGCCGAAGGAGAGCTGCCGGTCCTGGCGAGCCACAACTCGGTGGAGCCCGGCTTCGTCGAAGCGCTGGGGATAGACCTCTTGGAGGGTCGGACGCTCGAACGGGGGGACGGCGCGGAAGGTACGCGCGCCGTCATGGTATCGGAGTCATTCGCGCGCCAGTGGTGGCCGAACGGGAGCCCGCTCGGACGCCGCATCCGCATGGGCGGACCCGACGAGGACTGGTTCCAGATCGTCGGGGTCGTCGCGGACGTGAAATACCAGAGCCTCGAGGCCGAGCCGGAGGCGATGGTGTACTGGCCGACGACGCTGGGATCGGCGGCCGAGCCCGAGCCCACGCGGGCGCTGTCCGTCGTCATCAAGGCCAGCACCGACGCGATCGGACTGCTCCCCATGCTGCGCCGCGAGGCGGAGACGCTCAACGCGCGTGTCCCGCTCTCGAACCCACGCACGCTGGAGGACATCGTCGGCGAAGCTACGTCGCGGACGTCTTTCACCATGGCGCTTCTCGGAGCGGCCTCGGGGATCGCGCTCCTGCTCGGACTCGTCGGGATCTACGGTGTCGTCTCGTACATCGTCAGCCAGCGCACGCGCGAGATCGGCGTGCGCCTCGCCCTTGGAGCCACGGCATCCGCGGTACGCGGCATGGTGGTTCGGCACGGGCTCGTGCTCGCCGGGGTCGGCGCGCTCACCGGCCTCGTCGCGGCCGCGGCCCTCAGTCGCGTGATCTCGTCACTCCTCTACGGCGTGAGTCCGACCGATCCGCTCACGTATGGCGCGGTCGCGGCCGCGCTCGTGGTGGTGTCGCTCGCGGCCACGTGGATTCCGGCAGCCCGGGCGGCCGGCGTGGACCCCGCGAAGGCGCTCCGGGCCGAGTAAGCGACGCGGCCCGGCGACGGCTACATGCTGATGCGGTAGGGGAACCAGGACGCAACCGCCTGGCCGTCCTGTCGAGCGGGGCGGAAGACCCACTCGGACGCCTCGCGGATGAGACGTCGGTTGAAGTCGCGGTCGCGCGTGGGCGGGTCGAGTCGCGTCGAGTCCGCCACGACCCGGCCCCCCTCGTCGACGAAGACCCATACCTGGACCTCGGTGCCGCGAAGGTCACGGTTCGCGGGTGGGATGATCATCCCGCGCGGGGAGGCAGGCTCGAGACGGAAACGGCCGGCCTCGGCATTCCCTCCGTCCCCCGTCCCCGTTCCCCCGGGCAGTCCGGGCAAGCCATCGAGGCCCGGCCGATCGCCGAGGACCGACGCGGGGTCGAACGCGGCCATCTCGTCGGGCGCGTCGATCACCACCGAGTCCAGCACGATCTCCGTGGGGACGAGCACGGGGGGAGGAATGCGCGGGATGGTGGTCGGCGTCCGCACGTTCATCGCCTGGAGCGTGCCCGGCGCTGCGCGGTCGTCCCCGGTGCGCGGGCCTGCGGCCGCGAGCGGTGAGGGGGGGATCACGGTACCCCGCCAGGCGATCAACACCGTCAGGTGGAGAAGCACGGACACGAGGATTCCGGTGCGCCAGATGTTCCTCTCTCGGCGCCTTCTGTCCCTCGCGGTCACGCTCCCCGGGTCTTCCATGCTCACTTCCATACTACTGCCCGGCCGAACGGGGTGTTTCGGGAAGCCGACGTGGACTTTGGCGCTATCTTCACCCCCCATGACCCCGAGGGCCTACTACGAGCTGACGAAGCCCGGAATCACCGGGTACGTGATGGTCACGACCGGGGTGAGCGCGGCGGTCGCGGGGGGCGGCGGCGTCCCCTTGGCCCCCGCCCTCCACGCCATCCTCGGAACCGGGCTGGCCACCGCGGGCGCACTGGCATTGAACCAGTACGTCGAGCGCGAAGCCGACCGGATCATGACGCGGACTCGCCACCGCCCGCTCCCCTCCGGGCGGCTCCAACCGCAGCAGGCCCTCGCATTCGGGCTCGCCCTGCTCGCGGTCGGCCTCGTGTACCTGTCGGTGGCCAGCGGCTGGTGGCCGGCGAGCCTCGCCGCACTCTCGGGTCTCGCGTATCTCGCAGTCTACACGCCCCTCAAGCGGCACTCGTACGCAGCGACCCTCGCGGGCGCGGTTCCCGGAGCGCTCCCCACGCTCATCGGCTGGACCGCCGCGACCGGTTCGCTCGAGCTCGGCGCGCTGGCGCTGTTCGCCATCGCCTACCTCTGGCAGCTCCCCCACGTGCTCGGGCTCGCCTGGATGTTGAAGGACGACTACGCGCGCGTCGGCTTCAAGCTCATTCCAGCGGGCGGCGGGCGCCGTATCGGCGCGCACATGGTGATGGCGACGCTGGCGCTCGTGCCGGTTTCGGTTGCCCCCACGTTCCTGGGCATCACGGGTCCCTGGTACTTCGGCGGGGCGCTCGTGGCTTCGCTCGGCTTCCTGGCCGTTGCGGTGGCCGCCTCGCGTGAGATGTCGGAGGCCGCGGCGCGAAGGCTGTTCCTGGCCTCGCTCGTCTACCATCCTGTGCTACTCGGCTTCATGCTGTTCGATACCGTACGAGCCTGATGTACCTTCCGGCGTTGCTCTCCACCCGAGCTCCTGGGGACGCATGTCCGACCTGATGAACCGCCTCACGACGGCGCTAACCGGTCGCTACGAGATCGAGCGTGAGCTGGGCCAGGGCGGGATGGCCACCGTCTATCTGGCGAAGGACGTCAAGCACAACCGTCGCGTGGCGCTCAAAGTGCTCAAGCCGGAGCTCGCGGCGGTGGTCGGAGCGGAGCGGTTCCTGGCCGAGATCCAGACGACCGCCAACCTCCAGCATCCGCACATCCTCCCGCTGTTCGACTCGGGGCAGGCGGACTCGTTCCTGTACTACGTCATGCCGTTCGTGGAGGGAGAGACCCTGCGCGACCGGATCGACCGGGAGAAGCAGCTCCAGGTCGACGAGGCGATCTACATAGCGTCGGCAGTGGCGAACGCGCTACAGCACGCGCACGACCGGGGCGTCATCCATAGGGACATCAAGCCCGCCAACATCCTGATGCTCGAGGGCGAGCCGCTCGTCGCCGACTTCGGCATCGCGCTCGCGGTCGGCGCCGCGGGCGGCAGCCGGCTCACCGAGACGGGCCTCTCCGTAGGCACTCCGTACTACATGAGTCCCGAGCAGGCGACCGGTGACGTCGCGGTCGGACCCGCCAGCGACATCTACGCGCTCGCGTGCGTTCTCTACGAGATGCTCATTGGTGAGCCGCCCTACCCGGGGACCACGGCGCAGGCCGTGCTCGGCAAGATCATCCAGGGACTCCCGGTCTCGCCGACCACGATCCGCCGCTCGATTCCAGCGCACGTGGACGCAGCGATCCGGAAGGCGCTCGAGAAGCTGCCGGCCGATCGATTCGCGGGCGCGCAGGACTTCGCCAAGGCGCTCTCCGACCCATCCTTCCGTCACGGCGCGACCGCAGACTCCCTCGCGCTCGCCTCCGGTGGGACGTGGAGGCGCGTGGCGATCGGCGCCTCGGTGGCGTCCGCGTCCCTCGCAGCCGCGCTGGCCTGGGTGCTCCTGCGGCCCGAACCCCGCGCGCCCGTCGAGCGATTCTCGCTCCTTCCCGTCGCCGGCCAGGTGGCCGATTACGACTTCGCGATCTCGAACGACGGCACCGCGATCGTATTCGAGCTACGGGGCGAGGGGGCCCCGCACCTCGCGCTGAGGCGGTTGGACAACCTGGAGGCGACCCCGATCGCCGGCACCCAGGACGGCTTCAGTCCGACGCTGTCACCCGATGGAAGCGAAGTAGCCTTCGTCGTGCAGCCCGAGCTCAAGGTGACGCCCCTGCTCGGCGGTGTGACGCGCACCATCGCGGACTCCGTGTTCTGTTGCACGCGGTGGGCCACGGACGGGTACATCTACTATTCCGATCTGCGACGGGTCATCAAGCGCGTCCCGGCCGCCGGTGGAAACGCGGAAACGATCACGGTCCGCGCCGAGGAGAATGACGGCCCGCACGCGGACTTCGAGGTCCTTCCGGGCACCGACGTCGGCGTCTTCACCGTGTGGGGATCCCCGAACCGGGTCGACGCGCTGCGCCTGTCCACCGGGGAGCGCACGAGCGTCACCCCAGGCGTCAAGCCGTTCCTGACGCGGGACGGCGATCTCGTCTTCAGCACGCTCGAAGGCCAGATCCTCGCGGCGGCGTTCGACGCCGACGCGCTCGCGCTCGCGGGACCCGCCGTTCCCTTCGTGGACGGGGTTCGAGTCGACGGAGACGATTACCCCTACTACGCCGTGTCCCCGAACGGAACGCTGGCGTATTGGACAGGGGTGGCCGGCGGCGGCGGATCCGCCCAGGTCGTGTGGGTCACTCGGACCGGGGAAGTCACGCCCGTCGACTCCAGTTGGGAGTTCAATCCCGGCGGGAACGAGGTGGCCGTGGCACTCTCCCCCGATGGACGCCGCGCGGCCGTGAAGATCGACTCGGAGGCCGGCGAGGACATCTGGATCAAACAGCTCGACACCGGGCCCCTCTCCCGACTGACCTTCGACCCCGGGGTCGATTTCCGGCCGCGCTGGTCCAAGGACGGCCGGTCGATCGTCTTCGCTTCGTCGCGGGTGTCGGGCGGCGACCACTACGACCTCTGGACCCAGCCGGCCGATGGTACCGGATCACCGAGACTCCTCCTCGACCTGGAGGAGTCCATCCTCGAGTTCGACCAGAATCCCGACGAGTCCATGTTCGTCCTGCGGCTCGGGGGCGGCGCCGGCGCGACCGGCATCCGTGACCTCGTGGGCCTCCGGGTCGGCGACAGCGTCACGGTTCCGCTCGCGGCCGAGCCCTACGACGAGAAGGCGGCGGCGCTCTCACCCGACGGTCGCTGGCTGGCGTACGAGTCGACCGAGACGGGACGAAACGAGATCTATGTGCGTCCGTTTCCCGCCGTGAACGACGGCAAGTGGCAGGTTTCGAGCACAGGGGGCATCAACCCCCGCTGGGCCAGCAACGGGCGGGAGATCTACTTCGTCGACGGCTCCGGCTCGCTCGTCGCGGCCCGGATATCGGGGACGCGTGGATTCGAGGTGACGGGGAGCGAGCAGCTCTTCTCGGTCACGGAACGCGCACTCGAGGCCGGCCCCAACTACACGAGCTGGGATGTCGCCGCAGATGGCCGCTTCCTGTTCATCCGCACGGGCGGACCCGATGCCTCAGGCCGCCCGAACGAGTTCGTGCTCGTGCAGAATTGGCTGGAAGAGATCCGGCAGCGACTCGGTAGGTAGCCTACTGCGGCGCGCGCTCGTAGAGGCGGCGAACGACCTGCTTGTGCCAGCGGTTCACGAGGGGTGCGCCCGCCGCCACCCGCGCCGCGAGACCGTACCCCTGCTCGACCACGGCCACGTCGGGGTGCACGTGGCTGACGAGCCCGACTGTGCGCGCGTGTTCGGCGTCGAGCATGTCGCCGCTCCTCAGGTCCTCGAGCGCGGGGCTCGCACCGAGCAGTTGGGCGATCGGCTCGATGTCCCGGAACGAGCCGTCCCGCACGGAGTGCGTCGGCGACGCGCCGAATCGGCTCGACTCGCCACAGACACGAAGGTCACAGCACGCGGCGATCTCCAGGCCCGGTCCGGTGCACACACCCTCGATGACGGCGACCGTCGGGTGTCGGCACGCGCGCACCGCAGCGAACGCCTCGGCGGCTTCGGCTGTCTCGCAGAGGTCCGAGTCGGCCGCCAGCGCCCGCCCCCCCGCGGCACGAACCACGACTGCCTTGACGTCCCGGCGGTCGGAGAGGGCCCGAAACGCCTCCGCGAGTGCCTGCCAGCCCGCGGCGCCCAACGCGCCCTGGGAGTCCCGAGCATCGAGCTCGACCGTGGCGAGCGGCTCCGTGACCTGGACGCGGATCTGCGAGGGCATACTCTCAATGTCTGATGCGACGGGGTGGGAGCGCCACTACAATCCATCGTGCCCGTGACGGCCCACACCCCCGGAAGCCCCGGTCTCCGCCGGAAGCTGGCCCTCGCCCTCGAGGGCGAGGTGCGCTTCGACGCGTTCACCCGCGGCCTCTACTCGACCGACGCCTCGCACTATCAGATCGAGCCGCTCGGCGTCGTCTTCCCGCGATCGACCCAGGACGTGGAGGCGGTGCTCGACATCGCCCGCGCCGAGGGCGCGCCGGTGCTGCCGCGCGGCGGGGGCACTTCGCAGGCGGGACAGACCATCGGCCGTGCCATCGTCATGGACACCAGCCGCTGGCTGACCGGCATCGGCGATGTCGTCGGAACGGAGATCGAGGTCGAGCCGGGCATCGTGCTCGATCGCCTCAACGCGCACCTGAAGCCTTCGGGGCTCTGGTTTCCCGTCGATCCGTCGACGAGCAGTCGGGCGACCATCGGCGGGATGGCCGGCAACAACAGCGCCGGCACGCGCTCGCTCCAGTACGGAATGATGGTCGACAACGTATCCGCGGTCGAGGTCGTGCTCGCGGATGGACGACGGGTTTGGCTCGGCGAGCGCACCTCGGGTGCACGGTCGATGCCGACGGAGGTAGAAGCCCTGCGGGCGCTGTTCGCACGCGAGGCGGACGAGATCGAGCGGCGCACGCCGCGCGTGATGCGCAACGTCGCCGGGTATAACCTCGAGAGGCTGCACCCGGAGCGAGAAAACCTCGCCCAGCTCCTCGTGGGCTCCGAGGGGACTCTCGCCTTCTTCTCGCGGTTGCGTCTGAAGCTCGCGCCCATCCCGGAGCGTCGCGTGGTGGGCGTCTGTCACTTCCCGGGGCTCATCGAGGCGCTCGATACCGTACAGCACATGATCGAGCTGTCGCCCAGCGCCGTCGAGCTGGTCGATCGGACGGTGCTCCGGCTCGCCGGGGAGCGCAGGGACTACCGCGCCGTGCTCGATCGGTTCGTGCGGGGAGCGCCCGGAGCGCTCCTCCTCGTCGAGTTCTCCGGTGGCGCTGGCCAGGCTGACCTGGGCAAGCGCCTGGACGACCTCTCCGCGCTGCTCGCGCAGCTGGGGTATCCCGACAGCGTCGTGCGCATCGAGGACCGCGCCGCGCAAGCCGCGCTCTGGAGCGTGCGGCAGGGCGGTCTCAGCATCGTCATGTCGATGGCTGGGCCCCGCCGGCCCGTTTCGTTCATCGAGGACTGCGCGGTGCCGCTCGAGCACCTGGCCGAGTATGCTCGGCGCGTCGACGAGATCTTCGCCCGCCACGGAGTCGAGGGCACGTGGTATGCGCACGCGTCGGTCGGCTGTCTGCACGTGCGTCCCGCGCTCAACCTGAAGGACCCCGACGACGTCGCCCTGGTGCGCACGATCGCCGAGGAGGTGCACGTCGTCGTCCGCGAGCTCGGCGGGACGCATTCCGGCGAGCATGGCGACGGCATCGTACGCTCGGAGTTCCTGCGTGCGATGCTCGGCGACCGCATGGTGGCCGCCTACGCAGAGGTGAAGCGCACGTTCGATCCCCATGGATTGATGAACCCCGGCAAGATCGTCGACCCGCCCCGCATGGACGATCGCTCTCTCTTCCGCTTCCACGAGGGGTACGCCGGGCGGACGCTGCCGGTGGTGCTCGACTGGAGCGCAACCGGTGGCCTGCTCGGCGCGGTCGAGCGATGCGACAACAACGGAGCGTGCAGAAAGACCGACGCCGACGTGATGTGTCCGTCTTTCCGCGTGACCCAAGACGAGCGCCACAGCACGCGGGGGAGAGCCAACGCACTCCGGCTGGCGCTCACCGGGCAGCTGGACGGCGGCGATGGGCTCGACTCACCCGAGATGGCGGAGGCGCTCTCGCTTTGCGTGTCCTGCAAAGCGTGCAAACGCGAGTGCCCGACCGGCGTCGACATGGCGCGCATCAAGCTCGAGTGGCAGCACCGCCAGAACGGACTCGAGGGAGTGCCGCTCCGCGAACGGTTGTTGGCGAGCCTGCCGCGGCTGGCGCCGGGGATGTCGCGCGTGGCCTCGCTGGCGAACCTCGGATCGCGCGGGCCGTTCGCCCGGGTGCTCGGAGTCGCGCCCAACCGCCGCCTGCCGCGATGGTCGCGTCGGCCTTGGCGCGACGACGAGCTCGCGGGTGTCCGGACGCCCGAGGCCGTGCTCTTCGTGGACACGTTCACGCGCTGGCTCGAGCCCGAGAACGCGCGGGCCGCGTGTCGCGTGCTCGCCAAGGGAGGTTGGTCGACCGCCGGCGCCACCGCGCCGGCCGGCGCGCGGCCGCTCTGCTGCGGACGAACGTACTTGAGCGCGGGGATGCTCGACGAGGCGCGCGAGGAAGCGCGGCGGACGGTGGACGCGCTGGCGAGTCACGTCGAGGCCGGAGCGGCGATCGTCGGCCTCGAGCCCTCGTGTCTATACACCCTGCGCGACGAGGTGCCTGCCCTGGTGCCGACCCCGGCCGCGCGGCTCGTGGCCGAGCGGTCGATGCTCCTCGAAGAGCTTCTCGATCGCGCCTGGGACGGGGGCCGCACGCTTCCGTTCCCCGAGTCCGGCGCGCCTCCATCGATGCTCGTGCACGGCCACTGCCACCAAAAGGCGTTCGGGGGCGCCGCGGCGACGTTGCGCATGCTCAGTCGCATCCCCGGCGCACGCGTGACGGCGATCGAGTCGAGTTGCTGCGGGATGGCAGGGTCGTTCGGGTACCGGTCCGAGCACTACGACGTGTCCATGCGGATGGGCGAGCTGTCGCTCTTCCCCGCGGTCCGTGCGGCCGCGGGTGACGCGACGATCGTCGCCGACGGGACGAGTTGCAGGGCGCAGATCGCGGACGGGACGGGGCGCGATGCGGTGCATGCGGCGGTGGTGCTGGATCGGGCGATGAGCTGAGCGCCACATCGAGGCAAGCGTCGACGTAGCGTGAGTGCTTTCGCGGGCTCGCCCTCCCTACAGCTCGAAGCTCTCTCCTCTCGTGGGAGCCACTGGTCGCGTGTAACCCGCCGCGACGAGTGCGTCCGCGAGCGGCAGCTGACGCGCCGGATCTCCGTGCACCAGGAAGATCCGCTCGAGCTTGTCGGGATCGAGGTTCTCCACGAACTCGACCAACTCCGGCTGGTCGGCGTGTGCCGAATACGCGTTCATGACTTCGACGTGCGCACGCAGGGGGTGCGGTTCGCCGAAGATGCGGACTTCGCGCTGCTTCTCGACGATGCGCCGCCCCAGGGTGTGGGGCGCGCAGTAGCCTACGATGAGGATCGTGTTCCGCGGATCTGCCACGTTGTTGCGAAGGTGATGAAGGATCCGTCCCGCCTCGCACATGCCGGATGCCGAGATGATTACCATGGGTAGGCGAGAGGTGTTGAGCTTCTTGGACTCTTCGGCGTCCCGGATGTACGTGAGCCGTGCAAAACCGAATGGGCTCGGGTCATCCGCGAGATAGCCACGCAGGTCCTCGTCGTAGCACTCGGGATGCGCGCGGAAAATGGCCGTGACATCGACCGCGAGTGGGCTGTCGACGTAGACCGGGATCGGCGGGAGCTTCCCCTCGTTGGCGAGCTCATCGAGGCGGTGCACGATCTCCTGTGTGCGTCCGACCGCGAAGGCCGGGATGATCACCTTGCCGCCCCGGGCCGCGGTCTCTCCGACGACGCGCGCCAGACTCCCCTTCGCCTTCTCTCTGGGCTCGTGAACCCTGCCGCCGTAGGTCGACTCGCAGATCAGCCAATCGCAGTCCGGCATGGGCTGGGGATCGCGCAGAATGGGACGGTGCGGCCGGCCGACGTCCCCGGTGAACCCGAGCTTCTTCACTCGCCCGTTCTCGCGCATCGTGAGCGTCATCGAAGCGGATCCCAGGATGTGACCCGCGTCCCGATACTCGACGTCGAGTCCGTCGAACGGCGAGAACGACTCGTGGTACTCCACACCCACGAACTGCTCCATCACGGCCTCGGCGTCCAACCGAGAGTAGAGCGGTTCGACGCGATCGGCTCCGCTACGGCGCTCCCTCCGGTTCACCCACTCGACGTCCTTCTCCTGGATGTGCGCGCTGTCCGCGAGCATGGCTGCGCACAGGTCGAGCGTCGCCCGCGTGGCGTACACACTCCCCCGAAAGCCGTCCGCATGGAGCTTGGGCAGCAGGCCCGAGTGATCGATGTGCGCGTGCGAGAGTAGCACGGCGTCGATGCTGTCCGCCGACGCCGGAAGCTCGCGGTTGAGGCGATTCGACTCCGCCCGCCGTCCCTGGAAGAGTCCGCAGTCCAAGAGCACGCGCCGACCGGCAAGCTCGACCATGTGCATCGAGCCGGTGACGGTCTGCGCCGCACCCCAGAACGTCAGCCTCACCGCGTATGCGAGGCTCTCAAAAGCGTGCCTACGAGAGCCGAACGACCATCGCGGATGCGACTTCCGGCAACTGGAGGAGCGCCTCCCGGACGGACTCGCCCACGTCGCCGTCCACGGAGATCGCCGCCAGCGCCTGGCCACCCTTCGACAGCCTCGCCTGCTGATACTCGGCAATGTTGATCTTGTAATCGCCGAGCAGCGTCCCCACACGCCCGATGACGCCGGGGACGTCGTGGTTCTTCAGCACGATCAAGACACCCGTCGGAATGATGTTGACGCGGTAGTCGTCGATCTGCACGATGCGCGGGTGCGCGTCGCCGAGCAGAGCGCCCGCCAGCCGCAGCTCGCCCCTCTCGGCCTGCAAGACCAACTCCACGTGCTCCGTGAAGTCGGACTTCTGGGAAAGCTGGGTCCGAGCGATGCGGATGCCGCGCTGCGTGGCGAGGTGACCGGCGCTGACGAAGTTCACCTGGTCTCTGCCCAGCACCTGGTCGAGCAAACCCATCAGCACATACGCCGTCAGCGGCTTGAGCGCCTCGTCGGAGTCCCCCGAGTACTTCACGTCCACCGCCTGCACGCCGCCCGGCGCGAGTGCGCAGCCGAGATAGCCGAGAGCGCGGCCCAACTCCAGGAGCGGCGAGAGCTGACGCAACGCTTCGCCACCAATCGCGGGAGCGTTGAGTGCGGTCGTCAGGTCGCCGTCGGCGAGGGCCCTGCGCACTCCTTCGGCGATCTCGCTCGCGACCAAGTCCTGCGCCTCGCTCGTGGACGCACCGAGGTGAGGAGTGAGCAGGATGTTCGGTGCGTTGAGCAGTGGCGATTCCTTCTCCAGCGGCTCGTTCACGTATACGTCGAGCGCAGCGCCCGCCAGGTGCTTCGCCTCGAGCGCCTTCGCGAGCGCGGCCTCGTCCACCACTCCGCCCCTCGCGACGTTCACGAGGAAGCTCCCCTTCTTCATCTTCGCGAGCGCGTCCGTGCCGATCATGTTCTTGGTCGCGTCCGTCAGCGGCACGTGGAGCGAGATGATGTCCCCTTGCTCGAGCACCTCGTCGAGGCTCGCGCGCCTCGCGCCCAGCTCCACGGCCCGCTCGTCCGTGAGGTACGGATCGTATGCGACCACATCCATTCCGAACGCCTTGCAGCGCCTGGCGACCTCACCGCCGATACGGCCCGCGCCCACCAGGCCGAGCGTGCGCCCGCGCAGCTCGACGCCCTGCAGCTTGGACCACGTTCCCTTGCGCATGGCGGCGTCCGCCTCCGCCACGCGACGCACCATCGACAGGATGAGCGCCATCGTCAGCTCGGCGGCAGAAACCGTGTTACCGGCAGGCGCGTTCAGGACGGCTACGCCCCGCTCGGTCGCCGCGACCAAGTCGATGTTGTCGACACCCACGCCCGCCCGGCCCACTACCTTGAGGACCGGCGCCTTGGCGAGCATGTCGCCCTTCACCTTGGTCGCGCTGCGAACGATCAGCCCGTGCGCGGTCGCGAGCGCCTCCAGGAACTTCGGATCCTTCGAGTCGTCGACCTGCACGACCTCGAAGCGCTTGTCGTCCTTCAGGGGACCGAGCGCCGGGCCCGCGACCTTGTCGGTTACCAGAACCTTGAAGCGCGCGCTCACTCGATCACCTCGGCGAGCACGCCCAGCACGTCGTTCAGCTCGGCGAGCGTATGATCGCCCATGTGGCCCACGCGGAACGAGCTCGGCTTGAGCTTCCCGTAGCCACCGCCGATGGTCCAACCCTTGGCCGCGACCCCCTTCACGATGGTCGGCGCGAGATCGGGCGTCGCTACAGCGACCGTCGTGACACACGGCGAACGGAACCCCTTCGGCGCGAGCACCGAGAGTCCCGCCTTCTTGGACTTCATCTCGTCGACCCATGTCCACGTCCGCTCCGCCATCTTCGTGTGGCGGGCCCAGCGTGCCGGCATCCCCTCGGCGAGCATGCGCTTCACCTGCACTTGGAGCGCGTAGATCGTGGAGAGACCCGGGGTGATGTGCGGCGAGAACTTCTCGTGGCCCTCGGCGAACTTCACCAGGTCGAAGTAGAAGCCCTTGCGGGTCGCCTCGGCCGAGCGCTTCATCATGCGCTCGGAGGCAACGCCGAATGCGAGGCCCGGCGGCAGCGCGAATGCCTTCTGCGAACCGGTGAGAAGGAAGTCGAGGCCCCAGTCGTCCGGCCGGACCTCAGCGCCACCGAATCCCGACACGGAGTCTACGAGCACGAGGACGTCGTCGAACTCGCGCACGACAGCCGCCAAAGCCTTGATGTCGTTCAGCACGCCCGTCGACGTCTCGGAGTGCACCATCGTCACCGCATCGTAGCCGCCCTTCTGGAGGCGCGCGCGGAGCTCGGCGGGGTCATGAGCAGCGCCCCACGGCACGTCGTAGGTGTCGACCTGATGACCGCAGGCGCTCGCGATCTCGGCGAAGCGCTTGCTGAACGCGCCGTTCACGCAGGCGAGGAGCTTGCTGCGCACGCCGTTGCGGACGGCGGCCTCCATGAGGCCGGTCGCCGAAGACGTGGAGATGAAGACCGGACGCTTCGTGTAGAAGATGACCTCGAGTCCGGCCTGCAGCTCCTGCAGGATCTCGGTCATGGCCGACCCGCGGTGGCTGATCATGGGGCGCAGCTGCGCCTCCATCACCTCGGGATAGACTTCGGTGGGGCCTGGAAGGAAGAACCGACCGAGGGGCTTGGCGCCGGGGCCGGTGGGCTTGTTGCTCAAGGTTTCTAACGACCGGTTTTGGGGATGCAACCCGCTTGTGAAAGAATACACAAGCTAACGACCCACCCCGTGAATTCCAGCCGTTCGGGGGGTGCGTGCCCCCGAGTCGGGCCCGTCGCGCCTACCCGTCCCGCCAGGCGTTCTGCCACCGGGTGTAGTGCACCGTCACCACCCCGGCTCGGTCCAGGACATCCAACCCCGAGGGGTCCCGGTAGGACTGGCGGTAGAACAGGTGGGACACCTTCGCCTGCACCATGAGCTTGGCGCACATCACGCAGGGGCTCGCGGTCACGAATGCCACCTTACCGGGCAGGTCTCCGGGCGATTTGACCAGGGCGTTCATCTCCGAATGGATGCACCCGCACCGGCCCGCCTCATCCGAGTCGCAGCGGTTCGGGAAGCCCCGGACGTTGCCGTTGTAGCCGATCGCCACGACGTGCTCGAGGCTCTGATCGGTGAGCACCGTGCCGACCTGGAGCCTCGCGCACGTCGATCGGTTGGCGAGCTCCTCCGCCATGCGCATGTAGACCTCGTAGAGCGGCGGCCGCGTGACCTCGTCGAGCGATGCGACGAAGTCGTCGGGCACCTCCACGATGTTCAGCGGGTGCGTGTTCGCGGATACGCCGTCCTTGTAGATCAGGGGCATCGACGAGCTCCTAGCTCCAACCCAGTCCTCTGAGGAACACTCTGGCCTGAAGGTACTCGACCGGCGCCCACGCGTCGGTGAGCGGCCTCCCAGCGGGGCCGACCGTGGCCTGGGGCCAATCGACGGCCGGCAGGGCGGCGGCGCGCTTCGCCGCGACGACCACGAGATTCTGCGTGACACCGGGCTCCACCTCCGGACGCGCGCGGTAGACGCGCGTCACCGCGAAGACGTCGTCCAAGGTCGCACGGAAACGCTCCAGGAACGCGACGCCGGGACCGTCGAGTGGAGAGAGCACGTTGGCGACGAACAGGCCGTCGGGCCCGAGCCTTGCGGCCATGTCGGCGAGCGCCTCTTGCGTGACCATCGTCCACGGCACCGTGACCAGGTGATCGAAGACGTCCAGGTAGACGATATCGTACGCGCTCCGAGAGGCACGCAAGAACACTCGCGCGTCCTCGTGCACCACGCGGATGCGCGGATAAGACGCGGTGCCGTACGCGAAATGCTCGATGGCCAGTTGGGTCACGGCCGGGTCGATCTCCACGACGTCGATGTCCATGTCGGGTCGTCGCGCCTGGAACGCGACGGGGAGCGACAGCGCGGCGCCGCCCAGCACGAGCATCGACTCCATGCGGTCGATCACGGGCTCGAGGAGATGCTCGCTCACTGTGACGTACACGTGCGCGGCCTCGCCCGTGTCGACGTACTCCGCCGACGACGACCCGCCGTTCTGGAACATCTCTCGAACGAGCCGGCCGTCCGTCCACTCGCGCTCGGTGACGCGCACGGACGAGT
Source organism: uncultured Gemmatimonas sp. (assembly GCA_964490285.1). GTDB lineage: Bacteria > Gemmatimonadota > Gemmatimonadetes > Longimicrobiales > Gaopeijiaceae > UBA2982. Next base: position 52,411 of record CAZBCN010000001.1, on the reverse strand, counting down.
AGAGGGTCTGCCGGGACGCGATCGTCCCCTCGGGTAGGCGCGCGGCCAGGAAGCCCAGCCCCCCGACGGCGAGCGCCGCGAGCACGAGGTGGTGCTCGCGCGGGCCGCGCCCGAGCAGCCGCCCGGACACGAGTGCCAGCACGAAGAGGCTCGCGGCGGTGAGCCCGAGCAGTACCGGGAGCGGGAAGGCCGGCAGGAGCACGAAGCCCGTGACGAACGTGCCCATGATCGAGCCGGCGGTGGCAGCAGCGCTGACGTCACCGGCTCGCCTCCCCACCGCCGCGAGGCTCTCGGTGTCCGCCTGCACGAGATAGGGCACGACGGCTCCGAGACAGAGCACCGGCGGCGCGAACAGGACGAGCGCGCTCACGACTGCCCCGGGTATGAAGCCGAGCACCTCGCGCGCCATCCACGGAAATCCCTCACCCACGACGGGGAGCACGCCCGTGAGACCGGCGAGGGCGAGCACCGCCGAGAGCGGAAGCGCGCCCGAGTCGGCGAGACGTCCGCCGACGTGGCTGCCCACGGCGAGCGCGGCGAGGATCACACCGATCACCGCGGTCCACGGAACCGCCGAGAGGCCGAAGACGGGAGCGATCAGCCGGGCGCCCGCGATCTCGATGGCGAGCACGGCGAAGCCGGACGCGAACGCCAGAAAGAAGAGGCCCGCGCGACGGGGGCCGCGGCTGGGGGCCGGAGTATCCGGCGGCGAGCCCTCGGGATCAGGCTGCACGGCCGAGCACCTGGAGGAGCTCCGCCAGCGTCGTCCGCCCGCGGTCCTTCGCGTACCAACGACGGACCACCTTGTACCGCTCGGGCGACGGCATCGCGAGCCCCTCGCCGAGGATCCAGGCCTGGATCTCGTCGGGACGGGGGCCCCACCAGCCGACTTCTCGGAAGTCCGCGTCGTAGACGATCACGACGGGGATCGAGCGGCTGCGTCCGTTCGTCAGGTGCGCGTCCATGAGGTCCGGGTTCGCGTCGCGGGAGAGCACGCGCAGGTCCCAGCCGACCTCACGTGCGAGACGCGCGATCACGGGGAGCGTGTTCACCGCGTCGCCGCACCAGTCTTCCGAGAGCGCGAGCAGATGCCATCCGGCCCCGGCGGCGCGCGCCGTCGCGACCAACTCGGCGGGCAGCTCCGCGCGCTCGTGAACCGCGTGCCAGAGCTCGCGATTCCGCTCCACGCCCTCGAGGTACTGCTCGAACGTCGGCGCGCTCTCGAAGCGTTGCCTGTCCAAGCTCGAGCCTCAGGCCGGCTGCATCGCGCGCTTCGCAGCCTTCTTGCGGAGGTGCGGCTCGAGCACGCGCTTCCGCAGCCTGATGCTGTCCGGCGTGACCTCGATGAGCTCGTCGTCCTCGATGAACTCCAGCGCGAGCTCGAGCGTGATCTTGCGGGGCGGCTCGAGCTTGACGTTGTCGTCCGAGGCGGTGGTTCTCATGTTCGTGAGCTTCTTCTCCCTGCTCACGTTCACGTCCATGTCGTCGGTGCGGGAGTTCTCGCCCACGATCATGCCGCCGTAGGCGTCGTCGCCGGGCGAGACGAACATGGTCGCGCGCTCCTGCAGACTGCCGAGCGCGAACGCCACGACCTTGCCGAGTCGGTCGGCGACGAGCACACCACGGGTGCGCCCCTTGATCGGCCCCGCCCACGGCCCCCACGAGTCGAACTGGTGGTGGAGGATTCCTTCGCCGCGCGTGTCGGTCATGAACTCGGAGCGATAGCCGAAGAGACCGCGAGCCGGAACGACGAAGCGGAGCCTGGTGGCGCCGGAGTCGCCCATGGGCCGCATCTCGGTCATCTCGCCTCTGCGTGAGCCGAGGTTTTCGATCACGATGCCGATCATGCTCGATGGCACCTCGACGATCGCTTCCTCGTACGGCTCCTGCATCTCGCCCCCGGGCCCCTTCCGGGTGATGACTCGGGGTCTCGAGACCTGGAACTCGTATCCCTCGCGACGCATCGTCTCCATGAGGATGGAGAGGTGCAGCTCACCGCGCCCGCTCACCGTGAACGTGTCGGGCTGGTCGGTCTCCTCGACGCGCATCGCCACGTTGCGCTCGAGCTCGCGGAACAGCCGGTCGCGGACCTGTCGCGTGGTGACGTACGATCCCGACTGCCCGGCGAAAGGCGAGTTGTTGACCGTGAAGTCGACCGAGAGCGTCGGCTCCTCGACGGCGATGCCCTTGAGGCGATCGCGGTGCTCGGGATCCGTGAGCGTCTTGCCGATCTCGACGCCCTCGAGGCCCGCTAGCGCGACGATGTCACCCGCATGCGCTTCCTCGACGTCGATGCGCTCGAGGCCGCTGAACGTGTACAGCTTGGACACCCGCGCGTCCTCGGCCTCCGACGGATCCTCGATGAGGCCCTCCGGCCCGAGCGCGAGCAAGGAGATCTTGTCACCGACGTGCACGGTGCCCCGCTCGATCCGCCCGATCGCGATGCGCCCCACGTAGGGCGAGTGATCGAGGGTCGAGACGAGCATCTGGAACGGACCCTCGCGATCCACCCGCGGGGCCGGGAAATACGAGACGATCGTGTCGAACAGAGGCGCGAGGTCACCTCCGGTCGCCTTGGGGTCGGCCGAAGCCCACCCGTCCCGGCCGACGGCGTAGAGGAACGGCGCGTCGAGCTGCGCGTCGGAGGCCTCGAGGTCCATGAACAGCTGGAGGACCTCGTCGTGGACCTCGGCCGGGCGTGCGTCGCTCCGGTCGACCTTGTTGATCACGACGAGGGGCAGGAGCCCGAGCTCGAGCGCCTTGCGCGTGACGAAGCGCGTCTGCGGCATCGGCCCTTCCGCCGCGTCGACGAGCAATACGACTCCGTTGACCATCCTGAGGATGCGCTCGACCTCGCCGCCGAAGTCGGCGTGGCCGGGCGTGTCCACGATATTGATCTTCACGCCGTGCCATTCGACGGCGGTGTTCTTCGCGAGGATCGTGATGCCCCGCTCACGCTCCAGCGGGTTCGAATCCATGGCACGCTCCTGCACGACCTGGTTGTCCCGGAAGACACCGGCCTGGCGGAACATCTGGTCGACGAGGGTCGTCTTGCCGTGATCGACGTGCGCGATGATGGCGATATTACGGATCTGCATAGCCTGGAAAGGTAACCAAAGACGGTCGATTTCCCTCTGGCCCCCCCGGCCCGATCCCTTCGCGGGGGCCTAGTCGCCCAGCACGTAACTGAAGATGAGGGGCGCCACGATCGCGGCGTCGGAGTTGATGTCGAATCGGGGGGTGGTCGAGTTCAGCTTGCCCCAGGTGATCTTCTCGTTGGCCGGCGCCCCCGAGTAGCCACCGTACGACGGGCGCGCGTCGGTGATCTGGCAGAAATAGCCCCAGTAGGGGACTTCTCGCTGTAGGTCCTGCGTGATGCACGGCACCGCACAGATGGCGAAGTCACCGGCGATGCCACCGCCGATCTGGAAGAACCCGACCGACGGCTGCTTGCCGCCGCCGTGGTTCCTCTCGTACCACTCGATGAGTCCCTGGAACTGCTCCGTTCCGGTCTTCACGCACTGGTGCGACTTCACGTTCCCGAGCATCACGTTGGCCGCGAAGATGTTGCCCGTCGTGGAGTCCTCCCACCCGGGTGCGTAGACCGGGATGCCGTGCTCCTTCGCTGCGAGCATCCAGGAGTTCGCGGGGTCGATCTGGTAGTGCTGGGAGAGCGTCGGATCGTCGAGCACCTCGAAGAGGAACTCGGCCGGCGTCTTCCGCGAGCCGGCCGTTGCCGCGCGTTGCCAGCACCCCACGAGGCGCGACTCGAGGTGCCTCATCACGGTCTCCGGGATGCACGTGTCCGTGACTCGGTTCATGCCCCGCTCGTAGAGCGCGACCTCGTCGGCGGCCGAAAGCTCCTTCCACGAGCGCACGATCTCGTACTCCTTGTGCGCCAAGAGATTGAAGACATCCTCCTCGAGGTTGGCGCCCGTGCATGAAATCGCATGCACATAGCCCTTTCGGATCATGCGGGCGAGCACGATGCCGAACTCGCCCGTCGACATGGCGCCGGCCATCGCCACCATCATCTTGCCACCCGCCTTCAGATGGGCCTCGTACGCCTTGGCGGCGTCGAGTGTCTCACGGGCATTGAAGTGGAGATAGTGCTTCTCCATGAACTCGCGGATCGCGCCCAAGGCGTGACTCCTGTGTTATGATGGCCGCGTGAATCTCTCGATCGAGGGGCACGTCGCTCGGATCGTCCTCGAACGACCCGGGCAGCACAATGCGATCGAAACGCAGGACGTTGCACGCTTGCATGCCCACCTCGCAACCGTCCGAGCGCAGAAAGATGTGCGAGTCCTCGTCCTCACCGGGACCGGAACCACCTTCTGCGCGGGTGCCTCCCTCCCCCAGATCGAGTCCGGGGAGATGACGGGCGAGCTGTTCGAGGCCCTCGCGGACGATCTCGCAGGCATCCCCCTTCCCTCGATCTGCGCGATGAACGGGAGCGCCTTCGGGGGAGGCGCGGAGCTCGCGATCTGCTGTGACTTCCGCATCGGCGTTACCGGGAGCCGGGTGGCGGTGCCGGCCGCCCGGCTGGGTCTCTCCTATCCGCTCGGTGGTCTTCGCAGGTACGTCACCTCGCTCGGCCTGGGCGCGGCGAGCCGCCTCCTGCTCGCCGCCGAGGAACTCGGGGCGGAGGAATTGCTCCGTGTCGGGTTCCTCCACCGGCTGGTCGCCCCTGCCGAGCTCGAGGCGGCGACTCGAGAGCTGGCCGAGCGACTCGCCGGGCTCGCGCCCCTCGCGGTCCAGGCGATGAAGCGCATCCTGGGCGACCTCGCCGCCGGGACCTTGGACGAAGAGGGGGCGAGGGCGCTCATCGCGGCGTGTGCGTCGTCGCGGGACTTCCGGGAGGGTGTGCGCGCGCGCCGAGAGGGCCGCCCCCCCGACTTCCAGGGACGCTGAACCGGGCGCACAGCCGAACGGTACGATATGCTTCACGGAGGGCGGGACATACGCAGTTCGATGGGGCAGCTCGAACAGGGGAGGTCGGGATGTCTGGACGGTGGATGCGCGTCTCCTTCGGCGTGCTGCTGGGGATCGTCACTGCCGCTTCCGCGAGCGCGGCGCAACAGTCGGGCGCGGACCTCGAGCCGGTAGCGAGCGTCGAGGGCATCACGGAGTACCGGCTCGAAAACGGTCTGCGCGTGCTCCTCTTCCCCGATCCCAGCAAGCCGCAGATCACCGTGAACATCACGTACCTGGTCGGCTCTCGGCACGAAGGGTACGGCGAGACCGGCATGGCGCACCTGCTCGAGCACCTGCTTTTCAAGGGCACCCCCGACCACCCGGACATCATGCAGGAACTCGCCGAACGAGGCGCGCAGCCGAACGGCACGACCTGGTACGACCGGACGAACTACTTCGAGATCTTCCCCGCCTCCGCCGACAACCTCGAGTGGGCGCTCGACCTCGAGGCCGACCGCATGGTCAACGCTCGCGTGCTGCGGGAAGACCTCGACTCCGAGATGACGGTGGTTCGCAACGAGATGGAGTCAGGCGAGAACAGCCCGTCGGGCATTCTCGAGGAGCGCGTCTTCTCGACGGCCTATCTCTGGCACAACTACGGCAACTCGACCATCGGGGCGCGCTCGGACGTCGAGAACGTGCCCATCGAGAGGTTGCAGACGTTCTACCGGAAGTACTACCAGCCCGACAACGCCGTCCTCCTGGTCGCAGGGAACTTCGACGCGGGCGCGGCGCTCGATCTCGTACTGGAGAAGTTCGCCGCCATCCCCCGCCCCGTCCGCGAGGGGGCGAACATCCTCTATCCGACGTATACCGACGAGCCGACCCAGGACGGCGAGCGCATGGTCACGCTGCGTCGGGTGGGTGACCTGCAGTACATCCACACCCTTTACCACGTCCCGCCGGGATCGCACCCCGACTTCGCTCCGGTCGAGGTGCTCGCGTTCGTCCTGGGAGACGCCCCTTCGGGTCGTTTGTACCGAGCCCTGGTCGAGACGCAGATGGCCACGTCCGCGAGCGCACGTGCGTACCAGTTCCGCGAGGCCAACCCGCTGACGATGTCGGCAACCGTGGACGCGGACCGCGACCTGATGGAGGTCCTGCGCACGTTGAACGCCACCGTCGAGGGTGTCCTCACCGAGGCCGTCACGGAGGCGGAGGTGCAGCGCGCGCGCACGGCGATGGTCAGCCGGATCAATCAGCGCATCAACTCTTCCACCGGCATCGCTCTCGACCTGTCGGAATGGATCGGGATGGGTGACTGGCGCCTCTTCTTCCTCAACCGCGACCGCATCGAGGCCGTCACCGCCGACGACGTGAACCGCGTGGCACGGGCGTACCTCAAGCCCGACAACCGCACGGTCGGCCTCTTCTATCCGACGCCGAACCCCGACCGCGCCGAGATCCCGGACGTGCCGGACATCGATGCGATGGTCGAGTCGTACCGGGGTCGCGAAGCCGTGGCCGAGGGCGAAGCGTTCGACCCGTCGCCCACCAACATCGAGTCACGCACGATCCGCTACACGCTCGGCAACGGGCTGGAAGTGGCACTCCTCCCGAAGCAGACGCGGGGCGATCTCGCCATGGTCAGCATGCGATTCATGTTCGGCGACGAGGAATCGCTCATGGGGCGCAGCACGGCCGGCGACCTCGCCGGATCGATGCTCATGAGGGGCACGACCGAGAGGACCCGACAGGAGATCGAGGACGAGCTGGACCGGCTCCAGGCCTCGGGCCGGGTCGGAGCGTCGGGCATGATCGGCAACGGCCAGTTCCAGACCGTCCACGGGAGTGTCCCCGACGTGCTCAGGCTCCTCGCGGAGATCGTGCGCCGGCCAGCATTCCCGGCGGAGGAGTTCGCGGTCCTCAAGCAGCAGAGCCTCGCATCCATCGAAGAGTCGCGTACGGACCCCGATGCGCTCGCCGGGCTCGAGCTCGCGCGCGCGATGAGCCAATGGCCCGCCGGGCATGTGAACTACGCGGAGACGTTCGACGAGGCGCGCGCGTCCCTCGAGTCGACGACGCTCGCCGACGTGCGCGCTTTCCATAGCGACTTCTACGGACCGCAGGGCGGCAACGTGGTCGTGGTCGGCGATTTCGACGAGCAGGAGGTGCGGCGAGTGATCGAGGAGGCTTTCGGTGACTGGGAGAGCCCCCACCCGTTCCGCAGGATCGCGACCCCGTTCTACGACCCGCCGAGGCGCGAGATCGCCATCGAGACGCCCGACAAGGCGAACGCCGTCTTCCTGGCTCAGCAGAACCTCGCTCTACGCGACTCGGACCCCGACTACCCAGCGCTGCTCATGGCAGGATACATGATCGGGGGAGGCTTCTTGAACTCGCGGCTGACGCGCGCCATCCGCGAGGAGCGAGGGCTCAGCTACACGGTCCAGGCCGCTCTCTCGGGCCACCCCGTGGATCCCGCCGGACAGTTCATCGTGTACGCGATCTCGGCTCCGGAGAACGCGGCCGCGGTGCAGAGCGCGTTCGTCGAGGAGATGCAGACGATTCTGCGCGACGGCTTCACGGAGGAGGAGCTGCGGACCGCGAAGCAGGGATGGCTGGAGACCCGTCAGTATTCTCGGGCGCAGGATTCGAGCCTAGCGAGCCAGCTGTCCCAGGGGCTCTACTTCGACCGGACGCTCGCGTTCGACGAGCAGCTCGAGGGGCGGGTCCGCGCCGTCACGCTCGACGAGGTGAACCGCGTCGCCCGGGCGCGTCTGGACGTGTCGAAGATGACCATCGTGAAGGCGGGAGACTTCGCCCAGAACTGAGCGACGGGGCTGACTAGCGGGCCGAGCGCCGCCGCTTCTTGGGTTTGTCGGAAGCCTCGAGGTAGCCGCGCTCGACGAGCAGCTCGCGCAGGCGCTCTTCGCGGTCCGCAAGGGTCGTCTTGGCGATCTCCCGGGCGAACTCGATCCGATGCGTCACGGACACCTTGTCCAGCACGGCGATGGGAGCCCCGTACCGGAGGAGGATCCGCTTCGCATCGACGGCCACCGTATCGGTCAAGTCAGCCTCGATCTTCGGCTTAGGGTGCGCGGTAAGGCGGCGAAGGATAATGGAAACACCTGGCGTCGATCCAGGGTGTCGCCGACTCAGTTCATCAGGCCGGGATTGTCTTCCCCGTCCGCCGCTTCGCGCCCGGTCGAGGGCAGGACCAGGGGGCCGCTCAGATGGAAGCGCGGAACCTCCACCCGGAACCGGCTGCCGTCGGGCCGCGCGAACGTGTAGTAGCCCTCCATGTAGCCCACCGGCGAGCGGAGCACGCAGAAGCTGCTGTACTCGTGCGAGTCACCGGGCGCCAACAAGGGCTGCTGGCCGATGACGCCCTCGCCGTCGACGACCGAGTCTCCGGCGGCGGAGTCGTGGATACGCCAGTGGCGGAAGAGGAGCCGCGCCGCCTCGGCGCCCTCGTTGGCCAGGCCGACGTGGTATGAGAACACGAACGTCCCCTCCGCCGGATCGGACTCCGACAGCGAGAAACGGGGCTGAACCCAGACTCTGATCCCTTCGGTGGCCTTTTCGTAGCGCATGGCCCGTGATACACGGCCCGTTCCCGAAGGGTCGCGGGTTCCCGCCGCCGGCTAGCTCGCGTTGATGACCACCGTGTGGCTGTTCCCAGCGCTGAATACGACGGAGCCGCCCAGGATCTCGGCGATGGCGTTGGACAGTCGGTCGTCGGCGGCGGTCACTGAGGCCCCGATGAGCAGGGATGCGTTCGGATCCCCGGGGAGACCGAGCGGGAGCGGGATGTTCTCGAAGTCCAGCTCGTACCCGTTGCCCTGGAACGAGAAGCCGTCGGGGAGGAAGTTGGTCAGCTCGGGAGGCACCGCCCCGAGCGGAGTCTCGCCCGGCCACATCTGCGAATTGGCATTGTAGTTGAGCGTGGCGACCCGCAGCACCTCGAGGTCGGCCGCGACGCTCGTGGCGCGCGCGCGGAACGTCATGTTGCGCATGTTCGGGATCGCGAGTCCGGCCAGGATCCCGACGATCGACACGGTCACGAGGAGCTCGACCAGCGTGAACCCGCCACGCCCGAGCCCGGCTCCCGACGACACTCGATTCATGCTCGTCAACTCCCGATACGGCGTGACAGGTCTCCGACTTCTCGCTGCGCCCAGACCCTCGCCGACTCGATCGACGAATCGAAGAGCAGTACCTCCTCCCCCAGCACCGCGGAGATCACGTAGCTCTGTCCACGATTCGTGTACTCGATTCCCTCGCCGCCCCCACCCACCTCCGAGAGCGTCTGCGGATAGCTCCCGCTCCTGATGTAGTAGGCCTCGATCTTGTTGATGTCCAGCCAGAGCTGGGAACTGAGCCGCGCCACCTGCTCCTCGGGCGCCTGCGCAGCGATCGGATTCACGACCACCCATGCAGGGGGGGCGACGAGCAAGAAGCCGGCGAGCACGCTGAGCATGAGCCCGAGCGGCAGCATCCAGATCGGCTGCGCCTTCGGGGCCATCTTCTTCTTGGCCGCCTCGTCCCGCTCCGCCGCGTGCTTGAGCACGGCGGCCACGACGTCGGCCGTTTCCTGGCCCGTCGCGACCTCCCTGGCGTGGAACGGCTTGATCTGGTCCTTGTCTGCAGGCCGATCGTGAGAGGGACCGTCGGTCACCAGAACCCGTTTCCTGTTGCGGAAGACCCCGGCGCGTCGGACTCCCGACCCGCCGCCGGACCTGAGATGATATTCACGCCCGGCAACCGAGGATAGTCCTCGTGCGTCGCGGCGGGCGGGTCGACGACGCGGGGCGCTACCGGTAGGTTCGGATGATGAGCGGCCGCCCTCTGTCGAGGTCCGTCGAGGACTACCTCAAAGCCATTTATGGCTTGTGCGAGTCAGGTGACGCCGCGTCGACCACGGCGATCGCCGAAGCGCTCGACATCCAGCCCGCTTCGGTCACCGGGATGGTCAAGCGCCTCGACGAGTCCGGGCTCCTAGAGCACGTTCCTTACCGGGGCGTGCGCCTGACCAAGCGCGGCGCCCGCGAGGCGCTGCGTGTGCTCAGGCGGCACCGGATCCTGGAGACGTATCTCTGCGAGCGCCTCGGCTACACCTGGGACGACGTGCACGGCGAGGCGGAGCGACTCGAGCACGCCGCCTCGGACGAGCTGATCGAGAAAATGGCCGCCGCGCTCGAGTTCCCGCGTCACGACCCTCATGGCGCGCCCATCCCCACGGTGGGCGGAGACATCGAGAGCCTCGGTGCTTCCACACTCTCCGAGGCCGCGCCCGGAGCGCGGGTCCGCATTCGAGCGGTCCGCGACGAGGACTCGGCCGACCTGCGGTCGATGGCAGCCGAAGGCCTCGTTCCCGGCGCGCGCGTACGTGTGGACGTCGCGCAGCGAGCCGACGGGTCCGTGGAGATCAGCCTCGGTCCCGAGGCGGAGTCGCGACCGGTCCAGGGAGACCTCGCGCGGCAGATCTATGTCGTGCCGGACGAGGACTGACCCGACCCGCGCTCACGAGGAGGGGCAGTCGGGCTCGGCGCCTGCCGTCTGGGAGCTGACCACCGCCAACTCGCGAATCACCGCGGCGCCGAATACCCCAGTTCCGTCGCCTCGCAGACTCGCCACCCGCACCTGGCCCGACGGGTTGAAGTTCCCACCCCGCACCCAATTGGTGTAGTTCCGCTCCACGGCGGTCACCGAGATCAGGGCGTCGGTACCGTCCGGCAGCCCACGCTGCAGGCGCAGCGCCAAGTCCTGGTCGAGATCGAACCGATCGAAGACCCCGAACTCGCTCGGAAACACGACGGTCGTATCGCTCGCCGAGATGGAGAGACCGAGGAGGTACAGCGGGTCGTCCTCGACCTCGATCCCCTCCGATGCCAGAGCCGCCGGGAGCCCGTTGATCAGGGTCTCGTTCACGTAGGCCCACGCGCCGTCCGAGCGCGTCCACCGGAGTTGGAGTAGGGAGTCCGGCTCCAACCGGCACGACGCCCCGATGCCGGACAGCTGGAAGTCGCCGGGAATGCGTGCCGAACCGAGAAGCCGGCGACCGTCCCCGAGCGTGATCGAAAGCTCCAAGAGGTCTCCCGGTACCAGGACAGCTGCCTGACCTCCATCGTCGAAGCAGCTCCCCGACGCGCCCGCCGGAACGGAGTCGACGCACTCCGTGATGAGGTCGAGCGCGAGATCGAGCGTGTCGACGCCACCCCGGGTGACGCGCACGAGCGCGTCGTCGAACGTTTCCGAGTCCGGCGCTCCCCCGGCCGCGGTCCCGTGCAGGAACGCTCGCACGCGGTGGTCGGCGGGCGTCCGGCCAAGCGTCACGTACACCTCGGCGACCACGACGTCGACGAAGTCGACAACCGTGATCTCGTCCAACTCGCAGCCTGCCACCCCGAGCACGAGGAGCAGCCAGCCGGCTCGCGCTCTCGCGCGCATCAGAACGTCACCTCTAGACCGAACGTCGGGAGCACGGGGAACATCGAGACGCCCGACCGCACCGGAGGGGTGCTCTCGTACTCGAAGAAGTAGAAGAGCGGATTCCGACGGTTGTAGACGTTGAGCACGTTCACATAGGGGGTCAGGGTCCCCCAGCCCTTGGTGAACGTCTTGCGGAGGCTCACGTCGAGTCGGTGATACGTGGGGAAGCGGGAGCTGTTGCGCCGTTCGAGCACGACCCCGTACTCGTCGATGATCCCCGAGCCACCCTCGGCGCCGCTCCATTCGAGTCCCCCGCCGTCGACGAAGCGCGGGGAATAATACGCGTATGATCCGATCGCTCGCGTATAGGGGATGCCGGTGCCGAAATTCCAGCGCAGACCACCCTCCCATCCCCACGGCCCCGGGTAGTTGAGGACGACGTCGAGGTCCACTCGCCGATCGAACACGGGCGGATAGCTGACTTCGGGCCGCGGCTGGAGCGGTGAGAGGGGGTCGGGGAAGCTGCGCTCGGCCTTCAGCACGGACGCGGCGGCCCACCCCGTCACTGCGCCCGTCTCCTTCCTCAGCAAGAAGTCGATGCCGTAGGAATGGCCGTCTCCCTCGAGGATATCGTCGAGCGGGTCGTTGGGGTCGTCCGCGGGATTGAAGGTCACCACGCCGTCGAAGGACCTGACGTACGCCTCGACGGACCAGAACCAGTCGATGTCGCGGAAACCCTCCAACCCGATCTGCAGCTGGTCGGAAACGACATGGGGCGCGGTCTCGCCCGCGAGCACCCAGATGTCGAGCCCGAGCGGGAGCTCCTCGTCGCGGAGCGAATGCAGAAACTGCGTGTAACGCCCGGCCGCAACCTTCACCGCCGCGTCGCCTCCCGCGAAGAACCGCTTCACCGCGAGGCGGGGTGCGAGCTCCACGGCCCCAGAGCCTGGGGCGGGCACCCAGCCGTCGAGCCTGAGCCCGGCCTCCACCAGCCACTGCGCCGGCGAAGACCACCGGGCTTGGGCGTACGCACCGAGCAGCGACCCCGAGCCCTCCCCTCCGGTGAACTCCGTGCCGCCGGAAGCGAACCGATTCTCGTACGAGAGTCGCTCGGCGCTCGCGCCGAACTGCAGCGCGACACGCGGTGAGAGTGGATGGTCGAGGTCGCCGCGGAGCTGCATCTGGTCGATGCCGCTGGTGAACTCCGTGTCCGCGAAGTCGGGAAACGACAGGCCGGTACCGTAGCGGCTGAAGTTCGCGCGCAGATCGAGCGCGCCTCCGCCTGCCCGCGGACGCGTCCAGCGAACGCCCACGAGGTCGTTCCCCCAGTCCCAGTCGATCCGGAGCGGGAAGTCCTCGTCGTCCAGGCTGCTGAAGTCGAGCACGTCCTTCCCCGTGTACGCCGTGACGAGAAGGCGGTCACCGGACGTGCCCTGGCTCTCGATCAGGGCCTGGAAGTCGGTGAGGTGGTAGGGAAACTCGAAGGCCGGCTTGAAGAGAACGTCGAAGTACGAGCGTCGTGCCGACACGCGATAGCGCACGCTCGACCGTCCGAGGGCATCGGCTACGGACACGGGGAGGCGGCCACCCACCGCGACCCGCGTCGCCAACAGCGACACGCCCGCGTCCACTCCGAAGGATCCGTCGCCCGGATCGGACTCGATGTCGAGAACCGAGGAGACGCGCCCGCCGTGCTCCGCCGGAAAGCCTCCCGACTGGAGCTCGACGCGGTCGATCATGTCCGCGTTGAAGACCGAGAAGAGGCCGCCCAGATGGAATGGACTGAACACCGGCACGCCGTCGAGCAGGATCAGGTTCTGATCCTGCGATCCACCGCGCACGTGGAACGCAGCCGAAAAATCGGACGTCGACACCACCCCCGGCAGGACCTCGATCGCGCGGATGGGATCCGCCTCAGCGATTCCGGGGAGCGAGCGCAGCTGCTGGAGATCGATCTCGCGCACGGTCGGCCCGCCGAGCTCCTCGAAGCGGAAGCGCTCCCGGGTCCCTGCCGCCTCCACCGAGACTCCCGGTAGCTCGATCGCCCGCCGCTCGAGCTCGATCTCGATCTCGAGCACCCGCCCCGCCTCCAGGTCGACCTCTCTGCTGTAGTCTCCGTAGCCGAGGCCCGTGACGCGCAGGGTGTGAGCTCCCACCGGCAGCCGCTGCACGCGGAATGCACCGAGCGAGTCCGAATCCGCGCCCCCGAGGGTGACCTCGTCGTCGAGCACGGTGACGACCGCTCCGACCACGGGCCGGCCCTCATCATCGGTGATCCGCCCCTCGACGGAGGCATTCTGCGCCCATCCGGGCGTGGCTACGAGGACCAGGTACGCCAGAGCGAATGATGCATGACGCGTAAACATGCTCGGAAATGTAGCCGCGCGCGGGGGATCGCCTCTATTATCGAATCATGGCCTCGCCCCCCGAGCTACTGGCGCGCGTCCCGCTCTTCGAGGACCTCGCGAAAGAGGAGATCGAGTGGATCGCCGAGGCCACGCATACGAGGACGTTCGCCGAAGGTGAGCACCTCTTCGAGATCGGTGAAGCGGGCCGATCGCTCTACGTGCTCACCGCGGGCACCGTACAGGTCCTGCACCCGAACCGCGCGGCCAACTTCCAGCTGGCGCGCATCGGACCCGGAGAGTTCATCGGGGAGATGGCCCTACTCGACGACGCACCACGCAGCGCCACCGCCAAGGCCCTGTGCGAGGTGGAGGCGCTCGTGCTCGACAAGGCCGACTTCCACCGCCTGGTGCGCGCGCACCCGGACGTCGGCCTCCACCTCCTCAGCGTGATGTCGCGGCGCATGCGTAAGGCCGACGAGCAGATCAGCGGCCTCAACACGAAGTCGCATCGAGACAACCTGACGGGGCTCCTCAATCGCATGGCCTTCGAGGAACGCCTCGAGGAGGAGACGGCCCGCGCGCGCCGCTATGGGGGCTCCTTCTCGTTGATCCTCGTCGATATCGACGATTTCAACGCGGTCAACGAATCACACGGGCTCGAGATCGGCGATCAGATCCTCAGCTGGGTGGGACGCCTGCTCAACGAGCACACCCGAGCCTCGGACGTCGCGTTCCGCTTCGAGGAAGACGCGTTCACGATCCTGTGCCCATGGACTTCTTCTGAGGTCGCCAATCGCGTGGCGAGTAGACTCGTGACCCTGGTCGCCGAAGCGAAGCCACCGGTGAGGGCGGAGCTCGCGATCGCAATCGCGGCGGGGATCGCCACATGCCCGGACCACGCACGTGAGGGCCATGCGCTCTACCATCAGGCGCAACGCGCGCTCCTCGCCAATCGCGCCGGCGTGCGCTGACGACAGCGCGACTGCCTCTAGTCGAACCAGCGCGTGAGGCGGTCGAGCGCGCCGAGCAAGTCGGGCTCCAAGTCGAGCACCGGCCTGAGCGGGTCATCACCCAGGCGCTTCATACGTCGGGGTACGCTCGCGATCGTGTGGTCGGCGATGCTCAGCCGGTGATTCACCTCCCGCCATAGCAGCGGCGCCGACACGGGTGCGCCGGCGAGCGGGCGCACCGTGAACGGGGCGGCCAGGAGTCTGCCGTGTCCGTTCTGCACGAAATCGACGTACACCTTACCGTCCCGCCGGTCTGGGCTGCGGGTGAGCGTGGCGACCCGGGGAAGCTCGGCGACCAGGACGCGCCCGAGCAGCTGACCGAGGGACCGCGACTGCTCGTACGTGAGCTTTCGGCCGAGTGGAATCAGCACGTGGATGCCCGACGATCCGCTCGTCTTCGCGAACGAGGGCAGGCCGATCTCCTCGCAGATCTCGTGCAGCTTGCGCGCGATGTCGACCACATCCGTGAACGGCGCGTCCTTCGGGTCGAGGTCGAGGATGCACCAGTCGGGCGTCGACAGCGTCTCGATCCGGCTCGACCAGATGTGGAGCGGAATCGTGCCCAGGTTGATCACGTAGAGGAGCGAATCGAGATCCTCCGCGACGAAGTACGAGAGCTCGCGCTCCGAGCCCTCGCTCCAGAGCGTGACGCGCCGGAACCAGTCCGGCGCGTACGGCGGCGCGTCCTTCTGGAAGAACGACTTCCCTTCGATGCCGTCCGGATAGCGGGTCATCACGAGCGGTCGATCCTCGAGATACGGCAGCACCCACTCGGCGACCTGGCGGTGATACTCGATCAGATCGCCCTTCGTATAGCCGTCGTCGGGCCAGAAGACCTTGTCCAGGTTCGTGAACGGAACGGCCCGCTCTTCGACGACGGCGACCGGGGTGGGCTCCGGCTCCGGGGGCGACGCGGCCTCGGCCGCGCCCTCGACGACACACTCGCTCGGCGCCTTGTCGGTGCGGAAGCGACTGAACGAGGGCTGGCGCGCGAGTCCCTGCTCCGTGAGCTCCTTGTAGATCACCTCGACGACCAGCTCCGGGCGCACCCAGTGGTGGCCCTTGCCCTTCGGGATCGGCCCTCGGTCGCACACGCACTTCTTCACCTCGAGCGCTTCGAGACGCCCGAGGACCTCGCCGAGCTGGGCGTCGCTGAACCCGCTCCCCACGCTGCCGGCGTACACGAGGTCCTCACCCTCGTAGCGCGCGATGTGGAGTGCACCGAAGCCGCCGCGGGCACCCTTGGGCTCCGTCCAGCCCACGACCACGAAGTCCTCGACGCGCACCGTGCGGACCTTGATCCAGCTCTTCGAGCGGCCGCCCTTGTAGGGCGAGTCGGCCTTCTTGGCGACGATCCCCTCCAGGCCCATGCGCTCGACCTGTTCGTACATCGCCTCGCCGCGCTCGGCGATGTGGTCGGCGTAGTGGATCGGACCGACGGTGGGGAGCACGTCGCGCAGGATCGCCTTGCGCTCCAGGAGTGGAAGCGGCCGCAGGTCGAATCCCTCCAGCGCGAGGATGTCGAACGCATGGTAGATCGCCGGAAGCTCGACGCTCGCCTTGAGTGCGTCGTCCCGGTTGAGGATGCGCCCTCGACCCTGGAGGCGCCCGAACGACGGGCGCCCCTCCGAGTCCGGCACCGCCACCTCGCCATCCAGCACGAGGCCGTCGTACGGCAGTCCCCGGACCGCACGGGCGATCTCGGGGAACGTGACGGTCAGGTCGTGACCGGCTCGCGACCGTAAGTACGGCTCGCGGCCGGCGCGTTCGGCCAGCAGTCGGTACCCGTCGTACTTGAGCTCGAAGACCCACCCCTTCCTGGTGAACGGCCGCTCCTCCGTGGATGCGAGCATGAGGCTCACGTCCTCGGCCACGACCGGGCGTCGCTTGGCGCCCAGGTTCTCGAGACGCTCGTGCATCGCCTCGGCCAGCTCATCCGCGCGAGGAAACTCCTCGACCGTGAGGCCCGAGTAGATCGAGTCGTCCGGATAGTCCTCGGTCGACTTCTCCGGCTCCATGTAGGCGTCGCGTTCCTTGATGAACAGCCAGGAGCCTTCCGACTGCCTCGTCTTCACCAGGGTCCACCTGCCGTGCAGCTTGTGACCCCTTAGCTCGAAGAGGAGCTTCCCCTTCTCCAGCCCGAGGCGCGGATCCTCGAGCGGAATCCAGATGCCGCGGTCCCACACGATCATCGCGCCCGCACCGTACTCGCCTTCGGGGATGATCCCCTCGAACTCGGCGTACTCGAGCGGGTGGTCCTCGGTCATCATCGCGAGCCGCTTGTCCGCCTGGTTGGGCGAAGGGCCCTTCGGAACCGCCCAGGACAGGAGAACGCCGTCGAGCTCCAGGCGAAGGTCCCAGTGCAGGTTGCGCGCGTCGTGCTTCTGCATCACGAAGACGCTCCCGCCCGCCACCACGCGCCCCCCGAACGGCTCCGGGGTGCGGGAAGCGGTGCGCTTGCCGCGGTAGGGAGCGAGTCGCTCGTCGCGGCTCGAACCGGCCTGGGGCCGCCTCCCTTCGGATGGCATCGCCCGGGGTCGTGGCTAGTCCCGGACCGCCGCGCTCCTCAGCGCGGCGGGCCCGGGGGAAAGAAACGCCATGTCGGTGCCTGGTAGCTCTTGGGGAGGTAGTCCTCGGGGATCGTCGACTGGTTGCCGTCGCGCACCGAGGCGTACAGCGGAGACAGGATCTCGATTCCTGCCTCATTGCACTTGTCTTGCATATTCTGATGCAGCCGCGAGTAGAGCACGGCCATTTCGCTGGGCCGATCAGTAAAGGCGTTGAGCTCGTAGCTCACGTGGTAGTCGTTGAGCGCAGTCTGGAGCACGAAAGGAGCGGGCTCGGAGCTCACGCCCTCGGTGGCCAAGGCGGCCGCGATCAAGGCGTCGTGGATCTTCCGCCACGGGACGTCGTAGCCCAGGGTCACGGTCGTATGCAGGATCAGCCCGCGATTCGTCGCCGACGAGCTGTAGTTGACGATGTGACTCGAGAGAACCATCGCGTTCGGAATGGTCACGTCCACGTTCTTGATGGTGCGCACCTTGGTCACCAGCAGCGTCCGCTTGGTGACGTCGCCCACGGTGTCCGCGATGCGCACTCGGTCCCCGATGAGGAAGGGCCGCATGTACGTCATGACGATTCCTGCGACCACGTTGGCCACCGCGGAAGCGGAGCCGAAGGTGATCAGGACGCCCAAGAACACCGAGACGCCTTGGAAGGCGTCCGAGCCCGAACCCGGCAGGTACGGAAAGATCATGATCGCGCCGAAGGCGATCAGCACGAAGCGGACGATCTTGTACGTCGGATCGGCCCACTCGCGATAGAAGCCCGCGATGTTGATTGCGCCGCGCTCGAGCCCCCGGAAGATCAATCCGATGAAACGGTCCAGGCCGTAGATCACCGCAATGATGACCGACACCGTGAAGAGATTGGGGAGGTAGTCGACGAACCCGTTCCACGACCGACGCAGCGGCGTGACGATCCAGTCGAACACCGTGTCGGCGAGCGCGGCGGTCCAGGGGAAGAAGCTCAGGACCAGGGGCACCAGGTAGAAGACCAGAAGGACCAGGGTCACCACGCGCACCGTCTTCGCGGCCAGAATCAGCCCGTCGGTGACCTGGCCAGCCGACAGAATCTCGAGTCGTTGAATGCGCAGCGCCGGAATACGCGTCGTGCGCCACGACTCGATCTTCTTGTAGAGGGCCGGGAAGATCTTCGCGAGCGCCATCACGATGAAGGCGAACGCCGTGGCCGTGATGAGCGTGAAGGCGAGGCCGATGAGAATGGCTCGGACGATCGCCCCCGCCGACTCCCGCTCGACCGCCGCGCGTATGGCCGCAACCCGCTGGGCCGCCAGGACGTCGCGGCTCAGTCCCGCGGCCTGCGCGTCCGCATCGGTGACGGCGGTCACGACCGACTCGCCGATCAGGATGTCGGTCGACGTCTCTCCCACGACCACGTACACGGAATCCCTGGCGGTCGTGGGGTCGTCGGCCGCGCGACGCAGCCTGGCGGCGACGCCGAGCGCGCGATCCGTCTCGCCGAACGGCCCGAGCGGCGTCTGGATGTAGAACAGCGTGTCGCCCTCGAAGACGACGGCTGTGCCCAGGGGTTCGGCCGCCACGGGCGGCGCCTGCGGCTCATTCGTCTGCGCAGCTAACGCCGCGGGCGCGCCGAGGATCGACAGTGCGACGAGGGACCAGGCTCTCATGGAATACCTCCTCAGAATCCGAGCTGTGCGACCGCGACCCAGCGGTGCGGAGCCGGCCCGCCGCGCGCATCGACCAGCCAGTTGAACCGGAGCAGCCCTGCGGACGACACGCGCCAGTCGAGGGCGAGCACCAGAACGTCCCGTGTGCTCTGCCCTCGGTCCGCGTCGAACGAATCCCATCGAACCAGCACCAAAGCCCGTTCGCCCATTCTCCGCCCGCCGGTCACGTAGAATCCTTTCGGCTCCCGCCGGGGGCCCACTGCGGGCTCCAGCGCACCGCCGGCTCCCTCTGCGGCGACGAGCCAGGGTCCGCCCGTCCAACGCAAATCGGCTCCGAACAGGGTGCGGGTTCCCGTGAAGCCGCTCAGGAAGGCCCCGCCGGGTGAGGTCTCGTCGGCCGTGCTTCGAGCCGCGCTCGCGCCGACCTCGAGGGTCGACCCGCCAGCGAGACTGCCCGTCCACTGGGCGCGGCCGACAACCAGGAATGCGTCGTCGTCGTTCCCGCCCGGCGCGATGCCGTTGCCGTTGAACAAGCCGGCACTCCACTCGATCGCAGGCGACGGCGTCCGGAGCCTGACTTGCGCGCCCAGCTGGCGGCCGGGTGCGAGCGCCGAAACGACCTGCGAGCGTTCCGCGAAGTCCAGGTTGGCCGCGTAAACGAGAAGCTCCTTGCTGAAAGGCGCCTTGAACTGGCCCACGTCGACGGAGGCCCACGACGCGAGGTCGAAGTAGAGTCGAGCGTCGAGCACCGCGGGCGACCGAACCAGATTGGCCTGGAACGCATAGCCCAGCCCCCGGTCGAGCTCGCCGGAGAGGAGTAGACGGAAGTTCGGGATGGAAAACCCGTCCGTTCCTTGGACGCGGTCAGGCTGCCACTCCCCTACCGTCTGGAGGAGCACGCCGAAGCTGGCGTAGTCACGCTTCAGTGCCGACGCGAGGCGCTCATGCACTGGTTCGGCGGGTTCCTGCCCGAGCGCCTCTTGGCCCCCGGCCATGACCAGAACGATCGCGAACGTCGTGCCCGCAACCGTGCGCGGTCCCTTGGCCCACGCTCCGTTCATGCCGCCCCCGTCGTCGCTGTCCGACCCACCGGCGGGTCGGGATGGCACTGTCGCCGTAGTCTACCCAAAGCCCTGGGGTGCGTCACCCGGAACCGGCCGAGTGATGAGGACACTTCCGGGAGCTACCTTCCATCATGCTCAGACCCGAACCTCCGCGGGTGACGAAGATAGGTCCCGCCGGCGCACCCGGCAGCATGCGCGCGACCGTCTACTCGGTCATCTTCGATCACGACCGTGGCTGGGCGAAGGCCTTCGACGTGGCGCTCATCGTCGCCATCCTGGCGAGCGTCCTGGCGGTGATGCTCGAGTCGGTCTCCTCGGTGCGTGCGGCGTACGGGCGCGAGCTCCGCCTGGCGGAATGGGTGTTCACGGCACTGTTCACGATCGAGTACGCGCTGCGGGTGTGGAGCGCGCGTCCGGCCAGAGCATATGTGCGCAGCTTCTTCGGGCTCGTCGACCTGATGGCGGTGATGCCCACGTACCTGAGCCTCTTCATTCCCGGCGGACAGTCGCTCGCGGTCATCCGGGTGCTCAGGGTGCTGCGCGTATTTCGCGTGCTCAAGCTGGCCCAATACGTGGGCGAAGCGAGCGTGCTCGCGTCCGCGCTCCGCTCCGCCCGCTACAAGATCTCCGTCTTTTTCGTGGCCGTCGTCACCATCGTGGTCGTGGTCGGCTCGGTCATGTACTTCGTCGAGGGGCCCGCGCGGGGCTTCACCAGCATCCCCGTCGGAGTCTACTGGGCGATCGTGACCCTCACCACGGTGGGTTACGGCGACATCGCTCCGTCGACCCCCCTGGGTCAAACGATCGCCTCGTTCGTCATGATCCTCGGCTACGCGATCATCGCCGTGCCGACCGGGATCATGACGGTCGAGTTGGGCAACGTCGCGCGCGCGGGGCGCACTCGTGCCTGCTCCAGCTGCGGCCGTGCCGAGACCGACCCTTCAGGCACCCACTGCCGCTGGTGCGGGGCTCGCTTGCCCTAACAGGATGCGGGGCGCTGGTCCGGTGCGATGCGGTGCTCGGCGACGTGGTCTGGCGTAGAATAGGTCGGCCGTTCGGCCACTTCAACCCGCAGATCCAGGCACGGAGCACCCCATGACGCGCTTCCTCGAAGGCATCTTCTCACGCCTGGCCGATCTCTTCGATCCGCAGGAGCTCGGCGTGGTCTTCGCCGATATGATCGCGAACCTCATGATCGGCGCGATCACGTTCTTGGCCTACTACCTCGTGTGGCGTGTCTTGGACCGGTTCGCACGCATGCTCGCCACCCGCGCACACGCGGACGCGACGAGCCGGGAGTTCGCGCTGACCGTGCTCAAGTTCGTCGTGCTGTCGTTCGCCGCGGTGAACGCGCTCGCATCCGTCGGGGTGAATACCGCCTCGCTGCTCACGTCACTCGGCATCGCAGGCCTCACGATCGGCTTCGCGGCCCGCGACGCTCTCTCGAACTTGATCTCGGGGCTCCTCATCTACTGGGACCGCCCTTTCGTGATCGGCGACCTGATCGAGATCAAGGCATCCTACGGACGAGTCGATAGGATCACGCTGCGCTCGACGAGGGTGGTGACCCCCGACGGTCGCATGCTCGCCGTGCCCAACTCGGAGATCATCAATACCACGGTGGCATCCTACACGAACTACCCCCACCTCCGCCTCGACATCCCCGTCACCATCGCAGTCGACTCCGACCTCGAGCTCGTCCGCGAGACCTTGCTGGGGCTGGTCGAGAACCACCCGGAGTATCTGCAGAGCCCCGCTCCCGTCGTAGTCATGACGCAGATCAACGACTATAACGTTTGCGTGGAGCTTCGCGCGTGGCTGGACAACGAGCGGACGCACATCGAGGCACGCGTGGCGCTGCGCGAGGCCGTGTTCCGGGCGCTCACCCAGGCGGGCGTGGACTTGCCTTTCGAGACACTCCGCATCGAGCCGCTGGAGGTGAGGCAGGTAGCCGCCTAGAAGCGACCCGGTCTTGGCGACGTCGGCCGGCATCGGTCGGGGGGCCGCGGGCCTCCCAAACGTCGAGCTTGAGCGGCGCAGATCGTGAACATACGTTTCCGGCACTATGGCAGCGCGCGCGATCGGCACGTCCACCATCGCCTTCGGGCTGGTCTCTCTCCCCGTGAAGATCTACTCCACGGGCGAGTCGTCCTCGAAGGTCTCCTTCAACATGATCTGGAAGGAGCGCGGCGTCCGGGTGCGGCAGCAGTACGTCGACCCGGCCGACGGCGCCGTGGTGCCCAAGGACGAGATCGTGAAGGGATACGAGTTCGCCAAGGACCAGTACGTCCTCTTCACCAAGGAAGAGCTCGAGGTCGTCGAGGCTCCCAAATCCGACGAGATCGAGATCGTGAGCTTCGTCCCCGCCGAAACGGTCGAGCGCATCTACTTCAACAAGGCCTACTACCTCGGTCCCGACAAGGGCGGCGCGCGCGCGTATCGGCTTCTCGCGGCGGCGCTCCAGAAGACCGGTCGGGTCGCCATCGCCAAGCACGCGACGCGCGGCAAGCAATACATCGTCATGATCCGCCCGCACGAGGAGGGGTTGCTCCTCGAGCAGCTCTACTACGCGGACGAGATCCGCTCCTTCGACGAAGTCCCACTCGAACCGGGTGACGTGAACTCGGCGGAGCTCGCGCTGGCGATCCAGCTCATCGACCAGGCGGCCGCGAACGCGTTCGACCCGACGATGTTCCACGACGAAGTGCGCGAGAAGACGCTCGAGCTGATCCAGAAGAAGATCGAGGGCCAGGAGATCACGGCTGCGCCCGTCGAGGAGTCGAAGACGAAGATCATCGACCTCATGGCGGCGTTGAAGGCATCCATCGAGGGCGGCGACGAAGAGCGGAAGCCCGCTGCCCGAGCCGGAAAGAAGGCCACCGATGCCGACAAGTCCGACGCGAAGAAGAAGCCCGCGCGCCGCAAGGCCGCCGGTTGAGCCCACATCCCCCGCGCGGGGGATGAGCGGCTTCACGACCCAGGAGGTCGCGGACGCGTCGGGCATCCCCACCTCCAAGATCCTGTCGTGGACCCGCGCCGGGCTGCTGGCGCCCGAGCGTGCCGAGGGCGGAGCGTACGTGTTCTCCTTCCAGGACGTCGTGCTGCTCCGCTCCGCGCGCGACCTTCTCGTCTCGGACGTTCCTGCGCGCAAGGTGCGTGCCGCTCTCGAGGCGCTCCGTCAGCAGCTCCCCTCGGGACGCCCCCTCAGCGCGGTGCACATTTCGGCGCTGGGGGATCGCGTCCTCGTCCGGGACGAGCAGCGCGTGTGGGAGCCAGACTCCGGCCAGATGTTGCTCGACCTCGCTGTGACTCCGCCGACAAGGGTCGAGCGTGCGCTCGACATCGGCGCGGCCGCGATCGCCTCGGCCGACGATTGGTACAACACGGCACTCGATCTGGAGAGTTCGGATCCCGAGCGCGCCATGGCGGCGTACCGCAGCGCGCTGGTGCTCGACCCCGAGCACGCCGACGCGCACCTGAACCTCGGCCGCCTCCTGCACGCGGACGGCGACCTCGGTGCGGCCGAGGGCCACTACCGCGCGGCCGCCGCAGCCGACCCGGAGAGCGGGCGTGCACGCTTCAATCTCGGCGTGCTCGCGGAGGACCAGAGCCGCCCAGCCGAGGCGATCGCCGAGTACCGCGCGGCGCTGCGCCTCGACGACGGCCTGGCACCGGCGCACTTCAACCTGTCACGGCTGCACGAGGCCCGCGGCGCTCAGGGCGAGGCACTCGCCCACCTCCTGGCCTACAAGCGACTGATCAGCTCGCTCCGCCCGTCAGCTTCTTGACCTGAGGCGCGACCACGAGCGCGAACACGCCCACGCCGCCGGTGATCATCGCGACGGTGCGGAAGAGGTCGTGCGGCGCCATCGTCTCCAGCTGACCCGCGACCAGGCCGGCGAAGAGGTTGCCGAGCGCGGCACCCACGAACCAGATGCCCATCATCTGACCGACGCGACGTTCGGGTGAGAGCTTCGTGATCGCGGACAGACCGATCGGCGAGATGCAGAGCTCGCCAACCGTGTGGAGGAAATAGGTCACCACGAGCCACGAGGGTGACACGAGGTTGCCCGAGGTAGCGTTCGCGGCGCCCCAGGCGAGCACGAAGAACCCGGCGGCGAGGCCCATGAGGCCGAGCCCAGCCTTCATGGGGATCGACGGGTTCGCATTCCGGCGCTCCAGCCACACCCAGAGCCCGCCGAAGATCGGCGCGCCGATGATGATCATCAGCGCGTTCACCGACTGAAGGTAGGACGCC
Organism: uncultured Gemmatimonas sp.; assembly: GCA_964490285.1. GTDB lineage: Bacteria > Gemmatimonadota > Gemmatimonadetes > Longimicrobiales > Gaopeijiaceae > UBA2982. The sequence goes on along the minus strand of CAZBCN010000001.1, from coordinate 28,169 downwards.
GGCATCTCCCACCCACCGATCATGCGATCGGTGAGGTCGCGCGCGAAGAGGTTCAGCGACGTGCCGGCCTGCTCGAAGCCCGACCAGAACACGGCGACCAGGAGGAAGAGCCAGAAGATCACGGCCATTCGCTTGTTCTCGGCCGGGGTGTGCTTCCCGAACGCCCAGACATACAGGAAGTAGAACCCGACGATCACGAGCACGCCCGAGCCGAGCGACTGTGCGATCTGCGTCAGCGTGAGCGGAATGGTGCCGTTGGATACCAGGTACCCGAACAAAACGACGACCGCGAGGATCGCGAAGAACGACCCGAAGAACTTCCTCGACTTCGACGCGAGCTGCTCGGCCGTGTCGGTGCTGCGCAGCAGACCCGCGTCGCCCAGGCGGTCGGCACCCAGCCTGTACTGGACGAGCCCGAGGACCATCCCCACGCCCGCGGCGCCGAAGCCCCAATGCCAGCTGTTCTGCTCGCCGAGGAAGCCCGTCACGAGCGGACCGAAGAACGCGCCGAGGTTGATCCCCATGTAGAAGATCGAGAACCCCGCGTCCCGTCGCGCACCCCCCTCCGGGTAGAGCTCCCCCACCATCGTGCTCACGTTGGGCTTGAGGAGCCCCGTGCCGCAGATGATGAAGAACATGCCGAGGAAGAACGTGAACGTCGTCGGTACGGCCATCGTGAAGTGGCCCGCCGCGATGATCCAGCCGCCGACCCATACCGCCTTGCGCTGACCCCACAGATTGTCCGCGATCCAACCGCCTGGGAGCGCCAGGATGTACACGAGGCTCGTGTAGAGTCCGTAGATCGCGCCCGCCGTGGCGACGTCGAGGCCGAGGCCCGGATTCCCCTCGACCGTGGCCGCGGTCATGAAGAGCACCAGGAGCGCACGCATCCCGTAGTACGAGAAACGCTCCCACATCTCGGTGAAGAAGAGCGTGGAGAGGCCGCGCGGGTGAGTCGCTGCGGCTGTGCCCGTGCTCATGCGATCACTCTCCGTTGGATTCCCAGGAGGCCTGAAGCTGCGAGATGCGCTCGGGCGAACCGGTGAAGAGCCCGGTCGGATACGTACGGTACCGCGCCATGTCGCGGTAGATCATGTCGGCCTGGTAGAGGTTCATGCCCAGGCCCGCCAGATACTGCAGCCGCAAGTTGCGGTCGCGGTTGATCTGGGCGTCGGCGATCCACGGGTCGATCTCCGGCTTCTTGGCTGCGAACGTCGACATGAGCTGCGCGGCCGAGTAGAAGCCCACCTCGCCGAGCGACTGCACGACGGGGAAGTACTCCGGCGAGTTGAGCTTGGCGTCGATCGCGTCGAGATCGATCGGAGCGGGGTTGTTCTGCCCGACCATCACGACGTCGTAACCCTGTCCGTACGCCAGATTGGCGAAGACCATCCCCTCGGGGAACACCTCGAGGAAGGTGGCGATCTCGCTCTTCACCGCCTCCAGGTTGCTCTCGTAGAGCTGCACGAAGACGGTGATCACGCCGCCGGGGTTCAGGTGCGCCCGGGCCTCACGCCAGAACTCGACGGTATAGAGGGTGGCCGCTCCCTTGACCCAGGGGTCGAACGGATCGGACGTGATCGCGTCGAACATCCGGTCGGTCGTGAGCAGGTAGTGGCGCGCGTCGTCGATCACCACCGTGGTCTTCGGGTTGTCGACCACCTCGAAGTTGTGCATCCCGAACTCGCGCGAGACCACCTCGGGCACCAGCGGCTCGATCTCGACGATCGTGAGCTCCTCGACGTTCGGGTCGATGCTCACCGCCCCCGCTGTCACGCCGGCGCCGCAGCCGATGACCATCACAGACCGCGCTTGCGTGGGGAGCAGCGTCGTGAGGTGACCGAGCATGCGCTGGAGGCGCATGTCCTGCGGCTCGCTGGATGCCTGCACCTTACCCGCGTTGTGATAGTTGCGGTCGCCGTTGTCGAGCTCGGACACCGCCATCGACGAATTCATGCCTTCGCCGACGTAGAGAAAGTTGATGTAGTCCGCGTTGAGGTACGTGGGCGCATAGCGGCCGTATCCGACCAGGAGCGCCGGCACCGTGGGAATCGTGCGGGCGAATACGACCGCCGCGACGAGCACGACCGCCCCGCGCAGGAGCCCGCGCGGCGCGAGGCGAATGCCCCCGCGCTCTTCGTTCCCAGCCAGCGCCAACATCAGAAGCGCACTCAGCGCCGCGAAGGCGATCATGACGCGCTGCGTGGCCTGCGTGCCGATCCACGCGATCATGACGACGGAGGAGAGGAGCGCGCCGAAGATCGCGCCCACCGTGTTGGCTGCGTAGACGCGGCCGACGAGCCGGCCCGAGTCCTGCCCCTTCGCCGCGACGGCCGCGAGGGCCAACGGGAAGCTCGCACCCCAGAGGGCGGCCGCGGGGAGCGCCGTGAGCACCGCCCGGAAGAAGTCGAACTGGAAGTTGAACCACGGCGTGGAGATCGACGGGTTCACCGGCCAGTTCGGTAGCGCGCGCAGGAGCACGTACCCCGCCCACGCGATGCCGGCCACCACGAGGAGCTGCGCCCAGCCGAGCGCGCGCCGCGGATCCTTCACGTGGCGCGCCATGGCCGAGCCGACGCCGCTCCCGACGCCGATACCGAAGAGGAACGACGCCAGGATCAAGGAAAACGTATACGTCGTTCCACCGAAGTTGAGCGCCATGAGGCGCGTCCACACGACCTCGGCGCCGAGCGCAGTCGCCCCCGAGATGGCGATGGAGAAGAGAACCAGGCTCGAGCCGGGGGCCATTTTCACGGGCTCGCCGGCGGCCGTCTGCGTATCCGTACGCTCGTACGTCGCGTAGCGGGCGATGATCAGTCCGGCCAACGCGACCGCCAAGTTGAGCGCCACGGCGGCATAGGTCGCGATCGCCACGTCGTGCACGCGGAGCAGATAGAAGCCCGCGAGGAGACACCCGAGCACGGCCCCGAACGTGTTGCCGCCGTAGAAGAAGCCCAACCAGGATACGCCTCTCGGCGAGGCCTCGACCCAACGGGCGATCGCCGGCAGCGTGGCGCCCATCATGATCGTGGGCGGAAGCAGGAAGAGCGCGCAGAAGATCGCGCGCACTGCGATGCCCACCATGCCGGGGCCGCCGAGCGAGGTGTAGAGCCCGCCCACCCAAGGGAGCAGCCAGAGGACGAGCAGGCCGAACACGCCGATGCCCACCTCGAGATAGGCGTAGACGCGAAGCGGGTGCTGGCTCGCCGACACGAAGCGTGAGAGCGAGATGCTCCCGATGCACATGCCTCCCATGAACGTGGCGAGCAGGACGCCGAGCGAGATGGCCGACGACCCCACGATCAAGGAGAGGAGCTGAAACCAGACGATCTCGTAGATCAGGGCGGCGCACCCGCTCCCGACGAAGAGGATCACGAGCAAGGGTAGGAAGCGATCGGCCGGCGATACGGTCGCCGGCCCGGTCGTGGCGTCGCTCGTAGTGACTTCGGAGGTCATGATCACCGTTGGAGGGGGTCACCGGCCGACGATGGCCGGTTCCCGTGGGGCGGGAAGGACGTGTGGACTACGCCCGACACTTCCCCTCAATTGAGCGTTGACGCGTCCGTTACGCGAGAGGCCCCGGGGGAGCGCCCCACATGACCGACATCGTCGAGTACCTGCTGGCGAACCCGATCTACCTCGCCCCCATCCTGCTCCTGGTGGCGACGATGGTCTTCGCGCTGCTGAAGAAGCTGCTCAAGCTCGCGGTGATCGTGGCGATCGCCGCCGGGCTCTACCTGTTGTTGGTCGAGTACCTGGGCGGGGGACTCTAGAACGGCAGCAGTCGGGTGATGTTGAACCCGAACCGCCATTCGTCGGGCTCGAACGAGGTCGGCGTTCCCGCGAGGAACTGAGTCGGGTTCAGGCGAGCCTGGTTCGTGACCAGGAGCTTGAAGAAGTGGCCGCGGGTCTGGAACTCGATCCCGAACGTGGCCGGATCGTGCTCGAGGCCCTCGCGCTCCGGCGCGAGCAGCCACTCGCCGAGCAGGCTCATCGACGGAGAAACGTAGAGCTGCCCGTGCACGCCCAGTGCGATCGCCTGGTGCGCGTCGACGTCGCGCAGCCGCTGGTTGTGCAGGAGGGTGGGCACGACTCCCAAGGCGAAGCGATCGCCGAGGAGCGCGTTCAGGAGTAGCTGCGCGTAGAGCTGCGCCTCGTTGTCCTCCGCGCCCTCGATCTCGAAGACCTGGGTATTCAAGGCCGCGCCGACCATGACGGCCACTTCGAGCGGCATGCCCCCGCTCCCCGACCAGACACCGACCTTCGCGTTGAGCTCGGTGTTGTCCTCCACGTTGCTCCGCAGGATCCCGAGCTGCGCGCGGTCGTGCACCGAGTACGCGAGGCCGAGTCGGTTGTACGCGGGCCCGTCGAGGCCCCAGAGGTCGCTCCCTCCGTTGGAGAACGGCGAATCGAACCGGTGGGAGATCTCGAACAGCCACGAGCCCTGCGGCATGATCACTGCGGTGGGGAGGTTCGCCGACTGCACGGAGTGGAAGACGTCTTGGGCGGCCGCGATCCTGGGCGAGACCAGGATGAACGCGAGCCCCAGGGAAGAGAGAAGGCGCATGATCGTCGCTCGTGGTGGGGAGGGACCGGCCGCCGCCTGAGCGGCGGCCGGTCGTCGAGATTACTGAACCAGCACGGACCCGTTCATGCCCGAGTGGTTCGTGCACGAGTAGGGGTACGTGCCCGGCGTGGTCGGCATCGCCGTCGCGAACGTGCCGGACGACTGATCGGGCGAGTCGGCGATGGCCGACGACGGGAACGTCACGTTGTGGGTCCCGCCGGCGAAGGTCCACGTGACCGTGGCCCCCGGAGACACCTGGATGTCGGCCGGCGTGAACGTGTTGCTCGGGCCCACCGTCACCGACGTGGTGAGCGTCGGGCCGCCACCGCCACCGCCACCACCGCCACCTCCGCCTCCTCCACCCCCACCCGTGTTCGTCGGCGAGTCACCCCCGCACGCGGCCAGTGCGGCGGCGAGCGAGGTCGCGATCCAGCCGGTCCTGCGTCTCACGGAAGAACGTCCCATACAGCCTCCTCCTACCTGAAGGTGAAACCACCGCTCGACGCCGTTCCGCCGAGCTGGACCGATGATACGACGCGCGGCAGGGCGTAGCCACCGCGCACGACGCGCGCGCTCGGGGCTACTGAACCAGTACCGACCCGCCCATGCCGCTATGGAGCGTGCACTGGTAGAGATAGGTCCCCGGCGTCGTCGGCATGACCGCTTGGAACGTCCCGCTGGCCTGGTCCGCGGAGTCGTCGATCGCCGCCGAAGGGAAAGTCACGTTGTGCGTGACTCCTCCGGACGCCCACGTCCACGTGACCATGGCCCCGGGCGACACCTGGATGGCCGACGGAACGAACGCGTTGCCGGTCACGGTGACCGCCGTCGTGACCGTCGGCCCGCCACCGCCTCCGCCCCCGCCACCACCATATCCGCCACCCCCATTCGGATTCGTCCCTGAGTCGCCGCCACACGCGGCGACCGCGAACGAGAGTGCCGTCGTCATCCACCTCATCCTGCGTCTCACGGAAGTACGTCCCATACCCCTCCTCCCGGATCGAGTGGAACTCCGGCTCGTATCCATCAAGCTTGATCGGATGATACGACATGTACTGCGGGGGCGCCAACGGGGACCCAGGCGGGTCCGGCTTGCCCGCTTCCCCACCCCCCGGGCATCTTCGCGATCCCCCCGCGGAGGCCCCGGATGGAGCGGCTGAAGTCCTACAACCCGGCGAACGGAGAGGTGGTCGGCGAGGTTCCGGTCACCGCTATCGGCGACGTTCCCGGGATCGTCACGAGGGCGCGAGCGGCGCAGGGCCCTTGGGGGGCGCTCGGGACGCGGCGCCGCGCAGAGCTACTCGCTGGCACGGCCGAGATCTTCGCAGCGCGCGTGGACGCCCACGCGGCGCTCATCACCGCCGAGATGGGGAAACCGACCAAGGAGGCGATGGGAGAAGCCAAGTCGCTCGGCGCGGGCCTGGCCAAGGAGCTCGAGGAGATCGTCGAGGCGCTCGGGCCGGAGGTCGTCGAGGACGGGCGCGCGCGCTCGACGATCTACCACGACCCGCTCGGCGTGGTCGGCGCGATCACGCCCTGGAACTTCCCGATGGCGATGCCGAGCTGGATGCTCATCCCCTCGCTCGCCGCCGGGAACACGGTCGTCTTCAAGCCGTCGGAGGAGACGCCGCTCTGCGGACAGGCGTACGCGGACGTGCTGAACGAGGTACTCCCGCCGGACGTGCTCATCGTCGTGCACGGAGCCGACGAGCAGGGAAAGGCGATCGTCCGGTCGGACGTCGACATGATCGCGTTCACGGGCTCGCGTGAGGTCGGCAAGCACATCATGCGCGAGGCGAGCGCGGGCTTGAAGCGATTGGTGCTCGAGCTGGGCGGCAAGGACCCGATGATCGTGCTCGACGACGCGGACCTGGAGAAGGCGGCGAGGTTCGCGGCCAACAACTCGTTCCGGAACGCGGGACAGGTATGCGTCTCCACGGAGCGCATCTTCGTGCTCGAAGCCGTCGCGGACGCGTTCGAGAAGGCGCTCGCGGGCGTCGCCGCCGCTATGACGGTGGGCCCCGGGAGCGGAGGCGCCGACGTGGGTCCGATGGTGAACGCACGGCAGCGCGACCACGTGCTCGCTCAAGTCGACTCGGCGGTGGCGGCAGGGGCGAAGGTCGTGAGCGGCGGCGGGCACCAGGGCAACTACGTCACGCCCACCGTGCTCACCGGCGTCGAGGACGACATGGTTATCGCGCGCGAAGAAACCTTCGGACCGGTCGCGTGCGTGACGCGCGTCGCGTCGATCGACGAGGCGGTCGCGCGCGCCAACGACACCGAGTTCGGGCTGGGCGCCGTGGTGTTCGGCACGGACGAGGCGAGGGCAGAGGCCGTCGCGCGGCGCCTCACCGCCGGAATGATCGGCGTGAACCGCCCCGTGGGCGGCGTCGCCGGCACCCCGTGGGTGGGCGCTCGACAGAGCGGATTCGGCTTCCACAAGTCGAAGGACGGCCACCGCCAGTTCACGCAGACCCGCGTGGTGACGCGCGCGCTCTAGCGAGTCACGGCTCGCGCTCCAGCGGGCGCGTGAGGCACGTGGGTCCGCCGAAGCCCTTCCGGCTGATCTCCTCGCCGAGGTAGGTGTGCACCACCACGCCCGCGGCTTCCATGCGGCGCTTCGTCTCGGGGCTCCCCGCCAGCGCCACCGCCACGCGCGGCGCGACGGCGAGCACGTTCGGGCCCTGGGTGTCGATCTCGGCGCTCGGCACCTCGACGAGGTCGTAGCCGCGGTCGCGCAGCTCTGCGACGAACGCGCCCGGCAGGAGCGGCGCGCACACGAGCGCGAGATCGGGTGCGAGCGGCGAGAGCGCCGACATGAGGTGGAAGACGTCGCCGGGTGCCGTCCAGTCCGGAAGCGGCACGGGAAGCACGTCGACCTCGGTGACGAGGGCCGCGAGCTGGGCGATCCCTGCGCCGTTCGTCCGCTTGCCTCGCCCGACGGCGAGCGTGTCCGGCCCGAGCCACACGACGTCGCCGCCCTCGAGCGTGCCCGGCGGCTCGATCGCCCCGAGGATCGGGACCCCGAGTCGGGCGAGCGCACGACCGAGATGCGGGGGCTCGGCTGCGCGTGCGGGCTTGCGCATGCGCCCGAGCACGACGCCCGCGTCGCACACCACCGCTGCGTCGCGCACATAGATCGAGTCGAGCCCGGCATCGACGGCCGGAACCCATTCCACCGCCACGCCGAGCGACGCGAGCAGCGCGGCGAACGCATCCGACTCGCGGCACGCGGCGTCGAAGTCGGGCGGCGCGGCGTAGTCGAGCGCCGCCCACTGCTCCGCGATCCGTTCCGGCCCGACGAACGCATCGCGTGCGTGCTTCAGCACGACGCGTCGGAGCCGCCCGGAGTCGCTCTGCAACGTCACGGCCGATCGCCTATCTTCGCGCGCATGACCCACGTTCGCGCCGCCCGCTTCCGCTGTCACGGGCCATGACGCACGACGAGTACCTCGCGCGCGACGCGACCGGGCTCGCCGAGCTCGTGCGCGCGGGTGACGTCACGCCGACGGAGCTGCTCGACATCGCGCTCGCACGCATCGAGTCGCTCGACCCCGCCTTGAACGCCGTGGTGCGGCTCATGCGGGACGACGCGCGACGCGACGCGGCGCGGGCGCCCACCGGAGCCTTCCCGGGCGTGCCGTTCTTGGCGAAGGATCTCCTCAGCATGTACGCCGGCCATCCGACCTCTGCCGGCAGCCGGCTCCTCGCCCACCACGTGGTCGACCACGACTCCGAGCTCGTGCGGCGCGTGCGAGCCACCGGCGTCACCGTGGTCGGGAAGACGAATGTGCCGGAGTGGGGGCTGACCCCGTTCACCGAGTCCGAGCTGTGGGGCCCGTGTCGGAACCCGTGGGCCACGGACCGGACACCGGGGGGCTCGAGCGGGGGCTCGGCCGCCGCGGTGGCGAGCGGAATGGTCCCGATGGCCGGCGGGGGTGACGGGGGTGGATCGATCCGCATTCCCGCATCGTGCTGTGGCCTCTTCGGCCTCAAGCCCACGCGGGCGCGCACGCCGACCGGCCCGGACGTCGGACTGCTCTGGCGGGGCGCGACCGTCGAGCACGTGCTGACCCGGTCGGTGCGGGACAGCGCGGCGATGCTGGACGCGACGCACGGCCCCGACGCCGGCGCGCCGTGGGAGATCGCGTCGCCGCGACGTCTCTTCTCGGCGGAGGTCGGCGAGGACCCGGAGATCCTCCGGATCGCCTGGACCACCGAGCCGACGCTGGGCTCCGGCGTCCACCCCGACTGCGTCACCGCGGTCGAGGACGCGGTCGGGCTCCTCTCGGACCTCGGCCACCACCTGGTGGAGGCGCGCCCCTCGATCGACGGACCGGCGTTCGCGCGGAGCTTCGTGCTCGCCGTGGCGGCCGAGCTGGCGGCGGACCTGGCCGACGCCGCCGACCTGCTGGGCCGACGACCGCGCCGCAAGGAGCTGGAGCCCGTCACCTGGGCGATGGCGCTGCTCGGAAAGAGCGTTTCGGCCGCGAAGTACGCGCTCGCGCTCCGCACGATGGAGCGCGCCGGGCGCAAGATAGGCGCGTTCTTCTCCGACTACGACCTCCTGCTCACCCCCACGCTCGCGGCGCCCCCGCCGCGCATCGGGGAGCTGGCACCCACGGCGGCCGAAACGACCGTGCTCCGCGCGCTCGGCATGCTCGGCTCCGGGCGTCTCATCGCGGCGGCCGGCGTGCTCGATCAGATGGCCGGGGAAGCGTTCGAGTGGATTCCCTGGACGCCGATCTACAACGCAACGGGACAGCCCGCGATGTCCGTGCCGCTCCACTGGAACGCCGACCAACTTCCGATCGGCGTGCACTTCGTGGGCCGTTTCGGGGACGAGGCGACCCTGCTCCGCCTCGCCTCTCAGCTCGAGAGCGCCCGGCCCTGGTTCGGGAGGCTCCCGGACCTGGCGCGCTCCACCACGCGAGCCAGCTAGGGCGCCGTCACGCCCACGACGAACTCGCGGATCCGCTCCCGCACACGGTCGGTGGTGCGCGGCGACATGATCGCCCCCGCGATCACATGATGCGCCGGATCGCCCGAGTCCTCGACGAGAACGTAAGTCGGCGCGCCTCCACCGAGCCCCGCGAGCACGCGCTCGGTCTCCGCGGGATCCACGACGGCGTCCTGGCGCGAGTACACCACCACCGTGGGCACGCGCACGCGGCCAAGATCGAGCGAGCGCACGTGGGCGACGAGCGCCGCCATGGGTAGGAGCGCACGCGTCGGGTAGCAGGTCGTCCAATGGAGCGCCTGCGCCTCGTTCTCCGCTTCGAAGCAGCGCTCCGCCCCGACGACGGCGCGCGCAATCAGTCCGCCCCAGGGCCAGAGGAGCAACCGGGACGAGCGGTCGCGTAGCCCCAGGTTCGGGGAGACGAGCACGAGCGCCGCGGTCCGGCCGGCCGCCTCCGGCCGCGCGGCGACCCAGAGCGCCAGCGTCGCGCCCGTCGACGTGCCCACCAGCACGACGCGGTCGCCGAGCCGCTCGCCCATCGCGAGCGCTTCGGCGGCATCGGCCATCCAGTCCTCCACGCTCGCCTCCGCCAATGCATCCCCGTCCTGGCCGTGGCCCGCGAGGCGCGCGAAGTAGGCGTTCGCGCCGAGGTCGCGCGCGAGTTCGCTCACCAGAGGCTCGATCTCGTGCCGATCGGCCGAGAACCCGTGCAGGTACACGACCGCGAACGGCGTCCGCACACGGGCGGTCGGGTCGGCCCACACCACGCCCTTGGCCTCGCCGGCGCGGAGGTCGGGCACGCCCGCCTCGAGGCCCGCGAGCCACGCATCCAGGTCCGGTCCCGGGGCGGGCTCGGTCCACGCGTCCTCGACGCCCGGCCTCGGCCCGAGGGCAAATGCCACGGCGAAAGCGGCGGCGAGCGCCGCCGCCCAAACGAGCCCGCGCCGAGGAACCCCGGAACGGTGAGTGGTTGGATTCTGTAGCATGCCTCAGCAATCCACGGTAGTCGGAGGTCCCTGAGGGCGGCAACACGACCTCGGGTGGCGGCAGACAGGGCCGCCGAGCAGGTTGTTGCCGCTGTCGATTCCCCTAGAGGATGGAGTTGCACGATGGTGCGTTTCTCGAGCGTTTGCCCGGCCACCCTTCTCCTTCTGGCCGCCGCCCTGGTCTCGCCGGTCCATGCCGCGGCGCAGCAGGGGGCCGGAAACGAGTGGCGAGTCTACGGTGGCGATCCCGGCCACACGCACTTCTCCACCCTCGACCAGATCGACGCGAGCAACGCGGCGAACCTCGAGATCGCGTGGCGTTGGAGCGCGCAGAATTTCGGACCGAACCCGCGCACCCAGAGCCAGACGACCCCGTTGTACATCGACGGGATCCTGTACGCGACGGCCGGCATCCGCCGCTCGGTCGTGGCGATCGACCCGTCGAGCGGCGAGACGCTCTGGATGTGGCGCATGGACGAGGGCGACCGCATCGAGGATGCGCCGCGCCTGAACCCCGGCCGGGGCGTCGCGTACTGGAGCGACGGCCGCGGCGACGACCGCATCCTGGTGATCACGCCCGGCTACAACCTCGCGGCTCTCGACGCGCAGACGGGCGTCCCGGTGCCCGGCTTCGGCAACAACGGCGTCCTCGACCTGAACGAGAACCACCGTACCCGCCCGGGCATCTCGCTCGTCGGCACGATCGGCGCGAGCTCGCCGCCCGCGGTGATCGGCGACGTCATCGTGGTGGGCTCGGCCCACCACGTCGGCATGCGCCCACCGTCGATGACCAACACACCCGGTGACGTCCGCGGCTTCGATGCGCGCACGGGCCGTCTACTCTGGACGTTCCACACGATTCCGGAGCCGGGCGAGTTCGGCAGCGACACGTGGCTCGAGGACTCGAACGCCTACACGGGCAATGCCGCGGTCTGGGCGCAGATCTCCTGGGATGCGGAGCTCGGATACGTGTACCTGCCCGGCGAGGCCGCCACGGGCGACTACTACGGCGGCCACCGTCCGGGCAACAATCTCTTCTCGACGAGCCTCATCGTGCTGAACGCGCGCACCGGTGAGCGCGTCTGGCACTACCAGACCATCCACCACGACATCTGGGACTGGGACCTGCCGACGGCGCCGATCCTGGCGAACGTGACCATCGACGGACGGCCGCGTCGCATCGTGGCGCAGATCACCAAGCAGGGCTTCGTCTTCGTGCTCGACCGCGTCACCGGCGAGCCGGTCTGGCCGATCGAGGAGCGGCCCGTTCCCGCGTCGGACGTGCCCGGCGAGTGGACCTCGCCGACGCAGCCGTTTCCGACCAAGCCGGCCCCGTTCGAGCGGCAGGGCTTCAGCGAGGCTGACCTGGCGAACTACACGCCCGAGATCTTCGAGCGCGCCAAGGAGATCGCGAGCGCCTACCGCTGGGGACCTCTCTACACGCCGCCGTCGCTCGCGGCGTCCCCCGACGGCACGCGCGGCACGATCACGCTGCCCGCCTCGACGGGTGGAGCGAACTGGGAGGGTGGGGCGATCGACGCCGAGACCGGAATGCTCTTCGTGCCGTCGGTCTCGGCCCTGTCGTACCTCTCGCTGGTCGAGGGCGGCGAGGCGTCGGACATGCGCTACATCGCGGGCGGTGGTCGCGGGCAGCTCGCTCCGGGCGTCTCGATCGTGCGGCCCCCGTGGGGACGCATCACCGCGATCGACCTCAAGACCGGCGAGCACGCGTGGATGGTGCCGAACGGCGACACGCCTCCCTACGTGGCCGAGCGACTGCAGATCGACCCGTCGCTGATTCCCACCACGGGCGTCCAGTCACGGGCGAGCCTTCTGGCGACGCGCTCGCTTCTCTTCGCGGGCGAGGGCATGAACGGAACCCCGAACCTCTGGATTCTCGACAAGGCTACCGGTAATCGGATCGCGCGCCTCGACCTGCCCGGTACCACCGTGGGCAAGCCCATGACGTTCATGCACGAAGGGAAGCAGTACGTCGTGATGTCGGTATCGGTGGAGGGTGGCTCGGCGGAGCTCGTCGCGCTGACGCTGCCCGACTAGGCGGGGCTTCGCCGTCGCGGAGGTGGCAGAAACGCGGGGCGCACCCGAGATTTGGGTGCGCCCCCCCGCGCCGCGAGCTACGGAGCAGACATGCTGGCTAGGCAGCACGCGCAGGGCAGAGAACATGCAATTGGCCACCCCGCGCTCACCGATGAGCAGACGGGACTCGCAAACGGCCTGCACTTCGAGTTGGTGTACTCCTACCTGTTCGCCGCAGGCGATCGCGGCCTCTCGTTCACCGTCCTGCTGGTCTCCGTCGGCGGGCCCGACGGAATCCCCAAGGAGCGGCTGAAGACGGTCGGACAGAAGGTACGGGCCACCACGCGCGACTCCGACCTCGTCGCGCACGTGGGGAGCGGTCGCTACGTGGTCCTCCTTCTCGGGACCAACCTCCAAGGCGCGAGGATCGCCGCCGACCGACTCGAGATCGCCCTCGGCGAGGTGACGGCGGGATCTGCAGCGTTCGGGATCGCGGCTTACGACCGGCGCATGCGCGATTCGTCCGAGCTGCTCGAGGCGGCCGACCGGGCGCTGCTCGCGGCCGAAGCCGCGGGCGGGGGCGTCGAGCTCGCGTAGCTCCGTGACGATCATCCACGCGCGCGTCGCCGCAAACGGCCTCGGACTCATCGGGGTGCTGCTCGTGGGCGGAGCGAGCATCGCGCGCGAGGTGCCTATGGATGAGGCCGTCTCGGCATCGATCGCCGCGGGGAGCCTCGCCGGATGCGCGCAAGGTCCGTTGCGCGTCTCCGACTTCGATCTGAGGAGCGAGGGCTATCTCAAGGCCCCGCTGCGAGCCGCCGGGTCTCATCACGAGTTCTACTTCGCGCGCGCGATGTACTCCGAGGGCGGACGCTTCGGGATGTTCGGGTTCGGCGGCAACTCGCTCGGCGACGGGGGCCCGGGCTGGTCGATCGACTATCCGAGCGCGGACCGCCACATGATGATCGTCGCGAGGCGACTCTCCAACCTCGACGCCTGCGAGTGGGGCCAGCCCATCTCGCTCGCGGATCCGGACCTGAGGCGATTCCCCTTCGTGTACTCGCTCGAGTGGGGTCGCAACGCGCAGCTGTCGGAAGCCGAGGTCGAGGGGCTCCGATCATTCCTCGCGGCCGGCGGCCTCCTGATGCTCGATGACTTCTGGGGCACCCAGGAGTGGTTCAACGTCCAGGACCAAGTCACTCGGGTGCTGCCGGATCGGCCCATCGTCGACATTCCGCTCGACCACGTGCTCTTCCGGGCGCACTACACCATCGAGGGCCCGATCATACAGGTCCCGGGCTACGGCGGAGGGATTCGCGGCTACCCGACCTCGCAGCGCGACGGCTACGATCCGATCGTGAAGGGCGTCTTCGATGACGAAGGCCGCATCATGATCGCCATCTACGGCAACACGGACCTCGGCGACGCACTCGAATGGGCTGAAGACCCGTGGTATCCGCTCGAGTACTCCACGTACGCGTCGAAGCTTTTCCTGAACACCATCATGTACGCGATGACGTACTAGGGAGACGCTAGCAGTCGACGAGCCGCACCTGGTCAGGCCGGTTCGGCACGATGCAGAGGAACTCGAACGGCTCGCCCCCCTGGTCGGCGTCGTAGCTATGCGGCACGCCGCCGGGAATGAAGACGACGTCGCCGGCCTTCACGTGATGCGTCTCGTCGCCGATCTGGACGCGCGCACTCCCCCGGAGCACGTACTGTTCGTGCTCGACCTCGTTCGTGTGCAGGGGCATGCCACCACCCGGCTCCATGATGAAGCGCCGCAGGGCGAAGTTGGGGCCCACGTCCGGGCCTATGAGCACCTGGCGCGTGGTTGCCCGTCCGGCGGACACGGGCTCGGCGGGGAAGGCATTCACGTTGCGTACGGACACGGCTCGGCTCCTGGTCGGAAATACTCCGGAAGTTGGAGCCGCCGGGGCGCACCCGCCAAGGCCCCAACGCAAGAACCCGGCGAAGCCGAAGCCTCACCGGGTCCATGAGGAAGCGCCTGTGACCCTCCCGCCAACAGGACGCTTCACATTCTTGGGCCCGCCGGAAGCCCCTGCCCTGAACCGCCGGCGGAACCCACGGGCCTGGCCGGCAGCTGCTCCCGACTCGGCCCTGAATTCTGGACCAAGTCTAGGCCGGCCCGAGACCCCGGGCCGTCGGGTACTTTCCGGGTCGTCGAGTAGGGAAAAACCCTACACGACCGAGGGGATCAGCTCGGGCGGCGCCACACGGCGACGCGCATGGCGGGCGCCACCGAGTACTTGAAGTAGAGGCGGTTCTCGCCCTGGACGATCACGTTGCTCGTCTGCTGCCTCGTCTTCGGCCAGTCGTTCCCCTGCTCGTTCTCCACGACGAGCAGCTCCCCGGGGCCGAGCCCCCGGTCGAGGCCGAGGAGCTTTTCCTTCAGACGATCGAGCAGGACCTGCTCGGTCTCGTCCTGGACGGAGCCCTCGGCTTCGGCGACGAGCTCGTGCTTCGCCACCTGCGCATAGGACTCGAAGTCCTCGACCGCGATCGAGTCGACGCGGTCACGACGGAAGCCGATCTCGTTGAGTGCCTTGGAGTCGAAGTTCAGCTCCACGCTGTGATATGCGTTGCCGTAGCGACGGAAGATCATCCCGTATTCCTCGGTACGTGGTCAGGATCCCTGATCGAGCAGCTCGGCGAGCTCCTCGGGCGTCAAATCGGCCGTCGAGCGAGCGCCCATGCCGCGCGGCGCTCGCGACCGCCGACCGCGCGACCCCGCGGAGCTCCGCTCCGTCTGGGGCGTGCCGGAGTAATCGAACTCCGGCAAGTGCACGCGCTCGACCGTGCGGCCGAGACGGTGCTCCAGCGTCTTCATCGCGCCGAGGTCCGCCGCCGTGACGAACGTCACCGCGGTTCCTGTGGCTCCTGCTCGGCCGGTGCGGCCGATGCGGTGCACGTAGTCCTCGGGGTCGGGCGGCACGTCGTAGTTCACGACGTGGCTGATCCCCTCGACGTCGAGTCCGCGCTGCGCCAGGTCGGTCGCGACCAGCACGCGGACCTTACCGGTCGAGAAGCGCTCGAGCGCCCGGGCGCGATCCTTCATCTGGCGATCGGAATGGAGCGCGTCCGTCGGGATGCCCTCGCGCTGGAGCCTCCCTTCGAGCACGTCCGCCGCGGCTTTCGTGCGTGTGAATACGAGCACCTGATCCCACCCCGGACGGCTCACCAGTTCGAACAGCAGGTCGGGCTTCTTCTCCGGCTTCACCGAGTAGAAGAACTCCTCGATGCCCGACGCCGTCGTGCCGGGCGGGGCGGCCTCGATCCAGATCGCGTCCCGGGTGATACGCAGCGCGAGGTCGTGCACGCCGTTCGGCATCGTGGCGCTGAAAAGCATCGTCTGACGGGTGCGCGGAAGCGACTTGAGCACCTGCTCGATCTGCGGACGGAAGCCCATGTCCAGCATGCGGTCGGCCTCGTCGAGCACCAAGTAGAAGACGTTCGACAGGTCTCCGCGCTTCGACTGCAGGTGATCGATGAGACGGCCCGGCGTCGCCACGATCACCTCGTCGCCGCGAGCCAACGCGTCGATCTGCGCCTTGTAGCTCACGCCGCCGAAGATGGCCTGGGCGCGAACGCTCGTCCCCTTCGCGAGCGCCTCGGTGTCCTCGGCGACCTGCTGGGCCAGCTCGCGCGTCGGGCAGAGCACGACCACCTGGGTCCCCTTCCCGGCCACGATGCGCTCCAGCGCGGGGATCATGAAGGCCGCGGTCTTGCCCGTCCCGGTCTGGGCGATGCCGACGACGTCCTGGCCCGAAAGCCCCGCCGGAATCGCCTGGGACTGGATCGGCGTCGGGATCTTCCAGCCGAGCGCTTCTATGGCCGCGAGCCGCTCGGGCGATATGCGCAGATCGGAAAATTCGGCTGGGTTCAAGGCGTTCGTCGATCTCGAGTCGGGTGGAGCAGGACGGAAAAGGTAACCGGCTTGCCCGCCCGACATGTAGGCGGACAACTTGCCCGCCCCATGAACGCCACCAGCTCCGCCCCCGAGCCCACGCGCGTGCTCTTCGTGTGCCTGGGCAACATCTGTCGGTCGCCGCTCGCCGAGGGGGTGTTCCTCCACCTCGTGCGCGAAGCCGGGCTCGCCCACCGTTTCGAGGTCGACTCCGCCGGAACCGGCGACTGGCACGCGGGCGAACGGCCCGACCCCAGGGCTATCGCGGTCGCGAAGAAGCACGGCGTCGCGCTGCCGAGCCGGGCACGCCAGGTCACTCCGGCTGACCTCGACCTCTTCGACCACGTGCTGGCGATGGACCGGGAGAACCTGCGCGACCTCGAGCGCATGTCGCGGCGGAGCGCGAGGGCCCGGGTCCGGCTCCTGCGCGAGCACGATCCCGTCCGCGACGGAGACGACGTGCCCGACCCGTACTACGGGGGCCCGAGCGGTTTCGACCTCGTGTACGAGATGGTGCACCGGTCGTGCTCCGCGCTGCTCGTCGAGTTGACCGGCGAGCCGACCGACCGGCCGTGACGCTCCCGGATCGCGTCGCCGGGGACGTGAGCCGCGCGCTCGCCGAGCGGGGCCTCGGGACGCGCGTCGTGCGAGAGCGTCCGGTGGGCGGCGGGTGCATCCACCGGGGCACGCGCATCGACACGGACTCGGGCCGGGCGCTCTTCCTCAAGTGGAACGATGCCGTGCCCGCCGAGATGTTCGCGGCAGAGGCGGAGGGCCTCGCGGCGATCCGCGCGACGAAGACGGTGCGTGCCCCCGAACCCCTCGCGTGGGGCGGAGAGGCGGGCGGCGCGGCCTGGCTCCTCCTGGAGTACGTGCCCACCGAGCGTGCCGCACCCGACACGGGCGAGCGGCTCGGACGCGGCCTCGCGGCGCTGCACGCCGCGGGCACCGAGTCCACGTTCGGCTGGCGACGCGACAACTGGATCGGCTCGTTGCCGCAGGCGAACGCGCCGTCCCCCAGCTGGGGGGACTTCTGGCGCGACCGTCGCATCGCGCCGCAGCTCGAGCGCGCGCGCCGGGCAGGCTATCTGAAGGACGCCGCGTTCGACAGGGTGCTCGAGCTCGCCCCCCAGGCGCTCGCCGACGTCTCGCGTCCCGAGCTCGTGCACGGCGACCTCTGGGGCGGCAACTGGCTCGTCGGCGCGGGCGGCGAGCCCGTGCTCATCGACCCCGCCGTGTACGCCGGGCACGGCGAGGTCGACCTCGCGATGAGCGAGCTGTTCGGCGGGTTCGACCGCTCGTCCTACGATGCGTACGAGCACGCGCACGGGATCACCCGCGCGTATGCCGCGTACCGTCGCGACCTGTACCAGCTCTATTACCTACTCGTGCACGTGAACCTGTTCGGCGCCTCGTACGTGGCGGGCGCCGAACGCGCCGCCCGAGGCGCCATCGCCGAGCTCCGCGCTTAGCGCTACGCCCCCATGGGCGCGTCCATGCCCGCCCACAGGTTCATCGTGTTCAGCTCCGTACGCCCGCACGCCTTCAGGTAGACGAAGATCTGCGTGCGATACGCGGCGTACCCGCAGAGCACGGTGTTGACCAGGAAAGCGCCCGTCGAGTTCTTGAAACCGAACATCTCGATCTCTTTGCGGAAATCCGCGTCCGAGATGCTGCCGAGCACCTTGGCGTAGAGGTCGTGATGCGTGCCGATGGCGGCAACCGTCTGGGCGAAGTCCCGTCCCTCGGCGGCCTTCTCGGAGTCCGCCCAGTCCGTCGGATCGAAGCCGCCGGCCTTGGCCGCCCGCGCCATCACCGGCCCCATCATCGACAGGTACCGGAGGAGCTCCAGCGTGCTGCGCTGCTTGGGGGTCGGACGGTAGTCGAGCATGCGCGGCTCGACCTTGCCCGCCAGATGGAGCAGGATGCGCGCTTCGTTCTGCAAAGAAGCGATGAGCTCGGGCTTCGTCAGTACCATGGGGTCCTCGTCGGTTGAAGTGAAAGTGTCCTAAGTCGCCGAATGCGCCCGCACGTTCGCGGCGATGCGCGCGAGCGCGTCCTCGAGCACCTTGTCGGAGGCCGCGTAGCTCATGCGCACCCAGCGATCGTCGCCGAACGCCGCGCCCGGCACGAGCGCCACGCCCTGGTCCTCGAGCAGCCGCGAGCACCATGCCGTAGCGTCCTTCACGTCCGCGCCAAAGAAGGCGTCCACGCGGAAGTAGAGGTAGAATGCGCCCTCCGGGCTCACGAACGGCACGCGGGGAAGTAGCTCGCGCATGCGCGAAGTGACGAGGTCGCGGCGGCGGCGGAAGGCTCGGCGCATGTCGGCGATCGACTCGTCCGCCGCGGCCACGTTCGTGTAAGCCTCGAGCGCGGCCGCTTGAGCGGGCGTGGTGGGGTTCGACGTGATCTGGCTCTGCAGCGCGGCGAACTTCTTCGATACCTCTGGGTCCGCCCAGGTGAAGCCGATCCGCCACCCCGTCATCGCGAAGGCCTTGGACGCACCGTCGACGAGCACGAACGGCCCGAGGCTCGAGGTCGGGAGCTCGAGCAGCCCCGGGGCATGGTCCCCCTCCGCCCCGTAGTAGATGGCGCGGTAGATCTCGTCGCTGATCAACCACACGCCCCGGTCGCGCGCCCACTCCGCGAGCGCCTGCATCTCGGCGAGCGAATAGACTGCGCCCGTCGGGTTGCACGGACTGTTCAGCACGAGGCCGCGCGTGCGGGCGGTCGCCGCACGGTCGAGTGCGCCGGGCGTGATCTTGAAGCCCTTCTCCTCGTCGCCCATGACGATGACGGGCTCGGCGCGCGCGATCGTGACGAGATCCGGATACGTGGTCCAGTACGGAGCCGGGATGAGCACCTCGTCGCCGGGGCCGAAGAGCGTGAAGATCGCGTTGAAGAGCGCCTGCTTCGCGCCTGACGTGACGACCACGCCCTCCCAATGCATGTCGCGCCCCGCGCGCGCCGTGAGCCGTGCCGCGATCGCCTTGCGTAGCGCCGGGGTGCCGGCCGGCGCCGTGTACCGCGTCTGTCCCGTCTCGATCCCGCGGATCGCCGCTTCGCGCACGAAGACGGGCGTGTCGAAGTCGGGCTCGCCCGCGCTCAGGTCGAGGATGTCGCGGCCCTCGCTCGCCAGGCGCTTCGCGAGCGCGCTCACGGCCATGGTGGCGGAGGGCCTCAGCTGGCGGACGTTGTCACTGTACTGCATCGCGCTCTCTCTCCACGGGTCGGTAGGGCCCCGAATATGGTAGGTTGGTCGTCCATGCCCCAACCCCTCGCTCGCATCTGGTTCGACTTCGTCGACCCGCTCTCGTACCTGCTCGACCTCGAGACCCCGAGACTCGTCGAGTGGGCCGGCTTCGAGCTCGTGCCTCCGCCCGAGCCGCTCGGCTCGATCGACGATCCATTCTGGGCGGCCCGCTTCGAGGCGTCTCGGCGCCCCGCGCGCCTCACCGGCGTCGTGCTCGAGCCGCCGACGTGGGTGCCTTGGACGCGCAAGGCGCACGAGCTGCACCTGCACGCCCGGGAGCAAGGCAAGGGAGACGAGGTGCGCCGCGCGATCTTCGCGGCGTACTTCGGGCGCGGCGAGGACATCGGCCGGATCGACCGTCTCGTCCAGATCGCCGCGTCGGTGGGGCTCGATGCCTCGGAGGCCCGAACCGTGCTGGGGGTCGACCGCCACCAGGAAGAGGTGGTCGCGGCCCGGGTGGCCGCCGTGGCCGCGGGAGTCGACGACGTCCCCACGATCGAGATCGCGGGCCGGCTGGTCCGGGGCTTCCACAACCGCGAGGACCTCGGCACCTTACTGCGCCTGTAACCGGGCGGCGCGCGGCAGGCGCCGGGTCCCGCACCGCTTTTTCTCACACTTGGCACACGACAGGGCTGACTGCCCAGGGCACCGCATGGCTGGATACCAGAGAAGGACCGCACTCTCGCCCCACGAGGTGATCGAGCAAGCCGAGCGCGTGCTGCCGGAGATCGTGGGCCTGACCCGCAAGGGCGGGTCGTCGCACGACGCCACGTTCGACGGCGCCGAGGGAATGCTGAAGCTGACCGCCCACCGGCACGGCCCATACACGAACGTGGTCGCCAAGACCGATCGGCTGCGCACGTCGCGCATCGACTACGAGATCCAGCGCTTCCTCAGCGGGCTCCCCTACGAGCCCGGCGACGTCGGCGGCCCCGGCTCCGGGGAGCCCAACTAGTCGTGGACTCCTTCGAAGAGATCGACGTCCCGGCCGAGCTGGTCGAGGCGCTCGCGGCGGAAGGCATCGAGCGGCCCACGCCGCTCCAGGAAGTCACCATCCCCGTGCTTCGTCGGGGCAACAACCTCGTGCTCGCCGCGGGACCGGGAAGCGGTCTCCTCGTCGCGTGGGCGGTGCCGCTCCTCGAGCGCACGGACGCGAGCGCAACCAAGCCGCAGATACTCGGACTCACCGCGGATGCCGACATCGCGGATCAGTTGGCGGAGTCGGTCGCCCGGATCGCGTCGATGAGCGGGCACGCCGTGGCCGCGCTCGGCACGCCATGGCTGCTGCCAGGGCGGGCGCAGGTGGTGCTCGGCACGCCGGCGGACGTCCTCGCCCAGGTGGCAGCCGGCGATCTCGACCTCTCCGGCGTGCAGTCGCTCGTGGTCGATCAGGCGCAGGTGCTCGAGCGGATCGGCGCGCTCGCCGACGTCGAGCGAGTGATCGACTACATCCCGCCCGAGGCGCAGCGCGTCGTGAGCGCGTTCCCGGTGACCCCGGCCGTGACCGACTTCATCGAGCGCCACTGCAAGCGCGCGATCACGCTTCCCGCGACCGAGCTGGGCGACGTACCCGCGCGCGGTCGCGTGCGCTTCCGCGTCACGACCGAGCCGCGCGAAGCCGCGGCGCTCGCGGTGGCGAATGAGCTGCTCGGCACGGGCGCACGTCACGTGCTCTTCTTCTGTCGGAGCGACGACCGGGCCGCCGATCTCGGCGACTACCTGACGCTCCACGGTTTCGTCGCCGGCGCGCCGGGCGACGCCGACGTCCCCGTATGGCTCGGCGTGGAGGCGCTTCCTGCTCGGTCCGCTGCGCAGGGCGTCGAGGGTGTGAAGGTCGTGAGCTTCGACGTGCCTGCCGACCAAGACACGCTCGATCGCAGACACGCGATCAGCGCCGAGGGCGTCGTGCTGGTGATGCCCAGGGAGGTCTCCCACCTGAGGAGCCTCGCGCGGCGCACCGGCTACGAGGCGATTCCCTTCCCGCCGGCCGTCGGCCGCGAGCCGAGCTCCATCGCCCAGCTTCGTGCGACGCTCGAGCGCGCCCTCGAGACCGAGGACGGCGCAGCATACCTACCCATGCTCGAGCCGCTCTTCGAGCGCTTCGATCCCGCCGAGGTCGCCGCGGCGGCGGTCGCGCTACTGCGCGAAAAGCCCTCAGCGCCTGCCGCGCCCGTCGCGCGATCCGCCCCGGCGGAAGTCGCCGAGTCGGGTGACGCGCCGGCGTGGGCGAAGCTCTTCCTCAGCGTCGGCGAGCGCGACGGCCTGCGGCCCGGTGACCTCGTCGGCGCCATCACCGGCGAGGCTGGCGTCGCCGGACACCAGGTCGGCAAGATCGACATCAAGGAGAGCCACACCGTCGTCGAGGTCCACGACTCCGTGGCGCGCAAGGTGATCAAGGCGCTCAACGGCACGACCATCAAGGGCCGCTCCGTCCGGGCCGACTTCGACCGACCCCGCAAGGGGGGGAAGCCGGCGCGGGCTCCCAGGCCTCGATAGCGCCCGGAAACGACCGGGGCCGTGTCGCGTAGAGCGACACGGCCCCAGGAAGAAGTCTGCTGCAGGAGCTCGAAAGGACTACTGAATCGCGTCCTTCAGGCCCTTGCCGGCGCGGAACCCGGGCGTCTTCGTCGCGCGGATCTGAATCGCCTGGCCCGTGCGGGGATTACGGCCTACGCGCGCCTTGCGCTGCTTGGCCTCGAAGGTCCCGAACCCGGTGATCTGCACTCTCTTGCCACCCTTCAGCGCACCCGCGATGACACCACCGTCGGGTGAGAACAGCGCATCCACGGCTCGCGACGCATCGGCCTTCGTCATGCCGGCCTTGCCGGCGAGGGCGTCCACGAGATCGGACTTGTTCATGTGCAGCTCCTCAGTGAAGCGGGGTGAGTGATCCGGGCACGACAGGGGGCGACGTGTTGAGGTACGGTAAGCCCCGCTGTGGGGAGCGTCAAGGGAAACAAATGGCCAAAAACCCGCTTGTTTCTTGGATTCCCGAGGGGTCGACCACCCCCGGGAGGGGGTAGCCATGCTCGTCTTGGCGACTAAGCCGACGAGCTTCAGGCGCTCGCTTCGTCGCGCCGCTTCCGAATCATCGAGTAGATGAAGAAGACGACCGCGGCGATCAGAGCGAGCTTCATCACGGTCAGGAAGAGGCCGAAGAGGATCCCCAGGAGCGGCAGGACGATCGTCGCGAGCAACTTCCAAAGAATCACGCCCGAGATCGCAGCGACGCCGACGGGAGCCAGGTACCTCATGATATCCTCCGAGACACGCGGTGGTTCGTTCTGACAGCCCTACGGAGGAGGTTGCCCGAAGTTTCACTTCGGGCCACGGTCGGCGCCCGTCTACTTGTTATTTGTAGCGATACGTGACCCGACCGCGGGTCAGGTCGTAGGGCGACATCTCCACTTTCACGCGATCACCTTCCAGAACGCGGATGTAGTTCTGTCGCATCTTGCCGGACAGATAGGCGAGGACTTCGTGGTTGTTCTCGAGCATGACCCGGAACGTTGCGTTCGGGAGGACTTCGGAAACCGTCCCCTCCAGTTCGATCGCGTCTTTGGCCACCCGCCTCTGTGCATCCTGATTCGAAGTTGCCGGCGCGCCTACCTTAAGACACCCCGCGCGACCCGGCAATCTTCAAATGAGCGTGGATCCTGACCATGCAGACCCCCGGCACCTTCACCCGCGACCAGCTGGCGTTCCTCGGCGAATCCGTGCGCGCCGGGCGGCACCCCGCCTGCCCCGCGTGCGGAGCGAGGCTCGACGAGCGGCCCGTGCCGCCCCGCGAGGACGTGTCGTACGTGCGGGACCGCGTGTGGCTCGTGTGCCCGTCGTGCCATCGGTCCGCCGTGCTCGACCGGCGCGAGCCCTGAGGAGCACCCATTGCCCGACCTCACCCGTTCTGCCGAGGTTCTGGCCCGTCCCTTCCACGCAACGGAGAAGCCATGGCCAACCCGACCGTCACCATCGAGACCAACCACGGCACCATCCAGGCGGAGATGTTCGTGGACAAGGCGCCCAAGACCGCGGGCAACTTCATCGAGCTCGCCAAGAAGGGCTTCTACGACGGCGTGATCTTCCACCGCGTCATCGAAGGATTCATGATCCAGGGCGGTGACCCGACCGGCACCGGCAGGGGTGGCCCCGGATACACCATCAAGGACGAGTTCGCGCCCGGCCTGGCGCACACCCACCCCGGCATCTTCTCCATGGCCAACGCCGGCCCCAACAGCGGCGGCTCGCAGTTCTTCATCACACTCGCCGCGACCCCCTGGCTCGACGGCAAGCACGCCATCTTCGGGAAGGTCATCGTGGGCATGGATGTGGTGAAGGCCATCGGCAAGCTCGAGACCGCGAGGGGCGACCGACCCACCCAGGACGTCGTCATGAAGAAGGTGACCGTGAGCGGGGAGGAGTAGAGGCCCATTGCGCCATCCCGTCGGCCCGGCCCCGGCCCCCAGTTTGCGGTGAGCTCTCGCGCAGTGCGGGGGCGGACGCGCGGGAGGTTTCACGGAAGAGAGGCACGTAGGGCCAACCAGGCGACCGGGCAGAGCGTATTGTGCTCAGCCTGGCCTGGTTGAGGCCGTTCGTCAGAGCGGCCGGATCCACGTACGGCTCAGACGCTTCTCCGAGGATGACCTGGCGAGTATCAAAGCCATCCCCGGCCGCCGCTGGAACCCCGAGAGCGCCGCGTGGGAGCTTCCGGATACGCCCGCGACCGTCGCCGCACTGCAGAGCTCGTTCGGGGCCCGGCTCGTCCTCGGTCGCGGGTCGTCCGGAGCCGGAGTCGAGCGATCCTTTGGCACGGAGGTCACGGGCCGTCCCGCGACCGCCCCCGAGGACCGGACCGCCTCAAAGGGCCGTACCGCCCCAAAGGAGCTTGCCGCACCGGCCGCGACTGCCCAACACCCGCCTCGAAGAGGTGACGCGGTACTCGACGAGTTGAGAACGTTCCTGAGAACAGCCGGATACTCCGCGAAGACCGAGCGCGCGTATCTGTGGTGGGCGCGCCGCTTCCTAGCCTTCCGGGAGTCCCAGGCCATGCCCGAGACCGAGCCCTCCGCCAGCGCAAGGGCATTCCTCGTAGAGCTCGCCGCGAAGGACAGGCTAGCCGCCAAGACACGCAATCAGGCTGCATCCGCACTCGGGTTCCTGCTGCGAAAAATTCTCGATGACGCCGTCGAGCTAGACATCCCTCATGCGCGGGGACCGCGGCGTCTCCCCAGCGTTCTCTCGCATCGAGAGGTGCTCACCGTCCTCGGGGAACTTCGGGGAAAGTACGCACTCGTGGTGAGTCTGCTCTACGCCGGCGGCCTACGCATCGAGGAGTGCCTGAAGCTCCGAGTGAAGGACCTGGACTTCGAGCTGCGCCAGGTGCTGCTACGCGACGGCAAGGGGCAGAAGGACCGATATGCGCCGCTGGCTCATCGAATCGTAGGACCCCTACGGACCCAAGTGAGCAGGGTGGCCGAGGTCCATGCACGCGATCGCTCGGATGGTCACGGGTGGGCCGCGCTGCCGTCGGCCCTCCACAGGAAGGACCCTCACGCCGGGTTCGAGCTCGGCTGGCAGTTCGTGTTTCCCTCCAGAGCCATCAGCTCCGACCCCGCCACCGGTCGAACCGGCCGGTGGCACCTGCACGCTTCCGCCGTACAACGGGAAGTGAAGGCGGCTGCGAAGCGGTCCGGGATCGCCAAGCGCGTCAGCTGCCATACCTTCCGCCACTCGTTCGCCACCGAGGCGCTTCGCGGCGGATGCGACATCCGCACCCTTCAGCATGTCATGGGTCACCGCGACGTGCGCACCACCATGATCTACCTGCATGTCGTGGAGCAGACCGGATTGCACATTCGAAGTCCCCTCGACCGGCTCAACGACTTCGACGCCCAGGAGAACGAGGGCCTCGAGGTCCTCGGCCACCCGAACCAGCTCTTTGCACCCCCCGCGCGCAGTCGCCCCCGGGCCCCCGCCCCACCCGAGCCGACCGACTAACCTGCAGCGGCCGCAGCCCAATCCCGCCGGGATGGGGGTGGGGGGCGGCGTGGTGCGTGACTTGCCAGGCCACGCTGCATCCACCTAACCTGCGACCAGGGCAGCCTATCCCGGCTGCCGAATGAACAACGTTCGCAGTTCAAAGATGAGTTATACAGCGTTACATCAGCGCTCGCCGAGCAGGGCACCTCGTCCGCATCGGACCCGTCCCCCCGGGAACTGAGGTCGACCCCTCGACTCCAAAGCGTGACGGTCGTCCGAAACTGTGGTCGCCTGTGCGGCGACCTTCTGCACAGTTCCCGGGGACGCGGGCGGGTTCAGGCTTACTTCATCGGCTCGCGCTGATTCACGCGTGGCGCGTGTGGCTCAGTCCAGCTCGCTCGGCATCGCAACGCGCTTGCCTCGTATCTTTTCTTCGCTCCGCACGCTGTATAACCAGCGTTTGGACCAGACGCTTCGGTCAGCTCACGGGTCCGCGACGCTCGGCTTGCACCTCGCGACGCGGGTCACCAATCTTGCTCGCGCAGGTCAAACGCAAATTCGTTAGGCAGCCTGGATACTGAGGCTCGATGACACGTCGAGGCGTCCCAGAGGCGACAACCGTTCGGTGGCTTGCCTCGGAGGAGTCGCCGCTGGGGGTGCCTGTTCTGGACTGCCGACCAGTCACCCAAACGCTCGTCTCAACTACGGGCAACCCAGACGTCGCCGCGCGATTCGTCGAACTCAGAACCGCCGCGCCGAAGGGCCTCGACGACCTTCGCCTAATCGACTGCGTGGACGCTCCGTCGGGTCTCCGCTACCCGTTCAGCGGTGGCTCGAAGCCAATCGGGGCCGCCTTCAGAGCCGCTCAAATGGAGGAGAAGTGGGACCTGTACATGCATGCAGACCGTTTGTGGTTTCTCCGAAGTTGGACGGGCGAGCCCATCTACGCCGCCGACGTCTCGTGGAGCCCCGGCACGTGGGAAATCGTCCAGCTCTCTCGCGCGGAGCGCATCTCTGAGCACCCCGCTCGGTCCATCCAAGTCGTGGACTACTTGGTCAAGAGTCACCTATACAATCTGCCGGCTCCGCATCCTATGCTGCGCGAGCTAGAAGGTGACGATCACCGTCTGGCGCTGGCGTCTTTCAGTGAGTTCGGTCGCCGAGCGTTCTATGGTACCTTTGACGACCTCGTTTCTAACGTGTTCGTCCGAGAGGCGCTGTGGGGAAGTTAGCTTGTCGGAGGCTGCCTAACCCGGGGTTGGAGCTGTCGCGGTAGGCATATAGGCTGCTGGGCCGCTCGGCTTGCACCTCGCGGCCCAGCGGCAGCATGTTGCTCGCGCAGCTCAACCCCAAAGACGTTAGGGCGCACCGCAAGCCAGCTGGTGCCGACTGATAGAGACTAGGCTTCGTCGCGGATCGCGAGGCCCGGCTCGAGCTCCAAGCGCCTCCTCTCACGATCGACTGACATCCAGCCCGTGACGTCATCGGGCGGCAGAAGTGCATCCCAGTCGATTTGAGACCTATGCTCCACGCGGGTTGGCAAAACCATGCCGAAGGACCACTCCTCCTGGTGCTTGGGCCCAATTCCGACCCATGCCTTCCCTTCGATGATCTGCGGCGTCGAGTTGAGTCCGATCGTGTCGGGCCGAATGCCGTCGCACCACAATCCCAGCGCAGCCCACTCTCGGTTGCCCGCCATCTCGCGGCACAGCCTGAACTCAAGTCGTTGCCAAAAGTCTGTCTCGGTTATCGGTCCTTCGTCCAACCGGTCCCGCCAGCGGATCAACAGGGCGGCCACCTTCATAGACCTTTCTGCGTCGGGCTTAAGCCCCATGGCGTCTCCCACCGCCGAATCGAGGTATCTGCCTATTTCAGCCTCGGTGCCCCCACGTCGCAGCAGGCCGCAAAGGTTCGGTACGTAGCTACTGTATTCGTCTCGTGCACGCGGTTCGTCCGAGACGCCGATCGGATCCCAGACGTAGTGCAGAACCTCATCGCAACGCCGTTCCAGTTCGTGTCCACGATTGCGGGGCCTTCCCATTGCTCACCTTGGAGACCGTGGTTCACCTGGCCGACACCCAAACGTAATGTGATGGCGACCGGGGTGCGCCCTAACCCGGGTTTGCTGCTGACACTTCGGTCAGCTCGTGTGGCGCGCGCGGTTCGGCTTGCGCCTCACCACGTTGCTCGTGCAGCAGAAACCCAAGACGTTAGAACGACTCCAACCCTCACCCGCAGCTGATCCCCTTGGATCGACCTGTGAACTGGCTGAAACGCGGATTTGCCGAGTTCCTCGTGGTGCTTCTTGGTGTCGCGGTTGCCCTTGCAGCTGAGAATTGGCGTGAGGGTCAGGCCGATCGAGCTTTGGAACGCCAGTATCTCGACCGCCTACTGACTGAGCTTCAAGAGGGTCGGCCGACTGTGGCCCAGTGGAGCGTTAGGCTTGACTCGGCGCGAAGCGC